>JBFFMY010000051.1:0-19664 GCA_041563475.1 Salibacteraceae bacterium
AAAAGTATCAAAAATCTTTATTGCTCCAGGAAATGCTGGCACTTCTTCAGTGGGTACCAACCTAAATATTCAGGTAAATGACTTTCCGGGAATTAAAAAGGTCGTTTTAGAAAACCAAATCAAAATGGTTATTGTGGGACCTGAAGATCCTTTGGTAAATGGAATAAGAGATTTTTTTGAAGCGGATACGGAAATAAAAAATGTTCCAGTTATTGGTCCGAATGCCTTGGGGTCAAAACTCGAAGGAAGTAAAGAATTCTCCAAAGAATTTATGTATCGTCATAATATCCCAACCGCAAGATACGCGTCCTTTACGGAAGAAAATATTGAAGATGGTTATGACTTTCTAGACAGTCTTAAACCACCATACGTTTTAAAGGCAGATGGATTAGCCGCAGGGAAAGGGGTCTTAATTATTGACCATTTAAGCATGGCCAAGTTAGAGTTGGAAGCAATGTTAGCCAATGCCAAGTTTGGAAATGCAAGTAAAACGGTGGTAATTGAAGAGTTTTTATCTGGAATTGAATTATCCGTTTTTGTTTTAACAGATGGGAAATCATACAAAATTTTACCAGAAGCAAAAGATTATAAACGAATTGGCGAAGGTGATGTTGGCTTAAATACGGGTGGTATGGGCGCTATTTCTCCGGTACCATTTGCCCATGATGATTTCCTTAAACGCGTAGAAGAAGAAGTGGTTATTCCAACCATAAACGGTTTAAACGAAGAAGACTTTAATTATAAAGGCTTCATTTTCATTGGGTTGATGAATAAGAAAGGAAAACCATATGTTATTGAATACAATGTAAGAATGGGTGACCCAGAAACGGAAGCCGTTCTTCCACGAATTAAATCAGATTTATTTGATTTATTTGAAGGGGTGGCCAATGGTAACTTGCATGAAAAAGAATTGGAAATTGATAGTAGAACGGCCACAACCGTGGTTATGGTTTCTGGTGGATATCCAGAGGAATATGAAAAAGGAAAAGAAGTAACTGGATTATCGGATACGGATTCCTTGGTTTTTCATTCGGGTACAAAACAAGAAAACGGAAAAGTAGTTACAAATGGAGGTAGGGTTTTTGCCGTCACTGGTTTAGAAGAAACCCGTGCAAAGGCTCTAGAATCTGCGTACAAAAATACCCAAAAAATAAAGTTCGATAATGCGAATTACCGAACTGACATTGGATTTGATTTGAAATAAGTGACGGCTTATTTTAATTTGCCGCTTTCTTTCATTTCTTGAGAATTGTATTTGGATTGTTTAACCATCCATACAACCAGCGCTAAAAAAATGATCACTATAAAGAACCAGTTTACTGCGTTACCGCCTAGTCTTAAAATTGCAAAAGATTCCGTGAAAAAATCACCAACACCATACCAAAATTCGCTCGAGTTCATATCGCTTTATTTATATACCCGCAAAAGTATAATTAATTCAATATGTTACTAAGAATTTTTAAAACAAGTCAGCCTTTATCCTGGATATTAATCGTATTCATTTTAATTTCTTTGCGTTTAGGATTGTTTATAGGTCTTTACGCGGTTGAACCAAATCAAACAAGCATAGGGTTACTCGAGAATTGGCTTCTTCAATTTAATAATTTTTCCCCATGGACATCGCACTTTCTATCCACTACTCTAGTCATTTTTTCAGGATTTTATTTTAATAAAATAGCCCAAGAAATTAATATTCTAAAAGGAATTCATTACTTGTTATTTCTTTTCACAGGAATTTTCTTGTCGTTCTACCCGTGTGATTTGGTTTTGAGCCCAATGCTTATTTCTACTCCCATTCTTTTATTTAGCTACCAATTAATTCTCACACAATCAAAAGGATCTATTCAATCAAGTAGTGTATTTAATAGTGCCTTTTTTATAGGGTTCGCCTCATTAATTTTCTTTCCATCGATTACGTTGCTGTTCATCCTTTTGTTTTCTATGAATTACATCAGTCAACCAAAACTGCGTCATTATGTAATTGGGCTAATTGGCTTTTTAACTCCATGGCTTTTTCATGATGCGTTAGTTTTTACATTCAACACTCCCAATTATCTAAAGCTAAATGAATGGCCAAATCATCTTACTTTTTTTGATTTGAAAAATTATTTTCCGATGTACGTTACCCTTGCCATTTCAATTCTTGTTATTTTTCAGGCCATTTCATATTTTAGAGCAAGTAGCCGGTCTATTATCAAAATTCAAAAATCCCTCACCTTAAACTTCTTGTATTTACTAATCACATGTATAAGTGTTGGTTTCTTTACCGATGGAAATCATTATTTAATTGGTGTAATTGCCATACCAATTTCCATTTTGTTTTCCGTTTTTCATTTAGAAACAAAAAAATGGTGGCTAAGTGACTTAACAACTCTTTCGCTTTTAGCAATTCTAATCTTGAATTATTACATGTTGAACTAAAACTAACCGTAATCACATCATTAAAAAAAATTAATCTGTGGCATCCAAAAAAACATTTCCTTTGCTGACCTAACAATAACTAAAAAATGGCCGAAGAAAAAGTAATTTTAGTAGATGAAAACGACCGTCAAATTGGGTTAATGGATAAGCTGGAAGCTCATGAAAAAGCGGTGCTTCATAGGGCTTTTTCTATCTTTATTTTTAACGGTCAAGGTGAGTTTTTAATCCAACAACGCGCTTTAACAAAGTACCATTCTGGTGGGGAATGGGCCAACACATGTTGTAGCCATCAAAGAGATGGAGAAACTACCTTAGAGGCTGCTCACAGAAGACTTATGGAAGAAATGGGTTTTGATGTAGATTTAAATGAAGTATTTAGTTTTACGTATAAAAAAGAATTCGGTAATGGACTTACCGAACATGAATTCGACCACGTTCTTTTTGGGGAATTTAATGGAGATCCGATACCAAACCCTGAAGAAGTAGCTGATTGGAAATATATTACCCTTGAAGAATTAAATGCTGCTATTCTTTCTAATCCAGAAGAGTATACAATTTGGCTTCAAATTGCACTAAAAGAAGTAGAAAAACATCTTCAAAAAAACTAAAAATGAAAGTTCAAGTTAGCAGAAAAGCACATTTCAACGCAGCTCATCGTTTATTCAACCCCACATGGTCAGAGGCTAAAAACGAGGAGATTTTCGGTTTATGTAACAACATAAACTACCATGGACATAATTATAATATTGTAGTCTCAGTAACGGGTGAAGTTGATCCGGATACGGGTTATGTTATTGATATGAAAGTCTTGAAGGATATCATTGCTATTCAAGTAATTGATAAATTAGACCATAAGAATTTGAACTTAGATGTTCCAGAATTTAAAAATCTGATTCCTACTGCTGAGAATATTGTAGTTGTTTGCTACAATCTTATTCATAAGGCGCTTCCTGAAAATATGGAGTTACAAATTACCTTATTTGAAACAGAGCGGAATTCAGTAACCTATCCGGTAAAGTAATGAATGTGATTTTTAAAAATCACTTCAATCAAGTAAAATTATCAGAAATATACGCTTGTAGTGGACCAAAAGCGTTGTATCAAAACTTCCCGCAATTTCCCTTGCTGAAATTTGTCTCCTTGCCTATTAATATTAGATTTGCAATCAAATAAGTCAGTCAATATGATGATCAAATCGCGTGAAGCTGTTGAGGATTCTACATCAGTATTAACGAGAATAAAAGTATACGCTGCATTTACTAAGATGAGATTAGCGTCTTTAGTAGTGTTTTCAGCGGTTGTATCATACCTATATGCTGCTCCTTCAATAAATTTTCTTCAACTAATAATTCTATCTATCGGTGGTTTTTTAGTTACCGGTGCCGCAAATGGCATGAACCAAATTATTGAGAAAGATTACGATAAATTAATGGATCGAACTGCTAATCGTCCAATTCCATCTGGAGAAATGAGTGTACTTGAGGGGATTATTCTGGTTGCAACCACTGGAACTTTGGGTATCTTTTTATTAGGATACTTTCTAAATCCGCTTTCCGGTTTGCTTGGGGCTTTGGCCATGTTTGTTTATGCAGGAATATACACCCCACTTAAACGTAAAACTTCGTGGGCTGTGATTGTTGGCGCATTTCCGGGTGCAATTCCACCCCTTTTGGGTTACGTTGCAGTAACCGGTAAGTTCGGACTCGTACCTGGAATTCTTTTTATTATTCAATTTGCTTGGCAATTACCTCACTTTTGGAGTATTGCTTGGAAATTGAATGATGATTACACGAAAGGTGGATTCCATTTACTTCCAATAAATGGATTAAAAGATAAGGCAAGCGCGACCGTTATTTTGTTAACCTCCCTTGCGATGATACCTGCAGGTTTACTTCCGTATTATTTTGGAGAAACAAGTATTTATTCTGCAATTGTAATTACAGCCTTAGCTTTCTGGATGGTTTATTATTCTGCGAAATTATTCTCTACTTTAGACGATAAAATGGCGCTCAAAATTATGTTTGCTTCATTTGCCTATTTACCATTAGCGCAGTTAGCACTCATGTTTGACAAAATATTTATAATGTAATGACAAATAGCATTTCTATAGAAGAGCAAAAAACAATTCGTTCTAAAACAGCGAAACCGTTATTATGGGTTGCAATGGCTGGAATGACGATGATTTTTGCATCTTTAACCAGTGCATATGTTGTTCGTCAAGCCGACCCAGATTGGTTGCAATTTGATTTACCATCTCCATTTTATCTGAGTACTGCACTTATTCTTTTAAGCAGTATCACATTATTTTATGCCGATTTTTCAGCGAAAAAAGACAATCAATTTGGAATAAAACTAGGACTTGGGTTAACCTTGTTTTTAAGTCTTGCGTTTGTGTATTCTCAATTTGAAGCGTATGCATTCATGGTAGATGCAGGAATGTATTTTTCTGGAACAAACATATCTTCCTCTTTTTTATATGCGCTTACTTTTATTCATTTAGCGCATGTTTTTGGTGGAAATATCATGCTCTTAGTTACTTTTATCCAATCAATTCGAAACAAATATTCATCTTCTAATAAACTGGGTATTGAATTGGCCTCTTGGTATTGGCATTACCTTACTGGAGTTTGGATATTTTTATTACTTTTTTTACTGTACATCAATTAATCAAACAATAACGCGTTAAATATGGCGGGAGAAGCTACACAACAACTAACAACAAAAGAACTTTGGGCGGGTAAACGCTCACCTTTCAGCATCAGTTATGGGAAAATGATGATGTGGTTCTTTTTAATTTCAGATGCCTTGACTTTTACAGGCTTTTTAAGTGCTTTGGCATTTATGCGTGTAAAATATGCAGATGTATGGCCAATTACAGAAAATATATTTTACCACTTTCCTTTTGTGCATCATACTGAACTTCCATTGTTGTATGTAGCGTTCATGACATTTATCCTGATTATTAGTTCGGTTACTATGGTACTTGCTGTTGAAGCAGGACATAGAATGGATAAAAAAGGGGTTACCAAATGGTTGTTCTTAACGGTTATTGGTGGAGCTGTCTTCTTAGGCTCTCAAGCGTGGGAGTGGAGTACTTTTATCCAAGGTTCTGAATATGGTGCCTATGACATGGGAGATGGCACGATGGCTAGACTCATGAATGAGGAAGGAACTGAAATTCAGCTACGAGATAGAACAGTAATTTCTGGTGCAGAAGCAGAAGAAATTAAAGCAAACCACCGGGTTGTTCAGGGAGCTAACCTTCATGAAAATGAGTACGGGCTTCCATTGTATGCCGATTTCTTTTTCTTCATTACAGGATTTCACGGAACGCATGTTTTAAGTGGGGTAATTATAAATCTCATTATTTTACTAAACGTAAGGAAAGGTGTTTACCAAAAAACAGGACACTATGAAATGGTTGAAAAAGTAGGGCTTTATTGGCACTTTATTGATTTGGTTTGGGTTTTTGTATTTACATTCTTCTACCTGGTTTAATTATTACCTAATAAAATTATTGACACATGAAAAGAGACGACATTATAGAGTATTCATTACATGCTCACCATAGCGAAGAAGAAGGCGTAAAAAAACGTAAAGAGATATATAAAGTAACCATCATTCTTTCCGTAATTACCATTATTGAAGTTACCATGGGTATTGTTTTAGGAAAAGCCCTTTTTCTTGACAATCAGAGTGCTTGGGATATGATTAAAGTTGCCTACATTGGCTTAACCGCAGTGAAAGCTGCGTATATCATCATGGTCTTCATGCATTTAGGTGAAGAAAGAAAACCACTTCGTTGGTTAATTCTTGCGCCATATATGTTCTTTTTATTGTATTTGCTTTTTTTCATTTTGGTGGAAGCAGGAGCTGATACCGCTATTTAAGCAACAACTTAAAAAATTAAAAAAACCGTTAGTTCTCCTTGAGCTAACGGTTTTTTTATTCCTTTGTGATCATGAAATGGAAGCAAATAATAATTGTACTCATCGTACTCCTTTTTCCCTCATTGTTATACGTGCTCTTTTCTACAGGGAAACATCATATTGATGATGTGCTGTATTACGGACCCGAAAAAGATTCCGTAATTTATTCCGTTCCAGATGGGCAATTTGTGAATTTCGATGGGGATTCTATTTTCACTAAAAATCTAAATGGAAATATTCTCGTTTATAACTTCTTTTGCGTTGATTGCAGTGATTCTAGTGCCCGAAATGCTTTGGTAATAAAGGCAATCAACGAACGATTTTTTGATAAAAAAGATATTAAATACATTTCAATAAACCTCACTCCTTCCAATTGGGATTCTGCTACATTGCACGAATATATTCGTCCATTCAATATTGAGAAAGACCAATGGTTTTTTGTTAATGCAGACTCTAATTACCTTGTTGATTTTACGCATAACGGCTTATTATTAAATAGCGAATACGATTCAATTGGATTAGCTTATCAACCCGGAATGGCCACGGTTATTATTGTGGATAAAGACAAACACATTAGAGGATTTTTAGACGGAAATCAGTATGTAGATCAGTCGAGTATTATTGACGTAATTAAACGAATTCGATTAGAAGAATATCAAAAAAATAGTAAACGAAGGGAGGATCAATTTGAAAAAAGAAAATAACTCAAAATGGATTACGGCAATTGCCATTCTATTGCCTGTGGCGGTCGCATTTTTATACTATCTACCGAAAGGAGACGAAGCAAATGAATGGGTGAAATCTATCCCGAAATTCAATGCCATTCTGAATGGTAGCACATTTTTAATTCTGGTATCCGGATTGGTAGCAGTAAAATCGGGTAAAAAAATACTGCACCGGAATTTAATGCTATCGGCAGTCATAACTTCCGTGCTTTTCCTTGTTGGATATGTTACCTACCATGCCTTAGTAGAAAGTACCAAATTCGGGGGCGAAGGATCCGTGCGATATGTTTATTTTTTCATTCTAATAACACATATAATTTTAGCCGCTTCTTTGGCTCCACTTGTATTGATTACAATTTCTAGAGCTATCGGAGGAGACTTTGAAAAACATAAAAAAATGGCCAAGTGGACATATCCCATCTGGCTTTACGTTTCTTTAACGGGTATTATGGTGTATGTAATGATTTCTCCTTACTATTAAATTTATTTACAATTCGAATGAATAAAAAAATAGCATTATTAATAAGTATGATTCTATTTCATGCGGTATCCTTTGCACAATGCAGTATGTGTAGAGCCGTTGTTGAAACAGATATATCGGGTAAAGGAACAGGAATAAACAATGGAATTGTTTATTTAATGGCATTCCCTTATGCACTTGTGGTGCTTATTGCCTTTGGATTAGTCTATAAAATGAAACGAGATTCAAGAAAAACGGTCTAGTCCTTATCTTCATCATTTAATTTGGGTAATTCAATTCTTTCTGTTTTTACAATAGCCGAAGGGTATTCTTCCTTTATTTCAATTAACACTTTTTCAGCCTCCAGCTTTGTCCTGAAATCACCCACTCTAATTTCATAGTTGGGGTTATTCCAATTGAGGTACGAAACAAAGTCAGGAAATTTTGTAGTGAAGTCAGTTTGTCGAATACGCGCATTATTGCGGCTATTAGCCCCTGACTCAGAATATATTATGATAGTGTAACCTGGAACTTTAGGGTCGTCTTTACTTGCTTTTGTGTACGCCTTATCCATTTCTTTAATGTCCGTTGAAACGCTTATTTTCAAAAATCCTGGTTGTCTTAACCCTTGTGCTAATTCCGTTTTTACAGGAATGGAATCCGTTAATATGCCTTCTTTTCCAATTCCAGACTCTTGCGCCTTTTCCCTTGCTTTAGGAAACGTCTTCCAACCTTGTCCAAAACTCACTATTGGAAAAAATGCTACCACTAAAAAAATAACTACCCTCATAATTAATTCATATCAAAGAACAAAAGTACACTAGTTGATACATATCAAAAATAAACGCGCTCATTGATTCAATTACTAAGTACAGATTAACGGATGTTAAATTACGTTAAACCCTCTAAAACAAGGGCCTAAAGATTATTTTTGTCTTCAATGCAAAACAACATAATCAAGCTTCTGATTGTTGCAATTACTGTGGCAGTGCTCTCACTAATTGGAATGCAATTTTATTGGGTACATAGTTCTGTTGAACTTCGTAAAGAAGAGTTTAACCGAAATGTAAAAGATGCTCTGCATGCAGTTTCAGATTATCTGGAGAGTTATGAAACCATGAATACACTCAAGGCTCAAGAACAAAATAGATATTTGTTCATTGATGATAATGCCGAAGAAAAAATTTTTGCGGCAGGTGGGGATACTACGTATGAATATTTACTTGTAGAACGCAGAGTTCAAGACGGAAAGAGTGTTGAAATTTCCTTAACAGAAGAAAAAGAAGGAAAAACAGTTTCTGACATTTCAGAAAAAATGAATATTCAATTACCCTCTCTGAGAAAAGAATCTTCAGGTTTCATTAACCGGTTAGGTGGAAGATCTCTATACAAGCAGTTTTCTTTAAATCAAGAGGTACAGGAAAGAATCGCCCTCAAAAATGCGTATGTTGGTGAGATTGAAAAACGCCTTACTAAAATTAATTATACGGATAAACTCGAGGAGCGAATTGACTCTTTGTTTCTTGACTCACTATTAATTCTTGCTTTATATGAACAAGGTATAGAAACAGGGTTTGAATATGGCGTTTTTGATAGTAAGGGAGTATTTAGGTTTGGAAATCGGCCAACGATAAGCCAACACTTAGAAAATTCACAACACCAAACACGCTTATTTAGGCGAGATATGGTAGGGAAACCTGGGTTTCTAAAAGTCTATTTCCCAAAAGAGAAAGGGTTTATTTTCAAATCATCCTTTTTTATGCTTCTCACCTCTATTCTCGTTGTTTTAGCCATTATTTATATTTTTTATTGGACGGTGAAAGCCATTATCACACAAAAAAAGAACTCTGAAATTAAAAATGATTTCATTAATAACATGACGCATGAACTTAAAACTCCTATATCAACTATTTCTTTGGCTGTAGAGGTTTTAAATGACCCTGCAATGTCCAGTAATGGAGGGTTGGTTTCTAGATACCTCAAAATGATAAACGAAGAAAACAAGCGACTTGGAATGCTAGTGGAGGAGGTATTGCAAAGTGCTGTTCTGGATAAAGGAGCTTTTAAGTTAAAAGAAGAGGACGTTGATATAAGCATATTAGTTCAGGAAGTCGTAGGTAAAATGGATATGAAAATCCAAGAACGAAAAGGTGTAGTCACTGTTAAAGTTGATCCATCTGGAAACTACCAATTTATAGGTGATCGTGTGCATCTAACTAATTTAGTATACAACCTTATAGATAATGCGATTAAGTATTCTAGAGAAAATCCAGAAATAAAAATTGAAGTTTTAAATGTAGTAAACCAGATTGCGATTCGAGTAACAGATAATGGAATTGGAATTGCGGCTGAACATCTACGTAAAGTATTTGACAAGCTTTACCGAGTTCCAACAGGTAACCTACATGATGTGAAAGGGTTTGGATTGGGCTTAAATTATGTTAAAACCATTGTTACTCGACATGGTGGAACAGTTGATGTGAAGAGTGATTTAGGAAAAGGTTCTACTTTTAGCATCTATTTACCTAAACCAAGTAAAAAAGTAAAATAAAAGCTATGCAAAATTTCAGACTCCTAGTTGTTGAAGACGATCCCAATTTAGGGACTATTCTAGCAGAATATTTACGTGCAAAAGATTACGATGTGAAACTTTGTCAAGATGGCGAAGAAGGTTTTAATGCCTTTACCAAAAAAGAATACGATTTGGTTATTTCCGATGTAATGATGCCTAAAAAAGATGGGTTTACCATGGCCTCGGAGATTCGAAAATTAAATAAAAAAACCCCAATTATTTTCCTGACTGCAAAGTCTATGAAGGAAGATACCATTGAAGGGTTCAAATTAGGTGCAGATGATTACGTGACTAAGCCTTTTAGTATGGAAGAGCTTTTGCTTCGAATTAATGCTATTTTTAGAAGAACCAAAAGTGAAATGATTGATAACGAGAATACCAAAGACTTTACGATTGGAATTTTCAGCTTTAACCCAAATGAACGAACACTAATCAACGGAGATATTACCGAAAAATTAACCTCAAAAGAGTCGCAACTATTAAAATTATTAGCCCAAAATAGAAATGATGTATTAGAGCGTGAATTTGCTTTAAAAGCAATTTGGGGTGACGACAGTTATTTTAATTCGAGGAGTATGGACGTGTATATCACCAAACTACGAAAGTATCTTCGCCCGGATGAAAACCTAGAAATAATTAATGTACACGGAAAGGGATTTAAACTTATTGTCAAAAAAAGTTAGGCAAGGTTATTGATTACAATTAGATTTGTAACATCTAATTATATCATTATGAAGGTTTTTAGACTTTTTTTATTCGGTTTTTTACTCCTTTCCTTTCAAAATAGTAACGCACAAATCAACTTAGGTTTAAAAGTTGGGGCTAACTATAATTTTAATGGAGTTCTCCCTAGTGCTGTAGATTTTAAAATTGATAATGCTGTTTCTTTTTCTGGAGGTGGGTTAATTCGAATTAAAATTAAAAAAATCAGCTTACAAGCAGAGGGACTTTTTATTTCTAGAAAAGGAATTATAAGCGCTAATGGTAACTCTAAGGAAATCGACTTTAACGCTTTTGATTTACCCCTTATGATTGGGTATAAGTTTATAGACTTAAAAGTATTTAAGATGCGCTTAAATGCGGGGGTAATACCTTCATACCAGCTGGGTTCTGTTGGCGACTTGGAAGAGGCTAATTTTAAAGATTCCTTTTATTCAGCAACTGCAGGTATTTCAATTGACATTCCTTTATTTATAATTGATTTTAGGTATCAAGGAGCGATTGGTGATTATTACGAGTTGCAAAATGCAAATACAACAACAACATTAACGAACAATTTGCTTACACTTTCTGTGGCTTGGAAAATTCTTTAGGCTAATAGAATTGAATTCTAGAGGGCAAAACCAGGAGTTTCAATTAGATTACTATAATGGCCCGCATTATCCAATATTCTGGACTTAAACATTATAGTATCTAATCCTCCTAAACTGAAATTTCTCTCTAATTTCTTTTCAACTTCACCATCCAAAATAGGATTAGCAACGCTATTTCCAAGAACAGGAATTCTTGAATTTAGTCCATCTTCAGAGGCAAACTCGTACAAATTCCATTGGTTATTTTCGAAATAATAGAGGTCTATTTTAAAATTTGTAGTTTGCAATTCACCATTTTCATCTCTGATTTTTGCATCTGACTCCATTCCGATATCACCATCACAATCGGTAAATTGAAACACCAAATTATAATAATTAGTATCTAAAGGATCCTGATAAAACTGATAATAGGTAAGTACAGGCACCGGCTCCTTACACGTTTCCTTTTTACAAGAAGTGAAAATTACCCCCCCTAAGATTCCTATAAATACTATTTTTGACCACATTTTCATTGCATTACAAAAGTACAATTTAATTGACATCTCCATAAACGTAAAAAAACTTGGAAAAGTATAGCCATCAGGCCTTGAATATTAGAAATGAAAAGGAATTTGAATCTCAAGCTCTAATAAACTTTCATTACCAAGTTAAGAATGTGCAGGCCTATCAAGAGTTTGTGGGTCTCTTAGGAGTTAACCCAAATAAAATTAACCGCGTCAAAGACATTCCGTTTCTTCCTATTTCCGTTTTTAAAACGCATCCTGTTATTTCAGATCATCTACAGGCTGAAGCTATTTTTCAAAGTAGTGGAACTACGGGCATGGAAAGAAGTAAACATTTAGTCCATGATTTAGAAGTATATCAAAAATCATTTCAAAAAGGATATAATTGGTTTTACGGAGATATTAAAGAATACACCATTTTAGCCCTATTACCTTCGTATTTAGAACAAGGTGAGTCTTCTTTAGTGTATATGGTAAACCAGTTAATTGTCGACTCCCAAAACAGTAAGAGTGGTTTCTATTTAAATAATCTAGACGAATTAATTTCCACTCTTGAAAATCTGGAACAGTCCAATAAAAAAACAATACTTCTAGGTGTGAGCTACGCATTGCTAGATTTAATTGAAAGAAAACAATTTAAACTCCAAAACACCATAATAATGGAGACTGGAGGCATGAAAGGGCGAAGAAAAGAAATGGTTAAAGAAGAGCTTCACACCACTCTAAAAAAAGGCTTTGGAGTAAAAGAAATTCACTCCGAATATGGTATGACTGAATTACTTTCTCAGGGTTACTCCAAAGGAAACGGAATATTTGAAACCCCACCTTGGATGAAAGTATTGATTCGAGATGCAACGGATCCACTAAGCTTATTAGGCCTAAATCAAACGGGAGGAATTAACGTAATCGATTTGTCTAATTTCTACTCATGCTCATTTATTGCAACCCAAGATTTAGGTAAGAAAATATCCGAAAATGAATTTGAAATTATTGGCCGATTTGACCATACCGACATTAGAGGCTGTAATTTACTATTGGCCTAGTTAAATTTGAAAATCAACATATTTATTGCCAAGTGTATACTTTGTTTTAATTGCAATATAACCAGCGCTTTACCTCCTTAAAGCATGTGCGTTTCAGGCCAATTAATAAATTAAAATCAACTTTTTCTCACATTTATACGTATATATCTAAGAAATTTTGATTTTACTCTTTACACGAGCTAAAAAACGTAGTACCTTTGCACGCCCAATTTAGGAAGGGTTTTGTATAATTAAAATATTTGTTGTATTATCACATTCTTATTTTAGTCTGAAAATAATACTCCATACATACTATATAATATATGCGTCAACTAAAAATTACCAAACAGCTTACTAACAGAGACTCTAAATCCATTGATAAATACCTAAGTGATGTATCCAAAGAAGGCATGGTCACTCCAGAGGAAGAAGTGTCGTTAGCGGTAAAAATTAAGCAAGGTGATAAAGTAGCTTTAAACAAATTAGTAAATGCGAACCTGCGATTTGTGATTTCTGTTGCGAAGCAGTATCAAGGTCATGGTTTAACTCTTGAAGATTTGATTGCGGAAGGCAACATTGGGCTAATCACTGCAGCAAAACGTTTTGATGAAACGAAAGGTTTCAAGTTTATTTCGTATGCGGTATGGTGGATTCGTCAAAGCATTATGCAAGCCATCGCAGAAAACTCAAGAGTAGTTAGACTTCCTTTGAATAAGGTTAGTGCGATTCAAAAAATTGCACATGCATTCTCAAAGTTAGAACAAGAACATGAGCGTGCTCCATCAAATGAAGAAATTTCTGAATTACTAGAAACTTCTTCGGATAGTGTAGCAGATTTATTTACATATTCTCAAAAACAAGTTTCTGTTGATGCGCCATTAATTGATGGAGAGGAAAACAGTTTATTAAACGTTTTAAGCAACGGTCAATCAGAAAACCCAATGAGTGGTTTAATGAGAGAATCACTATGTAGAGATATTGAAAGGGTTTTAGTGTCTTTAAAAGCAAGAGAAGCTGACGTTGTTCGTTTATCTTTTGGATTGAACGGGAAAGCTCCTATGACCTTAGAGGAGATTGCAAACCAATTGGGTTTAACACGAGAAAGAATCAGACAAATTAGAGAAAAAGCCTTACGAAGTTTACGTAAGAAAGCAAATTCAAATTTACTTAAACATTACTTGTAATTTGTAAATAAAATTATTCCTAAAGGGTGCTTTTAATAAAAAGCACCCTTTTTTTATGGAAAAAAATTAGCTTTTTTCATTTGATGCAACATCCGTAAATTAATTCCCGTCTATTAAATTGTACACCGTAAAATAGGACATTAGGGTTAAGACAAAGAAAGGATAATGTAAATTTATCCTTTCTTTAAATAAAAAAAGTGGCTGCGACATACTTTCATATACACAACGAATTGGCTTTACGAGCCGGCAAGGGAGATAGCCAAGCGCAGTTTGACCTATATGAATTGTATTACAAAGCCATGTTTTCAACGGCTGTCAAGATTGTAAATGATTCCATGATAGCGGAAGAATTAATGCAAGATGGGTTTATGTCGGCTTTTACAAAAATGGACAAGTGGCATCAGAAATCCAGTTTTGGCGCTTGGCTAAAACGCATTGTTATAAATGAATGCCTAGATTATTTGGCGAAAAAGAAATTGGATACGGTTAGCATGGAAGATATGCAAATTTCCAATAGAGAAGAAGAACAGGAAGATGAACCAGATTATAAAGTGGAAGAGATTAAGGCTGCCATTAGCCTTTTGCCTGACGGATATCGCACCATTTTAAGTCTATACTTATTCGAAGGTTACGATCATGAAGAAATAGGCGAAATAATGAAAATTGAAAGCTCCACATCACGTTCGCAATACCTAAGAGCAAAGAAAAAATTAATTGAAATAATTAAAAACAAAGAATATGTCGGATAAACTAAAAAAATTCATTGCGGATAATGAAGCAGATTTTGATCAGCTTCCTAAAGCAGGGCATTTTGATCGTTTCAAACAAAAGCAAACGCAGTTATCCCATACCCAAAATTCAAATAAAAATTCCATTCAAATATTGTACAAAATAGCCGCTGTATTTGTTTTAGTGGTTGGAATAGGATGGCTCTTTTTCAACTTGGGTAAAATGCAAGGAAGTCAAGAATTTGCTTCATCACAAAACACGATTAATACAAATAGCACCAATGAACTAGCTGAAGCAGAGTACTTTTTTAACCAGCAGGTTGATGTAAAGAAAAAAGAAGTGATGCTTTTTGCTTCCAACAATAACGAAGCCACTTCCCAGATAATGAAAGAGTTGGAAAGATTAGAATTGCAATATATAGATCTGAAAGAAGAGTTAGCTATTAATGGTGATAATGAACAAATTATTAATGCCATGATTGAAAACTATAGAATGCGACTAAGCGTATTAGAAAAACTACTTGAAAAACTTAAAAAATCAAATATTACTAAACAAAAACATCATGAAAACATTCAAGCTTAAATCGTTCGCAGCCTTAACATTTGTCCTATTTATCGGCTTACAGATTTTCGCAGGAGAATTAGAACAATTTGGTAAGGAGTACCACAAAACCTTTAAGGTAAATAAAGATGTGAATCTTGAAGTAGCCAACAAATTTGGGTTTGTGAAAATTATTACCAGTGAAACTAGTGAAGTAAAAATTGACGTTAAAATAACTGTAGAAGCTAAAAATATAGAAAAGGCAAAAAAACTCTTAGAGCAAATAAACGTGGTCATTACGGGCAGCCCTTCTAAAGTTACTGCAATAACAGAGTTTGAAAAAGACTCTCAATTTAAGGAGCTTTCTATTGATTATACTATCACGATGCCTGTTTCGGGCAATATTGATATTACCAATAAGTTTGGGGCATTTTATCTGAATCAAATAAATGGAAAATCAAAAGTTGCTGTGTCGTATGGATCTGTAGATATTGGAAATTTAAATAGTCAAGAAAACGATTTAACCGTGAAGTTTGGAAGTGGGAAAGTCAAATATGCACAGTATTTAAATTACACATCCAGATACTCCACTGCTTCGGTTAAACGTGCCAAGCTTCTAAATTTGGATGCTCAATATGGTAATGTTGAAGTAGGTGAAGTCGGAAGAATGAGCCTGAAAAACGCCTATGGAGACGCTGATTTAGGTACTGTAGTTGAGCTTACAGCAGAAGTTAAATTCGGTGATTTGGATATAGAAGGAATCATTGGTAAATTCATAATTACCACCCAATACGGAGATCTTGACGTTGATTTTATTTCCAAAGACTTTGATGTAATTGACATTAAATCCTCGTTTGGTGATGTTGATTTATCCTTTCAAAGCGGAAGTAACTTTATCTTAGAAGGGAAAGCAAGTTTTGGGGACATTAACCTTCCTGGAGGAACCATATCAGAAGTCGATGATAGTGGAAACAGTGACACCTACAATGGGAAAATGTTTGAAGGAACTTCACCTTCCACCGTTAAAGCACATATGAATTATGGAGATTTAGCCATCCATATACATTAAGAAATAAATAACTTAGTTGTGGAGTAACCAGGCAGATGTATTGTCGTTTGCCTTTACTCCACGCAAAGCGAGTCTTGCTTCACCTAAAGTAGAATACCCTCCATAAGAAACACGATACAAGCCACTTTTTAAATCGTAAATTTCAGCATTATAACCTCTGCTTTGTAACTTATTCACCAATCTATCCGCGTTTTCTTTACTTCCAAAACACCCTCCAATTATTTGAAATGGAAATTGCATTTGACTTTCAAATATTTCCGTAACCACATTTGTGGTTTCAGGAACTGAAAACCTCACGCTATTTTCATTAAACTCGGAAAAAAGAAGGCCTTCATTATCCAAGTTTAACGCAGATAATCCTGCAGGACGTTGCACATATTCTTCACAGGGTGCAGATTTAAATGGGTTCAAATTTGAAAAATGAAAATTTCCATTTGAGTTAAAAATTCCTGAATTAGTTGGGACCCAAACTAAATATGCCAAAAGGGGAACAGCGGCTAAACCCCATCCTATTCTTCCCCAAACACTCGATTTTTGAATGTATCTAATCTCCGTTTGAACTTGATTTTCTGGCTCAGAGTTTATTTCTCGTTCCAAAATTGGGGTCACTGATAATGGGGCTAAATGAAATGGTTCCAAACCAAACTCAAAATGCGATTGACTCAAATTTGGTTCAAATTTTAATATTTTTTCAGCGGTCACGTAAAAACTACCAATACTTCCAAAATCAAAACTATTCTGACGTTCTAATTCTGAGTTAATGGTATGTACTAGTCCCTTTAAATAAATAATTGAATCCGCGTACGAAATCCCTTCTTGTTCTGCTAATTTGCTTGCTAATAAGCCATCATTGGTATGGATTTTCCTATTGAAACTTATTCGCAATCCCGGAGGTGTGAATCTGTTTTTTGCCAAATCTAATTGTGCACTCGATGGATTAACCACGAATGCACCGAACTCAGGAATCGTAACACATTCGTTAGATTTTACAAGTTCAGAAATTATATTTGATACCCCCAAAACGTTCATAGAACGAAAGTAACATTTTTTGGATATTGAACAAGCAACCCATTTTTTGTTTCCTGGATAAAATTAAATTTGCCTTTTTGAAATTTGAACTTTTAAAATGAAACCAAATTCGATTCTAGTATTCTTTCAGTTACTGCTATTTGTTATGCCATTGCCATTGGTTGCACAATTGAAAAATCAGGCAAATACAGAACCAGTCGCTTTTGAAACAGCCATTCAAAAGGTGTTTGATTCCGTTTATGGTTTGAAAACAGCGCGATTCAAAATGCAAACAAGAGAAAGAATCGAAGGCCAAATGATTGAAAATAATTGTGAGGTTTTTATGCAATATTCCCCAAAGAAAATATTTATGAGGAGTTTCAAAACAGACGGGGAACTAGCTTCAGAAATTATTTATGTTCATGGTGAAAATAACAATAACGCTATCGTTTCCCCCAATGGATTTCCCTATATTAATCTTAACTTAGATCCATTGGGAAGTATAATGCGCGATGGGCATCACTTAACAATTCTTGAAGGGGGAGGACGTTACTTAGTTGATATGCTAGAATTCGGTTTTCAACAGTATAAACTAAATACCGATAAAAACGTACAATTATCTCTTTTAAGAGTAGACAATAAACACGTGGAAATCAAGATAATGAATTCCATTTACACAACTGTTTCCTATACGGTTTCAGGAAATGAACAAGTACGGGATATTTGTTTTAGAATGGGAATACCCGAGTATAAAATTCTAGAATTAAACGAAGAAGTTGACGGATATGAAGATCTTAAGCCCGGTCAAAAGATTAAAGTCCCAAATTATTACGCCAAAAAATTTGTGTTAATTATCCGAGAAATCGATTATCTGCCCGTGAAGGTAATGGTCTACGATGATTTAGGCTTGTTTGCAGAATATACCTACCTCTCCTTTATTGTTGATCCGGCATTACCGGATAACACATTCGATAGCGAAAATCCATCCTACACATTTTAGCCATTTTGTTTAAATATTTTACTTCTTTTTATTCTCCTCATTTGTTTGCAAGTATGATATTTGCATCTTTTAAAATTTGAAAAAATTCATTAAATGCCAATAGATTTTTCAGAGAAAATTGATGAAGTAGACTCCATTTCTTTTGAAGACTTTCAAAAAAATTACTTCATACCACAACGCCCTTTAAAAATCAAAAATCTTATGAAAGATTCTCCAGCGATGAACAAATGGAGTATTGATTTTTTCAAAGAAAAACTAGGGCATATTGATGTGGGTGTATTTGATGATGGGATAGAAATTCTTGACCGCCCGAATAATATACCTATTGATAAAATGAATTTTGGTCAATATCTTGATTTGATACGTAATGGGCCGACCGACAAAAGACTCTTTGCCTTTAATATTTACAAAGGCGATTCAGAATTAAAAAAAGATATTGTTATTCCCAAAATTGCGAATAAAGTTTTGCCCTTTACCAATTTAGCTTTTTTTGGAGGCCAAGGTTCCATTACCCGAATTCATCGCGATGCGGACAATTCTAACTTGTTTTTAACCGAGTTTATTGGTGAAAAGCTTGTTGTTTTATTTGAATCTAAATACGATAATTTATTGTATAGATATCCATACACTATTCATAGCGGAATTGATATTGAAAATCCAGACTATGAAAAATATCCAGGGTTGCATCACGTAAAAGGAAAACACGTAATTTTAAAAAAAGGGGAAACGTTATTTATGCCTGCTAAAACTTGGCATTACATCCGTTACCTTTCTCCAGGCATTGGATTAAATTTCAGAACGCTTGGTGGTTTCTCCAATACCATGAAAGGTTTAACTCACGTAACCATCACCATGCAATTTGATATGCTCATGCGCAAGATATTTGGCGCTAAGTGGTTTAATTACAAAACCAGAAAAACGGTAGAAGCCGCAAATAAAGAATTACTTTCATACCATTAAAAAACCGAAAGAACTATGTGATATCCCTTTTTTACTCTAATTCATATGCTTTGCTAAAAAAAGTATAACACAGTTAATATTCTTCAAACCCTAAAACTTAAACCCACATGAATCCCGATTTAAAATACCTCGTTGGACTACTCCAATTGAAAGGAGTTGGTAGTACATCTATAATTAAGCTTTTAAAACATTATGGTTCCGCAAAAAATATTTTTGAACACCTGCCAAA
>JBFFMY010000052.1:0-19610 GCA_041563475.1 Salibacteraceae bacterium
CCAAATGAAATCTATCCAGATAAAAAATCTAGAATACGTTCAAGTGGAGGATAGATCCATAAAAAGTGTTTTGGAGGTGTTATTCACACATCAAATATTATCCGTACTCGTTGAAGGCGGCACAAATACCCTACAGCAATTTATTGATGCGCAATTATATGATGAAGCCTTTGTAATTAAATCGGATATGGAAATCAAATCCGGTGTAAAGTCACCTACTTTAAACACGAATTACTCTACTATAATTAAGAACCGAACAGACCAAATTTTCGTATATGATTAAGTCCAAAATTTTTATGACCTTGCTTTTACTGGGATTCAACTATCTAGTTTTCAGTAATCAGCAAAAAGCAGATAGTTTAAACTACGAAATAATAAATACCAGCAATAATGTGGATAAAGCTTCCTTACAATTGGATTATTGCTGGGAAATTAAATATGAAAACTTGGACGAGTGTTTATCAACCACCCAAAATGCGTTGGTAGTTCTTCGAAAAGCAAAAAAGGACTCTGAAATTGCTAAAGGGTTAAGTTACATGGCGGTTTACAAGTATTTACAGGACAGCATTCCTCAAGCAATTAGTTACTTGGAGCAAGCCGAAAAAATGCTTCTTAAACAAGATAATCCCCAACTTTTGACGCGAGTGTACAATAATTATGGAGTGTTTTACAGCAGTTTATTCGACACCGAAACGGCTTTAGAATACTATAGAAAAAGTTTAGAAATCAAGGAGAAATTTATTGAAGATGCGGATTTGAGTTCCAACCTAATTAATATTTCCTCTATTTTATATGACCAAGGAAAATATCGAGACTGTATCGAAATAAATGAACAAGCTTTAATTTATGCTTTAAAAAATGACGATCATGAAACTACTGCCATTGTGTACTCCAATTTAGGCGCAGCAAACGAAAGATTGGGGAATTACAATAAATCCATAAATTACGCTTTACAAGCCTTAGAAATCTATCAGGATAAGGTGTATAATAAATCGGCAGAAGCTACCACTTACTCCAATCTAGGAGCAAATTATTTATCCCAAGGGCTATTAGCAGAAGCCCGATATTATTTTTTGATGGCTTTAGAGATCAATACTAAAATCAATAATCTCTCAAATCTAGCAGTTTCGTATAATAATTTAGCAGAGGTGGAACGCCAATCAAAAAAATTAGATGAAGCGTATAATTATGCTATGCAGGCTTTAGAAATTACCGAGGACAATCGTAATTTCGAAGAGTTGCGAATTAGTTACGAGGTACTTTCACTCATTGCTGCAGATCAAGAAAACTATAAGGAAAGTCTTTCTTACTACAAGAAATACGTTGCATTAGGAGACAGTTTAATGGAAATAAACCAATCTGTAGCCACGCAAAAAGCCCTTGCTCAGAATCAACTGACTCTTCAAAAGCATCAAGCGGAAAAGGATTCAAAAGCCAAACTGGTGTACACAAAAAAATCAAATATTTTATCTACATTTTTTGGTGTTTTAATCCTTATGATTCTTGCATGGGCACTTATACACATATGGTTCCCAAATGGTTACAATCAATTTATTCTTGTTCTAAATTATTTAATCCCCTTTTTAATTTCAACAACAAGTTCATTCTACATACTTTTAAAATCCCCCTTACCTCAGATTGCAGGTTTAACGGTTAATATTTTAACACATTTAGGCATTGTAATTATCGGATTAGGTATTCATTTACTACTGAATTACTATTCAATTAAAATACAAAATGACAGAAATTGACGATGCCTATTTTGAGCCAAAATCTGTTTCAGAAAGCCTATTTAAAGATAAGGGTTCCAAACATTTTGGATATGTTTTTCCCATACATTCCGCAGATGAAATTGAACTTCATTTAAATCAGCTAAAAAAAACACATCACAATGCCCGGCACGTTTGCTACGCTTGGTCTTTAGGTATTGAAAACATTGAAACCAAGTACTCTGATGATGGAGAACCACATAATAGCGCTGGCCCTCCCATTATGGGACAAATTCAATCCTATAATTTAAGTAATACCTTAATTGCCGTGGTGCGTTATTTCGGGGGAACCAAACTTGGGGTTGGAGGTTTAATACATGCCTACAAAACGGCAGCAAAAGAGGCTATTGAAAATGGTAAGATTCTTACCAAATACAAAACCATTACTCTGCGTTTATTTTTTTCGTACGAATTAATGAGTGATGTCATGCGCATTTCTAAGATGGAAGGTGTAGAAGTATTGTCTCAAAAATTCACAACAGACTGTTTGTTAGATATTTCAGTTCGTCTTAAATATTATTCATCCATTCTTGAAAATCTTACTAAATTGCATCCGATAAAATTTAAAGAAATATGAAATTCATTCTAACCATTTTACTAGGATTGGTATTTTTCCAATTAACAGCCCAAGTTAAAACCAAAGAAATAGATAATTCAATTCCTTATAAAATTGAAAAATCACAACTTTTATACCCGAAAGGAACAGTTACAAGCATAGAAGAAGCAAAAACTTTTTTACTTCAAAATTTACGCTTAGAAAATCCATACGGTTTGAGTTTGGTGTCTTACAAGGAAAGTAATAACCAAAACCATTTCACATTTACAAAAACCTATAAGGGTATTGAAGTTTATCATGCATTTGTAAAACTAAACACGTCAAAAAATGGATCCATTACCTCCCTTTTTAACTCCCCCGAAATAGTTTTAAATGAATTGAATGAGGATTGGCCAGATTTAAATTCACAATCTCAGTACGTAAACAACACTATAACTATCCACAATCAAAAACTGATTTGGGTAAAAAAAGATAATGTCTACCGCAAGGGTTATTTGGTAAACTATACAAATAGTACCGGATTAAACTTTGAAGTCATAGTAGATCGGAATAATGTTCTTTTATTTGAGTTAGAACGTTCCAATCATTATTCTGACGTTGATTCTATAGCTAAAGGTTTTGTATTTCTACCTGACCCTGTAACCTCAGCTAACACTTCTTACGGGGCAAGTTTTATTGATAATAATGACAACACCAACCCAAGTATTGACGCAGAGCGGATTGACGTTGATTTAGAAGTTACATACGACTCAAACAATCAAACCTTTTATTTAGAAAATCAATATGTAAAAGTGGTTGATATTAGTCCTCCAACAATTGATCCTGTCACATCTAATAGTCCAAATTTTTACTTTGACAGATCTGAACCAGGCTTCGAAAACGTTAATGTATTGTATCATATCACGGAACAACAAAAATATTTTCAATCGCTCGGTTTTACTGATATTAATAATTACCAAATGGAAGTGGATTGCCATGGTTTCAGTGGTATGGACCAATCTGCGTTTAATGCAGGTGCAAATCCACCAAACATCATATTCGGTGAGGGAGGTGTTGATGATGCCGAGGATGCAGATGTAATTATCCATGAATATACCCATGGCGTGATGCAAAGTGCAGCACCAAATACAAATTACGGGACAGAAAGAAATGCTTTAGATGAAGGTTTTGGGGATTATATGGCTGCTTCTTATTCTCAAAAGGAAAACACTTGGCAAAATAACTGGGTATTTAATTGGGATGGACATAACGAGTTTTGGAACGGAAGGAAAGTAACCTCTAGTGCTATGTACCCAGTTAGTCTTCAAAATAACTTGTATAAGGACGCTCCGATATGGAGTTCAGCTTTAATGCGGATTGAAAGAAATATTGGAAGAGATAAAACGCATATTTTAGCTATTAATGCGGGGTATAATTACTCGGGTGGAATGACAATGGCCCAAGCTGCACAATTAATTCTACAGCAGGATAGCATTCTTTGTGACGCTGAGAATTATGGGGTGATTTGCTATACTTTTTTAGACAAAGGACTCGTTTCTTCATGCGCGGTTAATCGCCCAGCAAACATGGTTGGGATAGAAACTATCAACCAACATAACGTTCGGGTCTTAAACAGCTATAATTTCGCCAATGGAATGGGTAACCTAGAGATTCTGGCTAATTCTGATTTTAAAATTCTCGTTTATACAATTCAAGGTAAGTTAATTGCCAATTACTCTTCCAATAATAAGGGGAAATCAATTTCACCAAATGATATTTCACCTGGTGTTTATTTCTTCCAAATTGGTTTTAAAAATACGGTACAAACTTTGAAAATTATTCGTTACTAAAAGTGTGGGTTAAAGAGTAATTTCAATTTGTCTGGAATTGGCATCGGACGGCCTGTTTCCTTGTTAACAAATACAAGTTCTGTAAATGCCGTGTTTAAAAGTTTTTCGTTTTCGTTAAATGTTTCATAGTAAAATTTGAACCGAATATTTGGCACTTCTTTTATGGTCACTCTTACCATAATTTCTTCATCGTAGAAAGCTGGGTTCTTATATTTCACTGAAAATTCTGCCACGGGTAAAATTATCCCATCATCCTCCAAATCCTTGTATCTTATTCCTAGAGCACGCATAGCTTCTACACGGGCAACCTCAAAATAAGTGGCGTAATTTCCATAATATGCATAGCCCATTCTATCGGTTTCAGCATATCTAATTCTAATTTTAATTTCTTTCGTAAACATATCAACAATTTTTGAGATTTTTTTATTACTTTCGACCACCATTCGAGCAAAGCAAATTTTCAAAATTTAAGCGAGGTAAAATAGAAAATTCCATTCTTTTATTTCTGTTAACAAAATTGTTTATAAGATGTTCAAAAGGTTATCAACAACAGTTAAGTAATTGGTCCTTAATTAGCTTGATTCAAAAGATGCCTAACCCAATTTTAGTAGGTAAAATAAAACTTGAAATACAATAGTAAAATGATTTTTTTTTAAACTTTTTTATGTCAACTTTTGTTAGCGAATTTGAAAACAAAGAGTCAAATCTATACTGTGGGGGTAAGATCAAAAACTTTAATTCAATTCCTTTTAAAAAAGTTTAAAAATATAATAATAGGAGTATTTAAAAATGGGGAAAATTCACGAGAATGTTTGGGCAAAATGTGTTGAGATTATAAAGGACAATGTAAGTCCTCAAAGTTTTAAAACATGGTTTGAACCTATTAAAGCTGTTAACCTAAAAGGTGACACTTTAACAATTCAAGTTCCAAGTCCGTTTTTCTACGAGTGGTTAGAAGAACATTACATTACCTTATTGAAAAAAACAATCAAAAAGGAATTAGGCCCCCGCGGAACCTTAGATTACAGCATTATAATGGAAAACTCAAGATCGGCTACGAAAAAACCGACCCAGATTCGAGTTCCTGCAAGTAATCGTTCAGCTACAAAAAATCCCTCTATTTCTGTACCGATGGAAATAGGCGCTCGAGGAATAAAAAACCCATTTATTATTCCTGGATTGAAAAAGGTTGTTGTTGATTCTCAACTAAACCATAATTTATCGTTTGAAAACTTTGTAGAGGGAGAATGTAACCGTTTGGCCAGGTCTGCAGGATTTGCCGTTGCAAACAAACCAGGTGGGACTTCGTTTAATCCATTATTTATCTATGGTGGCGTTGGATTAGGTAAAACTCATTTAGCACAAGCAATAGGTCTAGAAATTAAAAGTAACCATCCCGATAAAACCGTTCTATATGTTTCTTCGGAAAAATTCACCCAACAATTTATTGAATCTGTAAGGAATAATACACATAACGATTTCATTCATTTTTATCAAATGATTGATGTATTAATGATTGATGACGTTCAGTTTTTTGCGGGTAAGGAAAAAACGCAAGATGTTTTCTTCCATATTTTCAATCACTTGCACCAATCAGGCAAGCAGTTGGTTTTAACTGCAGATAAGCCACCAATTGAAATGCAAGGAATTGAACAACGTTTACTTTCCCGTTTTAAATGGGGACTAAACGCAGATTTACAATCTCCAGATTTAGAAACTAGAATTGCGATTCTTCAAAAGAAAATGTATATCGAAGGTATTGAACTTCCGAAAGAAGTCGTAGAATACCTTGCCTACTCTATCAATACCAATGTGCGTGAATTAGAAGGCGCATTGATTTCTTTAATTGCGCAATCGTCTCTAAACAAAAAATCAATCACCTTAGATTTAGCTAAGCAAATGATTGACAAGTTTGTTAAAAACACGGCTCGAGAGGTTTCCATAGAATACATTCAAAAAGTGGTTTGCGATTATTTCAATTTGCCGATGGAATTATTGAAATCTAAAACGCGTAAACGTGAAGTGGTTCAAGCAAGACAAATTGCAATGTTTTTCTCTAAACAAATGACAAAAGCCTCACTGGCGAGTATTGGCGCTCATACAGGAGGGAAAGATCACGCCACTGTTCTACACGCATGTAAAACAGTAAATAATTTAATCGATACCGACAAAAGATTTAGAGGCTACATTGATGATCTTCAAAAGAAAATTACGTTAGCTTAATACTAAATAAATTGAAAACAAAGCCTCAAACGACATCTGTCGCTTGAGGCTTTGTTTTATCACAATTTCTAGTTGATTACTTCACTAAAAGTATTAATTATAGCCATTTAAAAGCTATAAAATTGTAAAATGAATCGAATTACAGAGCAAGAATCAAATCACAACCAACTGGAGAACAAAAGTGTTGAGGATATTTTAATTGCTATCAACCAAGAAGATTATAAAGTTGCTGAAGCGGTTAAGTTAGTCATCCCTCAAATTTCAAAACTAGTTTCCCAAATCACTTTACGGATGAAAACCGGAGGTCGTCTATTTTATATAGGCGCAGGCACAAGCGGTAGATTAGGTATTGTAGATGCTTCAGAATGCCCTCCAACCTTTGGAGTGAGCCACGATATGGTAATTGGTCTTATTGCCGGAGGAGATTCTGCTATTCGAAAAGCGGTGGAATTTGCAGAGGACGATATCTTCCAAGGTTTTAAAGATTTACAAGAATATACTATTAACCCTACGGATACCGTAATTGGAATTGCAGCTTCGGGAACTACTCCCTATGTAATTGGAGCGCTTGAAGAATGTAATAAAATGGGGGTACTTACTGGATGTGTTACGAACAATCCAAACTCCCCTTTATCCTCTGTTGCTCAATTTCCCATTGAAGTAATTGTAGGTCCAGAATTTGTAACAGGTAGTACCCGAATGAAATCTGGTACATCTCAAAAATTGGTACTAAATATGATTTCTACTACACTAATGATTCAATTAGGTCGGGTAAAAGGAAATCGTATGGTGGATATGCAATTGAGTAATAATAAACTCGTTGATAGAGGAACATTAATGGTACAAAAGGAATTAAACACCGATTATAAAACAGCCGAAGAATTGCTATTGAAATACGGAAGTGTTCGAAAAGCAATTGAATCGAAGAAATAAACGTGCAATGACAGAAAAAGACAAAGAGTTACTAAAAAGTGCATTTGACCACAAATCGTGGAATGAAATTAAATCAAATGATTCATGGCAAGTTTTCAAAATGATGTCGGAAATTGTGGATGGTTTTGAAAAACTGGCTAAAATTGGCCCATGTGTTTCCATATTTGGTTCCTCAAGAACACAAAGCACGCATTCTGATTATATTAAAGCAGAAGAAATCGCCTTCAGACTTACAAGCAATGGGTATGGAGTTATTACAGGAGGAGGCCCAGGTATTATGGAAGCTGCAAATAAAGGAGCTACCCGAGGAAATGGACCTTCTGTAGGTTTAAATATTGATCTTCCCCATGAGCAAACCAATAACGATTATATAGATCAAGATAAACTTATTGAATTTGATTATTTCTTTATTCGTAAACTGATGTTTGTCAAATATGCACAAGGGTTTGTGGTTCTACCTGGTGGGTTTGGAACCCTAGATGAATTTTTTGAGGCAATTACACTGATTCAAACAAAAAAAATCGGGAAATTCCCCATTATATTAGTTGGAAAGGAATTCTGGTCAGGAATGGTGGAATGGATTCAAAAATCATTACTTGACCAAGCTAAAACGGTTTCTCGTGAAGATTTACTCATTTTTAAAGTAGTTGACTCTCCAGAAGAAGCTGTAAAAGAAATTGACGATTTCTATGCAGAATACTTACTTTCTCCAAACTTCTAATCTACCCATTTTTTTATTTTAAAAATGTTCATTCGAAAGCTCCTTAGTTTAACGCTTTTGGATGTATATTTTATATTAATTATATCTGATATACTCTTTCCTCAATCTGTTCTCTAAATAAATATACCCAATAGAGTTCTAAAATCAACTTTTGATCAAAATCAAACATTCTAGCTTATTAACAGTTTTCTGTTTGTAATTATGAATTCAAGCAACTTAAAAATCTACCTGTCGCAGGTATGTTTGTTACATAACTATATTCAAATACTATGTTCAAATTATTGGCAATCACATTCAATCTATTAGCTCTCTTTTTATTTGGTATCTTTTTCGAAGATGTAAATGTTGAGCAATCATTACCCGACAATGTAGAATTAGGAAATGAATTTATTGTAACCGTTACCATTGAAAAGGATCAAGTGGAAGGTTATGCTAAATATCAATGTGAATTACCAGTTGGGGTGACCGCAAAGGCATTGAATAAAGGAACAGCAAAATTCAAGTTTGAAGATAACAAAGCAAAATTCATTTGGATGAACTTACCAAATGAAGAAACATTTGATGTTTCTTTTGTTGTGGTTGTAAATGATCAAAGTATTACTGAAGTTCCTGTGACTGGAACCTTTTCTTATTTGAGTGACAATCAACGTATGACTATTGATGTAATTCCAAAAACGGTTACAATGGGTCCTGCGAAACCTGTTCAAACAATCCCAAATGCTATTGTAAGTGTCGATCGAGAAATCAAAAATATTGGAAATGATTTGTATCAAGTGGATTTGCTCATTAAATATAGTAATGTGAAAGGATTTGCCAAAATTCAAGAGGTTATTCCGGCTGAGGCTTCCGCAAAATCAATTGAAAATAGTGGTTCTGTATTTTCTATTGTAAATACCAAGGTGAAATTTGTATGGATGACCTTTCCAGAAAATAAAAATGAATTTGTTGTTTCTTACCAACTAGATTTATCTAAATCTATTGACAAAAATGTTACCCTAGCTGGTGAGTTTGCTTATATAGAGGGTGATGAGTCCAAAAAAGTGGCTATCACTGGAGGAAATACCGTTAACTTAGTGGCTTCAAATACCCCTACGGCTAAAACAAAATCTACTACTCCAACCACTGTTACAACGGTAAGAAAATCAACTCCTATTACCCGAACACCAGCACCTGAAAATGGTGTTTTGTTCAAAGTTCAAATAATGGCTGCACACAAATCAGTAAATACAAATTCATATTTTTCTCAAAACTACAGGTTTAACGAAAAAGTAATTATTGATTTACACGAAGGTTGGAGCAAGTATATTACTGGCGGATACACTACCTACGTTGACGCAAGAAACAAAAGAAACAACATTCGTAGTTCATATAATTTTGACGGACCATTTGTTGTAGCTTACAATAGTGGTGAGCGTATTACCGTTCAAGAAGCGTTAATGATAACACGTCAAAAATGGGTCAACTAAACCCATTCTTTTTTTCACAATCTGTTATTATTATTTACTTTAGCCGCTAGACTATGTTAGTTTTTAATAATTACTGATTACTTGAAACACGTTTACGCCATAATTTCGCTTATCGTCCTTTTTTCAATGGGGCTTAAAGGGCAAAACTCTTCTTCAAGTTCGGTTGAAAGAGTTGGTCCAACTATAGCGGTTGGAATCGGAACTCTATCCTATTTTGGCGAGTTAAACACCCAAAACAAACTTAATTCTCCAATTACTAGCCGAATGGCATACAGTATTGGTTTCCGACAAAAACTTAATTACTTTTTAGAATCTGATGTAAATCTATGGACAGGTACCGTATCCGCAAATGAACGCTCATTGGATCGAAATTTAAATTTTGAAACCCAATTGTATGGGTTCGGGTTTGGATTTAATTATAATTTCAGTAATTTTCTAAAAGCAGAACATATTTTAGAACCGATTATTGGTGTAGGGATTGAAGTTATTGGATTTAGCGCTAAAACGGATTTATACGACCAAAATGGCATAAGCTATAACTATTGGAGTGATGGAACAATACGAAATATACCAGAAACTGATCCTCAAGCAGAACAGTCTGTATTAATTCAAAGAGATTATGTGTATGAATCTGATATTAAAACCTCAGACTACTACGGTTTAAACGATTTTAATACCTATTCTCTTGGAATTCCAATTACGGTGGGCGCCAATCTTATTTTAACTGATAAATGGACTTTTAGAGCTGCGATGATTTACCATTTCACTCCGCAAGATTTGTTTGATGGTGTAGATTTAAATTCCGGGAATTTTGAAGGTGATGCAAAATCAGATCGGATATTCCATACCTCGGTTTCTATCAGTTATAATTTCACAAATCCTAAAGCCGAAAAAGAGGAAGATGCTTTTGAAGATTTTTCTGAGTTTCCACTGGATCTAGATGAAGACAAAGATGGTGTGGATGATTTAATTGATGAATGTTTGGGTCACCCAATAGGTGTTGAGGTAGACGAAAAAGGTTGTCCCGTTGATGGAGACAAGGATAACGTTGTCAATTATAAAGATGAAGAGTTGTTTTCAGCACCTGAAGTACAAGTGGATTCTCTTGGAGTAACTATTACGGATGCAGTGAGAGATTTATACTACTTGAGATTTTATGATGAAACGGGTAACTACTCACCAATTGAGAACGAAACGAACACAATGCAAATTATTGCGAACAAAACCAGACGTAATACTACTAAATATGTCAAAACCTATGCTATTGCCATTGGTGAATTTACGGGTGATATTCCTGAAGAATTGGTGAGTAACATATTGAGTCTACCGGATGTAAACACTTACGATGCAAATGATAAAATTATAGTTGCTGTTGGAAGGTATCCAAATATTGCTGCAGCTGTTTCCAGACAAAGAGAATTAGAAACAAAAGGTATTGCTACTACAGACATTATTGAAGTGGACGAAAACTTTCATGTTAAAACGGTGGAAGGTGCACAATCGGATTATAATTCGGGGAGTAAAAACACTGGAAATAACTCTAATGAAATTTTGTACCGTGTTCAAATTGGAGCATTCAGTAAAAAGGCTGATGAGTCTATATTTGCGGGTCTACCGAACTTGGTAAAAGTGAATTCTGATGATGGTATGGTTCGGTATTATGCTGGTGCATTCAAAACTTATGACCAAGCAGCGAAAGCAAAAATCAACTACATGGTTAATTTTGGATTGAATAGTGCTTTTGTAGTGATCATTAAGGGTGCGAATATTATTCCAATCAACAACCAAAAAAGTAAGCCTCTAAATAATGAACAATCTCAATCTTTAAATTCTATTGAGCCACTTACTCCGGAACAAAAAAGTAATTTAAAATTTAGAGTTCAATTGGGTTCCTTTAAAAATCAAATTCCAAATCAAATTCTTGAAGAGTATATGGAATTGGAAAATATTAAACAATTTAAAGGTCAAGATGAATACATTCGGTATGCGGCAGGCGAATTTGATACCTATGAAGAAGCGACAGAATTCAAAACACAACTTCGAAATCAAGGATTTGAAGGCTGCTACGTGGTAGGTGATTACTTCGGTAATTTAATCCCTTCCAGTAAGGCCGTTGAAATGCTCAAAAAATAAAAAACCGCAAACTGTAAAGCCCACAACCGTGGGCTTCTTTTATGCATTACACATGACTAACATTAAACTAATTATCTTCTTTATCCTCCTTAGTTTTGCAAGTTTTGGCCAAAATAAAGATCAAGCGCAAATAAAGAAATTAGAAACCTTTATGCGCTATGTTCAGTTAGCTTATGTTGACGATGTAGATTCTGAAAAACTAACTGAAGATGCTATTAAGGCGGTTTTAAAAGATTTAGACCCACACTCCGTGTACATTTCTAAAGATGATTTAGAAAGAATGAATGAACCCCTAGAAGGAAACTTTGAGGGAATTGGAATCCAATTTAATATACTTCACGATACCATTACAGTCGTTTCGCCCATAACAGGTGGTCCATCTGAAAAATTAGGTATTCGTGCGGGTGACAAAATCATTCTAATCGATAATGAAAATGTTGCCGGTGTTGGATTTACTAACAAAGATGTTGCAGATCGCCTTCGCGGTGATAAAGGCACTAAAGTGACCGTAGAAATTCTTCGCTCTGGTGAAAAAGAACTTCTTGAATTCGAAATTACCCGCGACAAAATTCCAATTTATAGTATGGATGCCGCCTATATGGCTAACCCTAAAACGGGGTATATAAAATTAAATCGTTTTGCTGCCCAATCCATGGATGAAGTGGGTGCTGCTATTGATTCTCTTCGAAAAAAAGGAATGCAAAATTTAATTTTAGATTTACGCGGTAATGGTGGTGGATATTTAAATGTAGCCATTGATTTAGCAGATAATTTCCTTTCCGAAAACAAGTTAATGGTTTACACGCAAGGAAGAGCTTTTCCAAAAGAAGAGCACATTTCGACTGTAAAAGGCAATTTTGAAAAAGGGAAACTGGTAATTTTAATTGATGAAGGTTCTGCATCTGCTAGCGAAATCCTTACAGGAGCAGTTCAGGATTGGGATAGAGGATTAGTTATTGGAAGAAGATCATTCGGTAAAGGACTTGTTCAAAAACCTTTTAGTCTTAGCGATGGATCAGCTATTCGGCTAACCATTTCGCGTTACTATACTCCAAGTGGACGGTCTATTCAAAGAGATTATTCAGAGGGCTCCAAAGATTATTACAACGACATTAATAAACGATTTGAACATGGTGAATTAATGAATCCGGACTCCATTAACTTTCCCGACTCCTTAAAGTACCAAACATTGGTCCTAAAACGTACCGTTTATGGTGGGGGTGGTATAATGCCAGATATTTTTATTCCATTAGATACAAATGAGATAACCGATTATTTTAGTTTACTTATTCGTAAAGGAATTTTATATACCTATAACTTAGATTACTTAGACAAACATCGTTCGGAACTTTTGGAAAAATACCCCACTTTCGAAAGTTTTGAAAAGAATTTTGTAATGACCGATGCAATACTTGAAGAAATTATTGAGGCTGCAGCAGCTAAAGATGTAGTACGAAACAATGAAGAAATTGAACTATCAAAACCTCTTATTGCTCTTAACGTAAAAGCTTTATTCGCTACTAATTTATGGACTTCTACTGAGTTTTATAGAGTTACCAACAAAAGTGATGATGCTTTCTTAAAGGCATTAGAAGTAATGGAAAATAAAACCTTCAGTAATCTTAAATTGGATTATAAATAATTCAATTAGAAATATACATTTGTGAAAAATTAAAGTATGAAAGAAAATATTCAAAGCATTCAAACCGGACTTTTAGTGGTAATAGCACTAACGGTGATTTATGGAACTTTTATTAAAGATAATTCTACCTCTCCAAGTCAGCGGGAAAGAGTTACAAGGGATAGAACAACCAATCGTCAAAGTTCAGTTGCAGCGCAACCTATGAATGCTCCTACTCCACAGCCCCAACAAAACCAACTTCAAAACCCACAACAACCACCCGTTACAAATACCCCCCTTAATGCTCCAACAAAAATTGCCTTTGATAAAATGGAATTTGATTTTGGTAACATTAATCAGGATTCAGAAAACAAAATGACATTTAAATTTACAAATACGGGTGATAAACCATTGATTATAGAAACCGCTACTGGATCTTGTGGGTGTACCGTTCCAGAATTCCCAAAAGAGCCTATTGCTCCAGGAGAATCTAGTGAAATAAAAGTGGTTTATAAGCCAGGAAAACAAAAAGGACTTCAAAACAAAATGGTTACTGTAATTGCAAATACAGAACCAAGAGATACAAAATTACAAATCAAAGCTAACGTTCAAGAGGTTAAATAAACTTTGGTTTTACTCTAATTAAAAAGGGCTAAGAAATTAATTTCTTAGCCCTTTTTTTATGCGCAATGAATGTAGATTTCTTACTCATCCATTTTTTGTGTCATAAATTGGATGAATTTTGAATCCCCGTAGTACTCCTTGGCGATAATACGAAGCACAGAATATAGCGGAACGGCTATTATCATACCCGGTACACCGCCAATACTCCCCGCAATTAAAATAACCAAAAAGATTTCCAATGGATGAGCATTAATACTTTTTGAAAATACAATGGGTTGCGTTATGAAATTGTCGAATAATTGAGTGATACCAAAAACCATTATTATTTTACCGAATACCCCCCAAAAGCTTTGTACAGATGTCAAATCAATATTCGTGGAAATACCAATTAACAATCCAAATGCCAACCCTATTATAGGCCCTACATATGGAATGACATTCATTAAACCAGCAAATAATCCTATTACCAAAGCATTTTCAAACCCTAAAATAGATAACCCACTAGATACTAAAAAGGTAATTAAGGTAACTTGAATCGCAATTCCAATAAAATACCTGCTCAAGGTCGTTTTTACCTTATAAAGAACAGAATTAACCTTTTTTGATTGATTATCCGAGCTTAAGGCATGAACGAAATTATTAAACAAGTCATCATCTTTTAAGAGAAAGAATGTTATAAATAAGACCGAAAAAATAGCTATTAAGGTATCTCCTATTCCACTAGCCAAACCCGAAAAGAAATTCGGTACCCGATCTAAGTTCTTTTTCCCTAAAAGTAAATTCTGAATAATTTCCTTTTCTGATTTATCGGCATATTCAGAGGTATTTGCTTTATAAAAAATTCTTTTAAAACTTTTTATTTCAGGTTCTAAAACATCGTAAAAAGCATCCATTTTAACAGTGGACAATATTTTAACTTCCTTAGCTATTACTGGAACAAAAATATTCGCGATTAAAACCATAATTCCGATTAAAATAGCCAAAGTACCCACCGCAGCTATTGTACGCCTTATACCAAATTTCTTAAATAGAAGTTTTCTGATAAATTGGTTTAGTGGACTTAATATTAGAGCTAAAACCAATGATATTAATATATACACCCATACTGCTCCAGAATACCATAAGACCAACAAAAACAAAATAATCAGGAGAACTTTAAAAACTTTTTCTTTTGTAATATTCATATTTAAAATCTATTATCACCCATTACTATGTTTCCTAATCCTCCAAGAATACTTCCTTCACCTTTTGATTTCCCTCCCATTTTCGGAGCGGAAGAAATAATTCTATCGGCCATTCTGCTAAATGGTAAGGATTGTATCCAAATCGTACCTTGTCCAGACATTGTGGCTAAAAACAAACCCTCGCCCCCAAACAACGCATTTTTAATTCCCTTAACCATTTCTATATCATATGTAATACCTGAAGTAAATGCAACCAAACAACCCGTATCTACCTTTATCACCTGCCCAGGATTCAAAGTTATTTTATGAATTGTCCCACCCGCATTGGTAAAAACCATTCCGTCACCTTCCAATTTTTGCATGATAAATCCTTCTCCACCGAATAATCCTACACCAATCTTTCGATTAAACTCAATTCCTACCGATACGCCTTTAGCTGCACATAAAAAAGAATCCTTTTGACAAATAATTTTACCTTGATATTGGCGTAAATCAATGGGTATTATTTTACCCGGCATAGGAGAAGCAAAAGCCACGTGAGATTTACCATATCCTATGTTTTTATAAGCAGTCATAAATAAATTTTCACCCGTTAAAACGCGTTTACCTGCCGAAAACAATTTCCCCACAATACTCGTATCATTTTGATGACTTCCATCTCCAAAAATTGTTTCCATAGCGATATCTTCCTTCATATACATCATACTACCCGGTTCCGCCATTACCACTTCTTGTGGATCTAATTCTATCTCTACAAATTGAATATCATCTCCCTTAATTTCAAATTCTACTTCATGTGATTGCATTACTAAAACTTATTGATGTCCAACAAATATAATGGAAATTAAAACCTCATTTAAGCCCAATAGAGGCTAAATTCGCGAACGCATGATGGAGACGACAAACTTCAGGAAAAACACTCAATTTTGGCTTTTATGTCTGAGTACGGCCTTGTTTTTCAGTAGTTTTAATATGCTTCTTCCAGAATTACCTAGCTACTTGAAATCTTTAGGAGGTAGTGAATATATTGGGTTACACATTACGGTATTTACAATCACGGCCTTAATTGCGCGGCCATTCAGTGGAAAACTGACAGATACAATTGGACGCATACCCGTAATGATTATTGGTGCAGCCGTTGGGGTTTTATCTGGATTACTCTATCCATTTGCTTTGACCGTATTTGGTTTTTTAGTTGTTCGATTTATCCACGGTTTTTCTACTGGATTTAAACCAACCGCTACGTCTGCTTACGTAGCCGACATTGTTTCTTCAAAAGAAAGGGGTATTGCAATGGGGTATTTAGGGTTATTTACGAGTACTGGAATGGCATTTGGACCAATGATTGGTCCTTATATTTCTGAAAATTATGGACTTGACGCATTGTTTTATGCCTCTTCCTTTATTTCCTTTTTATCCGTGGCCGTGATATTTGGAATGAAAGAAACACTTCCTAATACGCAAAAAATGAAGGCCAAATTATTTTTAGTGAAATGGAGCGATTTTTATGAAGTAAAAGTTTTACCCGTAGCTATAACCTTTTTACTCACTTTAATTCCTTTTGGTATTGTACTATCTCTAATTCCTGATTTAAGTGATCATTTAGGTATTTCAAATAGAGGAACTTTCTATACCATTTTTGTGGTTTCATCGCTTTTTGTTCGACTTATTGCCGGTAAAATATCCGATGCCCATGGCCGTGTTCCTATTTTAATCATCGCTTCCTTTTTAATCGGAATTTCTATGATTCTTATCGCTTATGCCACTACTCCAATTGCGTTCTACGTTGCTGCTACCATTTTTGGAATTGCCGCGGGAATGAATGGCCCAACTATTTTTGCCTGGAACATTGATCGCAGTGATGAAAACCATAGAGGAAGAGCAATGGCTACCTTGTATATTTTCCTAGAATTTGGAATTGGTTTTGGCGCAATGGTTTCTGGTTGGATTTATGCAAGCGACACCAATATGTTTAAATATGCCTTTGGGTTTGGGGCTGTTAGTGCTTTTATTGCGACTATTTATTTGGTGCGTTTTCAAATTAAAAGCAGACGACCATTAGGTACCTAAACTTTTGGCAGATAAAACCACTTCCTTCATAAGATTTTCATATTCAGACCTACCCAATTTCATCACCCTTTCAATCATTTCAATTGTAAATCCTAACTGGGTGGCTACTATTTTAAATTGAAATAGTAGAGATGGATTATATATGTCATTGAAATTCATTTCAACATATAAATCAACAAGGTCCTTTATGTCCCGAGGCATTGTACTCAGTTGATCTTGGTCCCCTCTAATTTCATTATTTTTATTCATGTAGATATTTACGAATTTCGATTTCCGTTTGTTTCGTTTTAAATAAAAATAATTTTTGATGCATTTTATTTATATAGTAATTTGCTCGCTTAAATCTACATTGGTTTCTAACCAATCAAACTTTGCTATGAAAAAAATCTTTATTGCCACCATCGCTACAGTAATTTTCTTAACCAATTTTAATTCTTTTTCTCAAGAAATATTTACGGGAAATGAAGCAAATCAACTAATTAGTGGTGCAGAGTTAATTCGAACAAGTAAATTTTCATCTATTCCATCGTACGTAAAATACCGTGAAGGAAAACAACCCATACTATCCGAATATGTACAGAGTATTTCAAAAATTTTAAAGTTGGATAGTAAGTTATCGATGGTCTTGGATGCGAAAAATGAAGACAGATTGGGGTTTGTTCATTACAAGTATCATCAAGAATCCAATGGAATTCCTATTGAATATACCACATGGTATGTGCATTCCAAACAGGGAAAAGTAGTGTCGGCAAACGGTTTTGTGCATAATTCACTTCCCGTTCCGTCCAATCCAGTAATTTCCTCTACGCAATCCATTGCCAATGCCATTAATTTTGTTGGAGCCAATAGTTACAAATGGCAACTTCCACTAGAAGAAAAACATATTAAATTAGAGCAAAATAACCCTGAGGCTACGTATTACCCACAACCTGAATTGGTTTTCGTTACTCCTGAAAATATGTACTCCAGTGATTTGTATCAAGTGGCCTACAAAATGAACATTTATGCGCATGAACCCATGTCTCATCAAACTGTTTATGTTAATGCACAAAACGGACAAGTAATCAAAGCTGTCAGCAAAATTCACCATACGGATACCCAAGGCACAGCAGTTACCGGTTATAGTGGAACACAAACAATTACTACCGATTCTGCAAGTAGTTCTAATTTTAGATTGCGCGAAACAGGAAGAGGTTTGGGAATTGAGACTTACAACTTGTTACAAGGTACGTCATACGGCCAATCTGTTGATTTTACGGATACCGATAATTATTGGAATAATTCCAATGCACAATTTGACGAATATGCAACAGATGCACATTGGGGAGCAGAAAAGACATATGATTATTATTTCTCCGAACACAACCAAAACAGTATTGATAATTTTGGCTTTAAATTAATAAGCTATGTGCATTACAGTTCGGGTTATAACAACGCATTTTGGGATGGCTCAAGAATGACTTATGGAGATGGTAATGGAAACCCATTGACCTCTATTGATGTAACGGGGCATGAAATTACGCATGGTTTAACGGAGTTTACGGCTAATCTGGTTTATCAAGGTGAGTCAGGTGCATTAAATGAATCATTTAGTGACATTTTTGGAACTGCAGTTGAGCGTTACGGAAGACCATTAAATTGGAATTGGACACTTGGTGATGATTTTGGTAATCCATTCAGATCCATGTCAAACCCAGGCCAATTTGGCGATCCTGATACTTATTTTGGAAATAATTGGGCCTCCTTATCCGGTGGAGATAATGGTGGTGTCCATTCAAATAGCGGGGTACAAAACTATTGGTTCTATTTGCTTTCCGAGGGTGGCTCTGGAACGAATGATCTTGGAAATTCTTATAACGTTTCTGGAATTGGTTTTGATGATGCGGCATCCGTTGCTTTTAGAAATTTAACCATTTATTTAAACCAGACCTCAGATTTTAGTGACGCACAGTTTTTTTCATTTGTTTCCGCGGTTGATTTATTTGGGGCTTGCACTCCAAAAGTTGGAGAAGTTATTGATGCCTGGTATGGGGTTGGAATCGGTAAACCATATGTGCCTTACGTAGTTTCTGACTTTGAATCATCCATACATACCAGTTGTGTAGCACCACTTACGGTAAATTTTACCAATTTAAGCTCTAATGGATTAAGCTTCTTCTGGGACTTTGGTGACGGTACTACCTCAAGTTTAAGAGAACCTTCACACACCTATACAAATTTAGGTTCGTATAACGTTACATTAACCACTACCGGTGGTTCTTGTGGAACTGCGGATACAACCAAAGCAAATTATGTGCAGTTGAGCGACACCTTACCATGTATAATTTCAATGCCGCAATTTGGTATCGCTCAAAACGTTACATCATGTACTGGATATTTATTTGATAGCGGTGGAGCAGATGAAAATTATGGAGCAAACGAATCTTCCCAAATAACCATTTCACCAACAGGAGCAAATAGTATTAATTTTATTGTTCACAG
>JBFFMY010000053.1:0-19483 GCA_041563475.1 Salibacteraceae bacterium
CCGTTTAGTTTACCCTCAAATGCAATAATCACTTATACGGGTCAATCAACCATGTCAAATGGTACTTTGATTTTTCAAACTGCGGGCACATTAACCATAAGTTACCAAAATAAATATGGATGTGACTATACCGAATCTGTAAATATTTTCTTGATGAAAGACCCATGGTGTGAATCGGAGTTTACCCATGCCATTACAGAAACTGTTGACCCAGATGTTGTAGTTACTGCTTCCTGTGATAATCCTGGTTCAACTATACACGAATATTATTTGTATGAATCTAATGGAACGGGAGGTTGGATATTATTGGACAATTGCTTTACGGCTAATTGTGCATTAACAGGAGTCTACAATGGTCAAACATTTAAGATTGTTCATGATGTTTATAACATAAACTCACAGTGTCATCCTTTTGAAACAACAAATCATTTATTCACAATTTTATAATTTAATCACGATGAAAAAATTTATTTTATTCTCACTAATTATTCTACCCACACTATTGTATTCTCAAGGAGTTATTGAGGTTACATTTACAAACCAATCAGATTTTAACGCATATAATTTTCAAGGAAGTAAGAGTTATATAGTCAAACTCTATAACGACACTAACTTACCAGTTAGCAATCAAATAAATTCATTGCAACCTTTGTTAGCAATTGACTCAGTATTATCATTATATGCCGAATTCACTTTGTTAAACTCACTTGATGGGCTTGAAAACATAGAAGGTCTTGGTTTGTTTTTAGAAGGTAATAAATTGTGGGATACCTTGTATATTCCTGATTTTATTGAAAACTTATATGGAATAAGATGTGAAAGAACTTTCGTAGAACATATATACGGGGCATCACATGTTAAGTTTTTGAATGGGATTGAATTATTTGATAATGATCGGTTGAAAACGGTTGATTTAAACTTAAGTGTATTGGATTCAAATTCGGGTTTTAATGGTTTGTCGTTAATTGTTCAACAAAACGATAGTTTAAAAACCTTTTATTGGAATAACCCGCACCATATGTTGAACACTTTGTACTTTTTTGAAAATAGGCAGTTAAAGCATATTCATATTGAGACAGTTGCTGAGTTTGTTTCAGGTTTTTCTTGGGAGTTTGGGGGATTTGTTTTTAATCCAGAACTTGACTCAATTAGTGGTTTCAAGGGCCTGAAAATGTCCTGGATAGCTCAAATTCGCATGAATTATTTATTAGACGAAGTATGTGTTCTCCAAGAGCCAACACAAAATGCAATAGATTCACTCCCAATTATTGAGAATAATTTTAAAATTGAAAACAACGCAGTTGGCCTTCAAAGCCTGAACGATTTGCTAACGGCAGATTGCAGTTGGTTGCCTAATGGGGTTCAAGAATTGGAAAGCAATACCCTATCACTCTACCCAAACCCAGCCCATAACGAAGTGTTTGTAGAACAACCGCAAAATCAAACTACGTTTCAAATTTATGATATGAGTGGTAAAATAGTTGCCACTGGTTTTGTAGAATCAAATGGTAGAGTTAGCTTAACAGGTATTTCTGGCGGCATGTATATTTTGCAAGTTGCCGAGAAGAGAAGTAAGTTAGTTATTCAATAAAAGCAGTATAAAAAACACTAAAGCCATCCGTTATTTAACGGGTGGCTTTTTTTTGTGCGGTAAATTTTGTCAGATCGAGTGGTTTTCGGAGAAAATTGTATCGAGACTCGTAAATGGGGCATTGTTCTCGATACATTTTTTGCTTCGTTTCCCTACACAAAAAACACTCGAACTGACAGATATTAGTAATCTGTATCTTTTCCTTTATTCTTAAGGAAGGTGGAAGCTTCGCTAGAATTTACAACGTATTCAAAAAACTTCTTCTCCCGATTTTTTTTGTGATAATATCTTTTTCTATGTTCAGCCCTCTAGCTTGAGAATATTCTCTTCCGTAATAAATTATTTGCAAATGGAGTTTGTTCCATAATTCTTTTGGAAATAACTTTTTAGCATCTTTTTCGGTTTGCTCTACCGACTTTCCATTAGTTAACCCCCATCGCCATAATAAGCGGTGTATGTGCGTATCTACTGGAAATGCGGGTACACCAAATGCTTGCGACATGACCACACTAGCCGTTTTATGACCCACACCTGGGAGAGATTCTAAATCTTCAAAGTTGTCGGGAACTACCCCTTGATGCCGCTCAATCAATAAATGCGATAGTTTGTGAATATTTCTTGATTTGGCTTTGTAAAGCCCACAAGTCCGTATTAAATCCTCAATCTCATCAACCGTTAAATTAGCCATGTCAAAAGCATTATCTGCTTTTTGAAAAAGTGCTGGTGTAATGATGTTTACCCGTTTATCGGTGCATTGAGCCGACATTAATACGGCTACTAAAAGGGTAAAGTCATTGGTATGATCTAACGGTATTGGAACGGTAGGGTATAATTCCTCTAGAGTTTGAACCACAAAAAGCGCTTTTTCTGATTTTGTCATTTTTAGCTCATTACAGTGATCACCAATTTTCGAGCGCCAGGATTGTTTCTAAACTCGTAAAAGTAAAACCCTTGCCAAACCCCTAAATTTAATTTTCCATTGGTTATAGGAACAGTAATTTCATTTCCTACCAAGGCAAGTTTTATGTGACTTGGCATATCATCAGGACCTTCATCCAAATGTGTAAAATGCGATTGGTTTTCTGGGACTAAATTTTCTAAACTGGTATGTAAATCTGTTCGCACAGATGGGTCTGCATTTTCATTAATACTTATTGCGGCAGAGGTATGCTTAACAAAAATGTGGACCAATCCTGTGTCAGGTAGCTCAGGTAACTGCGCAATAATTTCTTTAGAAATTAAATGGATACCTCTTTCGAGTTTTGGCAATGAAAATTCAACTTGTTGAACCATATGTTTGATTTTTTGGCAAATGTAAAATTTTTACCTTCGATTATTGGATAGACAAAAAATATAGGTTTTGCTCTTCAGTTAAATCAAAACCCTAGTTTTACCGCACCATGACAGAAAAAGAACACAAGGAGATTGAGGAATTGTTAATAAAGGCAATTCAATCAACCCAAGAAACTATTTTGGAGTATAAAGAGGAAACGAAACCCATTTCTCCAGATGATGCCATTGGTCGTGTTTCAAGAATGGATGCAATAAACAATAAAAGTGTAGTGGAGGCGGCCCTTAGAACTCAAGAAAACAAGTTAAGAGGTTTATTACATGTGCAATCTACTCTTGCGGAGGATGATTTTGGTTTATGTAATAAGTGTAAAAAACCGATTCCCATTCAACGAATTTTATTGGTGCCTCACCATAAGTTTTGTGTGCATTGTGCAAGTTGAGTTTAGCGTAACTCTTTTTCAAAATACTTCCACAAATCATCTTCAATTACCGGAGCCGTAAATGAAACATGTTCTTTTTTTACGGGATGAATAAATGAAATAGATCTAGAATGCAATGAAATAGAACCGTCCTTATTCGTTCGTTTGGCTCCGTATTTAATATCTCCTTTTATCGGGCACCCGATAGCCGAAAGCTGGCAACGAATTTGGTGATGTCTTCCGGTCAGTAGTTTTACTTCAACCAAGCAATAATTATCCGAATCTAAACGCAGTTCATAATCCAAAATCGCTTCTTTATACCCACGGGTTTCTTTTTTCTTGGCTACCGATTTGTTTTTCTCTTCGTTCTTTCTAAGGTAATGGGTTAAACGTCCCATTCCATCTGGTGGTCGTGTATTTGTAACGGCCCAATATGTTTTTTTAACCTCATGGTTACGAAACATTTCAGATAAGCGAGAGGCAGCTTTACTTGTTTTGGCAAAAACAACAATTCCACTGGTAGGTCTATCTAAACGATGCACTAAACCTAAATACACAGCTCCTGGCTTATCGTATTTCTTTTTGATGTAATCCTTTACCAAATCCATTAATGTACTATCGCCCGTTTTATCGCCCTGAACAATTTGTCCGGGTAATTTATTGACAATAATTAAATGGTTATCCTCAAATATTATTTGAAGGGTATTTAAATCTGGTCTTATTTTCTCTTCTGGCTTTCTCACTTAATACGATTCTTTTTCGTTAGGGAAATCATTTGTTTTCACGTCCTTTATATAGTTAGATACGGAATCGTGAATTTGCTCGTATAAGTTATTGTAACGTCTCAAAAAACGGGGAGAAAAATCCACATTTAATCCGAGCATATCGTGCAAAACCAATACTTGGCCATCCACATCTTGACCCGCACCAATACCAATGACTGGAATGTCAACCGACTCCGCTACTTTTTTAGCTAACGATGCAGGAACCTTTTCGAGTACCATAGCGAAACAGCCAATTTCTTCCAACATTTTAGCATCTTTCATTAATTTTTCTGCTTCCTCGTCTTCTTTAGCACGCACCGTATACGTACCAAATTTATAAATGGATTGAGGTGTTAAACCTAAATGACCCATTACAGGAATTCCGGCAGATAATATTCTTTGAATGGATTCTTTTATTTCTATTCCACCTTCTAACTTAATGGCGTGACCACCGGCTTCTTTCATAATTCGAATAGAAGATTCTAAGGCGTTTTTAGAATTTCCTTGATAGGTTCCAAAAGGTAAATCCACCACAACCAAACAATTTTTAATACCTCTGATCACGGAAGCCGCATGGTAAATCATTTGATCTAAGGTAATAGGTAGAGTAGTCTCATGACCAGCCATTACGTTGGACGCTGAATCGCCTACAAGAATTAAATCAATATCGGCATCGTCTAAAATGCGCGCCATTGAAAAGTCGTAAGCAGTAAGCATGGCAATTTTTTCGCCATTTCTTTTCATTTCATGTAAAACGTGCGTAGTGATTTTTTTGGAGTGTCCGCTAACGGGTTTGAATAATTGTGTGCTCATACTAATTTGTATATTAATTGAAAGATCCCCTAACTATTTTTCATTCGTTTCGTTTATACATTAGTAGTATATTCGTGGCGAATTCCGAATTGGCAAAATTATAAATTCATTTCATTGGGTGTCATGTATTTGAATATGCTTTGAAAATCATGAAATTTATACTTTTCAGAATTAAAATTATTTTAATGTTTATGAAATTGAGAATTACATACTTACTTCTTTTTACAGCAATCACAGGGTTGTTTACTATTTCTTCATGTAAAAATGAGATTGATATTTTCGCTCCAAACACTGACGTAACGGTGGTTTATGGATTATTAGATGCCGATTCTACTTTGCACCAATTTAAAATTAACCGTGTTTTTCAAGGTGATGAAGCGGTGCCAGATTTAGCTAAAGATCCAACCGTTTCTGAATACCCGAATTTAAATGCTCAGGTGATTGAATTTGAAAAAAGTGGTTCTGATACGGTTCCAACCGGAAATTCATGGACTTTGGAAGAGGCACTAGTGACCAATAAGGACTCTGGTTATTTCTATTACCCAGACCAAAAAATTTACCAATTCACAGGTACTATTTCTTCTAAAAAGATCTATAAAATTCAAATCGATAAATTAGATGAATCTCCCATAGTGGAGTCTTCTACAATTTTAATTGATCAAACGGGGGATATTCTTATAAAACCAATCGGTTTGAATTTTATTGGTTTGGGTTTAGCAAATACCAACGGACCTCTTGAAGAAATTAAGTTAGAAATGGTAATGCCTGTAAATGGAAAGGTAATTGAAGTGTATTTAGATTTTACTTGGCGTGATGAATATGTAGATGGATCGTTATCTGATTATCAAACTATTTCATATAAAGTTGGAACGTATACCTCCTCACAAGTTCCTGTAAATTCAGATCAAACGGTTAAAGTTAATGCTATTTTAATCCCTACATCTTTTTATGAATTCATTGCAAATAAGGTTCCAGTGGTTGAACCAGGAAGTGATATCAAACAAAGAATTCCAAATCAAGAAGGTTTAGATAACATGCCGTTGAAGTTTAGATATATTATAGGTGGGCAAGAACTGCACACTTATATGGAAGTAACTTCTCCATCTACAAGTATCCTAGAAACCAAACCCGAATATACAAATGTGAAAAATGGAGTTGGAATTTTCTCCTGTAGATCTTCTGATTTCACCAATTCAAAAATGAGTAAATCATCTTGGGAGGAATTAGTTTCGGGTGATATTACCTCTGGAAGAAATTTTTGCGATGCCGTAAACGGTACGAGTCCGTACAGTTGTTACTAAAAAAAGTGTCGATATGTCATGTTAAGATGCCAATTCTAATAGAGTTGGCATTTTTTTATGTCAAATTTGCGATGAAAATTGAATAATTTCTAATGGCACAACAATTGACTAACCGAAGAAAATTGAAATAAAAAGTTAGAATTTAATAAAACGGATATGGGTAAAATAATAGGTATAGATTTAGGAACAACAAACTCGTGTGTTGCAGTAATGGAAGGTAGCGAGCCAGTTGTTATTCCAAACAACGAAGGAAAAAGAACAACTCCATCAATTGTAGCATTTATTGATGGTGGCGAGCGTAAAGTGGGTGATCCAGCAAAACGTCAAGCAATTACAAATCCTACAAAAACAATTTCTTCTATTAAAAGGTTCATGGGAAACTCTTTTGATGAAGTAGCAAAGGAAATTGCACGCTCTACTTATAAGGTAGTTAAAGGAGATAATAATACTCCACGTGTGGATATAGACGGAAAACTTTATACTCCTCAAGAAATTTCAGCGATGGTTCTTCAAAAAATGAAGAAAACTGCTGAGGATTATTTAGGAACTACAGTTACTGAGGCGGTAATTACTGTCCCAGCTTATTTTAACGATGCACAACGTCAAGCTACTAAAGAGGCAGGTCAAATTGCCGGTTTAGATGTTAAACGTATTATCAATGAGCCTACAGCAGCTTCATTAGCTTATGGTTTGGATAAAAAAGGTGAAGACATCAAAGTTGTAGTATTTGATTTAGGTGGGGGTACCCATGATGTGTCTATCCTTGAATTAGGTGACGGTGTATTTGAAGTGCTTTCTACGGATGGAGATACCCATTTAGGTGGAGATGATTTTGACCAAAAAATTATTGACTGGTTGGTTGCTGAGTTTAAAGCAGAAAACGGAAACTTAGATTTATCTAAAGATCCAATGGCTTTACAACGTTTGAAAGAAGCAGCTGAAAAAGCAAAAATTGAGTTGTCTTCTGGAAATTCAACGGAAATTAATTTGCCTTACATTATGCCAGTTGATGGTGTGCCAAAACACTTAGTACGTTCATTAACTAGATCAAAATTTGAACAATTAACGGATGATTTGATTAAACGTAGTATTCACCCATGTGAGTCGGCTATGAAAGCAGCTGATTTAGATAAAAGTGATATCGACCAAGTAATTTTAGTTGGTGGTTCTACACGTATTCCAGCAGTGGTAGATGCAGTAAAAGCATTCTTTGGTAAAGAGCCTTCAAAAGGAGTGAATCCAGATGAGGTTGTTGCGATCGGAGCAGCTATTCAAGGTGGTGTGCTTTCAGGAGATGTGAAAGACGTTCTTTTATTAGATGTAACTCCACTTTCTTTAGGTATTGAAACAATGGGTGGTGTGATGACTAAGTTGATCGATGCGAATACAACCATCCCAACGAAAAAGTCGGAAACATTCTCTACCGCTGCAGATAATCAACCTTCTGTTGATATTCATGTATTGCAAGGAGAGCGTCCAATGGCGGCTCAAAACCGTAAAATTGGTAACTTCATTTTAGATTCTATTCCACCAGCACAAAGGGGAGTTCCTCAAATTGAAGTAACTTTTGATATTGATGCAAACGGAATTCTTCACGTAACTGCAAAAGATAAAACTACAGGAAAAGAGCAATCAATTAGAATTGAAGCTTCTTCTGGGTTAAGTGATGCAGAAATCGAGAAAATGAGGCAAGAAGCGGAAGCAAATGCGGAAGCGGATGCAAAAGAAAAAGAGAGAGTAGATAAGTTAAACTCTGCGGATTCATTGATTTTCCAAACAGAAAAGCAAATGAAAGAGTTTGGAGATAAACTTCCAGCAGATAAAAAAGAACCTATCGAAACTGCTTTAACTGAATTGAAAGCTGCGCACGCTGCTGCTGATTTAGATGCAATTGATACAGCCATGGAAAAATTAAATACAGTTTTCCAAGCTGCGTCCCAAGAAATGTATGCGCAACAACAACAACAACAAGCAGGTGATGCTGGTGCACAAGAAGGTCCACAAGCTGGAGCGGATGCCGGAGCAGATGATGCGGAAGTGACTGACGTAGATTTCGAAGAAGTAAAGTAATTCCGTTTTAAATGCAAGCCTTGCAAGCCCACATTTAAAATCAGAACACAATAAATAGTGAAGCCGCTCTCGTTAATTCGGGAGCGGTTTTTTTTTGTGTTTATACTTTTTTAGTGTCCTATTTTACGTTTCTTTGACCTTCATTCAATCATGTTTTGAGAAACTATAAATTCATTGCGAAAATTGTTTTAATTGGGGTTGGCCTAGTGACCATTTTGGCCGTCTGGAAAGCGCAAGATTTACGTTTTGATTATGAGTTTGAGGATTATTTTCCTAAATCAGATACCGATTACGCATACTATAATCAGTTTCGAAATACATATGGTTCAGATAACGACTTTGTTTTAATTAGTATCGTTAATAATTCGGGCATCTTTAATTTAGATTTCTTGACCCAAGTGGATTCCCTTTCCTCACATCTCCAAAAAGTTCAGTTTGTAGAAAATGTAATTACTCCTACCCAATTGGGATATCCAGTAAATACCCCTTTTGGTATGACCTCTGTAAAATGGTTACATCTAAGTGAGCCAGAAAGACTGTATTCTGATTCGTTACGAATATATGAAAGTGGAGAATTACTTGGGAATGTAATTGCAAAGGATGGGAAATCACTAATCGTTGTATTAACCACCAAATGGGGTTTATCAAAAGTCAAAAGCGATAGTGTTGTTTATAGCATAAATGAAGTTTTAAATGGATTTGAATTTGAGGATGTTAAAGTGGCAGGTAGAATATTTAACCAAAAGCACTTTGTGGATAAAATGGTGGGTGAATTGTTCCTTTTCACCTTGATTTCTTTATTCATTATCGTCATTTTTTTAGCCATTGCCTTTAGATCCATTTCGGGTATTTTGGTTCCATTAACCATAGTCATTATTTCCGTGATTTGGCTTATTGCGTTTATGACCTCTATTGGGAAATCTTTCGACTTAATGTCTACATTATTACCCACTATTTTATTTGTTGTTGGGATGAGTGATGTAGTGCATTTTTTATCTCGTTATTTAGAAGAACTGCGGGTGAATTCGGAAAAGTTATCTGCTATAAAAACAGCCTTTACATATATTGGTAAAGCCACTTTATTAACGTCTCTTACTACGGCAATTGGTTTCCTAACCTTATTTACCTCAGGGATTAGACCTGTACGTGATTTCGGTCTATTTACGGCTACCGGTGTTATGCTAGCATTCGTGGTAACATTTCTGGTTTTGCCAGCTATTTTAATTCTTTTACCTAAACCAAAAAGAGCCCTGGTTCAAGCAGAGGAGCTTTTTTGGGATAAAATAATGCGGTCCATATTTTTATTTAATAGTAGAAATTCAAAAATGGTATTGGGTATTTCCGGACTCGTATTTTTAGTTTCTTTATATGGAATTAGTAGAGTAGAGGTAAATAATTTTTTACTGGAAGATCTTTCTAAAAACGACCCAGTGCGCGAAAACTTTGATTTTTTTGAAAGCCATTATTCTGGTGCGCGTCCTTTTGAAGTCGTTATTTCTAAAAACGACTCGGTATCCTTATTAACGCTATCAGATATTCAATTACTGGATTCGGTGGAAACGGTTTTGAAACGAGAGTTTCATATTCAAGGATTTGTTTCCCTGGTTACTGCGGTTAAAAATTTACGAAGGGCAAATTCGGGGGGTGGTTTAGATGAATATAAAATTCCGCAAAATGAACAGGAGTGGACAAAAATTAAAAGGGAGGTAGAAAAATACAATAAGCAGGGAAAATTAAAAACCATTTTAGCCCCCTCTCAAAATGAAACTCGAATTTCTGCACAAGTTAAGGATTACGGAGGGGCAGTTTTTAAGGAGAAATATGAAAATGTAAACCTAGAATTGGCAACCCTTTTTGCACAAAACAATGTGACCGTTAAATATACCGGGATGGCGTATTTAATTGATAAAAACAATGAAACATTGGCCTCTACTTTAATGTGGGGATTAGTCATTGCCTTTGTTACGGTTGGTTTCATAATGGGAGGAATATTTAAATCGTTTAAAATGGTCGTTATAACACTTATCCCGAATGTATTACCCTTAGTAATGGTAGGTGGTGTTATGGGGTATTTAGGCATTGATTTAAAAGTTTCCACATCCATCATTTTTACCATAGCTTTTGGAATTGCCGTAGATGACACTATTCATTATGTGAGTAAGCTTAAAATGGAATTGGATAAGGGCAGAACTCTAGTTTACGCCATTAAGCGTACCACAATTAGCACAGGAAAGGCCATTGTATTAACGAGTTTAATATTAATTAGTGGTTTTTTCGCTTTGATATTTTCTGATTTTGCAAGTACGTACTATATTGGATTATTGGTGAGTTTAACACTTGTTTTTGCCGTTTTATCCGACCTTTTTCTGTTGCCTGTTATCTTTTTAGGATTCGTTAAAAGTGGAAAAAGGATTTAAGAATAATCCTTACTCCTTATTTATAATGATTTTAAATTATCGGTGCCACACTTTCTAGGCGTAAAATATAAGTAACTACAAATAAGCCAATTACATTTACGTTCTTTTGGTTTTAGATTACAGTATCCGCTATAAAAGACCAAATAGTTATAAGTTTTGTAGTTATAGTTAAAAATTATTGTTTTATTTGTCCCTTTTGATAGACAAAGGGATTCTTTTGTTAAAATCAAAAAGCTAACAAACTAACAACCAAACTACAACTAACAAACAACCTCCTTATGAAAGTTATTAATTCCCCTAAACTAGGAAGAAGGCTTATTTTGGCGTCCATTGCTTTAGCGTGTGCGCCAATGTTATTTTTATCTTCCTGTAAAAAAGATGACGAAAGTCTAGTTTCAGACCCCTTAGACGATATGATTTCTTTATTGGATTTGGAGACTTTACCATCCATTAACGAACCATCAGGTAATATTTCGAATTCTCCAAAAGTAGAATTAGGAAGATTACTATTTTATGATCCAATAATCGGAGGAGAAAAGGATATGGCCTGTGTAACATGTCATCATCCAGAATTCGGCTATACCGATGGTATTGATTTACCGATCGGAGTAAACGGTTCTGGATTAGGTCCAGATAGAACGGAAAATACGGGTGGACTTTCTTTAAATGGTCCAATTGAACGCGTACCAAGAAACGCCCCCTCCGTTATTAATGCTGCTTTTAATGGGGTAACTTCTTCAAATAACTACGATGCGACAAAAAGCCCAATGTTTTGGGATTCGCGTATGTCTAGTCTAGAAGAACAATGTCAAGGACCACCGGCATCAAGAAGTGAAATGCGAGGAGATGCGTATCATGAAGATTTTGCCATGGACAGCATAGTGGCTCGTTTATCACAAATTCCAGAATACGTTCAATTGTTTACCGATTGTTTTGGCGCATCAGGTGTAACAGTAGAAAATTATACGTTTGCTATGGGTTCATTTGAGCGTAGCATAATTGCAACGAATAGCCCATTTGATCAATATGTAAGAGGTGATAAATCCGCATTAACTTCGAAACAGAAAAATGGGTTAATCTTATTTTACGGAAAAGCAAGATGTTCTCAATGTCATATTGGACCAATGTTTTCTGATTATGATATGCATGTTGTAGGTATTGCAGATAACCCAAAACGCCCAGGAGGAACAGATTCAGGTGTAGATGAAGAGTATAAATTTAGAACACAAACTTTGAGAAATATAACCCAAACGGGTCCTTACTCTCATAGTGGAATGTATTCTAGCCTACGTGATATGGTAAAGCATATGGCGTCAGGAAATTCGGCTAACCTAAATATTTCATCGGATATGTTGGACGTAGATTTTACGCCAAGAAACCTTACAGATACAGAATTAGATCAATTAGTTGCGTTTTTGGAAGCATTAACGGATGATAATTACGATAAAATTATTCCAACTTCTGTTCCTAGTGGATTGGAAGTAGGTGGAAATATTCACTAAGATTTAACCTATTATACAAGTAGAAATCGAGATTCCTGAATTGGGGTCTCGATTTTTTTATGGGATTAATTTTCTTCCCCTAAAAGAACAAATTGAAGAATATTGGCTCCCATTTTTAAGGATTCAACTCGAATGGCCTCATTATCGTTATGAACTCCTGCGGATTCCCATCCATCGCCAAGATCACATTCGTAGGTATAAAAACAAACGAGACGTCCTTCATAGATTAAACCAAATCCTTGGGGAGCTTTTTCATCGTGTTGATGCACTTTGGGTAAGCCCATGTTAAAATCAAAATTTTGATGATAAATAGGGTGATTGGTTGGTAATTCTACCCAGTCCAATTCTGGAAACACTTTGAGCATTTCCGTTCGGATAAATTGATCTAAACCGTAGTTATCATCAATATGTAAAAAACCGCCACTTAATAAGTAATTGCGAAGATTCTCTATTTCTTGAGTTGAAAATACCACGTTACCGTGCCCAGTCATGTGAATAAAAGGATAATTAAAAATTTCACTGCTTCCAACTTCTATAATTTCCTGTTGAGGGTTAATTTTTGTTCCAATAGTTTGATTAGAGAATCGAATAAGATTAGGTAACGAGGTTTCTAAATTGGCATACCAATCACCTCCCCCATTGTATTTTAACACAGCAATTTGGTACGATTGGGCCGTAATTCCTACAGAAAATAAAATTAGAAATAGTGTAATAATGAGTTTCATGGTGTAGCGAAGGTCAGCTTTGGAATTGAATATCACAAATAGAATTTCTTTAATTTATTCATTAATAACGTTTAAAGTAAAGCAAGCTACTAATGCTGCCGTTTCCGTTCGTAAACGAGAAGATCCTAATCCGGTTTTCAACCATCCATTCTCCGTGGCAAGAGCCACTTCCTTTTCTGTGAAATCACCCTCAGGGCCAATTAACACTCCATAATTACTGTTTAATTTTGCGAGTGCTTTAAGATGTTTATCTGCACCACAACCCCCATTACAATGGGTGATAAACTGTTGATCAAATGAAGATTTCCGAATAAAATCAGAGAATTTTATAGGATCGTTAATTACGGGTTTAAAGGCTTTCCAAGATTGTTTTACTGCTGAAATTAGAATACGTTCCATGCGATCAATTTTTAAAACTTTCCGTTCAGAGCGGTCGCAAATGATAGGCGTAATTTCATCCACACCCATTTCCGTCATTTTCTCCAACATCCATTCAAACCGATCATTCAATTTAGTAGGGGCAACAGCTATATGAATTTTAAATTTTTTGGGTTCAAAATGCTCATCTTGGGTAATTTCAATTTCACACTTATTTTGGTTTGGAACGGTAATTCTTCCAGTAAAAATGATGCCCACTCCATTGGTTATTGCTATTTCATCATTTTCCGCTAATCGGAGTACGCGTATGGCATGTTTGGACTCTTCTTTCGGTAAGAATTGCAAGTCGTTTGTTGCTCCATGAATATAAAAAAGTGTCATATTTTGTCAAATAATTATTTTATATAGGAAAGCCTAATTTTCTTCTCAATACAGATTAACGTCCTTTTATCGAATTCCTTCCTTTCTCAAAAAGGCTCTATATGTTGCTGCATTTCTTTGATGCGCAGAATAACTACTTGCGAAATTATGATATCCAGAATAATCTGGTTTTGCACACATATAGATGTAGTTGCTTTTAAACGGATTCAATACTGCATTTAAGGCAGATGTACCTGGAAATCCAATTGGACCAGGAGGTAGGCCGGAATGAATATAGGTATTGTAAGGCGATTGAATTTTCAAATCATCAAAATATACACGATGAATACCTGGACGGTTGAGCGCAAATACTACCGTTGGGTCGGATTGTAAACGCATTCCTATAGCTAATCGATTAATGTATAAACCCGCAACTTTTGGCATTTCATCTCTTTTTTTCGTTTCTGCTTCCACAATAGATGCAAGAGTGGAAACCTGAAGAGGTGTTAATCCAACCGCTTCAGCCTTATTTTGATTAGCAACACTCCAAAAATGCTGATACTCTTGATACATTCTTTTGACAAATTGTTCTGCTGTAATATTCCAATACACTTCATACGTATTTGGAATAAAAATGGCTTGCATGGTTTGGGAGTTTAACTTGTGATCACGCATCCAGTTTTCGTCTAAAAATGCAGAAATTAACTTCGTTGAATCCGCTTCTATTTGCTCAGATACTAATCCTGCTAATTGAGTTAATCGTGAAATATTATGAAAAGTTACCTTAACAGGAGTTTGCTTACCTGCGCGTAAAAGGTCGATTAACTCCGAATTACTCCAATGATTTCTGATGGTGTATTTACCGGATCTTACTTTATTGGTATAATTTTTACGTGTGGCTACCCAAATAAAGGATTGTTCATTTTTAATAATATTCTTTTCTTGAAGGGCTTCTGTTACCTTTTCGAAATCCCACCCCGTTTGAATGTAAAAGTCAGTGGTTTCCGTTTCAAGTTTCACGTTTCTACCATAAATGTAACTATAAAAATGGTATCCAAATAAGGCACCAGCAACAAGCAACACAAATAAAACAGAAAGAAGAATCCATTTTAAATTTGAATATTTTTTACGTTTACGCGCCATGTTTTAGGTATTAAAACATTGAAAAGTTAGTTCGTCTTCCCACGACTTATTTATCCGTAGCCAATCTTTTCTTTTTCCGGTCTCCAAAAAATTAGCTTTCGTGAAAAGAGAGATGCTTCGGGTATTATTTGCCGCGATATAACAATACAATTGATGTACACCTAATTGGTTAAAAGCATAATGTTTAAGCTCTTGCAAAGCCGAAAGCGCATACCCATTTCCCTCAAATTTCTTGTCAATCATAATTCCCACACCAGCTCTTTGGTTTAGCGGGTCAAAATCGTAAATATCAATGCAGCCAACCGTATTCTCATCCGTTGAAATAATTAAGCGAACTTGTTTATCCGTATATATATCATTTACAGAATCAATATATAATTGAAGTGTTTGTTTAGATAAAGGCCGCGTGGCACTGCTAGAAAACCAAACTCGGTCGTCATTTTCCCATTGATAAAGAACTTCTATATCAGAAGGTTCTAATGCACGTAATATTACTTTAAGATTTTTCATTACGAGGGTACGTTACCAAGGAATACAAATTTTGCAGGACCAGTTAGCCAAATGGAGCTATACTTTCCGTTTGTTTCGTTGAATGACACAGTTAGTTTTCCTCCTTTAACTCTTAGTGGAATTAAATTTTGGGTTATGAGTCCGCGTTTATGGGCTGCAATAGCCACTGCAGTTGCCCCAGTTCCGCAAGCCAAAGTTTCATCTTCTACACCACGTTCATAAGTACGCATATGAATTTCATTACCCGATATTTTTGCGAAATTCACATTAATTCCTTCTTTCAAATAAGTTTCACTTTCTCTAATTTCTCTTGCACGGTTGACAAAATCCTTCTCCGGAATTTCATTCATGAATTCAACGTAATGAGGCGACCCAGTGTTTAATTCTGAACGAATATCATTATCTAAAATTGATTCCACATTTTGCATTTGTAAGGCAATCTCTCCATCTAAAACCTTGCCTTTATGGGGTCCATCAATAGCAACAAATGTTGTTTCCGTATCGATGATTTCTAAATCATGTGCAAATTGAATGATACATCTTCCTCCATTTCCACACATAGAACTTTCATTTCCATCGCTATTATAATACACCATTCTAAAATCGTATCCAGCTTCATTTTCTAGTAGAATAAGGCCATCAGCACCAATGCCAAAATGGCGGGTGCATAAACTTTTAATGCGTTCGGTATTGGATCCATCAAACTGATTTTTACGATTATCAATTAGGATAAAATCGTTTCCCGTACCGTTGTATTTATAAAACTGAATAGCCACTTTGAGATATTGTTTTTGAGCACTCAAAAATAATCTATTCAAATTCTAAAATGAAGAGTAGACATAAAGCATTTGAAATAGCGTGTTTGAAAGTGAAAAGCTAATAATCCTTGGCTTTTGGGTGTTCAGAATGTTAAAGAATCCTTATGAAACCAATGCTTAACACTTTTTAATAAAAGTGGGATGGAGAAAAAAACAGGAACTCATTAAATTCGTTCAAAGAATTTTTATTCTAATAATTCAAATAAAATTTAATACGATGAAAAACTATTTAGGATTTTTTGGGGCGGCATTTTTAGGTGGAGTAATGTCGGTTTCGGCTGTTTTTTTTATGGATGATGAACCGAAGGAAAATTATCAAACTACTAATACTATAAAAGAACTGGTTACTCCTGCAAAGTTTAATGCAGATGTTCCTAACGCATTTGTGGATTTAAGTTATGCTGCAGAAGAAGTTGTTCAAGAGGTTGTTTTTGTAAAAGTGACACAGGAAGGGGAAGAGATGATTCAATACGATCCGTTTCAGTATTTTTTTAATGGAAATGCGCAAGGTCGCAAGTTTAAATCACCAGATAAAACCGGTTCGGGCTCTGGGGTAGTAATTAGTGAGGATGGATATATTGTTACAAATAATCACGTAGTGGCTGGGGCAGATGAAATTGAAATTGTATTTACCAATAATCAAAGTTATAATGCGGAAGTTGTTGGGGTAGATCCTTCCACAGATTTAGCCTTGTTGAAAATAGAAGCTACAGAATTGAAAGCAATCTCTTTAGGTAATTCGGATGATCTGAGGTTAGGGGAGTGGGTTTTGGCTGTGGGTAACCCGTATAATTTAAATTCGACCGTTACGGCTGGAATTGTAAGTGCAAAAGCTAGAAACATAAATATATTATCTCGCTCAAATGGCACACCACCCTTAGAGGCTTTTATTCAAACAGATGCTGCGGTAAATCCAGGAAATAGCGGGGGTGCTTTAGTGAATTCTCGAGGACAACTCATTGGGATTAATGCCGCTATTAAATCGCCCACGGGTTCATATTCAGGATATTCATTTGCTATTCCCGTAAATATTATGAAAAAGGTGGTCAATGATATATTAGAATATGGAGTAGTGCAACGGGCGTTTATTGGGGTCGCCATTCAAAATATCAATTCTGAATTGGCTACCCAAGAAGGGTTAAAAACCATGGAAGGCGTTTACGTGAATGATGTATCCGAAATGGGTGCGGCTAAAGAAGCGGGTATTGAATCGGGGGATGTGGTTACTTCTGTTAATGATGTGTCGGTAAAAACAGTAACAGAATTGCAATCTCAAATTGGATTATACAACCCCGGTGATGAGGTTAAAGTGGCCATAGATAGAAAAGGTACACAAAAGGTTTTTACGATGAAATTGCGAAATAGTAATGGAAATACTGAAGTAGTTAAACCAACATCGAACATTCTTGTACGATTAGGCGCTGATTTTGTTCTACCCGATAGTAAAATCCTGGACAAATTGGGTGTTTCAAATGGCGTAGAGGTAACCAATATTAAAAATGGTATTGTCTCGAAATCTGGAATACAAAATGGATTTATTATCACACATGTGGATAACGTTCCAGTAAAAAACACAGAAGAGTTGATTCAAATTCTAGAGAAAAAAAATGGTGGAGTCTTGATTTCAGGGGTGTATCCAAACGGGCATAAAAAGCATTACGGAATTGGGATGTAAAACTGAATAAATTCTTTAACAATGATGGTTAACAAAGGCGTTCATTTTGAGCGCCTTTTTTGTTTTCTGAGTAAGGTTTAAGTGCTACTTTTGCAGCCTAAAACATATCCAGTATTTGGGTTTAAATAAAAAAACATGATTGAAGAAACGTATAAAGAGTCTTATAACAAAGAGATGGACTCTTTTGTGGAACGCAAGCGTCACGCAGTAAGAATGGCTACTTCTGTAGGTAATTTATTATTTAACCAATCCGTAGAATTGGTACTTTTTAGAAACGATTTGGCTGACACTTCTGTTTCTGAAAAAATTCAGTTAATGGATTACGCTAAAACGGTTGTAAATCGTCCAATTAATATTGAAATTGTAGCTGATTTAGCTGCGGAAATGGAAGCCATGAACTTGGCACCAGCAAAAATTGATATTGGTAAAATTGCCTCAGAATGGACGGAGCAAGAATCTAAATTTAGTACAAAAAGAGAGTTTTTGGATTCAATTTTAAAAGGTTTCGTATTGGATAAATCCAATAATGTTGAACCGCGTGATGTTGTTTTATATGGTTTTGGTCGTATTGGACGTTTAGTTGCACGTGAGTTAGTTAAACAATTCGGTAAAGGTCAACAACTTCGTTTACGTGCTATTGTAACACGCAGTGATGATGATGCAACCATCGTAAAAAGAGCTGCTCTATTACGAAATGATTCTGTTCATGGTAAGTTTGCAGGTTCTATCATTGAAGATTTAGAAAAAAAACAGCTCATTATGAATGGTCAACGTGTGTTGATGATTGGTGCGAGCGATCCAGGAAAAATTGATTATAACTCTTACGGAATACATAACGCATTGGTAATTGATAATACCGGTGTTTATACCAGTAAAGAAGCTCTAGGTATTCACTTAAAAGCGAAAGGTGTAGCAAAAGTATTGTTAACCGCTCCAGGGTCAGAAATTCCAAATATTGTATATGGAATTAATCATTTTGATTTGGATTTAGACGGAACGGATATTTATTCGGCAGCATCTTGTACCACAAATGCAATTTCGCCAGTATTAAAGGTGGTGAATGATCATTTAGGCGTTGAGCAAGGTCACGTAGAAACCGTACATGCGTATACTAATGATCAAAACTTGTTAGATAACATGCACAAAAAACCGCGTAGAGGTAGAAGTGCAGCTATCAATATGGTTATTACGTCTACGGGCGCAGGAAAGGCTGTTGCTAAAGTAATTCCAGAATTGACTGGTAAATTAACGGCAAACGCAGTACGTGTTCCAACACCTAATGGTTCTTTAGCAATTTTGAAATTGAAAGTGGCTAAAAAAACAACCGTAGAAGAAGTGAATAAAATATTACGTGACGCAGCCTTAAATGGAAATTTGGTGAATCAAATTAATTACCAAATGGATCCAGAATTGGTTTCAAGTGATATTATTGGAAATACGTGTTGTTCGGTATACGACTCCAATGCTACATTAGTGCATACGGATGGTGTAAATATTGTATTATACGCATGGTATGACAATGAGTTTGGATACACGAAACAAGTTATTCGTTTAGCTAAATATGTAGCTAAAGTGAGAAGATTACATTATTACTAGAAATAGTAAATCTGAATAAAAAAAGCCTGTTTTACAATTGTAAAACAGGCTTTTTTTATTCAGATTTACTATTTCTAGTAATAATGTAATCTTCTCACTTTAGCTACA
>JBFFMY010000054.1:0-18678 GCA_041563475.1 Salibacteraceae bacterium
CAAAAAATTGTCTTAAATCATTCGTTGGTTGGCTTAAGATTACCTTACACTATTAAAACCCCTCGAAGCGGTCAGGTCTAATCCCCATAAGATCTGACCGTTATTTTTTTGCATACGGAGCAAAGAGAATTTCGGATGTATCTCGAGAAAAAATCAGGGTAAACCCCTATATGAATTGCGCATTCAATTCGCGTACTTTGAATCGCAGGAATAATACCCAGGCATTGCTGTTCTTAAACCATCTTGGTGGTAAGCGAAATGAAATCAATTACTGCACAACCTAACTAAAAAGGTCAAGTCTGAATAGACTTGACCTTTTTAGGTTTTACTTCAAACCTCGGTATCTAAACTCCCTAATACTTTAAGAAGTTTCTAAAATCGGTTTTACTTTTTATTATTCCATTCACGTCAGAAATAGCCACGCGTTCTTGTTCCATGGTATCTCTGTCTCTAATCGTAACCGTATTGTCTTCTAATGTTTGGTGATCTACCATAATACAAAATGGTGTTCCAATCGCATCTTGACGTCTGTAACGTTTTCCTGGAGAATCTTTTTCATCGTACTGGCAATTGAAATCAAATTTCAAATCATCCATTATTTCACGTGCTTTTTCGGGCAATCCATCCTTCCGTGTTAATGGCATTACAGCCGCTTTGTATGGAGCCAACATGACAGGCAGCTTTAAAACTACCCGTTCTGTTCCATTTTCTAATTTCTCTTCGGTATAAGCCGATGAAAGAATAGCCAAGAAAGTACGATCTAATCCAACCGAAGTTTCCACTACATACGGCACATAGTTTTGATTGATTTCTGGATCAAAATACTGCAATTTCTTCCCTGAAAACTCTTCGTGTTGTTTCAAATCAAAATCGGTACGCGAATGAATTCCTTCCAATTCTTTAAATCCCATAGGGAAATCAAACTCAATATCAGATGCTGCATTGGCATAATGCGCCAATTTGATATGATCATGGTAACGGTATTTCTCTTGTGGAATACCTAAAGATTTATGCCAACTGATCCGTTGCTCTTTCCAGTACTCGTACCATTTCATTTCTTCTCCTGGGCGTACAAAAAATTGCATTTCCATTTGTTCAAACTCACGCATTCTAAAAATAAACTGACGCGCCACAATTTCGTTACGGAAGGCTTTTCCAATTTGGGCAATCCCAAAAGGAATCTTCATTCTACCGGATTTTTGCACGTTCAAGAAGTTTACAAAAATTCCTTGAGCTGTTTCCGGACGTAAATAAATCGTGTTAGCCGATTCAGCTACAGAACCAATTTCAGTAGAAAACATCAAGTTAAACTGCTTTACATCCGTCCAGTTTTTAGACCCACTAATCGGACAAGCAATGCCGAGTTCTTCAATTAAAGATTTAATTCCAGCTAAATCATCGGCATCCATAGAAGCCTTAAATTTTGCAGTAATCTCATCAATTTTCTCCTGATTTCGAAGCACATTGGGGTTGGTCTTAAGGAATTCTTCTTCGTTAAAATCATCTCCAAAACGCTTCAATCCTTTGGCAACATCTTTCGCAATTTTCACGCGATATTTCTCCACGTACTCTTCAATTAAAACATCCGCACGGTAACGCTTTTTAGAATCTTTGTTGTCAATCAATGGGTCGTTAAACGCATCTACGTGTCCCGATGCTTTCCATGTAGTTGGATGCATGAAAATAGAAGCGTCAATGCCTACAATATTCTCATTCATTTGAACCATGGCAGTCCACCAGTAATCTTTAATATTTCGTTTTAGCTCAGCCCCTGTTTGACCGTAATCATACACCGCACTTAAACCATCATATATTTCACTTGATTGAAAAACAAAACCATACTCTTTCGCATGACCAATAATTTTCTTCAAGTTATCTTCTTTATTTTCTGCCATTTTCACTCATTTTATTAGCTCGCAAATTTAGGTTGTTCAGGCTTTTATTCATCAAAATTTTAGCACAATGATTTTCGGAACCATAATTCCTCCATCTAATCCCATTTATTGAGGAGGCCAACTATTATATTTGTGAAAAATATTGGAATGAGTCAAGAAAAAATCAATGCATCAAATGCACCAAAACCCGTAGGTGCATATCCACACGCACGTCAAGTAGGTAATCTTTTGTTTTTATCTGGTGTTGGGCCAAGAACTGCGGGTTCCGATGGTTCCGATTCAAAAGTGCCAGGACTAGAAGTAAATGCAAGTGGCCATTTTGTAAAGTTTGATTTTGAAGCGCAATGCCATGCGGTATTTCAAAATGTAAAAGCCGTTTTGGAAGCTTCGGGTTCAAAATGGGAGAACCTAGTGGATGTAACTGTGTTTTTAGTCGACATGAAACGTGACTTTTTGACCTTCAACCGTATTTATGCCGAGTATTTCTCGGAAGTGCAACCGTGTAGAACTACCGTAGAAATTAATGCCCTGCCAACTCCTATTGCCATTGAGTTGAAGTGTATCGCAACTATGTAATTCAGTTTTCTATGGAACAATTAAACGTAAGCATGATACAAGCCGATTTGCATTGGGAAAATCCCGAAGCGAATTTGGAAATGTTTGCGCAATTAATTGATGAGGTGCCTTCCAATACCGACTTAGTTGTTTTACCCGAAATGTTTTCCACTGGCTTTTCGATGGAGCCGGAAAAATGGGCAGAAACAGAATCGGGTGCAAGTGTGCATTGGCTAAAATCAATGACCCAAAAAACCAATGCGGTGGTTACTGGAAGTTTGATTATTGAAGATGACGGAAAGTATTACAATCGGTTATTTTGGATGCGGCCAGATGGAAGTTACGAATCGTATGATAAACGCCATTTGTTTTCGCTGGCGGGAGAAGAGAAGCATTATTCACCTGGAAGCAAACGATTGGTAGTGGAGCTCAATGGGTTTAAAATTATGCCTTTGGTTTGTTACGATTTACGTTTCCCAGTATGGAGCAGAAACGACCTCAATTATGATGTGTTACTTTATGTAGCCAATTGGCCTGAGCGTAGGGCGTATTACTGGAAACAATTATTGATTGCCCGAGCTATTGAAAACCAAGCGTATGTTATTGGAGTTAATAGAGTAGGCGATGACGGAAATGGCGTGTACCATTCAGGAGATTCTATTTGTTTGGATGCATTAGGCGCAGAAGCGCAAAAGGCAGAGTCGGGAAAAGCGGAAATAATTCATATGACTCTTTCAAAAGATTCGCTAAACAGGGTGAGAAATACTTTTCGGTTTTTGAACGATAAAGATGATTTTGAAATTGTTATTTAAAACTCACTAACCACGTTTCCTCTACATCCCAATTGGGTCTGATTTCAATCATTCCGTTATAATACACAATGTGTTCGGGTAAAATTTCTTTCTCCAAATCCCCTGTATCCCATTTGTCATTTCCATTTTCGTCAATCACTAAACGCATTTGATATTTACCGGGAAGGGCGAGTTCATGATAGATTTCATCCCCTGATTTGATTTTGTAATTCCGCAAAAATTTTCCATTTTCATCCAGTAACTCCATGTATAATGGGCCGGAATAACCAGGTACTTGAACCGTAAATCTAAAACTTCCGTAATCTTCAAACGTGTTCGTTTTGAATTTAATAAAGGTGGTATCGTTCGTTTGATCAATAATATCTGTTACCGCTCCAGAGTATAAAATAAAGGCGTAGTTTTTACCGGGTTTCCAATTGTATTTTACGTGAATAGATTTGATGTCTTCCGAACTCCCGCGTTTGGAATAAGGCATTTCCAGGTACAATTCCCCCGCCTTCATTAAGTCTTGAACCTGAGTGGTGTCTGTGCCATCTACAAAAAGGATACTATCTAAATCCCAACTTTTAATCGGTCTGGAAGCGTTTAATAGCAAGGAATCAAAATAATGAAGAACCCCATTTTTTATATTTGGGCGCACCATTACCGGACTTTTCCCTTCATTTTTTTTGGATGACTTTTCAAATGATTTTCGGTCTTCCAATCCCACTTGTACGGTGTCGGAATACCCCGTTTGATCCGATACAAAAACCGTTACGGAATCTATTTCATCCTCTCCTTCAATCCAAAACATAAAGCTATCCAAATCCAGTTCTTCAATAATGTATTTTTGGGTGTTGGTGGGCGTAGCGAATTCAAATTTGGGCTCACTTAAATCAGAATGAAACCCCAAGACAAAATTGAAATACTCTTTTGACGTATTTTTTGAAACATATTGAGAGGTATCTATTTCCTTAAAAAGAAAGAAATCAAGAGCATTATTTTCGGTTGGATTTGCCAGTTCTGGATAAAAACCAACACTGGTGAATTTTTGGTACGCATAATTTGACCCCGGGGTTTCCAGTACGTATATTTTGTAATCTTTATGGCTGAGGTAATTAAGGAAATAGTTCCCCGCTTTATCTGTTTTCGTAATATATGCAGGCCCTCCCTTATACAATGCAGAATCATCGGTAGGGGAATACAGCAATACGGTGGCGTTCTCTACGGCCTTTAACGTATACGCATTTTTGACCACTCCTGAAATGGAACCAGAATCTAAAGAGGTTCCAGTGGAAACTACAAATAAACTACTATCCAATGGGTTGTTTTCATTCAAATCCACTATCGCATTTCCAAAATTGAAATTGTAAGTTGTATTGGGTTGCAAGGTGTCCTTAATAGAGAAATACACCCGTTTACCTTTTATTTTATGTTCTACGGGGTATTTTAATGGGGGAGACACGACTAATTCTGCCGCTAAACTATTAATTACAATATACTCATCAAACTCCATCATTATTTCATTCCCATGAAAATTGGTAGTGAAGTTGGTGGGAATACTTTGAAGAATTTTTGGTCCATTTACATCCTTTGGCCCACCACTTACTGGCCGCGGTTGGGCACAACTGAACAAAAGCAAAGAAAGTGAAACGAAGAATGTTAATTTCCAAAAAGGCATCATGCTGACAGTGTTTGAGATAGGTTTTGGCAAATTTCTTCTAGATATTTTTGATCCGTTAAATCAAATTGGGCAAGATGCATAGAGTCGATATCTAAAACGCCATAAAATTGGTTTTTAGAATCATTCATAGGAACAACAATCTCTGAAACACTCGCACTGCTGCATGCAATATGCCCTGGAAAATCATCTACATTATCCACGATAATAGTTTTGTTTTCCGCCCAAGAGGTTCCGCAAACGCCTTTTCCTTTTTTAATTCGGGTACACGCAATAGGGCCTTGAAACGGACCTAAGACCAATTCATTGTTTTCTAGAATGTAAAACCCTACCCATAGATGTTGGAAGGTCATTTGAATAGCGGCAGCGGTATTGGCTAAATTAGCCATAGCATTGGTTTCACCCAAAATCAAAGCCGAGATTTGAGAGACCAAAGTCTCGTATTTTTTTTGCTTGCTTCCTACCGCAATCTTAAGCTCTTCTGCCATGCTGCAAATATAGCTAATGCGGTACTGTACAAAAGGAAATTTTTAGCCGTTCGCAACTGCAAGGGAAGTGAGACTTACTTTGGTGTCTTGCACGTGAAGAATTTGGTTGGCACATGCCTCAATAGTGGATCCCGAGGTGATTACATCGTCTACAAGAAGCACATGTTTACCCGCAATTTTCTCTGGGTTGGAAACATTAAAAATGGAATTTACATTTTCCCACCTACTGAAAAGCCCTTTTTTAGTTTGTGTTTCAGTATTGTGAGAGCGTTCCAAAGAAGTGGAGTCTACCGGAATTTGCATAATATGTGAAATTCCTTGTGCAATTTTCTCGGCTTGATTAAACCCTCTTTTTTTTAATTTACTAGGATGCAGTGGCACGGGAATTATAACATCAATGGATTTGAACCGTGTGGATTTTATAAGCGCTTCACCTAGTTTTTCACCCAGAAAAATGGCCGCATTTTCATTTCCGCGGTATTTAAATGCGTGAATGATATTTTGAATGGTGCTTTTTTTGGAGAAGAAGAAACACGATGTCGCATTTTCAATTTTAGTTTTGCCCCAAAACAATCTTTCTATGGGATTATCGTTTACGTTTTCATAGTGGGTATAAGGCAAATTAATTTCGCAACGTAAGCAAAAAATTTTTTCCTGGGCTAAAAGTACATGTCCACATCCAACACAAATTTCTGGATAGAGTAAACTTATGAAATCAGATAAAAGAGTCTTTAAATAGGGATTAAATGAATAACTTTGAAACATAATAGCGCTAAGATATGGAAAATCAAATGGAGAATCAAGAAGGAAAAGAAAACCCTATAGGTGAAGAGAAGAAGAGCCCAGTGGTTCAGTACGTTTTAATTGCATTGCTGATTTTGGTTTCGGCAATTGGGATGTTCTTAGTCGTTGAAAATCGAGATTTAAAAGCAGCTTTGGCAGATTGTGGAGACACCTCAGAACTTGCGGAGCTAGAGAAACAAGAGGTTATGCAGAATTTGCAAATAATGGCCGCTGAATACGACTCGATGATGACGGATAATGATTCAATTAACGAGGAATTGATTGCTCAAAGGGAAAGAATAGACGATTTGATGGCAGATGCTAAAAAGTATAATTGGTCTATTTACAAATTAAAAAAGGAAGCGTCCACTTTGCGTGAAATTATGAAGGGCTATGTACGTACCATTGATTCGTTGAATATGGAGAATGTGGAATTACGTGCAGAAAATCTGGATGTCAAAAATCAATTGGGTGCGGTGGAGAATAAAAATAAAAGTTTAATTGAAGACAAATCCAAACTTGAGGATAAAGTGAGATTGGGAGCGAAATTGACAGCAATTAATATGGTTGCTGAGCCTCAGCGTGTGCGTAAAAATAATATGCACAGGGAAGTTACCCGTGCTGATAAAACGGAAAAAATACGTACGTGTTTTACCTTAGGGGCCAATGAAGTTACTGAAGCTGGGAAGAAAATGGTTTTCTTACGGATTATTACTCCACAGGGAACGGTACTTTCTGAACGAGCGGATCAGGCGCATACCTTTGAATTTGAAGGAACCAAGGGTTTGTATAGTGTGAGAAAGGAAGTGAATTATGAAAATAAAGACCTTGATTTATGTATGTATTGGGATGTAATTGATGCCTTAAATCCAGGGGAGTATATTCTAAAAGCTTTTGTGGCAGGTCAAGAAATTGGTTCCACTACGCTAATACTTAAATAGAAGATTGCTTATTTATTGTTAAATTGATTCATGGTTTGTCCTAAACCAAGAGTAGTGAATGCTTTTACGGCATCAGCACAGGTTGTAAGGCGTTCTGGAAGGAGTTTAGCTTCTTTTGGACTCCATTCACCTAAAACATAATTCACTTGAGAGCCGGGGTTAAAATCGCTACCTACGCCAAAGCGCAAACGCGCATAATTAGAGTGTCCTAAAACTTCATTTATACTTTTTAGACCGTTATGGCCACCGTCACTTCCTTTCCCGCGAATGCGTAATTTCCCAAAAGGTAAAGCAATGTCATCTGTTAAGATAAAAACACGTTCAATAGGAACCTTTTCAGTTTGCATCCAGTAGTTTACTGCCTTTCCACTTAAATTCATGTAGGTGGATGGCTTAAGTAGGATGATCTGTCTGCCTTTGTATTTAATAGTGGCTGAACTCGCCAGTTTATTAGGGGTAAAAAAAATACCCGATGAACTAGCGAGTTCATCGAGTATTTTAAATCCTATATTATGTCTAGTTTCTAAATATTCAGAACCAATGTTCCCTAACCCAAAAACTAAATACTTCATATTAAATAATATTGTTATGCCAAAGTTAGCATTTCAATATTAAGCTTCCGCTTCCGCTTCAGCAGTTGCTTCAGCTTCTGCTGCTGCCTCAGCTGCTGCTGCTTCTTCTTCCTCATCCTCAATAGAACCACGAGACCTTTTCACTGCCGCAATTACGTTCGTTGCAGGATCTAAAAATTCTATTCCTTTCATGGAAAGAGTAGCTACTTTAATGGTTTGTCCAATACGTAAATCTGTAATGTCCACTTCAACGTTGTCTGGAATATCCTCTAACGCACCTTTAATTTTTACTTTTTTCAATGGGGTTTGCAATCTACCACCATTTTTAACCCCTCTTGAAGATCCAGTTAATACCACTGGCATTTTCACGGTTACTTTTTTACCTTTTTCCAAAAGTAAAAAGTCAGCATGTACTGTTTTATCAGATGTTGGGTGAAATTGAACAGCTTTTAGAATAGTACTATATTCTGTTCCATCAATGGTAATCAAAACATTGTAAACTTCTGGAGTATATACAATCTTATTGAAAGCAGCTGATTCCACAGTAAAGTGGATTTGCTTGTCGGATCCGTACATTACACATGGAACGAGATCGTTATTTCTAGCATGCTTTGCGTCTTTTGAGCCCAAACTTTCTCTAGCCGAACCTGTGATTGAAATTGTTTTCATTTTCTTTTTATTTCTATACTATAAAATTATCGCTAATCGATTCGTGATTTTCTAAACTTCGAATGACGTTGCCAAATAAATTTGCTACTGTTAAAACTTTTATTTTTTTCGATGTCTTTTTAAGAGGAATAGTATCGGTTACTATTAATTCCTTGATAGACGATTTTTCAATTCTTTCGTAAGCAGGTCCAGAAAGGATTGCATGTGTACACATTACACTCACACTTGTTGCTCCTTGTTCCTTCATTAATTCTGCCGCTTTGCAAACGGTACCTGCAGTATCAATGATATCATCAATAATTAGAACATCTCTTCCTGAAACATCCCCAATTACCATCATGCTGTCAATTTGGTTTGCAACGCTTCTTTGCTTGTAGCAAATGGCCATTTCTAAACCTAAATACTTTGAATATGCATTGGCTCTTTTTGTACCACCCGTATCCGGAGCAGCAATAACCAGACTTTTCAAATCAAAGTTTTCCTTTATAAACGGAAGAAAAATACTTGAGGCATACAAGTGGTCCACCGGAATCTCAAAAAATCCTTGGATTTGATCTGCATGTAAATCCATAGTCATTACTCGAGTCACACCAGCAGCGCTTAATAAATTAGCGACTAATTTAGACCCAATAGCAACACGGGGTTTATCCTTTCTATCTTGACGAGCGAACCCAAAGTAAGGTAAAACAGCGATAATGTTTCTTGCTGATGCACGCTTTGCAGCGTCAATCATAAGAAGCAGTTCCATTAAATTATCAATAGGTGGATTGGTTGATTGTAAAAGGAAAACATCTTGTCCACGCACGGTTTCGTTAAAGTAAGTGGTGTATTCACCATCACTAAACTTAGGAATAGACACATCACCTAGGCCTGAGCCATAAGCTTTGGCTATTCTCTCAGCTAACTGTTTGTCAGCGTTTCCCGTAAAAAATTTAACTCGTTTTCCCACAATAGTACCTCCTTGAAAAAGGGCTGCAAATTAATTGAATAATATCCACTTATCCAAATAATTACGAAACCATATTTAGTGAATATTTTATAAACCCAAAATTAGATTCTAATAGACGTTTAAAGAACCCGAAATTTTGTGTGTGTAAATTTAAAATTTTATTACTTTCGCGCAGTCCTATACCAAGGATATTTGCCCTGGTGGCGGAACTGGTAGACGCGCTGGATTCAAAATCCAGTTCTCGCAAGGGAGTGGGGGTTCGATTCCCCCCCGGGGTACATTAATAAAGTCCTAGTTGGTTGTTTAACAATCTTCTAGGGCTTTTTTCTTTTTAATACGTCAAACTTTCATCAAACAAGTTTAAAAACCTTTCTTTTTACCTAGTTACTGTACTAGTAAGGAGTTAGGTAATTTCCACCCTAAATTTGAAAATAAATTAATTAATCAAAAAAGATTATTAAATTCAGAATTAATAACTAAGTCATAAAATTGTCTCTTGATACCACACACCTTTTTTTAAAAGTTTGTGTTACCATTTATCAGTAAATGATAACTTCGTTTGTTTAACGTCAGCAAAAAGTGAACTATTTACGGTTTAGATTTAAGAGAGAGGTTTTTATATTTTTATAAACCTTTAAATTAACCAGAGATGGCAAAGAAGAAAAGTACAAGTGCACTAATTAGTGACTTAAAACGTAAGACAAGAAAAGTTTACGGATTAGAAAAGAAAATCAGAATTCTTATTGAAGCCTTTTCCTAATTCCTTACATGTTTCCTTTCTGCTGAGCGAATCATTTTTGGCAGATATTCCTGTTGGTCCAGTCCCGCCAAAGTAAAAAGAAAAATGATCAAAAGGACTAAAACCCGAAATTGATCTGTTTCTTGGGATACCATATGCAGCATAGCTCAAAGTGTTAAAGTCTAGATCATTGGTAAAATTTTAATTAAAAAGTAAGACATCGTCCTCAAAACGATTTCAATTTAAGTATTTTTTCAATTCTCTTTTGATTTAGGTCATGCAAATTTTTAAGTACAGTGTCTTTCATCCGACAATTTCTAAAAATTCAGTCCATGTCATTACCATTTTTAGTCTTGTTGAGAACCAGTTGGGCATATCTGTCGTAACCGGTTTTTTTCAACTGGGAAATTAAATGAACATTAAACTAATTGAATTAGACCAAATTCCGCATCGAATAGTATTATCTGTTGCCTAGAATTGAATGACTTCTCTTTTTTCCTTTTAAATTTGAAAGGATACATTTTTTAGTTTTCAAAAAGGAACAAGCTTATTTTTAAAACAGTATTATTGTTTTAAATTGTATGTTTACAATAATTATGTTGCGAACAAAATTAAACAGGCCAAATCTGGGGCCTGATCTCGTGGTAAGAGATCAATTAATTAGACAATTAGATCAAAACAGTCATAAACCTATTTCCCTGATATCAGCCCAATCAGGATATGGCAAAAGTTTATTAGTAAGCCAGTGGGTTGAAAACTGTAATGTCAATGCTGCCTGGCTCTCCCTTGATGATGAGTTCCGAGATCTGAGAATATTTTTGGAATTCATGATAGCGGCGCTCAAAAAAATTGTCGATAAAGATTTTACAAGGCTTGAAGAATTTGTCCAAAGGAATCAATTACCACCTATAGGAACAGTCTTTCAAACAATGGCTGATGTGCTGGACAATGTTGAGGAAAACTTTGTGTTCATTCTTGATGATTACCAAGTAATCAATAACGAAGACATTCATGGGCTGCTCAATTTGTTCATTACCTACCCGATAGAAAATCTGCATCTGGTGATTATCTGCCAGTTCGATCCTCCATTAAAATTCAATCAGCTCAGATTGTATAATCGAGTCAACGAAATTCGCCAGTGTGATTTGTCGTTCACCACTGATGAGACCAAAAAGTTGGTTTTAAAAAAGTTTAATTATGTTTTAACTGAAAAGGAATTAAAAAAAATAGAAAAAAGAACTGAAGGTTGGGTATTGGGAATACAAATGATGTTAATGACCGATGAAATACGAAAGGTTAGTAGGGAAAGAAGGCCCTCATCGCATTATTCCTTGGCAGAATATTCAGATTTTTTTGCTAACCTGGTTTTGAAACGCTTTTCTGATGAATTCAGAAATACCTTGATTATTTCTTCTATTCTTCCTCGATTCAACAATGTATTAATTGAGGTCCTGTTAGCAGAAATTGGAATTTCTTCTAAAATTTCCGGTAGTCGTTTTATTCAGGACTTAGTTGCTAACAACCTGTTTATATATTCATTGGATAAACAACGAACCTGGTACAGGTACCATCAATTTTTCAATGACATGTTATTAATACAATTGCACAAAGGTTTTTCCGAGAATCAGATATCTTCTCTTCATAAAAATGTCAGCAGCTGGTTTGAAAGAAACGACTATTTGGATGAAGCTTATCATCACGCCCTGAAATCAGAAGACATTGATCTTGCTGTAGGCATTTTTGATAAGAATCGAATCAGATTTTTTAATACGGATCAATTCATACGTATTAATCAATGGCTAGACCTCTTACCAGCAGGTACAGTTGAAAAGCATTTAGGCTTGCTAGTATCCAGAGCAATACTAGACGAAGCCAAATATGATTTAGTTGCCATGAAGGCTGATGTGGGTATGGCTCAAAAGTTAGCTGAGAAAATGGTGGTAAACTCTCCAGAGAATGATCAACTTCTTGGTGAGTATTATACTGTGAGTAGCTTATTGGAATTCAGTTTAGAGAATTATGAGGATGCATTTGCGGATGCTAATAAGGCGTTGAGTGTACTGAAAGACAAGACGCAAATGATAAGTAATTATGCGTTGGCATTTCGTTTATATGCTTTAAATGCATTAGGAAGATATGATGAGGCTGAAACGTTAGTCAAAGGAGTTCTGGAAAGCATACCATTAAAGAATTCAAAACCTTTTATCTACACGCAAATATTGAATTCATACCTTAACTCATTTAGAGGAAATATCAAGTATATTGCCGAGTCCTTGTCCAATACTTATCCTTTTTTCATAGAGAATAAACTATGGGTTTTACTAAGTTCAGTTTTGTACTATCTTGGGAGCTCGTATTATCAATTCAATAATCTGAGAAAAGCAGTTAAATATACAGAGGCTCTTAGTGATTATTATTACGCTGGCCGACCCTATTGGGATTTACCAACCTTATATACCAAAGCACTCGGGTTCCTTGCATTGGGAGAAACTCAAAAACTATTGGATACCATGAACGAAATAAACGAAGTAACTAAAAATGTGGGAATTGAGGTATTTAAAGAGCTTACAAAGGCATTTAAGGTGGATCTGACACTGCGACAAGGAAAGATCGAACAAGCATTGGAAATGTCAAAATCAACAGATTTTGATTCCATTTACCTTGATTATGCATTTTATTTTCAGCAATTAACGTATGTCAGATTACTGATTATTACTGATCATATAAGGAATGGAAATAAGATAGAAGAACTCCTCGAAAAGTATATTAAAAAAGGAAGATCCGGTCACAAGTACAATTTTCTTATGCAAGTGCTGCTTATGCAATCCATCTATTTTGGCAAAACGGGTGATGAGCAAGCTTCTCTGAACTCAGTTAAAGAAGCTATAATCATGGCTGAGCCGAATGGATTTATCAGAATCTTTGTCGATCTGGGTGAGCCAATGAAGGAAATACTTGAAAAGTTTCAGTATATCGAACCTGACAGATACTATGTATCGAAACTTCTGGAGGCATTTGAAAACGAGCGACCAATCAAAACACAAGAAGAAAGATTTGGAAAAGTCCAATCGTTCAAAAGAATAGAAATTCTTTCCGTTCGGGAAATCGAAACATTACAATATATCTCCAGAGGTTTTCGCAATAAGGAGATTGCTGAATATTTAAATATCTCTGTTGAAACCGTAAAGTCACACGTTAAAAACAGCCTGAAGAAAATGAAGGCCAAGAACAGAGTGGAACTTGTAAAAAAGGCCCATGAACATAATTTGATTGTATCTGAAAACTAACAGTTTTTTGCTAGAGAAGTAAACGTTGTACCATTAGTTGTTACTCCCTTTTACCCATATTCAAATCTTGTTCACTATATTTTCACTCTTTTGAGGGATTGTGATTCATGTCCATTTTTTGTTCCTTTGAATATCAATTGAAAGATTCTAATTGATCAATGCTGGCGCATAAAAATAAGAGAAGAAAATTTAAATAATAAATGAACACAAACATTATTAAATCAGAGGTTAAAAATATAGTTATTGAGAATTCGGGGATATATCAAATTACCGTTAGCGGAAACTTGGATATATCTTGGTCTTCACGATTATCAGGAATGCAAATTTCATTGGAAAAAAGGGTTGATGGAAAGGAGGTTTATTCATTGGTAGGAAAGCTAAAAGACCAGGCAGAACTGATTGGTATTATAAATACTTTATACGATCTTCATTTATCCTTGATTGAGGTTAAGCTCATTAATTAAACTGCTATTTATTACTCCCCCCCATATGGATTTTTTAAAAACAAGATTAAACAAACCCATTATAAATTCAGGTTTTATTGAAAGGGAACGTATTACATCTGCTTTAAACAAAAACAAATCCAAAATATTGACGCTTATTATTGCAGGTGCAGGATATGGCAAAAGCATAACAGTGAGCCAGTGGCTGGATCAACTGGATAAGAAATATTGTTGGGTTGAGATGGATGAGGACTGTAATAAATTCAAAACTTTTGTTGAATCTATTATTGAAGCTACCCGAACTGTATTTCCTAATTTACTCGGGGAGATTTCGAAAATGATTAAATCAATTGAGGTGGATTCCCCAAAAGTCATTTCAGAGCATCTGATAAAAGAACTCTTGGATATCGGAGAAGATTTTTATATTGTAATTGATGACTATCATTTAATTCAGTGCACCGAGAACCATCAATTGATAGAGATGATCCTAAAATATCTCTCAGCAAGAGTCCATTTGATTGTGATTAGCAGGAATGATCCACCTTTAAAAATTAATCAATTATCTGCCTACGATAATGTCTTTGAATTACGTGGACAGGATCTGCGTTTCACTCCTGAAGAGATTGGGCAACTTTCGGAGCAGTTGTATGATAAAAAATTGAATCTCGATCAAATTAAATCAGTGGTTCATGCCACCGAAGGATGGATTATTGCCGCTCGGCTTCATTTAAAAATTCTATCGGAAGGTATAGACATAAGGGATAACATTGAATTGTTGCAAAGCAAACAAGAATACCTAATGGAAAATATGTTTCATGAGGTAATTACTGTTGAGCAAGATGATGTCTTTAAAGGCTTATTGCTTGCATCATTTTCAAAAAGGTTTACCATAGACCTTATTGTAAGGTTAATGGAGTTTGATGCAACAAATCATTCTTTTGATCCAGATTTATTTACAAAGAGATTTAGAGAAACACTTAAAAATACGATGTTTATTTACGCCTTGGATCATGAGGGAAAATGGTTCAGGTTCCATCGCCTCGTGCACAAATTAATGCGTAACAAAGTAAAACAGCGATATTCCAGAGCCCAGATTAAAAACTTTCACATTGAGGCTAGCAGATACTTCGAAGGCATACATTCTTATGAAGAAGCAATATATACAGCCCTTTATGCTGATGATGTAGATTTTGCCATTTCCATTATCCTAGCGAATTACAACACACTTTTAGATTCGGAACAATTTCAGCGACTTGGTTCATGGTTAAATATGTTACCCACGGGTATGGTGGAAACGCATCCCGAACTACTGATGACAAGGGCCATTTTAAATGAAGCAAAATATGATCTTCACGGACTCACCAGTGACCTCGAAATATTCGAAAAAATAATGATGCCAGTCAATAAGAATAGTTTGGAAGGTAAACGAATGCGGAGTAGTTATTATGCCATGTCTGCAGGCAAATTCTTTTATTCAAAAGAGTATAATCGCACACTGAAAATGACCGAGAAAGCTCTTTCACTATTAAATGGTAACTATTCTTATGTTCACAGCTTTGTTTTTATTATCAGGTCCATGACTCTACAAATATGCGGATATGAAAAGGAGGCGAACGAGCTAATAGATAAATACTTAACGGCAATTCCGAAAGATAATAAAATAGGACTATTACGTTCCCATCTGTGCAATATAATAGTGAAATCTATTCAGGGTAAAATTGATAAAATATCAGTTTCTGCCAACCTTATCATAAAACTTAGCCTTGAACAAGAAAAATGGATAACCTATGCCATGGCAAACTACTATTTAGCCGGATCAAATTATTACCGGGACGAACTGGACAAGGTTAACGAAATATATCAGGAGTCGAGAAAGAACGGATTTGCTGGTCGGCCGAACTTCATCCTTCAAACAGGCTTCTTTGCAGCACTTCAAATGCATTCAAATAAAGACAACGAAGGCTATAATCAAATTATCTCAGAGCTATACGATTATGTAAATAAATTTAACAAAAGTGAATTAATACAACTAGTCACCGCCTTCGAGCTGGAACATGAATTGCTTCATGGTAATCTGAATAAAGCCCGTGAACTTGCAACCCGGGTTGACTTTAGGGATTTTCCTACCGTTTTCTATTTTTACACACCTTCATTAACGAAAATTAAGCTGATGCTTGCGGATCCTGAAAACTGGGATATAGAGGAAACTCGTTTAGAACTCGAGGAATTAATCGAAAATAAAGAGAAAATGAACCTAGAGCACATTCTTGTACAAGTTTATCCTTTACTTGCTATATGGCATATGAGATATGGCCGGAAAACAGATGCGATATCCCATCTAAGGAAGGCAATTAACATGGCTAAAAATGGAGGGTTTGTTCGTATTTTTTTGGATCTAGGTGAAGAAATGCGTTTGCTTTTGACTCAATTGGAGGTGCATGAAAAGAAGAGCCCTTTTATTGACAAAGTACTAAATAGTTTCAAACTCAATTACGGAAATAAGACATATGCTACAAATTTAATATTGAAGAAAAATGAGTTGTCGGTAGATCAATTGATTCTAACCCCAAGAGAGACCGAAATCCTGAATCTAATTATCAAAGGGCACTCGAATAAAGAAATTGCCAATTTGTTATTTCTTTCTCATAGTACAATAAAAACTTATCTCTACAATTGCTATCAAAAGCTCGAAGTAAAAAATCGGGTTGAAGCTATTATGAAATCTAAAGAATTAGGGATACTAAGCAATTTGGCTAACTGAATACATTCAAAAAACTAACCCCAATATTGACCGTATTCTTAAAGGATAAACATCAACTATATGTAAACTTTTCTAGATCTAATACTGAATGATATAAATCCATTTTGTCAACACTTACATCTAATATCATTTCAAAATCAGAATTACTCAATTATATAAACTCATTTACACCATTTTTTTTATTAAAAATCCTTTCTTTATTCAAGCAAGACAAAATATTTAGAACCACATCTTTTGTAATGAACACACACCTTCATTTGAATCTTTCATAATCCTTTGGAAAGGATTGGATTGATTTACCCTTTTTATATTGACTAAAGTATATACGATAAGATCAACTAATCCAAAAAAAACCGACTTTTTACTGACCATAGTAGATTGATTTGCATTGCATTAAAATCGCACTTTTGTTCTCACAATGTTTGATAAAACTATAATAAGAATGTATCCAATTAGTTTTGATGAGCCGCATAAATATTCTATCACTGTTCAGGGATTAATTAATGCCAATCTGATTCAAATCTTTAGTAATGCAAACATTTCAAAAATTAAATCAGACCATGGTAAAAATACTGAAATTCAAATTCGATTGAAAGACCAGCCACACTTAAATGGTGTAATCAACGCTCTTTTTAATGCCAGATATGTGATTTTAAGAATAAAATATTTGTAATCTGAATAAGGATATTTTGCAATGAATGTGTTATTCCAAATTACAAAAACAAATAATAACAATAAACTAATTTAAAAAATACAGTCATTTTTGATATGCAAAAAATAAGGTTTAAAGACTAGTTGAGTGTCAAATCCATAAGTATTCCTGATGTCCATTAGATTGATCGAATCGTAGTCTTTGATAATATAGTTTAAACGGTGAATATTTGACGAGTTTTGGAATATTGTCTACATTTATACTTTAATAAACAATGAAAACAACCATAATTAATTAAAATTTAAAAAATGAGAAAATTTAGTAAGTATTCTATTGTGTTTTTGCTAACTGGTTTAATTGGTTTAATAGCACAATGCCAGAATAAAGAAACAAAAGGCGGAGTAGAGCCAGAAGCTGTTGTACCGAAAATGAGCGAGGTCAGTGACAATGTGCAGATCCTTGTCGAACCCAGCCCGATGCGCGGTAGCAACGGAATTGTATGGGGGCCGGACGGTAAACTCTACGTGGGTAGTGTGTGGCACAACGCTGCATTTGTTGTCGACCCTGTAACAGGTGCATATGAAATGATTGAAGGTTCCAAAGGTACTGACGACATGGCCTTTCACCCAGATGGTCGTTTGTTTTTCAACTGGATAGCTACTGGTGAAGTTGGTATGATGGACACTGATGGCAATATTAGTGTCGTTGCCAAAGTGCCAGTAGGTAATGACGGTATAGCCATTAATGATGAAGGTCGAATCTTTGTTAGCGGTCAGTTTGCTGACTCACACGTGTTTGAGATTTATCCGGATGATGATCGCGAACCACGGATGATCACCAACGAAGGGATGCGCATGTCCAATGCAATGGACTTTGGCCCTGACGGTAAATTGTATGGCTCTTCATGGGTAACCGGAGAGGCTATACAAATTGACATGGAGAACGGAGCAACTGAGATGGTAGGTGAAAAGCAGGGTACTAACCTGTCGGCCGCCAAGTTTAACAGCAAAGGTGAACTTCATGTTATGGATGCAGCCCATGGCGTTATTTATAAGGTAAACCAGGACGATCAAACTTTCGAATTGGTAGCTAAAACTCCATTTCCTTCAACTGATAACTTCTGCTTTGGTCCGGATGATGGCATGTACGTAACCAGTTCAGCTGACTGTTATGTATATGAGATGACTGGTTTGGACACTTACCGTGAGATTATTCCAAGTGGCCTTGGCCTCGTAGGTGGTGTTACATTCATGGAGGACAATGGCAAGCCTGTTATGGTTGTGGTTGACATATTTGCGATCCGCAAAATGGATTATGAAACCGGTAAAGAGCTCAGCGCAGCACGAGGCATCACCATGACAACTGATGTTGGCTGGATGATGACCGTGGAGCCATATGATGGCGACCAGGTGGTTACGACAAGCTGGACAGGAAACTTTGTCAAGATCTGGGATATGAAAACAAATTCGATG
>JBFFMY010000055.1:0-17825 GCA_041563475.1 Salibacteraceae bacterium
AATTCACCATTTTCATAATAACACAAATTACGATTATAGGTCATAAACCATATTCGTCCCTGATTATCCTCCTGAATCTTAAAAATAGTATTATCCGTAAGACCATCCAAGGTAGTAAAGACTTTGAATTCCGCCCCATCATACCTAACAACACCATTATCAGTTCCAATCCATATATACCCCTTGGAATCTTGAAAAATGTCATAGGTTTCGGCACTGGGTAAGCCATCTTTAATGGAATAGTTAATGTAATTTATTGACTCTTCTATAGGTTGGGCTACAACTATATTTACGTTATTTAAAAATAGAAACCAGAATATTGCTAAAGCGAATTTTCGTTTTAGAAGTAGATATAATAACGGTTTCGAAAATAAAATAGTAATCAGAGTTTTGTGATTAACAAAGGAAATAAAAATGCCTGAATGCAGTATAAATTATTAGAATATTAATCTAAGGGTTTTATAAGAGTTAAATACAAATGTTACGTTATTTGTCACAAAGAACTAAGGTTGAGCACTAACATCTTTTGACTTCCGCGAAGGATCGTTTTGCATTAATAAATTTATTAATGCTTTTTGACGCTTTTGCAACTCCATAAAGGTTCTTAATTCCTCTGCTTCTTTAAAAGCAATTTCATCTTGAATTTTTTGGTTTGCTTCGTGAACTAATTGGTTAAATTCTTCCTTTAACGACATTTTACATTTGGTTTGTTAGGTAGTCCAAACTTAAACTTTTCTTATGAAGTAAAAAATAAGGGTAAACCCCTATTTTTTAGACAAAAATTACGAACAATAATTTCTGAACTATTGGACATAATGAGTTGTAAAACAATATGTTTATACGAATTTACTGTTTAAGAACACCCAAGCTAATCTATTCAAAAATTACATTATAAATTAGTTCCTTCTAAAAAATCAATATTTAAAAACATTTTCCATTTGTGATAAAAATGTCATTCTGGATTCGTATATTAAAAAAAACATCCTCTTTTTGAATAAAATATCCCTCATAAGTATTAACATTGGGAGGTAATTTTAGATAAATAGAAATCGTATTAATTAATTTAATTTAATAATGTCATCACAACAATTAAAATCGGAGCAGTTATTTGAAAGACGGAAAAATACCGTTGCAAATGGAGTAGGAGTATTCAATACAGCAACGGTTAAATCGGCTAAAGGTGCCATAATAATTGATCAAAACGATAATGAATTAATTGATTTTGCCGGAGGTATCGGTGTAGTCAATGCTGGGCATTGTCCTGAACCTGTAGTTGAGGCTATAAAAAAACAGGCCGAAAAGTATATTCATACCAGTTTTAATGTTGTTACCTATGAACCATATATTGAGTTATGCGAACAACTTGCAGAGATACTTCCTCATGGAGAAAAAACAAAATCCATGTTGGTAACCACAGGTGCGGAAGCAGTGGAGAACGCTATCAAAATTGCTCGGCAAGCAACAAAAAAACAAGCCATTCTTTGTTATACCGGAGCATATCACGGAAGAACCATGATGGCTATGACCCTTACCAGTAAAATTAATTACAAAATTGATTGTGGTCCATTTGCTCCTGAAGTTTATCGTTTGCCATTTCCTAATTATTACAGATACGGGGCAACCAAAAGCATGGATGAATTTGTGGAAATGGAATTAAAACGTCTTAGAGAAAGTGCTCATAATTTGGTTGATCCAAATAGTTTAGCTGCAATAATCGTAGAACCAATACAGGGCGAAGGAGGGTTTAATCCAGCGCCTAAAAAATATTTGGAAGGATTACGTGAATTCTGTGATGAATATGGAATCATGTTAATTTTTGATGAAGTACAAAGTGGCTTTTGTCGCACAGGGCACTGGGCTAGTTGGCAACATTATGGAGTTACTCCAGATATTAGCACCTATGCGAAGTCTCTTGGCTCGGGAATGCCAATTGCTGCAGTGGTTGGTAAAGCTGATGTAATGGATGCGGCTGCAGGAGGTACTATTGGAGGAACCTATATAGGTAATCCGTTATCATGTGCTGCTTCTATAGCTACGATCAAACTAATGAAAGATCAAAATTTAAATCAACGAGGAACGTACATTGGTAAAGTCATTACTCAGAGATTTAAAAAACTGCAAGAAACAGTCAAAGAAATTGGCGATGTTAGGGGTATTGGAGCGATGAATGGAATTGAATTTGTTAAAAATAATGATCCGCGACAGCCCAATGGAGAGTTGTGTGATAAAGTGGTTAAGGGATGTGCGTCCAGTGGGCTAATTGTATTGAGTGCTGGAACCTTTAAAAACGTAATTAGAATTTTATCTCCACTTGTTATAACCGATGAACAATTACAAAAGGGTCTAGATATTCTAGAGTCCGAAATTTTAAAAGCAATAAAAAACTAAAATGAAAGCATTTTCAATTGCAGGTATACAAATGAATGTTTCAGCAGTCACTCCCAATGTGGAAATGATGAAGCTGAAAATTGATATTACAATGCATTTATACCCTTGGGTAGAAATGATTGTTTTTAGTGAGCTTTGCGCTTATGGACCGTTAATTCATACCGCACAAGAAATACCAGGTGCATTTGAACCAGAAATGCAAAAAATGGCAAAAAAATATGGTATTTGGTTACTTCCTGGTTCCATTTTCGAAAAAAGTGACGGAAAAGTGTACAATACGGCATCTGTAATTAACCCTCAAGGTGAAATTGTAACGCGATACCGTAAAATGTTTCCGTTTTATCCGTATGAAGTTGGAGTAACATCAGGAGAAGAGTTTTGCACTTTTGATGTTCCAAAAGTAGGTCGATTTGGCGTTTCAATTTGTTACGACATGTGGTTTCCAGAAACGATTCGAACCCTAGCTGTAATGGGCGCTGAAGTTATTCTACATCCAACCATGACCGGAACAATTGATAGAGATATTGAACTTTCTATCGCACGTACTATGGCAACCGTTAATCAGTGCTTCTTTTTTGATGTAAATGGTCTAGACACGGGCGGAAGTGGATTGTCTGTTGTTTGTGGGCCCGATGGAAGGGTTCTATATCAAGCAGGTGCAACGGAAGAAATTTTTCCAATTGAATTAAATATGGAAAGAGTATCTAGAAGTAGAGAACTTGGTGTTCTTAGGTTAGGTCAACCTTTGAAAAGCTTTAGAGATCATATACAGGGATTTAGTATTTATCAAAAGGGAAACCCACTACCTTATTTAGATTCCTTAGGTCCATTAATTAAACCGACAAGAGTGGATGAATTGGCTCAATTAAAAGTGCAAGAAGCAGATATTCAAACACATATACCACATTCTACTAACGCATATAAAGGAGAAACATATTAAAAAAAGCAAAAATTATGGGAACAGTAATGCCAAAGAAATATTCAGGAAAAATAAAGGACTTTATTCAATGGTTTGAAATTCCTGTTTTGGATATTAACAGAGCTGTTCAATTTTATAACGACATTTATGAAATGGACATGAAAGTTGTGCAAACCTTTAACCATTCTATGGCTTTTTTTCCAACTAATAATGGGGTAGGTGGCTCACTAGTTCAAGGAAATGGATGTATTCCAACCGAAAATGGAACGCTTGTTTATTTAAATGGAAGAAATGATTTGAATAATATTTTGAAAAGGGTAGAAGATGCCGGAGGTCGTGTAGTTCTTGAAAAAACACTAATTAATAAAGAGTCGGGTTACTTTGCTTTATTTATGGACACTGAAGGTAATAAGCTAGCCTTACATTCTAATAATTAATAAATGAAGATCAAAAAGAAACAAGTTAGTGCCCCTTATTATAACATTGGTCAACTTCGCGTTGATTATTGGAATAATCTGAAATGTGAAACAGCTGAATTAGCAAGGTGTCATAAAGGTTCATTAAATGAAAAAAAACTTATTGATTCTTCAAATCATCTTTTAAAAGAGCTCCTTGGCGTTGAAAATTATTTCGCTTTTCCAGGGGTATCCCGTGTTGAATTGTTGAAATCGGCTCTTCAAAGGAAAGAGTATACCGCATTAGCCAATCATGTTTCAGAAACTACCCGTCAATTGGTATCTGATAGCTACCGAAGTAATCCAGACTTTCTAGATTTAGATGAGAACAGTATGGATGATGTTGAGGATCGCGAAAAAATGGATGGTGTCAAGAAAAATTACTTTGAGGTGCTATTTGTTGAAGATATGTCACTCGATGATGAAAAGGCACTAAAACATAAATTTAAAGAACTTCGTAATCCTAAGGAACAATTCACCTATGGCGTAGTAGTTCAGCGTTCATTTCAGGATGCGCTAATTGCACTACTGTTCAATTACAATATTCAAGCGGTTGTTATACGGTATGCCCCTCCATACTATTCAAAACATATAACACCTCTTATTAAGCCTTACATTCAAGATGCACTAAAAGTAAATATGTCGTCCAAATCTGAGGTTGATCTGGGTCCAATACTGGGAGAGTTGATGAATCAATATCGTCCAGAAATTGATACATATTACGTCACCGATACTTCTTTAGATGATTTGAAGGATAGTACGATAAAAATTTTCAATCGAATTTTTTACCGTAGGGAAGACCTGCAAGAGTTGCATCTTATGATCATTAGAGGAATGCAAGTACGGTATGAGACTCCATTTTTTAGTGCTTTAAAAGAGTATAGTCAAAAACCAACGGGTGTATTTCATGCCATGCCAATTTCAAGAGGGAATTCTGTGTTTAAATCACGGTGGATTAAGGATTTCGGAGAGTTTTATGGTAGAAATATGTTTTTGGCAGAAACATCTGCAACAACAGGAGGTTTAGATTCTCTTCTTCAACCCACCGGGCCATTAAAAAAGGCTCAGGAAATGGCTAGAGATGCCTATGGATCGAAAAAAACGTTTTTCGTTACAAATGGAACTTCTACAGCTAATAAAATTGTAATGCAAGCCTTGGTTCAACCAGGCGACTTAGTGTTAATTGATAGGGATTGCCATAAATCGCATCATTATGGGTTGGTTCTCGCTGGGGCTTTTCCGGTATATTTAGATTCGTATCCTATTGAAAAATATTCCATGTACGGGGCTGTTCCTTTGGAGGATATTAAGTCAAAGTTGATTCAACTTAAAAATGCGGGAAGGCTTAGTAAGGTAAAAATGTTATTGCTTACCAATTGCACGTTTGATGGGCTTGTTTACAACGTTGAGCGTGTAATGCAGGAAATTCTAGCCATTAAACCTGACATGATTTTTTTGTGGGATGAGGCTTGGTTTGCTTTTGCGGGTTTTACGTATACCTACAAACAACGTACTGGAATGTACGTGGCCAACAAACTCTATAAAAAATATCAAAGTACAGAATATAGAAAGGTTTACAATAAAAAACTTAAATCATTACCCAAAGGTTCACCTATTAATTTACCTGATCCCGAAAGGGTAAAGATTAGGGTATATTCAACGCAAAGCACACATAAGACCTTAAGCAGTTTTAGGCAAGGATCTATGATCCATATTTGGGATGAAGATTTTGGAAGGAAGAGTGAAATGACGTTCTTGGAAGCTTATATGACACATACTTCCACGTCTCCAAATTATCAAATGCTTGCCTCCTTAGATGTTGGAAGAAGGCAAGTGCAATTTGAAGGATTTGAGTTAGTTGAAAAAAGTATAGAATTGGCTATGGTGCTTAGAGCCAAAATTAATGATGATGAACATCTCAGTAAATATTTTGATGTTCTTACAGTAAAGGATTTTATCGAAGACAAGTACCGTCAAACAGGGCTTACAGAATACTACGACCCAAAGGATGGTTGGAATAGGATGGAGGACGCCTGGGAAAATGATGAGTTCGTTTTAGACCCAACCAAAATAACCTTATATATTGGTCGGACTGGAGTAGACGGGGATACGTTCAAAAACAAGTATTTAATGGATAAATTCAATATCCAGATAAATAAAACCTCCAGAAACACTGTTCTATTCATGACCAATATCGGAACAACCAGAGGAAGTGTTACTTATTTAGTGAATGTTTTACTAAAAATAGCGGATGAACTAGATAGCCGTTTTAAAGCACTAAATATCCGCGAAAGTGAAATAGTTTCAGCCAGAATCAAATCATTAACAGAAGATGTTCCTCCTTTGCCAGATTTTAGTTATTTTCATCCCTCATTTCAAGCCGTTCCAGGTATTCCTGGAGGAAATTTGCGAGAAGCTTATTTTTTAGCCTATAATGAAAATAATTATGAGTATGTACCACTAATTGATTGTCTACCATCGATTAAAAAAGGAAAAATATTAGTTGCTTCAACATTTGTTATCCCTTATCCCCCTGGATTTCCAGTTTTGGTTCCTGGGCAAGTAGTAAGTGAGGAGATAATTCGATTTTTATTAGCGTTAGATGTATCGGAAATACATGGATATAGATCAGAATTGGGCTTACGGGTTTTTAAAGAGTCAATTTTGGATCGCCAAATAAGGACTACCTCAATAGGGGCAATGGGAATGCCTCAAAAAAATACAAATCTTAAAACAAAAGGAAAATGACCAAGACAGAAAAAAAATTGAAAAAGCTAAATGGTGTTGCAGACATAAGAAGGTTTTTTTACAAAAATGAAACACCTATCTATTTTATTAGTGCAACCAATTTTAACTTACTTGGTGCAGATGAATGGATTAAGGGTTTTAAATTCATTTCTCATATTGAGTGTTTTGATGGCCTGCATCCAAATGTGTTTTCTCCACAAAATGAGATTCCTCATGATGAATTTGAAGGCATTGAAGATATTAACAACTACTTACTTCAACATCCAGAAGTTCAGGATTTTATCAAAACGAGAACAAAAAATGGCAAAGCGGGTAAGGTCATGTTTTTAATGTTTGATGAGAAAACAGAACAACTGGCAAAAAAATTAGGTCTTGACGTGATGTTTCCTACTGCAAAAATGCGAACATCCATGGATAACAAGGTAAATACCAATAGAATTGCCGAAAAAGCGGGTGTTCCATGTGTACCTAATGTTTTGTCCAACGTTACTAGTTATAAACAACTCGGTCAGGTTTCAAAAAGTCTGGGAAAAGATTTAGTTGTGCAAACTCCTTTTGGAGACTCTGGACATACCACATTCTTTATTTCAAACGAAGAGGAATATCTTAAATACGAGAAAGAAATAATCGCTGAAAAAGAGGTGAAAATTATGAAAAGAATCAATTGTCGCGGTGCTGCAATTGAAGCTTGTGTAACACGCCATGGAACAATTGTAGCGCCATTAATGACTGAATTAGTTGGTTTTAAAGAGTTAACACCATATAAAGGTGGATGGTGTGGAAATGAAATTTATCCAAATGCATTTACACCTTCTATCCGACAAAAAGCAAAGAAATATACCCAATTGTTTGGTGAACAGTTAAGAAAAGAAGGGTATAAGGGGTATTTTGAATTAGATTTTTTAATTGATCAAGATAATGGCAGAATGTATCTTGGGGAATTGAACCCAAGGGTAACAGGTGCGAGTTCAATTACAAACCATGCCGTGTTTGCATTGGCGGATGCTCCATTGTATTTATTCCACATATTGGAATGGATGGATATAGATTATGATTTAAGCGTTAAATCAATCAATGATCGATGGGGAAAACAAGAAAACATTGACACGTGGAGTCAATTAATAGTAAAGCATACGAAAGACACTATAGAATATGTGGAAGATGCTCCATTATCAGGAATATGGAAAATGTACGATACGGGCCATATTCAATTTGATAGAATGGACACGCATAGGAGAGCGGTTGAAAGTGAAGGAGAAGCGTTCTTTTTGCGCATAACTGGAAAGGGTGATTATTTATATGAAGGTGCGGATATGGGTATAATTGTATCCCGTGGAAGAATGATGACCAATGATTTTAAGCTAACTAAAAGAGCTAAGGGGTGGATAAAAGCTATCCAAGGTCAATATTCCAGTACGGTGATTAAAGACAATACAGAAATGCCTCAGATATCACATAGTTTAACGAAATAATAAAAGAAACAAATTTCAAAAGGGGGTAATCTTCTTATTAACCTGTCGCAATGATGAATAGGTTAATAATTTAGGGTTGCTAACTTCTAATGATGAAACAAATGGAATTTAAAAGCACGAACCCTTTCAATGGTAAAACTCTTAACACCTATGTTGGGTTAACCGAAAAAGAACTTTTATCGAAACTTGATAAAGGGCATATAGCTTATTTAGATTGGAGAAACACACCTTTTAGTGAACGCTCCAGATTAATGAAAGAAGCAGCTAAGGTGTTGGAAAACAACATAGAAGAGTATGCCAAAATGATTACTCTTGAGATGGGGAAACCCATAACCGAATCTAGAGGAGAAGTGAGTAAATGTGTGTGGGTTTGTAATTATTATGCGGAAAATGCCGAAGAATTTTTGGCGGATGAAATTATTGAAACAGATGCTCAATTGAGCGTTGTTAAGCACGATTCAATTGGTGGAGTATTAGCTATTATGCCGTGGAACTTCCCTTTTTGGCAGGTTTTTAGATTTGCCGCTCCAACGCTAATGGCTGGAAATACAGGGGTTTTAAAGCATGCCCCAAACGTTTTTGGATGTGCCCAACAAATTGAGGACGTTTTTACAAAAGCAGGTTTTCCAGAAGGGGTGTTTCAAAATTTAATTGTTCATCACGACAAAACAGAACTAATAATCGGGCATCCATCAATTAAAGCAATTACTTTAACAGGGAGTGAGGCGGCAGGATCTGCTGTGGCTGCTATTTCTGGTAAACACATTAAAAAAAGCTTGCTAGAATTAGGAGGAAATAATGCCTTTATTGTTTGGAAAGATGCGGATATTGATAAAGCGGTTGCTACGGCACTTACCGCAAGAATGCTTAATTGTGGCCAAAGTTGTATAGCGGCAAAACGGTTTATTTTAGTCGAGGAAATTTATGATGAATTTGTCGCAAAATTCACTGAAGGAGTTAAAAAATTGAATTCTGGTAATCCTGTAGATGAATCTACTAAAGTAGGCCCTCTAGCACGAAAGGATTTAGCAGATCAATTGCAAAGACAAGTTAGGGAGTCTGTTGCCCAAGGGGCGGAATTATTGCTGGGAGGTAATCAAAACGAATGTTACCATGAACCAACTATATTAGGGAACGTAACATCCGAAATGGTTGCGTTTCAGGAAGAAACATTTGGACCATTAGCGGCAATGATTAAAGCCAAAGATGAAAAGCACGCGTTTCAATTATCTGAAAATTCCAAATTTGGATTGGGTGTTACCGTATGTACAACAAATATTAAAAAAGCTGTAGCCATGTCGGGGGAGGTTAGTGATGGTGCATATTTTATTAACGAGTTGGTTAAATCAGATCCTAGGTTACCTTTTGGCGGGACAAAAAGCTCTGGGTATGGAAGGGAATTATCCAAAGACGGTATTTTGGAATTTATTAATCGTAAAACGATATACGTGAAGTAATCGGAAATACTGATCCAATTTACAGATTATATATCCTGATTAATTGGCTTGTTCTTCGTATTGTTAAATGGATTGCACCATTTTCTTTTAGGGTTAGGATGTAATCCTTCTACCTTTTTTGCCCAGAATGCGTATCCATAACCGTTTTATATCAATACTATTAAGATCAACTGGTTCTTGGTAGATAGCTAAAAACAACATCCAATTTTTTAATATTATTGTCGTATTGAAACCCTTTGAATTCAATGAATAATTCGGTACCTTTATAGAGTAAAACTAAAAAAATGAAAGAGGGCTTTGTCATATTGGATACGAGCCACCCAATTTGGGATGCATTTTTTAGTGTCTTTCCTTTAGTTATTATTGGTACCAAAGAAAATGATCATTACGATCTCGCTCCAAAACATATGGCTATGCCAATGAGTTGGGATAATTATTTTGGATTTATTTGTACACCACGCCATAGTACGTACCAAAACATAATTAAAAACAAAACCTTTACAGTTAGTTATCCAAAACCCGATCAGGTCGTCCTTGCAAGTTTAGCTGCCTCACCGCGATGTGATGAAGATAATGGTAAATCATTGCTACAAGCCTTACCTACAAAACCTGCTCACTTGGTGGATGGTGTATTTTTAATGGACGCGTATTTACATCTAGAATGTGAGTTATATAGAATATATGATGATTTCGGTATAAATAGCTTGATTACGGGAAAAGTTATTGGTGCATATGTAGACGAAAGCTACACAAAAAAAATGGAGTTAGATGATCAATCAAAACTGAACAAACATCCATTACTGTCCTATATTCACCCCGGTAGGTTTGCAGAAATTCATAATACAATGGCGTTTCCGTTTCCAAAGAACTTTAAAAAATAAAGTGATGGTAAACAAAGTAAATGCAAAACGAATTTGGAGAGAACTGCGCTTGCAGAAAAGCGAATTTGTATCCGCATTGAAGCAATTTGTTGCTATTGAATCCCCATCTTCAGATTCCACAACCCTTCCTATGGCTTTCGATTTTATCACAAAGCAACTTAGGGAATTGGATTATTCTTCCATCCAAGTAAAGGGTAAAACTACAGGAGGATATTTATTTTCTAGACCAAGAAAAAGAAATAAAAATACGGCATACCAATTACTTCTTGGGCATGCTGATACAGTTTGGCCAAGTGGATCTATAAATACAATGCCTATAAAAATAGAAAAGAATACTATTACGGGACCAGGGGTTTATGATATGAAAGGGGGAGTAATGCAAATGATTTTTGCCCTTCGAACTTTAAAGGCGCTTCAGATTTCACCCGAAGTAGTTCCAATTATTCTTATTAACGGTGATGAGGAAATTGGTAGCCGAGAATCTACCCATATCATTAAATTACTAGCAAAAATTTCCAATAGAGCATTAGTAATGGAACCTTCCCTTGGTTATGAAGGCCAATTAAAAACAGGAAGAAAGGGAGTAGGGCGGTTTCAAATCGAAATAACAGGTGAATCGGCTCATGCGGGCTTGGACCCTGGTAAAGGAGCTAGTGCTATTGTAGAGCTTTCCCATATTATTCAAACCCTTTTTGGTTTTAATAATATGGGAAAAGGCATCTCAATTAATGTAGGATTAATTGAAGGAGGTATTCGACCAAATGTGATTGCTCCAACAAGTAAAGCTGTTATTGATGTTAGAGTTCCAAATAAGGAAAGTGCCCAAGAAATTGAACAAAAAATAAAAAGTATTACCACAGTAAATCCGAATGTAGCTGTAAAAATAACAGGTCAAATAAATAGACCACCTATGGAACAAGACCCAAAGAATCAAGCTCTTTGGGAAGTTGCAAAGTTAAATGGAACACAATTAGGTATTACTTTAAGTCAAGCAAGTGCAGGAGGAGGATCTGATGGAAACACGACTAGTTTATATATTCCAACGTTGGATGGCTTAGGAGCGACCGGTGATGGTGCACATGCGCCACATGAATTTGCATTTATTGATAAAATGATTGAACGGGCAGCCTTATTGGCGTGTATTTTATTAGAACCTCCTCTTAAGAGTATTAATCCCTAATAATGAAATTATGAAACGTTACTTTTTCTCTTCCGTAACACGAATAACACCATTTACACAAAATAATATTCAAATTAAAGCTCAGGAATTTTCAAAATGGAAAACTGGAGATTATGTTGCTGGAAAAGTATCTGCACCTCCTAGAACAATGGGTTTGGAAATGCCAACGGGTAGAATGGCTGAAGTAGCCGAAGGAGATATTATAATTGGTGCTTTAGGGAATAGACACGCAACGCTCAGTGCAACGGGTAAATGGTCTAAAATTGATAAATCTGGAAAAATGGATTTGTTATCAGCAGGTGGTATTTTGGGGAAAATGACCTCAATTTCAAGTTTTGAACCTACTTTAATAAAATTGGATTATTTGGGTCATGTACGTATGGATGGGACTTTTAAAGGAATGCAGGATTTCGTGCCAAAAACAAAAAAAATAGATTTTAATACTCCTGTTGTTTTAATTGTTGGTACATCTATGTCTGCGGGTAAAACCACTGCAGCCAAAATTGTTATTCGCCAATTAAAACAAGCCGGTTTGAAAGTTGCAGGAGCAAAGCTTACTGGTACAGGTAGATACAAGGATATTCTAGGAATGTATGACGCAGGAGCAGATAGTATCACGGACTTTGTAGATGCTGGGCTACCAACCTCTGTTGTACCAAAATCAGAATATATTCCAGCTCTTGAATACATTTTGTCACAAGTACAGTCAACCAACCCAGATATTGCAGTTATTGAAATTGGCGCATCTCCATTAGAACCGTATAATGGTGACCATGCGATTCACTATATTGAAAAATTCATTAAGTTCAGAATTTTGTGCGCTTCCGATCCTTATGCGGTATATGGTGTTATGAAAGCGTTTGGAAGTAAGCCGGATTTAATTAGCGGTGTAGCTACGAATACAATTGGCGGTGTTGATTTGATTGATAATTTATCGGACGTTCCATCCCTGAATTTAATTTACCCTAGGTACCATGCGCAATTACGTAAGATGTTGAAGCATAAGTTTAAAGGAAGCCTCAATCTTAATTTCAGAGAATAGTAATGTAGTTTAGATTTACACCTGGTTCACCAAATGGGTGTGGAGTAGTAGAACACATGTATTCAAAAACAAACCTTAGAAGCGTAAAAAGGACCTCTTGTTTTAAGATAAAAATATATTTCCAGGAATATGAAGAATGACGAACTAAATAACCTTTACGATAATGTCATAAACTTATAAAACCCAGTTTCAAAAAACCGGACGACAACAGTATGATTTTAATCACTTCCTAAATCTACATGTGTTCGTAATTTTAAACTTAAATAATTAAAATTCACAAACATGCGTATTCAAGTAAAAGATTTTATGTCTACTCCTGTCACAGTTGCGATGATGGATGAGGACATTTTAGAAATTAGAACACTAATGAAGGAAAAAAGGATTCACGCCATTCCTATTGTTTCGTATACTAATGATAAACTAAAGGTAGAAAGAACTATAAAAGGTATCATCACTTCCACAGATCTTTGCAAAGAAGTCAGTGACGATGCTACAATAGAAGATGTAGTGAGCTCAAGAATTGTTCATGTAGTTCATGTAAACGCAAGTGCTAAAGCGGCAGCTAAAACGATGCTGGCTCATAATGTGCATCATATCGTTGCGATGGATGACGGTGAAATAAAAGGCATGGTTAGCTCTTTAGATTTTGTAAAATTAGTTGCTGAACATTCCCTGGAATAACCTCAATTACTAAGCAAAATAGTTTAGATGATATTTTTGTGATGACAATTGTCATACTGATCCCCGTGATATAGTCATAAGAAGCTGAATGACTTATGCTTAGTTTTACACTCACAATTCGTATTTAAAATTAAAAATATGGCAAAAGTTAAAGGAGCAATAGTGGTTGACAATGAAACCTGTAAAGGCTGTGAAGTCTGTATGCCGGTTTGTAAAGATAATGTGATAAGTATGTCCACAGAAGTTAACCGAAAAGGATATCATTATGCCTATATGAGTAATCCTGATGCATGTAATGGTTGTACCAATTGTGCGATAGTTTGTCCAGATCGAGCCATTTCGGTTTATCGTGTGACACTCTAATTACAAATTCATAAAAAACGTATTATATGTCTGAATTAAGATTAATGAAGGGTAATGAAGCGTTAGCCGAAGCTGCCATAAGAGCTGGTGTTGATGCTTATTTCGGATATCCTATTACACCACAATCCGAAGTTATTGAATATTTGATGACCGAACGTCCTGAGGATCGAACTGGAATGGTGGTTTTACAAGCCGAAAGCGAAGTAGCTGCAATCAATATGGTTTACGGAGCAGCAAGTACAGGAAAGCGTGCCTTGACCTCATCTTCAAGCCCAGGAATTTCTCTTAAGCTGGAAGGTGTTTCATATATAGCAGGAGCAGAGCTTCCTGCTGTTATTGTTAATGTGATGCGAGGTGGACCAGGTTTGGGTACCATTCAACCCTCACAAGCCGATTATTTTCAAGCTGTTAAAGGAGGCGGTCATGGGGATTACAAATTATATGTACTCGCACCAGCCTCTGTGCAAGAAATGGCTGATTTTGTTGCCGATGCTTTTGATATTGCCTTTAAATATCGTGCGCCTGTATTAATTCTTTCCGATGGATTAATAGGTCAAATGATGGAGAAAGTGGAACTTAAGGACCAACAAGAGCGTTTGTCTGATGAAGAAGTTATTGAACGCTATGGGGACTGGGCTACCACGGGTAGAAAAGGAAGAGAAAGAAACATTGTTACATCTCTTGATTTAAAACCTGAAATATTGGAGGCTCGAGTTCATCGGTTAATGGCAAAATATGAACAGATGGAACGTGAGGATTTACGTTATGAAGAGATTCAATGTGATGATGCGGAGTATCTAATTGTGGCATATGGTTCTAGTTCCAGAATTGCACAAAAAACCGTTCAATTGGCTCGTGAAAAAGGCATCAAAGTAGGTCTATTAAGACCAATAACCTTATTCCCTTTTCCAAAACAACAAATTTTTAAATTAGCGGATCAAGTAAAAGGTATTTTAAGTGTTGAATTGAGCGCTGGACAAATGGTTGAAGATGTAGAATTAGCTGCTAAAGGCAAAGTTCCTGTTAAACATTTTGGAAGAACCGGAGGAATAATTCATACCCCTGAAGAAATTTTAGAAGCCTTAGAACAAAAAATTATAAAAGATGGAAGTAATTGATATCATAAAACCCGAAAATCAAGTTTTTGCAAAAACGTGTATGATGACTGACACTGACCTATCCTACTGTCCAGGTTGTGGTCATGGTACAGCGCATAATATAGCCATGGAGGTTGTGGAAGAGTTGGGTATTGGTGAAGATACTATAGGAATTGCTCCTGTAGGATGTTCGGTACTGGCCTATGATTTTATGAATGTTGATATGATCCAGGCAGCTCATGGACGCGCACCTGCGCTGGCAACTGCGATTTCCAGAACTTGGCCCGATAAATATGTTTTTACCTATCAAGGGGATGGCGATTTGGCAGCCATTGGTACTGCTGAAACGATTCATGCTTGTAATAGAGGTGAAAACATTGTAATATTATTTGTGAATAATGGTATTTACGGCATGACAGGGGGCCAAATGGCACCCACAACATTACCCGGAATGCGCACTTCAACCTCGCCATATGGTAGAGAAATTGATACGATGGGATCACCCATTAAAATGTCGGAGTTAATTGCGAATTTACCAGGTACATACTATGTGACACGTCAAGCGGTACATACCCATAAGCATGTACGGAAAGCTAAAAAAGCGATTAAAAAGGCTTTTGAGAACACGCGATTAAAGAAAGGAATCTCTTTTGTGGAAATTCTTTCCAATTGTAGTTCGGGATGGAAAATGAATCCAATCGATTCTAATGTTTGGATGGAAGAAAATATGTTCCCATATTTTCCATTAGGCGATATTAAAGTGAATGGTGAATTAAAATAAATAGCATGACAGAAGAAATTATTATAGCAGGATTTGGTGGTCAAGGTGTACTATCAATGGGTAAAATATTGGCTTATTCTGGAATGATGCAAGATCAAGAAGTAAGCTGGATGCCATCATACGGTCCAGAAATGAGAGGAGGTACGGCAAATGTGACCGTAATATTGAGCGATGAACGGATAAGTTCGCCTTATTTAAACATCTACGATACTGCGATTATATTAAATCAGCAATCAATGGATAAGTTTGAACAATCTGTGAAACCAGGCGGTGTTTTAATTTATGACCCTAATGGTATTTTGGTTCATCCAACCCGAACCGATATTAACATATTTCAAATTGAAGGAAATCGTGTGGCAACGGAAATGGGTAATAAAAAAGTATTCAATATGATCATATTGGGAGGACTTCTTAAGGTTAAGCCCATTGTGAAATTCAATAGTGTTATTGAGGGCTTGAAGAAGTCATTACCAGTACGTTATCATAATTTGCTTCCTTTGAATGAAGAAGCTATTCTCAAAGGCATGGAAAACATTTTTCCGTATGAGGTTCAAAATGAATTAGTGAATAATTAAACTAAGGTAGTGCTAAATTAACTTACTGTATTTATGTAAGTATTTATAAATATATACGCCATGGCAAGAGCAGCAGAAGACATTTTAAAGGAAGCTATTTTATTAGAAACTAGAGGTAAAGCGTTTTACAAAAATGTAGCAGAAAAATGCGACAATCCTTCGGCCAAACAAGTATTCGAAATGATGGCTAGAGAGGAAGATGAACACATTAAGTACCTCAGCAACCAATTTAAAAATTATACAAAAAAGCATAGTTTTTTAAAGCCTGATGAACCTGTAGAAGATCCAGAAGAAACCGTTGTACTTAAAGTTTTAACAGACAAGATTAAGAAAGAAGTGAATGCAGCAAGTTTTGAAGCAGCTGCTGTTTCTTCGGCTATTAATTTTGAAATGAATGCAGTAAGGCTTTACAAATCTAGAGCGGAAGAAGCTACAGACCCTAACGAAAAGAGGCTTTATAGTATTTTAGCTAAATGGGAAGGAGAACATTCTAGATTGCTTGTAGATATTGATAATTCTTTGAAAGAATCGATTTGGAATGACAATAATTTCTGGGCTTTCTAGAAATACAAATTGCTATGTTCTATGGCTAAGGCTTATGGCTTAATTCTATGGCTATGGCTATGACTTTAGTGCAACAAGCCATATCCTGTACATGAGTAGGTGCTTTAACTTTAGGGTAGGATAGGGGGTGTACCCGTATTATCCCCGTATGAACCCCGTATGAGGTATGGAGTATGTGTGAGGTACCAACGGTGTAGGAAAAGCGATTTGAAACTGAATTGTTGTAACGGGTAGAAGAATAAACTGGCAATAATCAGGGGTGTGCACTCGTTTTAAATCAAACCCTTTGTTATGGCTAAATATTCAGGTCTATTAAAATTATTTGGAAAATTTGATTCTTTTGTTTTTGTGGGTGGTTCTTCTCCACACGTAAGAAGCTGGGACTCCAGCAGAACTAAAAAGATGAAAATGGATGTCCGCTTTAAAACGGTTCGTTTGGTTCAAAGTGATTTTGGACTGGCATCCACCATCGGCAAGAAGATGCGCATGGCCTTACAACCGCTCACCTCAAAATACAAAGACGCCACTCTAAGTGGCCGCTTAACGGGGGCGCTTTTTGGTATAATCAATAAGGATGTTCATCCCAAAGGAGAGCGTGTATGCGATTTTAAGAAATTTGGATCCCTGCTCACTCATTTTGAGTTTCACCCTAAAAACTACCGACTAGATGAACATCTCAGTCTGGAACACGAAATAGGGAATGGGGCTATTCGTTTTTCCCAATTTCAGCTTCTTAAAAAGGGTTTTAAAGGGGTGCCTTACTTAGACTTTGTGTGCTTGCTTGTTCCCGAACAAATTTCAGCGCTTCAACCGGGGGTAATCTGGGCTCAATTCGATTCTTTTCGCATCACGGACGAAAAAACCGTAGCGGTTAATGTACCGCAAGGTATGGTGGGATTGGTTTTTGTGGGGTTACATTTTAAAAAGGAGGCCGTGGTTTTTTATAGCGGAATGAAGCTGCTGGAGGTTGTTTATTAATTGGATTTACAGGTGGTGATAGGTATATTGGTGAAAAGTAAAGCTTTTTAGAAAAGTTTATTCTCACATTTAACTTAAAAAAGGGAACGGAGTACTTTTTTGGTGAATCCTGTACGATTTACGAAATGGCCAGTTAGGCTTCAAATACGCGCTAAAATTGAAACCTAGATTTTTTTATGGATAAATAATATTCAAATAAAGCTACTGTATAACGTCAGCAAAAAGTGAACTATTTAAGGTTAAG
>JBFFMY010000056.1:0-17281 GCA_041563475.1 Salibacteraceae bacterium
GTTCCATTGGCTAAAACTTTTGCTTTATCCACTTTAATTTTAAAACGTTTCACGGGAACAACATTCACCTTTGTTTGATTAGGTAACGTCACTTTCTTAGCGTCATCAGTAACATACCCAATGATGTCACGGATATTGTAATAAACATTTTGGTCCAATCTACTATCAGGGTATACATGCACAAAATCTCTTGTTCCCTGACGATACTGATCCTTTTTCATGGAAATTGGAATGGGTTCGCCTTCATAGGCTTTTCGAGCCATTTGGTCGATATACCAATCCGTATTTAAAAGCATCAAGTTTACTACTCGAACGTCCGTTCGATAACCCTCAACTTCTTGTAGGTACCATAGAGGGAAAGTATCATTATCTCCATTGGTAAATAGTATAGCGTTTGGTTCACATGAATCAAGATAATTACGTGCAATTTCTCGTGCCGTATATCGGTTGCTTCGGTCATGGTCATCCCAGTTCTGGGTAGCCATTAATACTGGGGCTGCTAATAATGTTAGCAAAGTAACACCTATAGCAAGAGCAGGACCCGAAATTTTGTCTCTGAAAGCTTTATAAATTCCAATTACTGCCAAACCTATCCAAATTGCAAATGCATAAAAGGAACCGACAAAGGCATAATCCCGCTCTCGTGGTTGATATGGATACATATTTAGGAATACGGCAATGGCGATTCCAGTAAATAGAAATAATAAAAATACAACCAAAGCATTGTTTTGATCAAATTTGGACTGAAAGTAAAGTCCAATCAAACCCAAAATAAAAGGCAGGAAGAAATAGAAATTCATTGCTTTATTTTTCTTCAAATCTTCGGGATAATGACTTAAATCACCTAAATACATTTGGTCAATCGCTGGTATACCTGACATTACATTTCCGTTTGTAAGATTGGTTTGATCTATTCCATGACCTTGTAGGTCGTTTTGGCGACCAATAAAATTCCAGGCGAAATATCTACCCCACATCCACCAAATTTGGTAGTTTACAAAATAGCTTATGTTTTCCCCAAACGTGGGTTTTTTAATAGCTTCGGTTTTACCTGATTGTGGATTTCTATAGGTAATTGATCTACCCTTAAAATTACTCCATAATTTATAGGCAGATTTATGATTTCCTTTGCTGCTCCACATTCTAGGGAAAATCATATTAAATTCAGGTGCGTAATTAGGCAAGCTATTTTTACGGTCATCAGCAATTTCATATTTACCTGTTTTTTCACTAGGATAATACACAGGACTCCCATCTAAATACGGTTTTTGGTTATCTAAAGGTGAATCGAAAAAGTAACCAGAAACCAATGGGCTAGAGCCGTATTGATCACGATTCAAATACGATAATAAATTCACCATATTTTCTGGGTTATTCTCGTCAATAGGTGGATTGGCATTTGAACGAATTAGAATTACACCAAAGGTCATATAACCCAATAATAGCACCGTTAAACTTAGCGTTAAAGTATTGGCTAAAACTTTGTTGTTTTTCTGCGTGTAATAAAGTGCATAGGAAATTCCGGCAAGAATTAGGAGTCCTAAAACCGTAGCACCTGTATTAAAAGGCAATCCTAAACCATTGGTAAAAAACAATTCAAATTTAGCCGCTATATTTATGATTTGAGGAATCAAAACCATTTGAACAAAACCTAAAATAGCTACAGATGTTACTAATGCAATCAGCATTCCTTTGGGTGTAGGAGAGTATTTTTTGAAATAGTAAACAAAAATAATCGCAGGAATTGCCAATAAATTAAGGAGGTGAACTCCAATAGAAATACCCACAATAAACCAAATAAATATAATCCACCTATTCGAATGAGGTTCATCTGCAATGCTTTCCCATTTCAAAATGGCCCAAAAAACTAGGGCTGTCATAAAGGAAGACATTCCATACACCTCACCTTCAACTGCGGAGAACCAAAAGGTATCCGAAAAAGTGAATGCTAAAGCACCCAAAGTCGAACTTCCTAAAATTGCAATGATGTTTCCCGTTGTCATTTCCTCGTTAGCCACAAATTTTTTGGCTAAATAGGTAATGGTCCAAAACAAAAATAAAATGGTAAGGGCACTTGATAAGGCGGACATCATATTTACCATATAGGCTACATTTTCAGGGGCAGCAAACATGGAAAAAACGCGTGCAAACAACAAAAATGTTGGGGCGCCAGGTGGGTGACCTACCTCTAATTTATACGAAGTCGCGATATATTCGCCACAATCCCAGAAACTGGTTGTAGGTTCAATGGTAGACCCGTAGGTGTAAAAAGCTATAGCGAAAATGATTAATCCGCCAATGTTGTTGAGTTTTTTAAAATCCATGTAATACTGTGTTGAAAAAAGATTTGTGAACGAAATACAAATATGTCGCGGCCTCGCCCAAAAAGCGGCTCAAAGTAAATCAAATTTTGATATTATTTGCAAATTTTAACGTAGTAAGCCGATTTATTTATGCGTATTTAATTGGAGGTTTAACTCCAACATAAACAGCTAAATAGAATAGCCTGAATTACCTATTTTTGCTCAAATCAATGATTTGCGAAGCCCAAAAAAAGATATTATGTAGTATTTGGCTTAGAATAACCGCATAAAACTATTTTTGTTTTTCCAAGTAGCACCTTTCAAAGGATGTGTATTATGAGATTAAATCAGTTTTTCACTCTATTTTTATTTTTAATTTTTTCCACCTTTTTAACAGGTCAAGAAGTACGGTTTTCATTTCAAATGGGTGCTGCTATTCCAGTTGGGGAATTTTCATTAAATAGTGTCACTCCGGATAGTGGTGGTTTTGCAAGCACTGGTTTTGATATTCGATTTGTATACGAGCGGGTGTTTAAGAATAATCTAATTGTTGGAGCCAATTTAGGATATTCTGTTTTTGGGTTAAATAAAGATGCCATGAAGGAATCTTTGAGTCCGAATGATCCAGAGGCAATTTCCCTTGAAACGCAATCTTTTCAAAACATTAATCTACAAGCCCGGTTGGGGTATAATTTACGTATAATAAAAGATAAAATTTTGATAACACCCTTTATTGATGGCGGTTTAGGCGTTTTTAATTCCGCTTATTACGCTATTGAAGATGACCAAGGGAATACATATGTCAGAAATGGAAATACAGGTGTATCTTTTTTAATCTCTTCTGGGTTAGATGTAGTTATTCCGGTAAATGATTTTGTGAATTTTAAATTATATGTAAGTTACCAGTTTGCTAATTATACTGTAAACGAAGAATTTACGGAAAATGGAATGGTTTCAATTATCGATTATAACGATATTCAATATAAATACAGAAGTATTTACACTGGAATAGGATTCACCTTGAGCTTTTAATATGAAATTAGGAAATCAATTACCCGTAATGGAGGAGTTCTTATCTGTGCAAGGAGAAGGAGCTAATACTGGGCAAGTAGCCTGGTTTATTCGTTTGGCAGGGTGTGATGTTGGCTGTACATGGTGTGATGTAAAGGATTCGTGGGATGCCAAAAACCATCCAATTAAGACCGTAGATGAACTGCTTCAAAATGCGTTGTCCTCTGGGGCCAAAAACATTGTTGTTACGGGGGGTGAACCCGCATTATATGATTTATTTCCATTGACTAATGCCCTGAAAAAGCATCATTTAAATACGTGGCTTGAGACTTCAGGCTCAAGTAAGATTACGGGTTTGTGGGATTGGATTTGCTTATCACCAAAGAAATTTAAAGCACCTTTATCGGAGGCTCTTGGTTTGGCACATGAATTGAAAGTAATTGTTTTAAATAAGCATGATATCTCATGGGGTTTGGACTTTGTTAAACATGTTTCATCAACATGTCAATTGTATTTGCAACCAGAATGGGATAAGCGCGATAAAGCCTCGGAAATAATAATCGATTTCGTAACTAAAAATCCAAATTGGAGAGTTTCTTTACAAACACATAAATATTTAGATATTCAATGAGATTTGTCTTTTCATTAATTTTTTCAATGTCCTTTTTATTCGGTTTTTCTCAAAAACCCGAATTACACAGCCAAAACAAAAAAGCGATATCTTTCTTTGAAGATGCAGATCGAGAATATGGCCTTGGTTTAGTTATGGAAGCCACAGCTTCTGTAAAAAAAGCTATTGAAATTGATTCGAATTTCCTAGAACCTCATGTATTACTGGGGCAAATATTTTTGGATAAAAAACAATATGATTCAGCGGGCACTGAATTTACCAAGGCTTTGGTATTGGATGTAAATAACGAAATTCCTTTGATTTATAGAATGTTGGCGGAGACAGAAATAAACCAATTGCAATTAATGGAAGCCATTAACCATCTGGAAGAGTATAAAGCATTGGATGACGTTTCCGATTTTGCCAAAAAGATAGCGGATGAACTTATAGAATTGGCTATGTTTCGAAAGTCAATGATTGACAATCCAGTACCTTACAACCCCATTAATTTAGGTGAAAATATTAATGGCGAGTGGTTTGAACATTCTCCTACACTTACAGTTGACGGTCAGACCTTGTATTTTACACGAAAAGAGCCTGTTACAGATGAAAATGGTGCAACGAAATACGATGAAAATTTATACGTAAGTTACAAGGATAAATCTGGGGATTGGTCTATTGCGAAACCCTTAGGTCCGGAAATTAATACTTCGGTAGTGGAAGGTGCCTCGGCAATTAGCCCCGATGGAAATTATCTATTTTTTACACGGTGTACTGGAGCAGGTCCAAATGAAAACTGTGATATTTTCATTGCTACCAAACGCGGAGATTCATGGGTGAAAGCGAAGAACTTAGGAGAAATTGTAAACTCACGATATTGGGAATCTCAACCTTCTTTTGCTCCGGATGGGCGCACTTTATATTTTGTAAAACGGGTAGGGAAGAAATATGAAACTCGAAAGAATATTTATAAAACCCAAATTCAAGATAATGGAACATGGAGTGATCCTGTTGGAGTTTCTATTAATACCAGTGGAAATGAAGAATCACCATATACACATCCAGATGGCGAAACTTTTTACTTTACTTCTGATGGGTACCCTGGCCTTGGAGGGAGAGATTTATTTATGGTTAAAATAGATTCGAATGGTAAATTTGGAAATCCTGTAAATCTTGGATATCCGATAAATTCAGATATGGATGAGGTGAGTCTAATCGTTTCACCTAGTGGAAAAAAGGCATATTTTGCTTCCGGTATGGATGGTGGATTTGGGAATTGGGATTTGTATTCGTTTGAATTGCCAAAAAACGTACGACCAATTCCTGTAAATTTTACCAAGGGTTTAGTATATAACAAAGAAACGAAGGATCCAGTGGGGGCCAAATTTGAAATTATAGATCTCAGTACTGGAAACATTGTTGTAGAATCCTTTTCGGATAGAAACACAGGTAAATTCTTGGTTACCATTCCAACAGGAAGACAATATGCGGTTAATGTATCTGCCACGGGCTATCTTTTTTATTCGGGTACCTATGATTTGATAAGTGGAGATGATTCTTCCAAAATTTCATTTGATATACCGTTGAGTCCCATTAAAAAAGGAGAAGCTATTGTGCTGAACAATGTGTTTTTTGAATTTAACAGTTATGAGTTGAAGAGTAAATCAAAATATGAACTCAATTTGTTGGTTGAACTGTTAACTAAAAACCCAAAAATAGCTATTGAAATTGGTGGGCACACAGATAATAAAGGTTCGGAGGCATACAATCAAAAACTATCTGAAAATAGGGCGAAATCTGTGTATCAATTTTTGATTTCTCAGGGAATTTCTGAAGAAAGGTTAGGTTATAAAGGCTATAATTTCTCTAGCCCAATTGATACCAATGAAACAGAAGAGGGTAGAGCTAAAAACCGAAGAACAGAGTTTAAAATTGTAAATATTGCAGAATAGCCTGTTTAATTGAATTAAGTTCATGTCTACTCAAAGGTATTTTATACAACTGGCATACAATGGTGCTCCCTTTAATGGATGGCAAATTCAACCTGAGGCGCCCTCTGTACAACAAGAATTAGAGGAGGCTCTTTCTAAAATCTTAAGACATCCTATTAATGTGGTCGGTTGCGGTAGAACCGATTCAGGAGTGCATGCCTCAAAGTTTTTCGCTCACTTTGAAACACATAAGAAAATCGATGCTAAATCGCTTTTATTCAAGGTTAATTGTATTATTTCCTTTGAAATTGCGCTGTACAAAATTTACAAAGTAGATTCAGAAATGCATGCCCGTTTTTCTGCGAATTCTAGAACGTATCATTATTTTATAAATCCAATAAAAGATCCATTTTACTTTAAAACTTCCTGGTTTATGCATCAGGATTTAGATTTGGTAAAAATGAACCAAGCATGTGCGCATTTATTGGGTTCTCATGATTTCACCAGCTTTTCAAAATTACACACGCAAACGCGAACCAATGATTGTACTATTTCAGAGGCTAAATGGGAAAAAATTGATAACCAATTACGATTTACGATTACGGCCGATCGGTTTTTGCATAATATGGTTCGAGCTATTGTGGGTACCTGCGTGAATGTGGGTAAAGGAAAAATCACTCCTTTAGATTTTAAGGAAATAATAGAATTAAAAAGTCGGCAAAAAGCAGGGGCTTCTGTACCCGCTCATGGATTGTTTTTAGTGGATGTTACCTATCCTTAGAGGTCATCACGCACATTTTTTTAATCCATTACAAACCTAGGATTCAAAAAAGCATCGCAACTTTGAAATTGTGAAACTTCTGTGAGAATACTTCATATATATTAACCCAACTTTGAATTTTAAGATTTGCATATGAAAAAAGTACTTTTTTTGTTCAGTATTCTGTATGTGTGGAGTTTTTATACATGGAGTCAGAGTAGCAGTAAAACCGAAATTGCTGTTTTTGGAGCGGGTTGTTTTTGGTGTGTGGAAGCCGTATTTCAAGAGGTTAAGGGGGTACAAACTGTTGAAAGTGGTTACGCTGGAGGGAGTTATTCTAATCCAACATATAAGGAAGTGTGTTCCGGTAAAACTGGACATGCGGAGGTTGCGAAAATCACATATAACCCAAACCAAGTTTCTTTTGAAACCTTACTTTCCATTTTTTTTAAAACCCATGATCCTACAACCTTAAACTACCAAGGGGCGGATTACGGAACTCAATATCGATCCGTTATTTTTTATACCAACGAAAATCAAAAACAAGCTTCGCTAAAAATAATTGGAGAATTAAATAGAGTAAAGGCGTACCCAAATCCAATAGTAACAGAAGTGAAACCATTACCTACTTTTTGGAAAGCGGAGAACTATCATCAAGATTATTTTTCATCCAATCCAAATCAAAGCTATTGCACCTATGTAATTCAACCAAAATTAGAGAAATTCAGGAAAGTTTTTGAAGAATATTTAAAGTAGTTAATTTAAGTAATAAGGCCAATTTCCTATTGGAACTTCTCGTTTTGTAAAATAAACCAACTCACCTTGTTTCTGCATTTTTCTATATCCTAAAAGGTGCATAAAATCAGTAGAGAAAAAGCGTGCAACATTTTTGTTCACGATTAAAACATTACTACGAATAGAATCTCTGTTAATGCCAGGTAATTTTATGAGTATGGATTCAAATTTCCCGGATCGTAACGGTAAAGAAATTTTAAGCCAAAAAGGTTTAATTTTTTGGATGATAAAAAAGCCTTCAGTACCTAGCTTTTGGTATAACGGCATAAAAATTTTTCCGTTGAAATGAGATTCAATTTTACCTTTTTTTGACGTGGCTAGAAATTCATTTTTTGAAATATTTTGAAAGTTTGAAAAATTGGGATTCATTTCAAAACCTGAATCTGGGATTACCGCTTCGCGATGTTTGATTGCATAAACTTGATTAAATTCTTTTCCTGCACTAGTTTTCAAAAGGTTAAAATGGTCATCATAATTAGGTACGTCATTTTGGTGGATGGCATTCATGGCCACAAGAGTTATCCAAATTGACGCATAATGAATTTCAACTGATTTTGGGTCACAGTGTTGCCCTGACTCTAATCCAATAGCTGGATACCCTAAATCGTTAATGAAATCCATAATTGTGCCTTCCAGAAACTCTTCAATTCCTAAAACGGTAGGAATAGGTAAAACTTCAGCTAATTTTCTGTTTGCAATGGTATCATTAATAGTCACAAATGGCATTGTAGGAGCAGAGGTAGTATGCAAATCAACAAAATGAAACATTCCATCTCTGGTTTTTATTAGATGATTAATGATATCTAAAAGAGCCTTTTGTTCATGAAATTCAAATTCTAATTCTTCCAGTGTATTTTTATGGGTTTGTTTTAATACTGTTGGTGTCCAAATTCGATTTAAATCCGATTTCAAAAAGCGAACATTATCGTGTAAACCTTGAATATTACCGGTTAAGCCAAAGATAGACCCATTAAATTTAGAAGTGAGATCATCCTGTTCAATATCCTTAAAAAACCGATGCAAAGCCACGAATCCTGACGGTTCATTTCCATGTACTCCTCCAAAAAAAATAATACAATTTTTGGCATTTTCGTTTTCCACTTTTCCAATGAATCGTTCAATTCGTATGCTTTTGTCCAATAGGCAATTTTGGTTCATGTTAGTGTTTTATTTTGTTTTTGTGCGGAATCACATCTGAATCGTTTAATATGCCAACTAGCTCATTATCATGAATTACAGGTAGGCAACTACATTTTATTTCTTGCATTAATTGAATAGCCTCCATTATTGGCGTTTCTGGAGACACTGTTTTTATTTCTGTGCGCATAATGTCTTTTATGAGCAAGGTTGATAAATCAAGACCCTCTTTTCTAGCCTTTTCGATTACGGAAGTTGTAAGTAAACCAATGAGCTCTTCATTCTTATTTTCAATCGGAATATGCCGAATATTATTCCACGCCATTATGTTTTGGGCCAGTTCAACCAAATCATTTTCCTGAAGAGTGATTAGGTGAACATTCATAAATTCATCCACACGTTCATAATTACCATCGTGCTTTTTTTTCATTGTTTCAGGAGCCTCCCATTCATGGACCGGCTTTTTAGTTTTTTGCCAATGATACATGGATTTAGTAACCGCTATTATAGCTTCTTTTTGAGTAAGGGTCTTTTTATAATTTCGATAGGCGCGAACAATCCATGAAGAACCAGTTTTACCCGATCGAACACGATTCTCAATAATACCTAGGTATTTTAAGATGTCGTTGGAGTTGATTTTAGCTTTTTGTAACCCAACTTTGGCTATTGGAAGTAATCGATCTAGAATTAGCTCTTTGGCGGATAAACTTTCTCCAAACCAATCCATTTGCGTGCTTAAACCATATCTGGCCGCTTTAGTGAAATTGGATGATGCATCTACAAAATCAACTCTGTTCCATATTTCCCTTGCTTCATCTGGCATTCCATTCATTACACCGACCCAAAATGCCAAATTTGCCATTTCATCTACGGTACTTGGACCAGAAGGAAGGTATCTGTTTTCTATTCTAATATGGGGAACTTCGTTACCTACCCCGTAGCAAGGGCGATTCCATAAATAAATGGTTCCATTTAATAAACAAAGAGCTTCTAGCTTTGGCGTTTTGTTTTTATCAATAGCGGCTAAAGAATCCTCACTTATATCCCTTGTAATGAGTAATTTGTAATTGGATATGTTGTTTTTGTACAAATCATTTATGCCATTTTTAATCCAATCAAAACCGAAAGAAACACGCGGTAATTTTTTACGGATAGCATGATTTACTTGGCGAATGTCGCAACTTTGTTGAAACAATGCTATACGCGTTTCCATCCATAGCTCATTTTCAAGTAATAGAGGAGAATTGGTACAAGCAGCAAGAATAGGACCGGCAATCTGTTGTGCCCAATTGTAGGAGTCAGCAAAATTTTCTGGGCTTACTTGCAAGTGGGCTTGAAAACTGGTGTTACATGCTTCAATTAAAATATTATCATGAGAAATATGGAATTCATCCACACCACTTATATTGACCCTAAAATTTTCTCCTTTTGATTCACGCATTATTTTATCTAGTGCCTTGTATCTGTCAAGTGGAGTGAGATAATCAATATGAATATCGCTTTGGCGAATGGAAGGTAAAATCCCGGTTAAAATAATTTTTGAATCTCTTTTTTCGGCTGCTTCCCTTGCCTTATCCAAAAGTTCATCTAATTGCTTTTGCATTTTCTCTAATCCATCTCCGGTGAAATTTTGGGGATCGAGATTAATTTCTAAGTTATATACGGCTAATTCTGTAGTGAAATGGGGATCATTAATTTCCTTCAGTAGCTTTAATGAGTTGGAGTTTGGTCTGAAATTTCGCTGTACAATTGTAAACTCTTGTTCTGCTCCAATTCTTTGAACTCCAGATTCTATTTTATTGTTTTTCAATAATGCATCCAAGGCAGAAATATCATTAAGCAAATGCTTTAGATATTTAGATCTGTCTGTATTTGGAATAAAGTTTAATTCTCCCATAAACCTTTGTATTTACCTGTTTGAATACGTGGTTTTATTTGCGAATAAAATTATCACAAAATGACCAAAAAAATCATAGCATTGGTCATATTAAAAACCAACTTTACATACAGCTTTATGATAAAAGCAACTAATTGAAGGAGTATCCTAATGTAGTTGTGAAACCAAAATCATCATTGGCAGCTGTCTCGGAAGCTGGATTACTATCAAAATTGTAATAGAATTTACCACCTACATAGAAGTTGTTTATGATCTCCATACGCACATCCATATTGTAATCCAGACGATGTCTGTTTCGAGTAAAGCTTTTGAAATAATCCACATTAGTTGAAACGGAAATTTCGGGATCGGTGCGTTTAAATACTTCATAAGACATGGTTAATTGGGCTTCAAAATTGTATGTCTTACTCGTTTTGTTGTTCGCTACTTCGTAATTTGGAACTGCTGCTGCAATAACATAAAAACGTTGAATGTTCGAATGAAATACATCAGAAAGAATTCCAACGGCACCTTTTAAACGAAGGTCTAATGCTAACTCCGTATTTTGACTCGCACTTACGTAACTAATCCATGACCAATGTTTTTTTATTTTTCGCTCCAAGTTTAATGAAAAGTCATACTTGGAGGTTGTTGTTACGGTATCGTTTGGAGTGAAGGTTTGAACATTACTACCATCTATGGATAAACTAGTTCTTTTCGTTCTATAGGTTAAATTCCAATCCACGTTAAACCGACCAATATTACTCGCTTTAGTATAGTTGAATCCTAAATCAATTTTACCACTTGTACGAAGGAAAAAAGTGTTTTTTAAGGGAAAGATTTCAATAATTTCAGCAATTTGAATTGGAATGGAGTCATATCCTGAATTTACTTTCAAGGTTCCAGTAATCGAGTTAGAGTCAATAAATCCGTAAATAGTTCTTCCATCTTCCATATTGATTTCAAATAACTTATCAGATTTGATGGTTTTAATTTTCTCCACATTTACTTTAATGGTTCCCATTCCATCCATTTTGAATTCAAGTTGGCCATATTCCATTTTTTTTATTTCACCGAGTAAGATATTCCCATTTATATGATAAAGGGAATCTGTTTTCTGACCTATTAGATTTTGGGCCGAAAATAAAAGGAGAATAAAAATGAGATAGCGGTTTATTTTCAATGCAAAAATTTCGTGCAAATTTAAATTAAAAACCCCGTTCCTTTGATGTAAGAAACGGGGTTGCAAAAGTGTCTTAATCAGGTTTCACCAAATGTAAACTCTATCCTCTTTAGAAATAATCATGCTATCTCCTTCTTGGATATTAAATACCGAATAAAAGGCATCTAATGGACTTTCATTTTCAGCTAATTTCTCTGAAGCACAGGAAACTGTAATGGCCACAATTGGTATTAAGAATAGCGAATTTTTTAATGTTCATAATTTCAATTTATAGTTTTCTTGAATAAGCGAATTTGATTTTTTTATGGTGTTGGAATTTGTTTTTGTGAAGTTCGTTTCCATGAGTATAAGGTTGGTTTGATAGATGGATAAATGGAAACAGAATTTAGTAGAACAAAAAAAAGACTCACGTTAATGTGAGTCTTGTGATGGTTTAGATATGTCCTAAATGTTCAAATCAATGAATTTCAGAATCCGTTGGATGGCGCAGGGGAAATCGCTTTCTCCTTCATACGTGGAATTTACGGATGCCGAAAAAAAAGTTTCGTATTTAGAAAATATTATTCAATGACTTCGAAATGAGAAGTGAAATGACGTAGGAATTTAGGCTCCTTAACGATTTTAACTCCTTTGGCATTATTTTTTTCTTTTATCAACTCTTCGAATACTTCTAAAATATATTCTACATGACTTTGCGTATACACACGTCTTGGCATTGCCAATCGCACTAATTCCATAGGTGCAGGAACAAGTTTTCCTTTACTATCATATTTACCAAACATAACAGAACCAATTTCAACGGCTCTAATGCCTCCTTTTTTATATAAATCTAATACCAAGGCTTGCCCAGGATATTGATTTACAGGAATATGGTCATAAAAAGCCTTCGCATCAATATAAACGGCATGTCCGCCTGTCGGTCGCATTAATGGTACGCCCATTTTATGTAGATTATCCCCTAAAAAGGCAGTGCTTTTTATTCTGTAACGTAAATAATCAGGTCTAAAAACTTCTTGTAATCCTTGGGCAATTGCTTCCATATCACGTCCCGAAAGACCCCCGTAAGTGGCAAAACCTTCCGTAATGATTAATAAGTTTTGACAAGCATAGGCTAAATCTTCATCTTTTAAGGAAATGAATCCACCCATATTCACCAATCCATCTTTTTTAAGACTCATTACTGCTCCATCTGCTAGGCGGTACATTTCTTTAGCAATATCTAAAAAGGTATAATTTTGATATCCTTCTTCACGATCATGAATAAAATAGGCGTTTTCAGCAATTCTACATGAATCTAAAATAAATAGGACTTCGTGTTTTTTGCAAATTTCGGATACGGCTTTCGCATTGGCCATACTTACTGGTTGACCTCCACCGCTGTTATTTGTAACTGTTAGAATAACAGCTCCAATATTTTCTGGTTTAAATTGTGTAATATGTTCTTCTAACTTCTCTACATCCATATTCCCTTTAAAAGGGTATTCAAGAGCAGGGTTTTGGCCTTCTTTAATAGGAATATCGTATGCTGTAGAACCGGAGAACTCAATATTGGCTCGTGTAGTATCAAAATGCGTATTGCTTATAAAGACTTTTCCAGGGCCACCTAAATGCCCATACAAAATTCTTTCTCCAGCCCGTCCTTGATGAGTAGGTAAAATGTATTTGCAACCCGTTTGGCTTCTGATTTCTTTCTCCATCTTAAGCCAAGAACTTGAACCAGCGTATGATTCATCTCCTTCCATTATGCCAGCCCACTGCTTTGCGCTCATGGCCGAAGTTCCGCTATCGGTAAGTAAATCAATAATTACATCTTGAGACTTTAAAAGAAATGGATTATTGAAAGCTAATTCTAAATGCTCTAAACGTTCTTCCTCCGAACTCATGCGTATCGGTTCAACCATTTTTATTCTAAATGGTTCTATAATTGTTTTAATTGCCATGATTTTGCTCTTTAAAACAAATCTAATGGAAGGATTATTTGGAATCTATGACTTGGGTCAGGCATGGAACTGATAGTGTACCACTAGCTTGGGCCTTCTATATCTTTTTTTGTTGATTTGTTTTTAGCGGATTTTCGTGGGGATAGTTTATAAATTAGATATCCGAATCCAACTATAAAATGTAAAATCACTAATGCCAAAAGTATTTTGACTCCAATCCCCGTATCGCTCATGGTTACAATTTTGGGATAAAATTAGCGTATTGGATATTGGGTTTCTAGTGCTTTAAATCACATAAATTGTATATATTTTTAATATGACCTTTTTTGAGGATTACTTACTGAAACTTCGGGAATTACTTAAAGAATAGAGTATTTTTGCAAAATTTGAAACGAAAAATAGTCTAATATATGTCGGTAAATGTAGTTGAAGAAAAGGCCGTAAAGGAGTTATATCCATATCAACAACTTGCTATTGAGCAAATTACCAGAAAACTAGACGAATCCCCGGATGGATATAATTTATTGTATCAATTACCAACTGGTGGGGGTAAAACTGTAATTTTTTCAGAAATTGCTAAAAGATACATTGAACGTCACAAAAAAAAGGTGTTAATCTTAACCCACAGAATTGAATTGTGTACGCAAACATCCAATATGTTAACTGATTTTGAGGTTTCCAATATGGTTTTTGACAGCAAAATAAAACACATTCCATTTGAAGAAAAATACGATGCCTTTGTTGCAATGGTTGAAACCTTAAACAACCGATTACGCGATTCAGATACGGATGTAGAAAATTTAGGTTTGGTAATTATTGATGAGGCACATTATAACTCCTTTAGAAAGCTCTTTAAGTATTTTGAACACGCATCCATATTAGGTGTAACGGCAACTCCGCTAAGTTCAAATATGAAATTACCAATGAAAGATAACTATGACAAGTTATTGGTTGGTGAAAGCATTTCTAAGTTGATAAAAAGTAAGTATTTAGCCAATGCGGTTACCCATACGCTTCAAGTTAATCTGAGCTCGCTGAAGATTGGTGCGAATGGTGATTATACGGTTGCTTCCTCTGAAAGATTGTATGGTAATTTCATCATGCAAGAGAAACTACTAAATGCGTATGAAGATCAGGCTATGGGTAAAAAAACCTTGATTTTCAATAACGGTATTCAAACCTCCAAGCACGTTTTAGAAACATTTAAACATGCAGGTTACAATGTGCGTCATTTGGATAATACGCATTCGGGCCAGGAAAGAAGTGAAATAATTCAATGGTTTAAAGAAACTCCAAATGCTATTTTATCTTCTGTAGGTATTCTTACAACTGGGTTTGATGAGCCAACTGTGGAAACTATTATTTTAAATAGAGCAACAAAGTCGTTGACGCTTTATTACCAAATGATTGGACGTGGATCACGAATAATACCCGGAAAGGAAGAGTTTCAAGTAATTGATCTAGGGAATAATGTAGCGCGTTTTGGTTTGTGGGGAGCGGATATTGATTGGCAACGAATCTTTAAATCACCGCTGCATTATTTGAATAATATTCTGAATGACGATGAGATTCAAAGGAGTTTTGTATACGTAATGCCAGATGAATTGCGGGAGAAATTCAAAAAGACAAAAGATGTATCCTTTGACATGGAGGCCACCTATAAGCAAGTTATTCATGAATGTCTTCGCCCAAAGGTAGCCTTAGAACGCTCTATTGAGCAACAAAGTGATATGTGTATTGAAAATAGTGAAGATCTTTTTGATGCCCTGTATTTGGCGTCACTATTGAAAGATGATACTGCGAGTAGATTAAAAAAATACACGTATTGTATTTGCGATAGTACGATTAACTATTTGAAGTGGTTGTATGAGGATTACAATAGAAAACTGGAAAACAGTATTCGAGCAAACTATTAGATTTCTTTTAGTAGGTGATCAAAAATATCTGCTACCGCAGGGCAAATAACCGCATTTTTTTCGGTAAGAGATAAAACCCCTAGTTGATTAACTTGATGCGTGTGTGGGTACTCCGCACATGCTTTTGGTCTAACTTCATATATTCCACAGAAATTATCCAATCCAAGAAAAGGGCAGGGAGTTTCTTTTAAAGCGTATTCCTGATCTACTTTATCTAGGTACAAATATTTTTGAGCAAAGTCACCCAGTTTCATTTTTAAATGTTTGGCAATGCGTTGGGTATCTCGTTCGGTAATAATTGGACTTGTTGTTTTGCAACAGTTCCCACATTGCAAACAATCTATTTTTTCAAATGCAGCATCATGGAGTGGATGAATAATGTCATCCACAGATCCTTTGCGCATTTTTCGAAATTTCTTAAGAATTTGCGTAATTCCTTTTTTGTTGAGTTTGGCTTGTTTTAAAGCTTCTGTATATTCTGGTAACAAATGAAGTCCTAATTTTTGTTGAATCTGTAAATTAACTTTGCTTTTAAAATCATACCATCACTAAAATCGGTGTTAAGTTGATCTCTGTCATCCCCGAATTTAAATGCGGAAAGTCCCCAAGTAACTCGATCTTCAATATCGTATATTCTATAATTTCGTCCAATAGAATAACCTACCATGGTTTGAATTAAGATACTTTTAGTCGCATGGAATTGAAGATAACCGTAAATCTCATTGGTTGTTTTTGCCAAATAGTTGTTTGAATTTCCTTGATAAGGTTCATTTAAATGATACGTTCTTACAAATGCAGAAAAATTTAATCCAACTCTAAACCATGTATTTAAAGAGTAATTGGCATCTGCAGATAAGGGTAGATTTAGGTTGGTTTCAAACTTTTTGTTCGGACTTTGGTAATACAATCCTAAAATAGGCACGAAGAAAGGGCCAAATAATTCATTGTTATAATACAGTCCAAATTTGTAATTGAAATTAGCCTTTTTTTTGTATTTGAATAAAACCACCGCTCCCAATTGAAAATCCTTTCCACCAATGGCTTTAAAATCAGAACTTAATTTAGGGAGTAACATATAGGTTGCTTCCCATTTGTCGTCATAAAAGAATTGCATTCCAAGTTTTAGGTTGGTGGTGTAAACAGAAGATAAATTTGAATTTTCTGGAGTAACATTAGCGGAAATACCTTCCACATAAAATCCCGTAAGGAAATAGTTTTTGCTTTTCAATTCAATGGGCAGGATGACATCTAATCCAAATTCTTGAACCCGAGTTCCGATTGTAGCAGAATCAAACTGATTTATTGGAGTATTGGCATAATGACCTTTTGCTAAATCAACATAATCCTGAGAAAATCCAGTGAATGAAATAAGAATTATAACAGCCGATAAAATAGATTTCATAAAATGCACGAGTGAAATAAAACAATCTAAAGTTTAAACCAATTATACTAATTAAATTAGCATAAATAGAGGTATGAATAGCTTTTAGTTTACAACTTGATGTGTAAGAATTTATCCGACAAATAAATACTGTTTAAAATAACTTTCAAATGAACTTGGGTTAAATAATGTAAACTAAAACTTAGTTTAGATCGGGGTTTGAAGGGAAATTAGACATTACGGCAAATTCTTTACCCAACCCAACCATAACTTCTTTCCAATATTCATCAGAATCACTCATTACTTGCTCCGCAGAAGTAGAAGCAACAATCCATGAATTTTCAGATATTTCATTATCTAATTGTCCGGGATCCCAACCAGAATAACCAACAAAAAATCTAATTTGTTGAGCTTTAGCGAGGTTGTTTTGAAGCATAA
>JBFFMY010000057.1:0-17142 GCA_041563475.1 Salibacteraceae bacterium
CCTCAAAGTTTGTTCCGAGAACATTATTAATTGAATCCGTGAAAAAATAGGCGTATTTAAAATAAACCAACATAAATAGGTTAAAGAAAATACTCAGGGAGAGCCAAAGCTTTCTGGATAAATCGGTTTTTCCGTTGTGAATTTTAAATCCTATGAGGTAATCTGAAAGGGTAGAGAATAGAAGGATAGAGATAAAAAAGCCCGATGTTGTCCAGTAAAAAAATAAACTAACGGCAAAAAGCCATCCGTTTCTTATCGCCTTGTTTTTATACACCAATGAAAATACTGCCAATACGATAGCAAAAAACACCCAAAATTCTAACCGTGTAAAAATTAACGGTTGTAGAATAAATTCTGTGAAAATCAGAAATTGCTCAGATATTGAAGTATAATCTAGTTTCAATTTTGTAAAGTAATTTCTTTTGTGTAATACTTACTATTAAGGTGCTTGCCATAGGCATCTCTTAAAGCTACGAAAAGTAAATCTGCGTTGAGGTAATACCCTTTACGCGTAAAATGAACCTTGTCTTTTTGTGCAAGACCTGCTTGTTCCCATAATTTAATAGAATTTAAACCACCCATTACTTCAAACAAATCCCAATAAGCCGCATTATATTCTGTAGCTAAGTTATACATCGCTTTTTGCACCTTGAAAATATTTTGATTTGGATATCTACGTTTGTAATAACTATCATTATTGGTCATGAATAGAAATTGCACATTGGGATTTACCTCTTTAAACATAGCCATTAAATCTCGGTAATTTTGTTCGTATTCGGATTGGTCAAATTGATCTACAGGAACGTATGAATCGTTTATTCCAATACCAAAAATCACTAAATCAGGAATATTCGTTTCCAGTTGAGGTTGAAAGTATTGACATCGTAAATAGGCTGGAACAGATGCTCCATTCACTCCAATAGCATCATACGAAAGTCCTGCCATGTTATTTTCTAATCGTATACCTTGAAGAACAAAATACTCCTGGATACTATCGGTTTTTACGGTTTCAAAAATTAAGGTGTCGTATGATTTTGATAATTCAAATGTGGTTAATCCAGAAATCGAATCCGTGTAAGCCGTATCAATAAGCATGCTACTATCCAATTTTACAGCATAAGATTCGGGGGTTGCAAGATGGTATATTCTAACTTTATTAAAGGTATACGTTTGTTCATTTTGATCCAATGCATATAAAATAGTTTGGGTACTAGAATCTGTTGTCGTGGCAGTAATTCCCGATAATCCCCAAGGGCAATGGTTGTTTTTTTTGGCATTTCGGCATCCTTCCCAATCACCCGTAAAAACGGCTTTATAATCTGAAGGGTTATTTGTATGTGCCATTCTGTATGGAAAAATAAATCCACGCTCCCCCTGAATTCCATCGGCCATTGAAAACATGTTTTCGCGCATTCTCCCAGATAACATTCCTGCTTGAACGTGAGAACCGCCAATGTGCATAATGTTGATTTTGCCTTTTCCGTAACTAATTAGGGTGTCTAATTTGTCAAAAAAGAAGTCAAATTCGGTTGCACCCCCTGGAAATTCAATCACATTTTTTTCGTATTCAATAAACGAATAATTTGTGATTTCTTCACTCGGATTTAAACGAGGAGATGGAACAAACGTAGGATCAATATGCGGAGAAGAAAAGCTCGTGAAAAAAACCATTACAAGAACTATTATTGAAATAAGTGGACATTCTACAAATCGCATTTTGAATATTTTATTTAGCATTTAAAGTATCTTGTTTAGTATGCATTTTATTGGACTCCCAAAGGTCTTTTTCATACCAAAAGGCTTTCATGAATAACTCAGAAACCTTTCGGGTTCCTTTGTTATTAAAGTGAACATAATCTTTTCCTGCAAGGGGATTTTCTGCTTCCACCCAGCTAATCATTGAGTTTTTACCACCCATAACCTCATATAAATCCCAATACCCAGCACCTGATTCAAGTGCGGCTTTTTTGAGTACATCTCTTACGGTTTCCAAGTAAGGATATGTGGTGAATTCCCCATTGATTTTTGTAGCCATGTCAGAAGGGCCAATAACGATAAACGCAGCATTAGGATTTAGTTTCATTAAGTAAAGGATTTGTGATTTAAACCATTTACCATAACCAAATGCTTTTTCGGCAGATTCTATGTATGGAACCGTATTTCCACCGAATTGAAGAATAAAAAGGTCGATAGGTTGAGAGCTCATAAATCCACGTAATTGTTCAGAATCTAATTTTTTGAACAACGTCCCTGAACTTCCTCTAAGCCCTATATTATCTACGATGACTCCAGAATTACTTTCAAATGAAAATGCATAAAATTCGGGGCTTTTTTTAGCGGAAAATGAAAACTTTAGTTCCTTTGGAGTGGTTTCAAAGTTCCAATTTATGGAATTGAAAGAAGTTGTTGGCCCTAATTTTTGGGTTGCTAATTCTACCCCATCAGCAAAGGCGGTAGCTGTAAAAGAATCTGTAGCATGTCCATAAAACAAATAGGCTTTCGAATACATTTTTGTATTGTAATAGGTCATTCCAGATTGACCAAACTGAACCCAGGCATCAGTGACAGAAACTAAATTAGTATCCGTTGGGTAGGTGAATGTTCCAAAACTACATAAAGGCCCATATCGATTATGTTTAATGTTCGTATCTGGCCGGCCGTAAAGGGTGAATCTATTCCAGTTTTCAGAATTAGATTGAATAATAGAGGCATTTGGAACAGCTTCCACTGCGGGAATTAAACCAGGTCCATACCCCCCATAATATTTTTGCAACTCGTTTCTAATCACACTGGTGATTCGATCTCCTTCAATTTGGGAATCACCATAATGCATGATTCTAGCCTTGGTTTTTTTTGCTTTTACATTTTCGAGTTCATCAAATAATTTACGCATTGAACTACGATCGCTATTCGCCCATTGAATTCTTGAAAGGCGTTTTCTTCGCTCTAAATCAGCAAGTTTAATAGAGTCTTTTATAGCTGTTGAATCAATTTCAACTTCTAATTCATCTAAAAAGGCTTCAAGATCTTCAATTTTGGCAATGGGTTTAGATGACTTTGAAGAATCGGGTTTTAGACTAGCGAATTTGATATTCAAACCATTACCTAAATCAAAACCATTTGAAGGGGTTACAAAAGCTAACCCTGCGGATAACAGTCCAACAGCAACTAAAAAAAGTAACGTGTGAATTGGTTTCATGTAACTATTTGAGCAAATATGTCAAAATTAAATTCAGATTGAGTGTGTTTTCCAATAAGTTCCTCACAGTGAAATATTAATGAAAAGTAATCGGAACAACTACTTTGTAGAATAAATTTTCAGTTCCATACCCGGACTAATTTTATCAGTACAACCATTCCATCCCATAATATTCTCTGCGGATACACCGGGAAATTTTTTGGCAATTAACCAAAGAGATTCACCAGGTTTTACGGTATAAATTTGAGGCGACCCTGACCCAGGTTTGGGAGTAACGGGTTTGGTGGATATTTTATTATCATCAGTATCAGGTGGTAGATCAACGTTGGAGGACTTAGGGACGTATAAAACAAGTTTTTGGCCGATGTCTATTCGGTCAGAAGCGAGGTTGTTCCATTGCTTTATTTGACTTACACGTAAATTATTTCTATCTGCAATTTTGCCTAACACATCACCTGATTTAACCGTGTACGTAACGGCCTTAAATTTGTTTAAGTCAGGAATCCCACTTTCCATACGTTTTTTTTGTTCCGCTAATTCTTTCTTTTTCCGCTCGGCTTGTTCTTTTTGAAAAGCGATAAATTCTACATGATTTTTTGAAAAATCTGAGGCTATTTTTTTTGGTAGGTAAAATGGAATAGAGGAATGTGGAAGAACATATTTACCCGTATAAGCAGGGTTCATTAACTCCATTTTACGAACCGATATATCCATAAACTGACTAATCGTTTCAAAGCTTAAAGTATCTACACTTTCAATTTTAGACCATTCTAGGTCTTTGTTAAATGAAGTTAAGCTTTGAGGTACCCCAAAATTTTCAATCCAATTCCCCCAAGAGCGTAAGTAAAATAAATACCCTTTAATTTCTGGTGGTAAAGAACTAACAAAGGACTTCGTATTTACATTTTCCAATTGGTTTAAATGTTTATTGACAAAAGGTACAGAAGTGTAAAAGGCTGTAACTACCAGTAAATCGTTGTTCAAATAGTATTTCTGAAGAAACTTCAAATATTTGGCAGCAGCTTCACTCGATTTTTGAATGTCATTACGCTCATCAAAATAAGCATCAATTTGTAACCCATATTTACGCGCGTTAACAAAAGATAATTGCCAAGCACCTGATTTGTCAGTATTGTATTTCAAAGATGGATTATCCGCACTCATGGTTAATGGCAGCAGTGCATAATTGGTGTCTAGGTCGTGCTTTTTTAAGGCTGCGATATATTCCGGAAGAAATAGTTTATGGGTAGTAAGAACATTATAAAAATTAGCGCAATTGTTTTTTATAAAAATGGATAAAAACAAATCATCTAATTCGTTATTAGAATCCAAGGAATCTAAAAACCGAAACCCAGCATGTGTATGGTGGATGATTTTTGGAGGGCAATCCAATTGTTGGTTACGAATAGGATAGATATTCATCAACTCTTTTTGAGCTGAAAGCATAGGTTCTATTCGGTTAATTGAAAAGTCTTGACCAACGGAAACCCAATGTAGACCTATAAAAGCAAAAAATAAAATGATATTGCGCATGAAACTATTTGGAATACAAATGTAACACGCCAAGGTATCTAGCTATGGGAAATGTTAATAATTTGGAGAATTGTTTATTACTCTTCTATTTTGACGGTCATAGATGAAATTCCGCTGGTATAAAAGTAACCCAAAGCCAAAATTTCCGTTTCTCCCGTTTTATACACATTACCTCTAATTTCAGCGGGTGGTGAAGCGAAAGGACTACCAATTTGATTCAGCTGTTGAAAAACTAATACAAGATAATCATAGTAGCGTAAGTTGATAGTGTTTTGTTGAATAGTGACGAAAACTTCCCCAGTAGGGGAGTCCTTTTTATAATTTTCGTAATCTTCTGTTGACATGGAGAAAATTTCTAGATCTTTAACTTCTTGACCATCAACAAACCGATCATCTGAAAAGAACAGATCAAAACTTCCGAATTGATATGCGTCATTAACAAATGATTTCCATTGGTAATAATCTCCTAAACCTGCAGGTTCATTTGTGTTAATCAAAATACTAATGTAATCTTCGTCTCTAGGATCATCAACGATTTCGGACCAAATAGTATCGATAGGAACTATTTCATTTAGTACTTCTTCAGAAGAAACATAACGTTCTCCGGTAGGCAATGTAATATCAATTTGGTAAGTACTTGAAATGGTCCCTTGAAAAAGGATTTCAAATCGTGAACGATCTGGATTGTATGCATACGTATCTGCAACAATTCCGTTTTCAATTAAATAAACCTTAGATTCTTTAAAAGCATCAAAATTTGGAATATCATCTGCAAAGTAGTTTTCTAGGCTGCTTAATCGAACAAATTGAGTCGTATCCTCATTTGAAATAAATCCATCTACTACCAAAACAGGAGCTGGGTCATCTAACGTTAAATCGATAGTTTCCGTACAAGAGATTAAAGAACCACCAATTAGAAATGAGAGTATATAAAGATGTAATTTCATGGATATTCAATTAAAATTTGAAATTGTAGGTTATAAATGGCACTGGAATTCCGATTATGGAAAGCTGTTTAGCTTCTGTTAAAACAGGATTTTCTTCACTTTGCTGAAAGTATACAGAGTATGGGTTTTTACGTCCATACACATTATACACTCCAAAAGCGAAAGATGATTTCCATTTTTTTCCTTGTCGAGATGGAGTATAAGTTGCTGAAATATCTAACCTATGAGTGGTAGGAATTCTAGCGGCATTTCGGGTACGGTAATCCGGTATAAATTTCCCGTCCCATAAATATCTGCCGTTTGGATAGGTCGCAGGTCTTCCGGTCATAAAAATAAAATTACCAGATAATTTCCACGTATCAGTCAAGGTGAACATTCCAACAATCGACAAATCATGTGTTTTGTCCCAATTAGTAGCGTAAGGTTTACCGCCATTAATTCCATTTGCAACGTCTGTATAATCCCCGGCAATAAAACCTGGAACTTGCATCGTGGTTCTAGATAATGTATACGAAACCCAACCCGTAAAACGTCCTTTTTTCTTGCTTACCATCAGTTCGAGGCCGTAAGAAACCCCATCACCACTTAGCAATTCAGTTTCAATATTATCGTTCAAAAGCAATTCAGCACCATTCCTATAGTCCATTAAATCACGCATGTTTTTATAGTACGTTTCAACCGAAAGTTCATATTCGTTATCTTTAAAATTACGGAAATATCCTAACACAAATTGGTCTGCTGTTGCGGGTTTCACATAGTATCCTGCAGGTTTCCAAATATCAATAGGAGTAGCAGAAGTGGTGTTACTAACCAGATGCATGTATTGTTTAGTACGTTGGTAACTCGCTTTAAACGACTGCTTTTCATTAACAATGTAATTAATCGCTAACCGAGGTTCTAGTCCACCGTATTGTGCTACTACCTCCCCATTATGGTATTGTTGAACACCAATAACGTCTTGCGCTGTGGTTGGGACTCCGTATTTGTACAAATTCAAATTGTACGAACCCACGTTGAAGTAATGGGTATATCTTAGGCCATAAAGAAGTTTGATTTTTTTGGAAAGATCTTGTTTTGCTCCAATATAAATGGAGGGCATAATAGCTGTTTCTTTTTGAACCGTAATTGTGCTGAAGCTGGACTCATCACCAATTCCAGTCACTTCTCCAGGGTAAAATTTATAGTTTTGAAATTCTCCACCATATTCCAATGTTAGTTTAGAAGAAAGATAGTGGGAGAAATCTAATTTGGCCTCCGAATTTATAATCGTAGAAGTCCAATCAAATGCCTGAGGGCCAGAAGGCACACCCAAAGAGTAGGAGTAGTTGGAATAAACTAAGGTAAGATTCATAAATAGTTTATCACTTATTAATCTATTCCATCGTAAACTCCCGGTAGCGTTACCCCATGAAAAATTGAACTCATCATCAAACCCAAATACATCTTTACCAAAATATCCTGACGCAAAAATTCTGTTTTTGGCGTTTATATCCCAACTAACTTTTGCGTTAAGATCGTAGAAAAAAGCTTTGTTTCCTTTGAAATCATCTGTGAGTTGTAAGAATAAATCGGCATACGACCTTCTCCCAGAAACAAGAAACGATGCTTTGTTCTTTTTTATAGGTCCTTCTAATGTTAATCGGCTAAAAAGTAAGCCAACTCCACCGGTACCATGAAATTCTTTGTCGTTTCCATCGCGTTGTCTCACATCCATAACCGAAGAAAGACGCCCACCATATTTGGAAGGGATGCCCCCTTTGTATAAGGTTACATCTTTAATGGCATCGGGGTTAAATACCGAAAAGAAACCGAATAAATGAGATGAATTATATACGGGTGCTTCATCTAGTAAAATGAGGTTTTGATCAATGTTTCCACCTCGAACGTTAAAGCCGGAAGCACCTTCACCTACGCTTGTAACTCCTGGACGAAGTTGGATGGATTTAATAATGTCGGCTTCACCTAGTAGTTGCGGAATCTCTTTTATAGTAGAAATACTCATTTTTTCTACACTCATTTGCACATCGGTTACATTTTGATCTTCTTTTTTGGCCGAAATAATCACTTCATTTAACTGTTGATCCGATGGTTTGAGATCGAAATTTTTTGTGATTGATTCTTTCAAATCCATCTTGTTACTTTGGGTTTTAAATCCAATAAATGAAACTTCAACCGTGTATTTACCTTGTTCAAGAGTAATGGAATAAAACCCGTACACATTTGTAACAGCTCCGGAACCGAGTTCTTTTATTTTAACCGTTGCTCCAATTAAATCCTCACCGGTGTCTGCATCTTTAACGTATCCACTAATGGTAATTTTTGAACCTGATTTTTGGGCGAAAAGATTTGGACTGAAAACGACTAATATCGCAAGGAATACAGATTGAAATAATAATTTCATTTGGTTGATTTAATTATCAGACTGGGGCCGCAAATTACGTGAAAAATAGGCAACTGGGATGGCATTTTTTTGACACTTGAATTTTAAATTTCGTGCAAATCTAAAGTTTTGTTCAACTTCAACCTAAATAAACTAAACAAAAGTTGCTAATGAGGGCTTTACAACCTTTTTTTAATTCGGGTAAATAATTGAAGTTTGATTTCTTGAATTTGTTTTCCCTAGAATTTAATCTAGGGTTGGTTTTATTTAGTTTAGTGCGGTGTTAAATTGGCTAAAAATAATTGCAGGTCCTCTCATAGGATTTTTTGTGTATTGGAATTTATATTCTCAAATTGGAGATTTCAATATGGCGATTACTGGGGGGGTAGCCATTTGGATGGCGGTCTGGTGGATAACGGAAGCCATAAACATCTATTTTACTTCCTTAATCCCAATCACTCTATTACCCTTTTTTGGGGTTATAAGCATGAAGGATTTAGCTCCCGCCTATATGCCAGAGATCATTTTCTTTTTCGTTGGTGGATTTTTACTCGCCTTTACTTTGGAGAAATGGAATTTGCATAAAAAAATCGCCTTCAAATTATTATTATTAATGGGTGAGTCACCGCGTAAAATTCTTTTTGGATTCATGTTTACAAGCTATTTTTTATCCATGTGGATTTTAAATACAGCTGTTGTTATGATGCTTCTTCCGGCAGCATTGGCGGTAATAGGGCAAGTAAACTCATCTACCAGAAAGAAAAACTTATCGACACCAATCCTACTTGGAATTGCTTATTCGGCAAGTATAGGTGGTACAGCAACTTTAATTGGTACCGCCCCAAATTTGTATTTCATGGATTTTTTCAATGAAAATTTTGTTGATTTACAACCCATTACTTTTGCCAATTGGTTTATGGTAGGACTACCAGCCAGTCTCGTGTTTTTTGTTACTGCTTTTTTCTTCCTTTCTAAAAAGTATTTTAAATCTGATTTTCGAATGAACATTGATGTAGATTTTATTCGTGAATCGTATAATAAATTGGGAGCCTTAAACTTTGAACAGAAGATTGTAGCTAGTGTGTTTACCTTTACAGTTGCTTTATGGTTCACGGCAAAAGATTTAAATATTGGTAATTTTCATTTTACTGGATGGACCCATTTATTTCCGCAACCTTCCTATATAAAAGAAAGCACCATTGCGATGTTAGCTGCATTTGTGTTATATGTATTACCTTCTAAAAATACCACCGGTCATTTATTGGATTGGAACGCGGCAAAGAAAATTCCAATTGGGGTTATATTTCTTTTTGGTGGCGGTTTTGCTATTGCCAAGGTTATTGGAATTACAGGTTTATCCAATTGGTTAGGAGAGAGCCTGAGTTTTGTATCTAATTATCCGCCATTTTTAGTGGTAATCATATTGGCGCTATTTATGACATTTTTTACGGAATTAACATCCAATACCGCATCAACGGTTTTAATGTTACCCATTTTGTTCGCATTATCATCGAATATTGATGCTAATCCTCTTTTAATAATGATGCCCGTAATTATGTCGGCTTCATTTGCTTTTATGCTTCCTGTTGCCACGCCTCCGAATACTATTGTTTACGCTACCGAAAAAATAACGGTAAAAGATATGGCCAAAACAGGGCTAATTTTAAATTTAATTGGGGTTGCAATAAGCACCTTTTTTGTATTAGTGTGGGCAAAGTGGATTTATGGAATTTAACGCTATTTTACGTTACATTTTTGTATGCATTTTATAACTTCTTGATGATCTTGCTCACTAACGTCAGTCATTCGTTCATATTTTTCTAAGAGTGGTTTTGCCATTTCACACTGATTGGATTGGCAATATGCTACACCTAATTTCGCGATAATTTGTTGGTTGTCTGGGTCAATTTTCAATGCTTTTTCCATGTTTTCAAACCAAAAATCATACTCCTTCATACTGTTGCTTTTTTGGTACAGATTTCCATAACAATCTGCGATTCGCAAGTAGTTTTCTGCTTTTTCCGGAGCTAATGTTGCTGCTTTTTTGAATAATTTTAAGGCATAACCATAATCTTGGGTCATAAAAGCACATGAGGCTTGACCATACACGCACTCCCATTTAGATTTATCTAACACTACACCTTTGGAAAAGGCGTTATTAGCCATGTTTATATATGTCAACTTTCCTTCTTGGGTAGGTTTAAAAGGCACTATTTCTAAATACATATTACCGAGTTCAGCATAGCCCTCGTAGGCGTTTAGTTTATTCTTAATGGCATTTTGCGCATGAAATTCTGCACGATCAAAATCGGCAACTATTCTAAAATATTTTGAGGCCATTATACTAGAATCCACAAGATGACTTTCTAATTGATACCCAGGCCAAAACAAAAAAGAAATACCGTTAGAAATTGCCGTAGGTTCAGGTTGAAAACTGGCATTGAAATTCCCAAATAAATTTGTGCTATCTGGAGTAAATTTGGAGATTATTTTTTGATTATCAGGGGTGTTTTTGACATAAACACAGGCGACATTATCTGCGTAAACTTGTTTCCATTTCGGGCTATGATAGAGGTATCTATGTAAATTTGGAAATTGCCACGTGTAAAGCATAGCATATTCATAATTGTATTTCGTGTCGCTATCATCAAAGTAATTTGTGTAATGTGTAATACGAATAAAATCATCAAAAAATTCTTTTGGAAAAATATCCAAATCTCGTAAATCAATATACGACTCAAAATGCGGGCGCAATTCCCATAAAAAGTATGCGGAACTCAAATAATCTGAAAAGCACCGTTTCGTTTCAAGTTCGTTCTCCTTTGCAAATTTTGCTGCTCCTGTAGGATTACTATTTGCATAAATAGCAAGGCCATATCTTTCTTTTGAATTCGAAAACTTGTCATAGTATTGATTTGTAACAATTAAAAAATAGAAAAGTAAGGGTAAGACACCCATGGGGTAGACCAAATACTTAACTAGGTTTTTATCTTTTTGGGAGGCCCATAACTTTACCAAAATTGCGGATGCTATCGGAAATGCCGCAAGTGTAAGGAAAATCACATTTCGATATCCCGTCATGGCTAAATAGGTAAATGCAATTAACACCCCTATGTATCCACTTCCAAATCGCATAAAAAACTTAACTTTTTCCTGTGTAAATAGCCAAAACGAGCCTGTAAAACCAATAATGGCAGCCAAAAACGCGAAATAGGGTTCTTTAAAGGAAAAGTAAAATCCTGGTCGATAAAAAACGGAGTTTAACTCATTTGTATAGTGATTACTTCCAACTACGCTAAAAAGGAAATACGGATGATAAAACATGTAGAAGCCACGTGGGTTAATTGCAACAGCCAAAAGAGCCAAACCCGAAGCGAATAAAATGCGATTAACGAACTTCCGTTCTAGTTTTTTGGATAGGAAATTATCTATCCAATACCCCAATCCAAATGTGATTATTAGGACCATTCCTATGGCGAACCCTTCATGGATGTTTACCCAAATTATCTGCAGCGGGATTAGCCAAAAAATAAAATTTCCGGGTTTTAATTTATACTGAACAAATAGGTGGATGTATATAATTGTAAATAAATGACTAAACATTTCGGGCCGGCCAATAAGTCTATAATCTATGGCAAAAAGAAAAATGGTTCCCGTTAAAATTAAAATAGGGTGGGATAGGTTAATTTTTATTTCATAGACTAGTTGGGTAAGATTTTGCGTAATCTTTAAGAAGAAAAACGCCAATAAAATATTCACTAAACCTTGTAGTATACCAATGGATTCTGGGCCAGAAACTACGGCAAACCCGTATGCCAAAAGCTCAAACAACCATTTTACACTAATCCATTCCGTACCTGAAAGGGTGTAGGAGAAAACATCAGTAGTGGGAATTTGTCCATTTTCTACCATCCATTGCCCGGTGCGAAACATCCACCATAAATCAGGCTCATGAATTTGTTTTAGTCCTAAAACAAAGGCAACGAGCAGTAATATAATCCCACTTATTTTGTCAAATATTTTCACTTTCACCAGTTTGTCTGCATGGAGGAAGTATTCTCCTCTTTATCGTATTGGAATTTTTAAAAGTAATTGTTCACCAATATAGGCATTTAGTTCATCTCCAATTTTTACAGGGCCAACACCTTGGGGTGTTCCTGTAAAAATGAGATCACCTATTTTTAAAGTAAAGTATTTTGACACTTGTTCAATAATAGTATCCACTGAAAATAGCATATCCCGTGTATTTCCAATTTGAACGGATTCCCCATTTTTTTTAAGAGAGAAATCAACTTCATTTATGTCTTTTATTTTGGATACTGGAATAAACTTTCCAATAGGGGCAGAACCATCGAAAGCTTTTGCTTTTTCCCAAGGAAGACCTTTTTCTTTAAGCGCTGCTTGTAAATCACGGGCCGTGAAATCAATTCCCACAGTAATTTCGTTGTAATATTTATGGGCAAATTTCTTTTGAATGTGCTTCCCCACCTTGTTGATTCTCACAACAATTTCTAATTCATGATGCACATCATTTGTGAAATCTGGAATAAAAAATGGTTTGTCCGATTGCAAAATAGCAGAATCTGGTTTCATAAAAACTACAGGTTCTTTCGGAATTGGGTTGTTTAATTCCTTTGCATGCATGGCATAGTTTCTTCCGATACAAATGATTTTCATATTTTATTTTATTGAGTTTTTTATTTGCATAAGTACCTTTTTTGTGTTCTGTGAAAAATCTCCGTTCATCATCCAGCCGTAGTAGGATGGTTCTGACTTTAATACTTCTGCAGCTGGCTTTCCTTTATGCTTACCAAAGTTGAAAACAATTACTTTTTGGTCGTTTCGAATAAATCTTCCAGCCAAGTCTACCGCATTATGCATAGTAGTAAACTCACTTAAAAATTTCACATCCCGTTTTAAATCAGGATATTTAAGTAATTGAGCTTCTAAAATTTCGTAAGTGGCAAGAGTATCGGCTTCCGCGCTATGTGCATTGGAAAGATCTTTTCCACAATAGAATTGGTATGCAGCTACTAAGGTTCTAGGCTCCTTTTTGTGGAAAATATTTTGAATATCTACAAGTTGGCGGGTGGTAACATCGAAATCAAATCCTGCTCGGTGGAACTCTTCTACCAATAGAGGCACATCAAATTTATTGGAGTTGAAACCCGCTAAATCACAGTCGTTTAAAAAAATAAAAAGGTTTGGTGCAATTTCAGGAAATTTAGGCTCAGAAGCGACATCTTCATCTGAAATCCCATGAATTGCAGTAGTTTTTGGTGGAATTGGTATTCCAGGGTTAACCCTATGTGTTCTTGTTTCTGATTTCCCGTTAGGTAACACTTTGTGTATAGAAATTTCAACTATTCTATCCGTTGAAGTATTTACACCAGTGGTTTCAAGATCAAAAACGGCTAAGGGTTTTTGCAATTTTAAATTCATGTTTTTTGTATTTATTACTGTTCCCAAAGGTACTTATTCTATTTGGCAGATTCTGAAAATAAGGACATAAAAAAACTCCCTGTGTTTACCACAGAGAGTCTTTAAATTTAAAACGTTTATGTTATTGAATTTCCATTTCAACACGTCTGTTCTTTTTACCCCAACGAATAACAAAACCTCCTGTATCGTCAGCAGTATCTTTTAGTTTAAGTTGTGTTTCTCCATAACCTTCCACTACAATTTGATTAGCTGGAGTACCATTTTTTATTAAGATATCTGCCACTGCTTGCGCTCTTCTAACGGATAGCTTTTTATTATACCATGCTGGTCCTTGAGAATCGGTATGTCCTGCAATAACAATTTTCTTTCCTGGAGAATTCTTCATGGTAGCCCCTAATTTGTTTGCAATAGCTTGGTCGTTGTCAGATAATGTTGATTTATCAAAATCAAAATAAAATACATACACATCTTTACCATCAGAATTTACTACGGCAGTTTTACCAAGGTCTGCTATTACTGGATCTTTTTCAAATTTGCTTACTTGAATTTCAGGATCTGTATATGTTGGGTTATTTGGTGTTAACCCGGCCACAAAATCAGATCTTGATTGCGTTCCTCTGGCATTATCTACACCGTAAAATGCATTTGTTAAAGTAGAGCGTTGTTCAAACACAAAGCCATCTGAATCTTTATTTAAATCTACTTCAAGCATTTGATACAAGTCATACTCAACACACATTTCCGGAATAGAAACGTCAAAATATTGAACAGCTTTTTCTGGAACTTCTAATTTTAAAATATAATCCGTTTCAGTATTTACTGGAAATGAATAGGATGATTTATCCGATAATGGAGCTGAAGTTGAAACTACAGCCGAATCTATCGTTAATAAGGTTACAACCGCACCCGTAACGCTTCCAGATCTGCTAATTAAATCTCCGGCTAAATTCGTTGATGGAACATCAAAGCAAGTCCAAAATCTCCAAATATCATAATCACCTTGACCACCCATTCTATCAGAAGCTAGGTAACCGAATTCTTCATTTCCACCTGTTAACCTAAAGTGTACATCATTCGCAGATGAATTTACAGGCACACCTAAATTGCGCACATTTGTCCATCCACTATCTGATTTAGTAGCTACAAAAATGTCATACTCACCAATAGAATTATATCCATTCGATGCAAAGTATAATTTTGTTCCATCGTCACTGATGTACGGTGAAATTTCATCATTTTTTGTGTTGATTCCCTCTAAGTTTTTATACGGGCCCCAATTCCCATCGGCATCTTTTTCGGATAAATAGATATCAATACCACCTTTTCCGCCACTTTTATCACTTTCGATAAAAACTTTGTCTTCTGCTCTATTAATTACAATTGAAAGAATTTGCTTATCCGTAAAACCTACGCTTTTAATATCCGTTTTCACCGGATCACCTAAGTTTTCAGATACCCAAAGAGCTCCATTTCTATAAAAATAGAAACGTGTTAAATCTTCGCTATATGTTATAGATGATTCATTTCCTTCAGACTCAATATTTTCGTTTAATACAACACCATCAGCCTTAGATCTTGGTAACCATCTTTTATACACAGGATCATAGTTGGTGTAAAAAATCTCTTCACCACCTTTTTCTTGGTAGGTCATGTATTGGATGGTAAAAAGGTTGGTGTTTGTAGACGTAAACGCTAGGGTTTTTAAATCCTCATATACCACTGGAGCGTAATCTACAAAAGTCGTATTCACTTCTTCTCCTAAATTTTCAACAAACATACCTTCCGCTGGAGATTTCACAAACTCAATGCCTGTATTACATTGCTCAATTTTAATATTGATTTCTTCTGCTAAGCCTTTTTCCAATTTAATACCATCTAAATTTTGGTATTTATTATAATACACCTTTGCAGAATCAAATTCACCCGTATAGTGATATGCTTCAGCTTTAAATAATAATACTCCCGGAATCAATGAATCATTTACCTTATCGAAATATTCCAATGATTTATCTGCATTGGTTCTACTATTCAAGTAGGAAATTCCACAATAAAGGTTAAGTTCAGGATCATTTGGTTCTGTTTTGAGAAGCTCCAAATACATTTGTTTGGATTTCTCCCAATTTCCGTTTTCAAAATGACTAAGAGCTGTGTTACGATTCACCTTTTCTGCCTTTTGAGCAAAAGCTGGTCCGCTTAACAAAAAGACAGCAGCTATTAAAAGTGTTGTAGTAGTAAATTTGCGCATGTTTATTACTGTTGGGGGTTTATTTTTTACAAATAAATTATCAAAATTGCTTGGACAAATATAACAATATCTTTTATTAACAGTTAAATTAAAATTTATCAAATAAGAATAAAGAAACCGCTGTTTTATTATAACTCTCTGTTAATATCAAAGGCTTCGAGATAGTCTGCTACTCTTCTTACAAACATCCCTCCTAAAGCACCGTCCACTACACGATGATCGTATGCGTGAGATAGGAACATTTTATTGCGAATACCAATGAAATCACCTTCAGGAGTTTCAATAACCGATGGCATTTTTCGAATTGCTCCAACGGCCATTATGGCTACTTGAGGTTGGTTAATTACAGGTGTGCCCATTACATTTCCAAATGTACCAACATTGGTTACGGTATAGGTTCCTCCAGAAATATCGTCAGGAGATAATTTATTTTCTCTGGCTTTATTTGCAAGGCTATTTACTTTCTTCGCTAAACCTGTAAGGTTATAATTATCGGCATTATGAATAACGGGAACAATTAAGTTTCCGCTAGGCAATGCCGTAGCCATTCCGATATTAATGTCGTTCTTTTTAATAATGTAATCTCCTTGAACTTCCACATTAACCATTGGAAAATCTTTGATAGCCTTAATGATGGCTTCCATAATTATAGGAGTAAAGGTTAGGTTTTCTCCTTCACGTTCGAAGAATTTCTTTTTCATTTTATTCCTCCAATTCACGATATTGGTCATGTCAGCTTCTACGTAAGAAGTTACGTGCGGAGAAGTTTGTTTTGAATTTACCATGTGCTTAGCGATTAACTTTCGCATACGGTCCATTTCAATAATTTCTACATTTCCATTAAAGTCGGAAGGGTTAGGAGCACCTTGATTAACCGATGGTTTCGCCTCTGCGTGAGCTGCTTTCGTCATAGGTTGAGGTGTAGCAGCTGGTTGAGATGTTAGGGATTTTCTTCCGCTTGATATATAATTTAAAATATCCGCTTTGGTTACCCTGGCATTTGTTCCAGTACCAGAAATGGCATTCAATTCATTGAGAGAAATTCCTTCTTTTTTTGCGATATTTTTTACCAAAGGAGAATAAAAATTATCACTTCCAGAAAAATCAACAGGTTCGGTTGAAACAGGTGCTGGTTCACTCGAATTATTCGTTACCGGGATTTCATTAACTGCAGGTGCAGGAGTAGCAGCGGCTAATTCTACAATAGGAGCAGACCCTTCACCCTCGGAGGAAATAATTGCGATAACATCTCCTACTTGAGGTACTGAGCCTTCTTCGAATAAAATCTGTGTAATTACACCATCCGCTGGTGATGGGACTTCAGAGTCAACCTTATCGGTTGCAATTTCCACGATTGATTCTTCTGCCTCAACAGAATCACCAACAGATTTTAACC
>JBFFMY010000058.1:0-16438 GCA_041563475.1 Salibacteraceae bacterium
AGTGAATTCATCGCAAAAGAACACCACTTTTTGTTTTGGGTTTTTGAGCCATTTAGCCTTTTCCTCCTTTGCATGTAAACCATACCATTTTCGTAAAGATGTTTTTTCTGGGAGAGGAATATCTCGTTTTAAAGAAATACCCATTATTTTTTTTACAGGATTTCCAATAATAGCAAACTTTACTAGAGGAGTAATAGAGGAGAGACGCTGGGCAAACTCCATGCTCTTAGAGAAATTCGCAGTTTTTTTGGCTATAAAACTTGGTTTTTTAAATTTACTTTTTTGAAATAAATATTCGCTTTTAAAGGTAGCCATATCCACATTACTAGGGCATTCAACCTTACACCCTTTGCACATTAAGCAATACTCCATACTTTGAGCTAATTCCTTTGTGTCAAAAGCCTCCACTGATCTTTTAGTCATTAACTCTCTCAACATATTGGCGCGTGACCGTGTGGTATGGATTTCATCACGGGTTGCCATATAAGATGGACACATAATGCCGCCTGTTAATTCTGTTTTTCGGCAATCACCTGAGCCGTTGCATAATTCAACAGATTCTAAAAACCCTCCATGTTCTGAAAAATCAAAGGCTGTAGGAAAAAAAGATTGTTTTTGATTAGGCGAATAGCGTAAACTCTTGTTCATTGGGGGAGAGTCAACTATCTTTCCTGGGTTAAAAACTCCATTGGAGTCCCAAGTTATTTTAAGATTTTTGAAATCAGCATACAATTCATCACCGACCATTTGGGCAATGAATTCTCCACGTAATCTGCCATCTCCATGTTCGCCACTTAAAGAACCTTTGTATTTCTTTACTAAATCCGCAATATCTTGTGCAACTGTTCTAAACAGTTCGGCACCTTCAGTGGTTTTAAGATTTATCATTGGGCGCAGATGCAATTCACCTGATCCTGCATGAGCGTAATGCACACAATTTAATCCCCTCTTTTTAAGTGTTACATTGAAATCTTCAATGTAATTAGGTAAATCTGTAACAGAAACGCATGTATCTTCTATTACAGGTACTGCTTTATCGTCCCCAGGTATGTTAGCCAATAAACCCAACCCTGCTTTACGTAATGCCCAAACTTTGGTGACATCTGCACCTTTTAAAAGAGGGAAGGAATAACCAAATTGGTTTTCGTTCATTGCAACCCGAATTTTCTCTGCTTCAATTTCAAGTTCAGCATCTGAATTTGCATGTAATTGAATGGCTAATATAGCCTTTGGCTCACCCTTTAAAAAAAATCGGTACTTGCTGTATAATGGGTGACCTTTGGTGCAGTCCAAAATGTGATAATCCATCAACTCAACCGCGTATGGATTGTGTTTTAAGGCCACTAAATTGGCTTTTAAAGATTCATTAATGGATGTAAAATGGCCTATGACCAATCCTTGTACTTTCGGTGGAAGAGGTACAACCTGAAACTTCATTTCGGTAGTAAAAGCTAGCGTTCCTTCGCTGCCAGCTAATAACTTACAAAAGTTGAATTTTTTTGTACTCTCATTATAAATTTCTGAATCCATAAGGATATCTAAAGCATATCCAGTATTTCTTCGCTTAATTTCCGGTTTTGGGAAGTTTGAATTGATTTGTTTTCTTTTTTCAGTATCTGAAAGTAAGGAGAAAATATGCCTATAAATTTGACCTTCTAGATTGTTTTCGGGTAATTCTAGTTTTTCCTTAAACTCCTGTTTAGCCAATTCTCTGAATACAACCTCACTACCATCACTTAAAAAGGCAGTAACCTCTAAAATGTGGTCTCTTGTGCTTCCATATACAATGGAGTTTGAACCACAGGAATTATTTCCCAACATTCCGCCCATCATGGCTCTATTGGAGGTAGAAGTTTCTGGCCCAAATAAGAAACCATGAGGTTTAAGAAAATAGTTTAGTTCATCACGAATAACACCTGGTTCAACACGTATCCAGTTTTCATTTGCATTAAACTCCAGGATGTTTGTAAAGAATTTGGAAACATCCACAACTATTCCTGAACCCACCACTTGACCTGCCAATGATGTTCCGGCTGTTCTAGGAATTAAACTAACTTTATTGGATTGAGCAAAAAGGATAAGATTCTGTATATCCTTTTTTGTTTTAGGAATAGCAACGGCTAAAGGTAATTCACGATACGCGGAGGCATCTGTAGCATAAATGATTTTAAGCGCATCATCCACATGAAGATCGCCAGATAATTCTAATGCAAGTTGTTGCAGTTTTTGGTTCAATTAGCTTTTTTTAATACCATTTAATGCTTGTAACACATGGCGCTCATTGTGATAAATAGTTACTCGAAGAGCATCTCCTAGTCTTATTTTAACAAATTTTGAAATGGTTACATTCACCTTGGTGCGATTCAAATTTACATTTTCGGATATTTTAATCAACTCTAAATACTTTTTTTGCTGATTCAAAAATTCATTTATCACGCTTTTATCTAATTCCGATGTAGAAGGTTCTTTATCTTTTGGAGATTGCATTTTTGTTGTCCCTTTCTTTGGGAGCATGGCTTTCGCAAACATATTCCCTATAAACCCAGTAGAAAAAAACGGGTCTGAAGGTTTGGATTCTGCGCTTGCAATGGCCTTATTTATTTCTGGCAAATAATAATCTCCATATTGATTCAAATGATCGAAACACTGAAGTGGACTCCAGGTATTTGAATTCGGTTTGTTATTTAAAACAGCTTCATTCTTCTTTAAAAGAGCTTTAGCTTCACGAATACAAAATTCTGTTCGAGATTTTAAATCACTCAATAAAACGCTTGTTTGAATTTTTGACATGATGCCTGTTTTACGCTATTCCTAAGTCTATTTTTATGGCTTCAACTTGATTTTTCAATTCAGTTAATTGTATTTCGTAATCAGCCACATTTTCTAAATTTCCTTTCACGCTGAAATAGAATTTTATTTTTGGTTCTGTTCCAGATGGGCGTGCTGTTACCTTGCTTCCGTTTGATAGATAAAACTGCAAAACATTTGAAGATGGTAGATTTAGTGGAGAAGTAGTTCCTGTTTCTAAATCGGTAGAAGTATTTGTTGAAACATCATCAAATTTCACAACTTTATAACCTCCAAGTTGTTTTGGTGGGTTATTTCGTAAATTACTCATCATTTTAGAAATTTCTTCCCCTCCTGATTTTCCTTTCTTAACAATTGAAACCAAGTCTTCATGATATAAACCAAATGAACGATACATTTCTAAAACTTCATTATAGAAGCTGCTTCCATTTGCTTTTGCTTGTGCGGCAATTTCAGATACAATCACCCCAGATGAAATAGAATCTTTATCTCGAACAAAATCCCCTATCATATAGCCAAAACTCTCTTCGCCTCCTCCTATAAAGGTTCTTTTGCTTTCATTGCGTCTAATTACATCTGCAATCCACTTAAAGCCAGTGAGGGTAATCTCTGTATCCACGTCAAATGCATCGGCAATATCTTTCATTAAGTTAGTAGTAACAATGGTTTGACAAATAAATTCCTTGCCAGTTAATTTACCTCTTTTTTTCCATTCTTTAAGTAAAAACCAAGTCATCATGGAAGCCGTTTGATTTCCATTCATGATTTGCATTTTCCCCTTATTATTTCTAACCGCAATGCCTATTCGGTCAGCGTCTGGATCTGTTCCAATAACTAAATCTGCATTTATTTCATTGGCTAAATCAATAGCCATTTTGAGTGCTTCGGGTTCCTCTGGGTTGGGGGAGTCAACCGTAGGGAATGAGCCATCTGGTTTGGCTTGTTCTTTTACAATGTGGACATCTGTAAACCCTGCCATGGCGAGGGCTTCCGGCATACCCATAATGGAAGTTCCATGCAAAGAGGTAAATACAATTTTCAATCCTTTTTTACCTTCATCGGTAAGTGATTGCTTCATGACCGCTTTTAGAAATGCAGAATCAACATCCTTACCAATTACTTGAATTAAATCGGGGTTTCCTTCAAATTTTATTTGGTCTGTTTTTATTTTTTTAGCGAGATTTATTACACCTATATCATGTGGTGGAACTAATTGCGCGCCATCTTCCCAGTACACTTTATAACCGTTATATTCTTTTGGGTTGTGTGAAGCGGTTAATACAATCCCAGCTTTACATCCTAAATGACGAACTGCAAATGATAATTCAGGAGTAGGGCGAAGTGATTCGAATAGAAATACTTTAATTCCATTTGCCGACAATACATCTGCAACTAGTTTAGAGAAAATATCCGAATTATGTCGGCAATCATATCCAATAGCCACAGAAATTTGATTTTCATTTGGGAATAATTTCAATAAATAATCACTAAGAGCTTGGGTTGCACCACCTAAAGTGTATTTATTTATTCGGTTGGTCCCAACACCCATAATACCACGCATTCCGCCTGTGCCGAATTCCATTTCTTTGTAAAAAGCATCCTCTAATTCAGGGCCACCACGTTGTATTAAATCCTGTGTTGCAAGTTGTGTTTCTGTATCAAACGGTGGTTTGGTCCAAGAATTTGCTAGTTGTATAATCTCTGGGCTGATTGTGCTCATTTGTTACTAAATTTAGAAGGCCAAAAGTACTGAAATCAATAGTTTTTGAAAGTTAAAATGGACTAATTTCATTCGGATATTAAAAACTAAAGTTTTTCTAAATCATTTAAAATCAACTTAACGTCTTCTTCCGTTTTATATAATTTTTCTTTACAAAAGCGAATTAACTCTATGGCCTTTTTAACCTGACTCGATAACTCATCAATAGAAATGTTCTCTTGTTCAATTCCGGTAACGATAAGCTCTAATTCTTTAATAGCGTCTTCGTATTTTTTTTCTTTAGCCATTTTTTGTTGTTTTTTTAACGATGCTTTCCACGGTACCATTGAAGAACATAGTTTTCAATACATCGCCCGATTTAATACTTTCAACGCTACTAACGCCTTTATTATTTATGCTGGAGATACTAAATCCTCGTTTCAAAACATTTTTAGGATTTAAAAGACCAATCTTTTCATCTAAATGCGTAACATTTAATTGCGCTTTTTTTATGGATGTTAAACTCCAGTATTTCAAAGGTTTAATTACTCGGTGTTCCAGATTTGATTTTTCGATAGAAAATCTAATTTGGCTCGATTTTGAAATTCTATTGGTAATTTTTTCCAAAGCTATTTTTTCATTGGTTAGTGGAGTAGTGGTATTAGATTTCAAATATTTAATGAGCTGATAAAGACCTTGTTTTTGTTGTGAAATTAAGCGATTCGGTACCCCTAAAATTACGGAAGCAGAATGAACTAAACCCAATTCTAAATCTCTATACCGTTCAATCAATTCATCTGCCACTGCTGTTGGCGTTATTTTATTGGTATTAGCCACCATTTCCACAACAGTTTCATTGGTAGAATGCCCAATACCTGTAATTACAGGTAGTGGGAAAGTGGCCACTGTTTGAGCCATAAGAAGGTGGTTGTAACAATGCAGCCCCACATCACCACCACCTCCACGAATTATAAGTACAAGATCAAAATCATTTGCTTGCTTTCTAATGATTTCTAATTGTTCAGTAATACTCGTAACGCCAACATCACCTTGCAAAATGGCAGGAAAAAGTTTCATTTTCAGATTAAATCGAGATCCTTTACTTTCAATAGTTTTTAAAAAATCGTGATATCCCTTACTCGTAGAAACTGAAATAATGGCTAATCTCGCAGGCAAATAGGGAATTTTTAATACTCTGTTTTGGTCAAATAAATGATTTTCCTTTAAATACTGAATAGCGGCCAATTTTTCTTTAGCCATTTCTCCCAAACTAAAAGAAGGATCAATATCAGTAATGCTTAACGAAATACCGTGAGTTGGAGAAAATTTCACTTGAACTAAAAACAGAATATTCATTCCCTCTTTAAGTTCTTCCCCGGTTTGTGTTTTGAACTTTATTGTGATATTGGAATAGACCGATTTCCAAATGGTAGAGCGTATTTCAGCTACAATCTTCCCGTCTTTTTTTTCGACTAATTCGGGGTAACAATGACCGCTTTTAGGATAATAATTTAATTTAGAAATTTCCGCCCGCACCCAATACGAGCTATTAAAGGTACGTTGCACCACGCGTTGAATACTTTCTGATAATTCTAATAAAGAATGAGACTTCATTTTAATTTAGCTCAATGTCCTCAAAATCTTCTATGGCTGATTTCCACTCTAATGGAACAGGGATACTTTTGTTTTCTTTATGATTAAAACAAACTAAAACGTTTATTCCACTTGCGACCTCAATTTCTTTCCCATTTACGGTTTTGAAAATAACAAAATGAAACTCTAAACTTTTGTTTCCTATAGCCACACATTCAATCCCACATTTGGCCTCTTCTTTAAAAAATAGGGGTTGCAAGTAGTTTATTTCTGTTCGAGCTAATAAAACACCCTTTTCAGTCCAATCATTTCGATTGCCATAAAGAGCATCAAAATAACGCACTCTCGCTTGTTCTACGTAAGTTAAATAAACAACATTGTTTACATGGGCTAAAGCGTCCAAATCTCTAAATCGTATTTCTATTGGAGAGTAAAATTTCATAAGGAATTCTGGTTTTTTGACTTGAGTTTCAACTTTATATAGATAAACTTAAAACATTGCTTAATAATTATTTATCGAGTTTTGCGTAAACAGAATTTTTGCTTACGTACTCTGGAATAATAGTTTTCATTTTACGCACAATCTTCATATTATCTTGAGAATCGTAAAGGCCAATTAACTCATTTATATCTTCGTTAACTTGCGTGTATTCAGCTTCTCGAATTTTGGCGATCATTATTTGAGAATGGTGGGTTTTCATAGTGTTCTCTTCATTCGCCAATAACTCTTCAAATAACTTTTCACCAGGTCTTAGTCCACTGTAGGTAATTTGAATATCTACGCCCAATCGTAAACCTGAGAGTTTAATCATTTTTTTGGCTAGAGAAATAATTTTTACCGATTCACCCATGTCAAATATGTAAATCTCACCGCCTTTACCCATCATTCCCGCTTCAAGAACCAATTGGCAGGCCTCTGGAATAGTCATAAAAAAACGGGTGATATCTGGATGGGTTACCGTAATTGGACCGCCAGCCTCAATTTGGCGTCTAAAAATCGGAATTACTGAACCATTAGAACCTAAAACATTTCCAAATCGGGTGGTTATAAAATTTGTTTTTGAATGTGTGTTTTTTGCTTGCGTGTATATTTCGGCTATTCGTTTAGTAGCCCCCATAACATTAGTGGGGTTTACGGCCTTATCTGTAGAGATCATTACAAATTTTTCCACACCAAATTCATCAGATAAATCAGCAATAATTTTTGTTCCTTTTACGTTTGATCGTATGGCCTCAGAAGGATTATCTTCCATCATTGGTACATGTTTGTATGCGGCTGCATGGTACACAAAATCAGGCCTAAACTCTTTAAACATGTTTCGCATGCGCACTTCATCTCTAATATCTCCGATAACAATTTCCGACATATTTAAGCCATACTGTTTTTTCATTCGTAATTCAAGCTCATAAAGAGGAGTCTCTGCTTGATCTAACATGATGATTTTTTCTGGAAAGTACTTCGCGATTTGGTCAACTAAACCGGAGCCAATAGATCCAGCAGCTCCAGTTACTAAAACTGTTTTTCCAAATAATTGTCCTCTTATTTCTTCTTGATCTAATTGGATTGGTTTACGGCCGAGTAACTCTTCAATTTTAACTGATTTGATTTGTTTTACACTCAATTCACCATTTATCCAATCGGTAACGGGAGGAATGACCTTGACAGTAACATCATAGCGTAAAGCAGTTTCAATTATATCTGCCTTTTTAACCTTATTAATATCCTGCACCGCAATAATTAAGGTTTGGGCCTCTTCATCTTGAAGAAGTGATGGTAGCTTCTCATCTGGATAAATTTTAACCCCTTCCAAAAACTTTCCTTGCTTGGTGGTATTAGAATCAATAAATGCAACTACCTTGAAATTAGTCTCAGTAACTCTATCCAAGGCCTGTTTAGTGGTAAGGCCGTTATGTCCAGCACCATAAATAATCACATTATTCTTTTCATTGGAGGAAGCTGTTATTTCCTGAAAAATTAATTTTATGACGGTTCGGAAAGCAGCAATAAGAAAAAAGGTTAGGATATATTCAATTATAATTATAGAGGTAGGAATAATATTTCTTCCAGTAATATAAAAAATGACAATATTCAATGTTAAAATTAATGCGGTTCCAATGGTAACCGCCAGAAATAGGCGTTGTAAATCTTGAATATTGGTGTGTCGAATAACACCGCTATAGGTTCTGAAAACAACAGCTACTAAAATTCTGGTTCCAACAACTAAAACGAAAGCATCAATAAATGTCTTGATTTCATGGGTAGGGATTTCAAAATTGAATCTAAGCAAATATGAAATCCCAAGAGAAGCAATTATAATAAGTACATCAATAATGAAAATTATCCATTTTGGTGCATTCGAATCAAAATTTAAATATGTTTTCAATGTGCTGTTTCAAGTTGATTTTACAGAAGTTCAAAGATACTTGAGATTTTTAATTATAGAATTTCTAGTATTATATTCTACACACACAAATGTGAATTTGTTTCCACTTTTTGAAAGTTAAAATATACGCACTTCAATAAACTAATACGCTCATCAAAAGGGTAGTAGGGGTGTAAAACAAAAAAAAACGAGGTGGTAGACCTCGTTTTTTTTGTTAGTATATTTTACAATTAATTATTTCCTTTCTTGTAATCTGCCAAGAATTGGGCTAATCCGCTATCTGTCAATGGATGTTTTAACAACCCTAAAATGGAACTTAATGGCCCTGTCATAACATCACTTCCTACTTCGGCACATTTTATTACGTGCATAGTGTGGCGTACAGAAGCAGCTAGAATTTGCGTATTAAACATGTAATTATCGTAAATCAAACGAATTTGTTCAATTAACTCAATACCATCGTAACTAATATCATCAAGTCTACCAATAAATGGAGAAACATAAGTAGCTCCAGCTTTTGCGGCTAACAATGCCTGACCTGCGGAGAAAACCAATGTGCAATTCGTTTTAATTCCTTTAGTAGAAAAGTATTTTAAGGCTTTAATCCCATCTTTAATCATTGGTATTTTTACTACAATGTTTGGATGAAGTGCGGCTAAAACCTCTCCTTCTTTTATCATTCCTTCGTAATCCGTTGCAATAACTTCGGCACTTACATCACCATCGCAAATGTTGCAAATTTTCACGTAGTGGTCTAAAATGTTTTGGGCACCTGTAATTCCTTCTTTTGCCATTAATGAAGGGTTGGTCGTAACCCCATCTAATACGCCTAAATCTTGGGCTTCTTTAATTTGATCTAGGTTTGCTGTGTCAATGAAAAACTTCATAATATTGATTTATTGCTGATAAAAATGTGATATTAATTTTGATCTTAAATGATTACTAATTACGTCTAATCCTTTAGTATAGTGGCTGTTATTGGTAATGATTACATGTGAGTCATCCCTATAAGGTTTTAAATATTTTTTATACGAGGGTACTACATGGTTATCCCATTGATATCGAACCGTATCCTCATTATAACCGCGTTCAACATGGTCTCGCTTTATTCTTCGTTCAAGCATAGTGTGTTCCTGAACATCAATAAAAACACGTAAATCCAAAGTTTTTCGAATTTCTTCAAAATGAAAAATAAATAATCCTTCCATAATAACAATAGGACGCGGTTCAATTGTTATTAATCCGGGCTCTTTAGCGCTATTATTAAAGGTATATTCTTTAACGGTGATAGGTTCCCATTTCATCACATGCTCCAGGTCGGCATGAAATTTTTGACGGTCAATAGAAGTGGGAAGATCAAAATTAACTTCTCCATTTTCATCCTTACTTTGCTCATGAATAGGTAAGTAGTAATTATCTTGAGTGATAATGGATACAGTTTTTGGTGGGAGGGAGTTCTTTAAATCGAGTAAAAATGATGTTTTACCCGAAGCACTTCCACCCGCAATTCCAACAAGATATGGCTTTACCTTCATGAGGCGCAAAAGTAAAATCAATACCTGAAAGCACCTATGGATTTTTTGAATTAATCTTAACAATTTGAATTTGCAACATATTCGCTTAACCCGCAAATTAACACTCCCGAAATTGGACAAGTTTAATTTGATAAATTGTTCATTATCAACGATTATTTTGCGAAGTAAAAAAATTGAAGCTGAATATTATTTTGTGCTATATTTGGGGCTTATATATCGATTCCGAAATGAAGAATTATTTAATTGTATTTATTGCCGCGACAAGTCTTGGATTTGGGCTTTTTTCCTGTCAAAAGGATAATTTAGTAACAGATGTTCCGCATAATATACCACCTGATTTTAATTGGGGACAAGGGGAGCCAGATTCTATTGTTTCTGACTTTTATTTCCAAGGCAAAATTGGAGGCGTGTTAAATACTTTTCAAGACAGCATAGGAGATTATTATAATTTAGCCTATGATTCGGGTTACATCCAATGCGAAGACACCAATAAAGTTTTCTATGGACAAGGTTTTGGTATTTATACCTTAACAGGTAGATCATCATTAGATATCAAATTTTTAAAATGTCTTTCGGATACCTCAGACCCTGCATCAATAGATAGTTTATTGTACTTAGGAGCATATCCTTATGGCAGTTCAAATCTTCTAAATACTGTTCCTGGTGTTGAAATAACTTGGGTGGATGCTTCTGGCAAAGTTTGGAAAACTTTACCAGGGACTGGGTCTAGTGCGGATGATTCGTTTGTAATCAAAAGTATTAATCCTGCACCTTCTGACAGTATTGGAAATTTAGTTCTTTTTGGAACTATGAATGTTCACCTTTATAATAGCACTGAATCAATCACCGTTGAAGGTGGTGTTTTCAATTTACAATATGGTGTTTACTAATAAAATTCAAGCGTCTATAGGTTTATTTGTTATTGTTCTTTTAGGTGCAATTTCTTTTTCTTCATGTAATAATGATGAAGGTCTGCCTGCGTATGATAATCCTAACATATCAGATACTTCCGGAAAAAATATAAATATAGATTTGTTTATCAGTGGGGAACTAGATAATATTCCGTTCACTTATTTTAATGGAATAAATGATTATTCAAATTGGACATTTACAAGTGAGGAAGGTTTTTGTGGAAACGATTTAACACGTTTTGTTCAAGTGCAAACCACCGCATTTATAAAACCTGAAACTATAAAACGTTCATTCTATATAGACTTTAAAGCATGTTTGAGCTCTGACAGTTTATTAGAGTCCTCAAGGGTTGATTCCGTTTTAGTTGTGGGTAGATATCCATATTATCCTAAATTCAAGGAGAATAGAACTGTTGTAATTCGTTATATCGATGAAAATGAAATATTATGGACAACCTCATTTGGTAGTAATAATATTGCCTTTGCTGATTTTGAATTATCTGCGCTTATTGATAATGGATATGACATTAATTCCGAGAAAATTGCTTTTGGCAGATTTGAAGGTTATTTATATAATGGAGGAGGAGACTCACTTAAACTAAAAGTTGGTCAATTTAAAGGCCGAATTGTAAAATGATAAAGTACATATCGGTTTTTTTAATAGGTTTTTCGAGCATTTATTTTTCTGCATGTAACAGTAGGTTGGACATTTCAAATCCTGTTATAATTCCAGCGGATACAATAGTTATTACAGATGGCGGGTATTATTTAAATGCCACGATTGGTAATCGAGTTTTTAATTTTAGAACTAAAAATTCCCAAACAGCTAATGGGGTTTTTAAAGACGTTTTAGGTCCATGTATTTCTGGAAATCATGACTCTACCCAATACTCTTCTTACTTTTCAAATGTAGCAGATTCAGGTATCAAAGAAGTTATTTCTTTTGGTCTTATCCATTGTGTGCCATCCGATGCCAACGGATACCGAGATAGTACCTATTTGGCAGGAACTTACCCAATAGAAAATACCAAAGTGGATACGATTCCTGTGGATACGGCTCGAGGTTTTATAAATTATTTAGATTCAGAAAATGTGTTGTGGAGTTCTGGATTAACTACTAAAGGGTATGGCGCGCAAAAAAACCATTCTTTTATAATTACTTCCGTTAAAGCAAATTACGATATTAATGCGGCTTTAAATGTAACCGGCACTTTCTCAGGATGGGTGTATAATGGATTAGGCGACTCACTTTTAGTTTCAAATGCCAAATTTTACTCCAGAGCTTGGGCACTGTAATAGCGCTATTGAACGTATTCTTGTTTCACTACCAAAGCATATATTTCATTTTCTATACGTAGATATCCTTGTTCGTAACAGAAATAATACGTTTTTCCATTTTTAGTGGTGTATGTATTTGTGTGATAGTCAAAATTAAATCCCTTTTTAATTAGGCTATTTTTTGAAGTTCTCGATTTACCTGTTGGATTAAGGTTGGCTAGAATCAATCTATTTTTCCTTAAAACTCTGTTTACCCGCCTCATCAAGTTAGTTGAATCTCTGTTAAACGCGTTATTATAGGCGTTTCTACATGAATCGGAACAAAATTTCTTATCGCTTCTTCCTTTTAACGGTTCATTACACTCTAGGCAAGTATTGGTCATATTTCGGGTTTTAAACCTTTAAAAGTACATAATAATTCTCAAAATAAATCAAGTAAAAATCATAAAGAGCAACCCCTAAATTTTGTACCTTTAGTTTCAGTAAGAAAATTAAACTTAGGGTTATGATTTACAAGAATTTTTATTCGGAAGTGGGTAAATTATTATATGCTCTGGCAAAGACCGATGGGAGTATTTCCAAAAAAGAAATTAAAGCAATTCATAAATTGGTGTTGAAGGATTTGGTTCCACTTGAAAATAGTACGGACGAATTTGGAACGGATTCAGCTTTTTATGTGGAAATGGAATTCGACTTTTTAAATGAAAATTTTTACGACCCAGATGTGGCTTTTAATTCGTTTATTTCCTATGTGGAAAATCATTACACGGCATTCGATTCTCATGTTAAAGAGGTGGTACTTAATGTGGCCGAAACATTGATTAAATCTTTTCATGAAACAAATATTCAGGATCATAATTACTTAATTAAGTTAAGAGAAACCTTTAAGCAAACTCCTGCTTAATAGATGAAAGAGTTCAAAGGCAAATTTTTAATTTGGATTTACCTATTTATTATTCTTCCCTTAAACTTGGTAAGTCATATGTATGAATTACCCTTGCTAGAATTAATTTCTAAACCGCTGTTAATGCCATTATTAGTGGCGTTTGTAATTTCAAACACAGCTTTTCCAAATCCATTAACCCATTTGTTGTTGGGCGCTCTGGCTTTCTCTTGGATTGGTGATCTTGCCCTATTATTCGACTCCGTGTACTCTAATTTATTTATTGTAGGATTAGTAGGTTTTTTAATCGCGCATATTCAATACGTAATCTTATTTGCTAAATCTGCAAAGTTTCTATCTTTCGTAAAGGGATTTACATCCCTTGGAATTCTTTCTTTTGCAATCTACACAGGGCTTTTACTTCAGTTTTTATGGCCTTATTTACATGAGTTGAAAATGCCAGTTTTTGTGTATGCGAGTGTATTGATGTTAATGGGGATTTTTGCTATTTCAAGATATGAAATTACTGGGAAATGGGTAGTGGTCATGGGCGCTATACTCTTTGTTTTATCGGATTCTATTTTGGCATTAAATAAGTTTTATTCACCCATGTTTTTAGGGCGGGCATTAACGATGTTTACGTATGCAATAGCCCAATTATTGATAGTTTTAGGAGTTCTTAAAGCACTAAAATTTACACCTATTTGGCTTCCACCAGAATAGGTAAAAATTCTCTTTTTGGGATATGTAAAGTGTAGAAGTTTTCGGATTTCGAGGTTAAAGTATTTGATCTTAACCAAGGGTTGAATTCAAGTAAAATTTTATAATTTATGCCTAAGTCTTTTGCAAACAAAGCTAAATCTGCAATAGCAGTATCCACAACCATAGGGTCTGTTTCCACATTATTCCACAATTGGTTCTGACGGTAATGGAAACCGTACTTTTCTGGATTGGACATGATTTCTTTCGCCACAATTATTCTGTAAACATATCTCCCAGTTTCTGAATTTAAATCTAAAGCATAATAAGAATTCACTTGTTGCTTTTCAAGCTGACGATTTAATCCGCCCATACCCATGTTGTAGGATGCCGCAGCTAAGGTCCAATTCCCAAATTTTTCATGGGCTTGAATAAGGTATTCACAAGCAGCTTCAGTTGATTTTATGATATGGTACCTTTCATCTACTTCATTATTAATTTCTAACCCAAATTCTTTCCCTGTAGTTTTCATTATTTGCCAGAACCCCGTTGCACCAGCAGGTGAAACAACGGGAGTTAGACCACTTTCAATAACCGCTAGGTATTTAAAATCATCTGGAACGCCATTGGCTTGAAGAATAGGCTCAATAATTGGGAAGTATTTATTTGCACGTTTTAGGTATAACAGGGTATTCGATTGCCAATAGGTATTCACCAATAATTCCCTATCTAGTTTTTCGTTTACATCATTAAGTTGAATTGGAACTTTTTCTTCCGCAAATGAAATATTAGAAGGAATATTAAGTGCATAAACTCTATAATCTTGATTAAAAGATTTCTGTTGCTCCTCTTTTTCAGCTAACTCATCAATAGAGAAACTGAAAAGGTGAATTGTTCCGTAAAGTGCTAATGGAAGGATTACCAAGGAAAGAATTCGATTAGAGATTTTTAAGTTCATTTGAGTGTTCTATTTTAAGTATATACAGTACCCCACAAATTTAGCCGTTGTTATGGTTAATAGAAATCCTTAACAAATAAATATGAACAAAGGGTTGTAAAAACCTTTTCTATCAATCCGGTATTAAATTTATAGTTTCATGTAACCAAAGAAGCTCTACAAATTCATTTAACATTCCTTTTTTTAGGAGTTTACGGTTTAAGTAATCCTTTAATTTAGATTCATCCCGAAAGGAATAATACTGTTTATCACTCTCAATTTCACGAGTGACCTCTCCAATACAGGAGTTTTCATAACGTAGGCGGTGGATTAACTTTTGTAATTCCATTACGTTTTGATTTAATTAATTGAAAAAAAGGGTGGATTAGGACCTTTAAAACTAGTAATTTTATTTTGATTTTCTTAAAATTTAGTGAAATAAATATTTGATAAACAACCGTATATAGAAATCTCAAATTTATAAGTACTTTTGCCGCCCAATTTAAGAAACCAAATTATATCAGGGTCGCATGAAAAGAATTAATGAATACAAGAAGTTGTTTAAGGTGGAAGATGAAATCAATTTGAAACATTTGAAATCTACTTACAGAAGTTTAGTGAAAGAATGGCATCCTGATAAATTCCAAAGTGGTCATGAATTAGCTTTGGAAGCCGAACACAAAAGTCGCCAAATAATTGATGGTTACCACTTTTTAGTTAGTATTTCACCCGAAACAAAAGAAGCGAATGCGGCTGCCTATGAAGCATCTTGTGTTTCTGGAATTGCAGACTTTAAACATAAAAGTTTACTATTGGAAATTACTTTTATGGACGGTGATACCTATGAGTATTTTGGAGTGAATCGCAACTTGTTTATGAAATTTGTAAACGCAGATAAGCAATTCCGTTTTGCGAAAAGAAACATTTTGAACTCCTTTGAGTACCGTAAATCTAAGAAAGGGGTAGAAGTAGCCTAATATTGAGGCTCTAATACAGAATTTTCTTCGTCTTGCTTTGTTAATCTCTCGAAATCAAATAGATTTCCATCTAGTAAATGGGAAGGTTTGATGTTTTGCAAAGAATTAAAAATAGAACTGGATCTTCCAGGAAATTCAAACTCCCAGTCCAGAATCATTTTCTTTACTTTTTTCCGCATCATGTTTTCTTGAGAACCGCATAGTGTGCACGGAATAATAGGGAAATTCATCCCGCTTGAATACGTTTCAATTTCAGATTCTTTACAAAAAGCTAAAGGGCGAATAACCACATGTTTCTGGTCATCTGTAAGATATTTTGCAGGCATGGCTTCTAATCTAGAGCCATTAAATAGATTCATAAAAAAGGTTTCAATTATATCATCTCGGTGATGTCCTAGTGCAATTTTTGTAGCCTCAATTTCATCGGCAATAGTGTATAAATTACCTCGTCTAAGTCGAGAACATAAGCTACACATCGTTTTTCCTGCTTCAATTTTAGAGGTTACAATGCTGTACGTATCTTTTTCAACAATTTTATAATCTACGCCTAAATTTGCTAAATAGTTGGGTAGGACTTCTTCCGGAAACCCTGGCTGTTTTTGGTCTAGATTAACTGCCACAATTGAAAAATCGATATCTGACTCCCTCTGATAGTGTAGTAACATATCCAATAAAGTATAGCTGTCTTTTCCGCCAGATAAACAGACCATAACCTTATCACCATTCTCAATTAG
>JBFFMY010000059.1:0-16359 GCA_041563475.1 Salibacteraceae bacterium
AATGAAAAAGAACAACGCGGAATTTTAGCGCATGCTACCCTTTCACATACGTATGAAGAAGCCGATTATTTATACTTAGTTAAATCAAATTTCCCGGGTTCCGATGATCGTATTCGATACATAAAAATTAAGGGTCGTAAGATTTATGAGTATGCTTTAACCCATGTGCCGTTGGCCATGAAAGATTGTGCGGATGAAGCGAAAATAAAAGTGAAAAACATTAAAAAAGTGCTTATTCACCAAGCCAATCATAAAATGGATGAGGCGATGATCAAGCGATTTTTCGAATTGTATGGTGAAACCGAAATTCCAGAAGATATTATGCCCATGACCATCAATAAATTGGGAAATAGCAGTGTGGCAACCATACCTACTTTATTGGATTTAATCTTAAAACTCAAATTGGAAGGTCACTCGATTGTGCCAAACGATGAAATTATTTTTGCCTCCGTTGGTGCCGGTATGAACATAAATGCCATTGCATATCGGGTGTAATTGAATTTGATTACCTAAACCTGTTTCTAACCCCGCCAGGTCCCGATAGCTATCGGGACGAACCTGGGCCAGGTTTTTAAATCTTTTTAGTAGCCCCGCCAGGAATCGAACCTGGATCCTAGGTACCGGAAACCTATATACTATCCATTGTACTACGGAGCCTTTACTTTTTCAAAATGTCATTTATAGGGATGAAACCTATATACTATCCTCCCGATTGTTATCGGGAGTACTACGGAGCCAAAAATTACCAAAATCATGTTTGACTTGCTGGGCGCAAAAGTATTATTCTAAATAGAATTTCAAGGTACTCTAGGGTGTTGAATGCAAAATGATTTTAATTCCAGGAGCTCTTATACTTTAAATCGAAATCATACAGTAACGCAGAATCATTCTCCACTAATTCAATATTGTAATGCTTGCAATTTTTTGCTTCAAAGTTTTTGGTGCGGCTTAGGGTAACTAAAGGATTATATTCTTTGGCTTTAACGGTCACCTTTGTTTCATGCACCGTATAGGATACCGATTCTCCATATTCTAATACTTCGGTGTAAACGGTATCACCAATTACATCTACCTCCACCTCCATTTTAAACCCGCATTTATTATACACATACACGCGGGGGGCCGTTCCGTCACAATCACGTTGACATGAAAAAAGGGTTAACACAAAAAGCATTACCCCGGCAGCAATTAGTTTCGATAAAAAAGTAAAGTTTGATTTCATACCATTGAATTTGTTGCGCTAAAACAGATTTCGTGCCAAGATAGGAAAGTTAAAAATAATTTTGATTTTACCCTTGGGTAATTTATTAACCAGGAATATTTGAAGAACTATAGTTCCTCTTACCTCTCCAAAAGCACACCAATTGCCCTACCTCTAAAACCTAGCCTAAACTACGGGTATCTCGGGGGTGGGGAAGGTCTATTTTGTAATAAAAAAGGGTCCCGATAGCTATCGGGACGAACCGATGACCTCTAATTTTTTTTACATAAAAAAAAGCGCCTGCGGTGGAAGCCTACAGACGCTTTAAAGTTTTGAATCTAAATAACTGACAATAAACGAAATATCGTCTCGGATTCAAAGTGGAGAATAAGGGAGTCGAACCCTTGACCTCTTGACTGCCAGTCAAAATAATTCACTTGTTCATTTTTATAAACTTAACCTCTAAACCTTACAAAACCTACTATTTAATACGTATTAACAGGTTTGGAATAATATAATATTTATTGATTTTTATAAGTTTTATACGATTATTATGCAAATCATTATGCAAATGGATAGATTTGCACAAAACTAATTTGTCATGGGTTTCAAAATTTCTCTCTATTTAGATACACGTAGGAAAAAAGACTCTGGAGTATATCCTTTAAAACTTCAGGCGTATGATTCAGATACTCGTAAACAAAAGTTTATCCCTACAATATTTGAATTTACTGAAGAAGAGTTTCAAGCCATTTGGAAAAGTGAAAAACCCAGTAATGCGTTCAAAAAAATGAGAGCTGAACTGGAAGAATTAATACATCATTCAGAATCCGTAGCAGAAAAAATTGAACCATTTAATTTAGAGAAGTTCAAAACGAGAGTTGCTCAAAAATCTAACGTTGGAAAATCGGTGTTGTTCCATTATGAACAAAAAATCAAAGAACTAACCGACTTAGAACGATTCAGTTCAAAATCTGGCTATGAATACAGTAAAAAATCACTGTCTGAATACTCTGACTATAAGGGGAAATCTTTCACTCAACTAAATTTTTCAGACATCACACCAAATTGGCTGGATGGCTATCAAGAATACATGGATAATAATGGAAAGTCTAAAACTACCATTGGAATGTACCTACGTCCATTGAAAGCCATTTTCAATAGAGCAATTGACTCTGGAGATATTAGCAGAGAAATTTATCCTTTTGGAAATAAAAAGAAGAATAAATACCAAATCCCAACTGGCACTAAAACAAAGAAAGCCCTCACAAAAAAACAGTTGGGTATTCTGTTCAAATCCAACCCAGACTCACCTCATCAATTAAAGGCGAAGGAATTTTGGCTGTTCTCATATGCATGTAACGGAATGAACATTAAAGACATTGCCCTACTCACCTATAAAGATTTGAAAAAAGACCACTTCAATTTTTTTAGGGCGAAAACGAAAAACTCTTCAACTTCTGGAAAATCTATTTCTGTATATCTTAACGATTACACATCCAGAATCATCAACACCTACGGAAACGAAAAGATAGAAAGCAATTACATATTTCCTATTCTTCAAAAGGGGAGCACGAAAGAACAACAACAAAAAGATATTGGTAATTTCGTGAAATTCATAAACCAACACATTAAAAAACTTGCAAAAGACCTTGAATTACCAGAAGAAATATCCACCTATTGGGCAAGGCATTCCTTTGCAACTAATTCATTAAGAAATGGTGCGTCTATGCCGTTTATTCAAGAAAGTTTAGGGCATGGCGACATGAAAACAACAATGAACTATTTTGCAGGCTTTGAAGATGAAACCAAAAAGGACTTTGCAGCAACCCTAATGAATTTTTAAAATGAGCAAGAATCAGAAAAAGACTATGTCCTTTCCTATGAATGCAAAGGAGGATTTAATTGAGCTTCAAAAACAGGCTGAAGAAGAAAACAAATACATCAGCCCTTTTCAAAACTTAATCACATTTTATAATACAGCCAGTAAGCCAGAAGTCTGGTTTAGCATTAATATTCTTTTAGACCTTAAAAACCCTATACAAGACTTAATTGATGAATTTAAAGAGAACAATGAAATTGTAAAAGGTGAATATTCAATTATCCCAAATGGGATAAAAAAAGAGCTTCTTGAAATCTGCAGTGAGATTATTAATTCTGGCCGAAAGGAGAAAGAAGAAAAGCGGCAGTTGATTATTGTTGAGCTTCAGGAAAAATTAGATTCTGTTCATATTACAAAAAGAGTTCAACTAATGAAAACAGTTGAACTTCTCCTTCATGAGTATTTTAATGGTAGAATTTATGACCTTTGGAACAACCTTAACAACCTTTTCACAGACTCAGATTCAACTGAAATGAAAAGGTCTCTGGAAAAGAACACCAATAAAACTCTAATAGAAGAAACAATCAAAAAAACGTTAAATTCATTTGACAACAACCCAAGGAAACAAAAAATCATCGAGAACAAAAACAAAAAACATTCTCATAATTTTGATGCAAAAACTTCTTCAATTAGTGATATATTTCATGATGAAGACTATCAAAAATATTTGAATCCATTAACTCAAATTAACAAACCCTTATTAAGCCTTAAAGGAACCACTTATAATTTCATTGGCAATCAAAAAAATGAAAGAGGTATTGTAGGACAGTGGGTTTGGTTGTTAAAATCCAAGGGCCTGATTAAAGAATTGAATCGTGAGAAAATAGCAGAAATACTATCACAAAACATTAATAATTACTCAGTTGGAGGTGTTGTCCTTCAAGACGAATCAAAAGGATTCATAAAGATTAAACAAGATTTACTTAACTTGTTAGATAGCGTCATATAAAGTCAGATAGCAGATGGTTCTTTCGCATTGTATCAATAAAAATACAGTGTTATGGACAATTTATCATTTGAAAAACTGCCTCATGCAGTAAGTGCAATCAACGAAAAATTAGAGAAGATTGAACAACTTCTCGCTAATCAAAAAAACTTTCAAAAGGAAGAGGAAGATAGATTACTTAGACCAACAGAAGCCGCCCAATTCTTGGATATGGCAAAAGCAACCTTATACTCTAAAGTAAGCCGAAAGGAAGTGCCGTTTATGAAACGTGGTGGCCAATTATGGTTTTCAACTAAGGATTTATCAGACTGGATTCGTAGCGGAAAACCGCAAAAAGAAACTATTTCAGCACATACTTTTATTAAAACCAAAGGAGGCAAAAAATGATTCCAAGGATTATGTCTACAAATGAAGGGGGAAATATCCAAAATAGGGAGAATTCAAAATCCAATTTCCCATTACCAATGAATGATGATTCGCTGTTTCATTATTATGATGCAAACATATATTCAACAAGTGCAAAAGGCACTTTAAAGATCACGACTCTTCTTCGTGCAATACAACAACCAAAACCGTTAATTCTCAACAAAATAATGCAAATCAGAGAAACGCATGAAAAAGAGGAACGGGACCGTTTAAAGAAGGAATTATTCTTTTTTGTACCATGTTGCCTCACCGATAAAAATAACAGGGGATATAATAATATTATAAGCTTTACAGGCTGGATGTTATTAGATTTTGACGGAATTGAAAACGAAAGCATAGCAACAAAGTTTAAAGAATATATTTTTAAGAAGTATGACTTTATAATGTCCGCTTGGTTATCAAGTAGTGGTTTAGGTGTAAGAGCTTTCGTGAAAATTCCTATCGTGCAAAACGTTGATGAGTTTAAGAGACTATACTGGGGGTTGGTTACAAAGGAAATGGGTCAATACGGTTCACTTCAAAAAACATGGTGTGATGATAGTATGCAGAAACCTACACAACCTCTTTTTTACTCTTATGATAAGAATATCCTATTTCGACCAGATTACACCATTTGGGATACCGGGAGCGAAAACCCAAGTCGGGCCAAAGCACCCACCACTGCAAGAACTACCAGGCAGAGGTATTTAATAACGGAAACTCAAATAACAGCTAATATTAGAAAGGCAATGAACAAAATAATTGATAACGGACACCCACAAGTGTTAAAAGCGGCTTTCGCACTTGGAGGTTATGTATGTCAAAACAAAATAAACTTTGATGATGCAGAATACCTTTTGCATACACTAATTGAAAACAATCAATATTTAGGAAAAGGGATAGCAGGGTATAAAAAAACAGCTTCCCAAGCATTAATCGCAGGACAAAATTACGTGTATGAAGAATGAGTTTTTAAGACCTGAAAAGGACAAAGATTTAACTGCTGCTGAATATTACAATCAATTTCAAATAGAACATGCAATATTAATGGCCAATTTTATTTGTGAATGGAAATCTCGATTGAAATACTATTTAAATGACAACAATAAATTCATTTTTAATGATGATGCCCGTGGCAAAATTGAAGCGGGTAAAGAATACAGCCCAATTGCTATTTTGGCCAAAGCAAAATTTAACAACAGCTTACATGGAGCACAAGAATGGGTTCTTATGACCTTACAAGATCAACGTGAGAGATACATTCGTGTGGGAACAAATTATTTTAAAATTGCCAGAAAAAACACAAAAGCGGAAAAAAACCATGACTATCTAAAAGCATGGGACAAAGGAACAATCATTACTCAGTTCGGACCTCGTTTTTTAGATTCTATTCCAATTTATACGGATTTCACCTTATTGCCATCACATATCAAGTACCAACAAACTATTGGCGATTATTATAACTTATATCAACCATTATCATACCGCCCTAAAGTTGGGAATTGGGAGGTAACAAAGGAGTTTTTAGAACATATATTTGGAGAGCAATATGATTTAGGAATAGAGTATCTACAAAACATTTACGTAAATCCTACTCAAATTCTACCTGTTCTGTGTTTGGTTTCAGAGGAAAGGCAAACAGGAAAAACTACCTTCTTAAATTGGGTGGAAATGATTTTTGGAGCTAACGCAAGTATGTTAACACATGAAAATATAGAGTCTAATTTTAATAGTGATTACATTGCTTCTATTTTGCTATTAATTGATGAAATGGCGTCAAACAAAATGGATTTGGTAGAAAGGATTAAAACCCTAGCAACAGCAAAAACTGTAACTAGAAGTGAAAAACATATTGCTAATTCAAAAATTCCATTTTACGGAAAAGTTATCTTAAATTCTAACCGTGCAGACTCATTCTTGAAAATTGACAATGACGAAATTCGGTTTTGGGTTAGGCAATTGACTAAGCCTAAAAATTGGAAAAATAAACTTGAAGATGAAATGCGTCAGGAAATACCAGCTTTTCTTTATTACCTAACTACCTTAGAGTTGAAGGCAGCGCGTAGCCGAATGGTATTCACTCCTCAAGAAATATCAACTCACCAACTAAAACTCGTAGTTGAAGGCTCCAAAAGTGAACTGTATAAAGAAATCTATGAATATTTGAAAGGTTGGTTTATGGAAAAAGGTGAAGAATCGCTATATGCCACTCCAACTGATTTGAAAAAAGAATTTTTTCCATCTAACAATAAATTCACCGTTGGATGGATAAAAAAATGCCTGAATAAAGAATTTGAAATGACGCCTGAAAAGCAACAACGGTACCCGAAAATCTGGGGAGGCAACGGAAATGGAACTCCATATCTTTTCAAGTCTGTAAATTTTGTTTAACAATGTTTAATCCACTTAAACATTAAGAAATGTAGAGTCAGTGTGCTTTACCAATAGAATGTTTACCGTTTAAGTACTTTTTATGTTTCGGAATAAATTTTATGAGGCTTTGGATTGAGATAAATCTGTAAGCAGACATAAACTAAAAACACACAATTACAACAGCCTGATTTATGACATATTAAACCAAGGTTAATAATTTTACATATTTAAACTAATAAACCATCATCCAAGGTTGTTTTCATTAATAGTATAAGGCTTCTCTTTTAATATTTTACTTATTCTTTAGTTTCCGATTGCCATTATGTTTATCTAAGCGGCCAAGCAGCTTGAAAAGCTAAAATACTCAATCTGTACCTGTATTTTTATTTCTCCTTTGGCAAGGAGCTATGGGTATAATACAAAAATATGATTACAAATTTGGAATGCTCACCCCCAAAAGTATATTCTCAAACACGCTATGAGCATCAAAATACTTTTTGAATAACATATAGTTTTTCGGCTTAACCTTTTTAAGTGAGTTCTTAATGATAAGTTCTTTCGCTCTATATGGTTAATGGAGTATTTTTTAGTTTGATGAATAGTTTTAGGAATTAAAGCCCTATAGATGTTTAACTTATCAGTATATACTTTGGTAGGCTTGGAGAGGATTAATGATTCAGTAACTCGCCTAATCATTTTCTTACTTCTAGTTCCTACATTAAATGCTAATACTTCTCTGGTATCTTTTCTAAGCGAATATGCCACCCACCTTTTACATGTCTTATTACCAACAAAGGTGCACAATTCATCAACCTCATACTCCTTACCATGTTCATATTTTGGTGATATAACTTTTTCTGATATTTGAAGTATTCTTTTAGTTATGGTAGTTTTTGAGATTTGTAAAATTCGTGCTATACTACGTATCCCACATCCTTCTTTAACCAAACAAACTATCTTATCATCTTGAATTAAATATGATTTGTAGCAATAAGTTTTTAGTTGGTTTTTATGGCAGAATTTACAGTAATACTTTTGCTTTCCTGTTCTATTTACCCCTTTTTTGATACATGAATTTTGGCAATATTTACACTCCATTTTTTAGGTGACAATCTAACCCACCTAAAACAACTTTACTGCGTTGCAGCACATTTAAAAGATTATTTTGGGTTCAATTGTACTGTGGATTATCTATTTTTTTTACTATGAAAAATATAAACGACTGGTATTCAACTATTAATTGACCTAAATTTATCATAAGTGACAATCTGACCCATTATCAATTTTTTATTGTCGTTTAAGGTTATTATTTTTGTGAAAAACACGAAAAAAAGGCTATTAAAAGCCGTTTAAGGTTAGTTTATGATTTCATTTGGTAAAAAGGTAGCTGTACTTAGAAAAGAAAAGAAACTTTCGCAAACAGAGCTTGCAAACAAGCTCAATACTTCTGTTAGTGTAATTTCTCGTTACGAACGTGACGAAATGATTCCAAGCATTGAAACAGCTAAAAAACTTGCTACTTTACTAGGTTCTACTGTAGGCTATTTACTTGGAGAAACTGAGAACGATAACCTATTGAAAGACCCCAACATGATGAAGCGACTAAAAGAGCTTAGTGAGTTTTCCGAAAAGGAAAAAGAACAGGTGTATTTTACCTTGGATGCCGTTATTCGTGAGATTAAGAACCGTAAAACTTACACACTATAGTGAGCTCCTCTGTGAAAATCCCTGTGGTGGAGAGAAAAAGACCATTAGTAACAAGAATATTTAATTTCGTTTTTTGGACCATATTTGTAGTCTTTATTTTACTTTTTATATTCATTGACGACCCTAATAATTATCTTGGGAAAGTTTTTATTGGCACTCTTATTCTTTTTGTTGTAGGGGTGTTTTTTATTAAAAAGCCCTACAAGATTATAGGAAATTTAATTTTAGAAGATTCTGCTATCATCTTTGTCAATGAAAACAATGACAAAAATATTTATCCAATAGGGCAAATCACAGATATTCAGTTTCAATACCAAGGCTATCAAGGAAGAGGGCGATTATTTACATTAACCTTCGACTCAGGACTTGGCAACATCATCACATTTAAACACTTAGGAACCAAGTACAATTACGAACTATTCTTAGAAAATAAACATATTCAATTACTAAAAAAGCAACTAAAAATTTTATCAGGAAAAGAGGTTAAACTCTGATTAAAATATAATTTCTTCAAGTTGCTTGATATTGATGTATTCCAACTCTTTTAATTCGTAATATAAACTATCTCTTTTGTCATAAACACCTAATTTATGATATACAGCACACAACAACCCTTTATCAGATATATTATCGCCATATAATATTGCTTTTTCACCATATATTCGAGCATTAGCTATATCCCCAGAAGAAATACAATTTCCCATTAAATTTGAATATGCTTGTACATAATCCTTTTTAATGTCTATCGCTTGTATATAAGCTTGAAATGCCTCTTCATGCTTTGATTTTCTATCTAAAAGAATCCCGTAATTTGTTAATGCCCCGTGGTTTTTCGGGTTTAATTCAAGAGCTTTCTGAATATTTCTCATAGCTAAGGAATCCTTTTCTAATGCCAAGTAAAGTGTACCTAAAAAAGCGAATCCATAATCTGCCTCTGGATAATCATTTACAAATTGTTTCATGCCTTTTAAACTTCCTAAAGTATCGCCTCTTTCAAACTCAACAAGTAAACTATCTAATAAAGCCAAACCTACTGATTCGCCTTTTATTGAATTACTTTCATTGACATCACAACCTAAAAAAGTAACTGTAAATAATAATAAAACAATGATTAATTTATTCATTTTGACTGTTTTCTAACTCTTTAAGTTTGTCAAAACCTCCTAAATCATTAGTAACTTGTGTAGCTTGATTCACTCTTTCAACCACATTCACTGCTTTTACTGTTCCTATAACTGGTTTAGCTAATTTAAGCACTGGCAAGACACCGCCAATTGCAGCTTCTGCAACAGCAATTGTTTTATCCGTTTTAGTATTTGCCTTTTCTTCAAAAATAGTTTCCCCTGTTGTTAAGACTTTAATTGCATTTGGCACAGAAACAATAGGAATTAATCCAACACCTGCTTTCACAACAGTATGCACTGTACTACCTTCTCTGGTATTAATTTTACCTAAGCCAGTAGGGTCACCCATCATAAAATTATTAATACCATTTTCAATGTGTTCAACAGCACTAACAAACTCATTTCCTTTACTTTCTTTACTAAAATTCTCAAGATTAAACGTTTTCAGTAAAATATCACCATCTCCAAAATCAACAGTTACACCAGAAGAGTAAGAAACATCCCATCCACCAGCAGCTTTGTTTCTAGAAGCAATAGCATTCGCTGAAGGGTCAGAAGCATTTATTTCAGCGGCTCTGTTTTCTGCATTTATCCTTTGGTCAGATTTAAATACATTTCTCCAAAATCCTTCTCCTTTTACCCAGTCTCCCATAGGGTCATTATACCATATTGGATTTCCGTCCATATAAGCATAAGGACTTTGCCAAGGTTGCAACCTACCTTTCGGGTCATTACTCCACCACCTTAGCAACCTTGTATCTCCTTCTCTAAAATATGTTGTAAAGTGGCTTCCTGTAACTCCCGTTATTTCGTCATCTTTCTCACTTCCCTGATATCCGAATCTGTAACTATTTGCTGAAAAAGACCTTCCTGGCATAATAGACCCGCCTGGATAATAATCAGTGGTTGACATTACATCGGCAATATATGAGCTATAGCTGTTCATTTCAATGACCGTAAAGTTATCAATAAAAAAGGTATTTGCAATCATTGGCGTAAATACAATACTTGACCCTCCACCTGGTCCAGTATTCAATGTACTCAACGCATGAATTTTGAATCTTAATTTTATGGTATGTGTTGCATTTATGGCAGTAAAATCACCATTATATAATCCTGAACTTATCATACTTAAATCATAAGTCTCAATTAGGGCATTATCTAAAAATACTTCCAACTCCTTAACTCCTGCAAGCGGTACAGAGTTCAAATAATCAAAATAATATTGGTAAGAAGTCATACTTCCCAAAGAACTAAATGTTTTAGAAATGGTAATATAATCATTTGTCCTATTAACTATTGGCAAACTAACTTTTAGTTGGCTAGATTGAGTGGTAACAGATACGTCACTTTCAATTGCAGTCCATCCCTCGGTGTTAGCATCAAACTTATCTACATCAATAATATTAGGATCTCCCCCAACTTTTCTATCTGATACCGTAGATAATACATTTCCTAAATGGTTGGACAATTCATAATGCGCAAGCCCCAAGACTCTTTGAGATTTATTCTCGAAAGGAGAGCTTAAGTCCCAATGGGCGTCTGATGTATTAACTGAGGTGTTTGAACCTAAAGAGCCATCAGAACTATTACTCGTTAAATCAAATACATTTTGACCTGTTTGTTCATTAAAATTCCAATACCCTGCTAAATTATCTTCATTACCTGATAATTCCTTATACATATTGGTAATAATTTGGTCATGAGTTCTTGCAGAGTTCCATATTCTAACTTCATCCATATTACCTTGGTAATTATTACCAGAATTTTTACCTAAATATACAGGAGATGTGGATGCAACAACTGGAAGTGAGATGTTTTTAGAATTTGTTTCAATTCCATTAATATACCATTTAAGTGTTCCAGACCCTAAATCTCTAACAATAGCCACATGGTTCCATGTATTTGCTACTATTGGCGTAGAAGAATTTAAGTTAACTGCAGAAACAGAGTTGCCATAATAATATATCAAAGTTCCATCGGTAAGCAACCTTATTAAAAACTCTCCCTTGTAATACTTCTTCAAGATATCTTTAATATTTGAAAAATTGGCAGGTTTAAGCCACATTTCAATGGTTAAATCTCCCGTTCCTTGTAAGGCTGGGGTATTTGGAATGGTAACCCATTCCTCTAAATTAATAAAACTAACTGAACCTTTATCAGACTTTAATACATTGGATTTATCTGAAACTGTGGTTCCGTTAAATGTAGTTGAACGATCTACCAATTCTCTCTCATAACTACCTAAACGGCTACTACCATATACATCATTTGTATTTAAGGTCACTAACTCTTTATTTGTTGTACCCATAGAGAATGTTCGTGAGTAATTTGCCATTACGTTACCACTTGCATCACGTACATACAGAGTAGTTTCCCACTTATCAGGGTCTTCAAGGTTGTTAAGAACATCCTTTTTCTTTACAATTTTTGCTATTCTTTGCCTTTGGGGGTCATAAACAAATTCTAAATCTTCTTTACCACTTCCGTTAGCCCGTGTGATTTTTTTAATTTTACCTGATACGGTCCATTCTATGGATCCAATTTGCTCAGCTACATCTCCAATTAAATTGCCAATATTGTCATAGGTATAATTATTTGCGCCTTGGTCGTCAATGTCTGTACCATAATATCCTGAAAATGAAATTTCGTCATCCACTTGATTGAGTTTGTTATCTATTAACCTTCCTGTTCCATCCAAATTATAATCATAGTCAAATTCATCCATATCTACAGATGCACTGCCTGGAGTGGCATCATATAATCCATTTCGGTTAAGATTTCTTAAATTTCCATTTCTGTCGTACTGATATTGAGTAGCGTAACTCCAGCTATTATTGCTTACACCAACTAAATTATTATTACTTGCAATCAAATCATTCCCGCTCCCATCAATGTTTCGATAAACCGTTGAAGCCTTTATTCTATTTAACTGGTCATACCTATATACGTTATTGTGAACAGCAATTGGAGATTGATGATTGTCTTCTAAAGCCACCATCATTCTACTGATATTACCGTTATATAGGGATGCATACACTTTTTCACCTGCATCTAGTCCTGTTAAGGTATTGGATGATGTACTAAAATCATCACTATCAAATGTTGTTAACGCATCAAAAACAGGTTCAAATCCTACTGTACTACCTATAGACTGATAGTCACTATGTATTGCACCCGTTTTATCTTTATCATAATAGGATAAGGTATAACCAAACGCATCAGGTGAAACATACTTATTAGGATTACTTGAGTTCATTTGGGCATCATTACCTAAATCACGATCAGTATCTAATGTTCCTGAATTCACGCCCTTTAACCATCCGTTTATGGTGTATGCAAAATCTTGAGCTTGTACTTTTTTATCTCCAATTTCAACCCTAGCTAACGGACCATGTTCATAATAAAAATATTTTGATTGTCTTTCCCAAGTATATTTATCTCTGGAAGTAAAAGCGTCTGTTAATCTATTGTTTTGATCATAATAATATCTATGATAGAAGGCATCTTTTGCTCCACTCTGGTACGCTACCTCATTTACATTTCCACTTAACAAATCGTATTTATAATCCATTTTTTTAAGGTGCCCTTGATCATCTACGTTGGTAGTACTACCGGCACTTCCTTCAAAGAGTTTAATAATATTGTTTTGTTGTACTAAACTATTCACGTTCCCATGAATATCATAACTATAATATGTGGCCGAAACAATGTCTTCATTATCAACATCTGGATTTAATACCGCGTTTTGGTCAAAATAAAATGATGCGCTAACTCTATTTCTAAGGTTCTCTTGTTCAAACCCTTTTGCACTTAAATCATTTTGGGCATCTGTAATTTGTTCATTATAAACGGTTACCGTAATTTGTTCTTTTACAGCACCCGAAACCCATGAATCTAACCCAATTCCATAGGCTAATGTATTTGTCATTGCCGTGGTGTTGGTTAATTGACCACCTTCAACAATTCTTCCTAATTCATCATAAACCGTATAACTATACTCATTGTTAATGTTCTGTTGAGAATTTTGAGAAACAGATAAACGATCAATTTGATCATACCAAAACTGGCTTTTGCCAGCATCAGGTGTTTGTTGCTCTGTTAACTGATTAAAAGAGTTATAGGTATAACGCGTTACCAAATTGTGGTTTGGATAAATATAATCAGAAAGTGATAAATCATTTTCACGTATGTAATCAATTTCTTCATTAATATTTGCGCACGCTGTACATGGAGAGCCTGAGGTAGCAGCATCATCCAAATCAATAGGGTCAACCCCTTCTGGTGGAACTGTTTTTACCAAATTACCTGCTTGATCATAATAATACAGCGTGTAATAATATTCATTTAATGAATCTGTTTTTGTTAATGTTTCTCGAGAAATTATATCATCCATTAGTTGATTCCGTAAATCACTCTTAAAACCAGACAACATGGTATTCATTTTTTGAATATATGCATTCTGCTCATTAGCCAAAGCCGTTGATATGGCTGTATTCATGCAATCATTAAAATCATCTGAAGGACTAAAAACTGTTGGCGCATCTAAACATCGCAAAACATCTGGAAAATTATTAGTTGCAAACACTGATGGACTTGTTGCAGTTGAACATTCTGCAAAAATGTTATCTACTTTGGTTTGATCTAAGGTAACACCTAGTAATAAATTCAAATCTGTAAATTCTGTTGGTGTTATACTGGAAGGATTGACTACATTATCATTAATTACATTGGTAAATGTTTCACACTTACAATCGTAACATTCAAATTCATTCGGAAAGTCTATCCACGAGGTCTGATTGGCATCATTAGGGTCTTTTCTAAAAGACCCTTGTCCAGTTAAGGCAACATCTAACCATGATTCAACCTGAGCAGAAGTACAACTATAAAAACTCGCAAGGTTAGAAACGGTGGTGCTGTAACCAACTAAATTGGGGTTTGATTCAAATATTGCCGATGAAAACTGAGTATTATACCAAGTTTCCATTTTATCCGCATTACATGCCACAGGAGTCAAAGTACCAAAACCGCCAGATGGTATAACAGGGACATCTATTACACTAGAACAACTTCCTATTGAGTATAATGCTAATAATGCTGTTGTTCCATTAACTGAATTTCCGTTATATGGCCCAGCTGAAAGGTTAATTGGGTTGATTAAAGTAGACATTCCCGAGGAAGAACCAAACTGATACCGACTCAAATCGTATGCATTTAATACAGTTGTACCATCATAATGATCAATTATTGCATCTTGAGCTTGATTTCCCCCAGCAAAACAAACCTCTAATAAATCCAATCTTAAATCCTCCATATTTGATGGCAAAGTGCTTTGACATGAAGTTTCAAGTTGAGCCATCCAATTTGAGACTGTTCCGACAGAATTTTGATATAAAAGGGCATCAATGTATTTCTCAAATTCTGTTCCTACGTAGGTGGTTCCCGAAACTACCCCAGCGGTTGGGTCAAAAGCAGAAAACGAACTCGTATATGAATCTTCATAGATTCCTGCAAAAATTGGGTCTTCAATAAAATGTAGTTGGTAATCATCATCGGTAGTTGGCGTCAAATACGAGTTTGATGACCAACTCTCAACATTTCCTGTGTATTTGTTTGCGTCTCTCACCCAAGGAATATAAGAGTTAGGTGATAGATTACTGTTGTAGTTGTAATATTGGTAAATAAAATATTCTCGGTAAAAATCATATACAGATCTAAAATATTCATATTCTGTCATTCCTAAATCTAATAACCCATCTCCATTTGAACCAGTTCCAGCAGCGTTCGTGCTGCCATGAATTGAGGTATACAGTGCTTTAGTTGCATCAGAATACCCACTGAAATTAGCGTGTACAACATCCCAAGGGGCATGGTCTAAAATAAACCAAATAGAATGATGAATACCAGAACCAACATCAATGAAATTTTCCAATTTAGTATTAATGTGACTCCGAATATTTACCGAAATATAATTTGGAAACACCCCATATAAATGCTGTACATTACCAAGTAAAGGATCTATTGTTCCGTTTAAAGCAAAATTATTATTACTTGGATTAAAATCAGATTTATAGTAATTAGGAAAAGAAGTATTTAAAAACTCGTTTTCAACCGTTGGCAAAGCTAAATAATAAGTGTTGCTTCCCGCATCTGTATAGTTTGCTGTTGAATTAGTTGAGCTCAGGTACATTTGTTTACGATAATTATTAAAGACAGACATAGGCACATTTACTGGATTATTAAGTTCATACATGGTGATTTCTCCATCAACACAATGAAATTTATAATAATCATACTCAGGATGCATTTCCAATAACAAATCTGCATAAGAATCATCCCAGTTATCTCGTACGTCATCCCAATTCGCAAATGTTGAACTACCATAACTAGCTGGCGGCACCAATGTTGGCAACAAAGAACTTGCATTTGTAACTAACCATTGGTTGATTATAGGAGTACTACAACTCGTACATGAGTAATAATCATCCTCAATTACTCTTAGACCATCAGAACCTGTAAAAACACCAGTTGTATTATTAATTACATATTTTTTAGGGGTATTATCAAAATATTGTCCACCTGGACTCAAATCTCGTAATAATAATTTCTCATTAATTTCACAGATAGTACTCGTGTTAATAGTTAGTTCAGAATCACAATCTGCATCATCAGCACATGCTGTAACTGCTATATCAAAGTCTGGATATTCACCTGCAGCATC
>JBFFMY010000060.1:0-15972 GCA_041563475.1 Salibacteraceae bacterium
ATTGAATAGTTTATGGTGACTATAGCGGTGGGGATCACCTCTTTCCATTCCGAACAGAGAAGTTAAGCCCACCAGCGCAGATGGTACTGCCCTACAAGGCGGGAGAGTATGTCGTTGCCAATTTTTGAAAGGTGTCAATTTTATAAATTGACACCTTTTTTTTTGCCCCTAACTCATTCTTTTTTTGTATCGTTGCTACCTTGAAATCACTATTATTATTAGGAAGTTTGCTTATTTCTTGGAGTCTGTATTCACAAGAAATAGAGACTGTTAAACAGATTAAGGAATCTGATTTTGATGGAGATTTAAGTGTGAAAATTGAATATAACCCTATTGATTCAACCCTGCAAAATTTTCATCATTTTGAACTCGATGGTTCCGATAAAATTATTTCATTAGGCAATCATGGAAGTAGCATGTCTCCTATGGGACTTGAAAATATTGATTTCAAATTTAATCATGGAGAAAATTCATTTTTTCCAATTCATGAAAAGGCATTAAAAGGAAGGATTTATGATACGAATATTCCTTTTGCACGAATAGCCTATTTAGGAGGACCAAAGAAGTATCAGAATTTCAATTTATTCTTTACGCAAAACATTAGTGCTAGAATGAATATGGCTATCCAATTGGAAACTTTTGGTTCGGATGGTTTTTATCTTAACCAGAAAAATACCAGTAAAAGTTTTAGCGTTCAAAACAGTTTTAAATCAAACGGAAATAAATATGGTTATTTTGCTAAATTTTCTGTTATATCTGGTCAAAGCGGTGAAAATGGAGGGATTAAAGGGGATAGTTTATATCTAAACGCATTAAACTCTGACAAACTAAATGTTCAGGTATGGTTCGATTCAGAATCACAAAACAGGTATGATCAAAGGAAAGTTGAAGTATCTCAATTTTATCGATTTGGAACTCCAGACTCACTTCATGATATGTATTCTGGTGTTTTTTTGACCCTAGACAATGTAGGATTTATAAATGATTTGTGGTATCAAAATGATGCGGTAGACAGTATGTACTTTTCTAATTGGGATTTAGTAATTCCTGATTCTGTTTCTATTTCTGATCGATCACATTTATTTGGTATTGAAAATGCTTTAACCGCTAAGTTCGTTAGTAAAAATAAAAAAATTGATTTGCGATTTGGATATGGATTGGATGGATACAAAGCGGAAACTTTGAAATCAGATTCTTCGATTATATCTCATAGTCTTCAAAGTAAATTATTTAATTTCCATTTAAAAGGGTTTATATTTAATTTGAATGGTAAAATTGGAATTGCAGGATACAATTCAAATGGGCATTTTTTTGGCTTAAATGTGAAACGAAATATACCCAATACAATGCTCCAAGTTTTAGCAGATTTTCAATCTATTAAGTCTCTACCCGATTACAAATTCTTGCGCTATGATGGATCTAATATTTCGTGGGATAATAGGTTCCAATATGTTTCTATGAACCTTGTAAAACTGGGTTTATCCATGGATAGTATTGGTTTTGAATTTACTGGTGTGGCTAAGAATATTAATAATTATGTTTATTACGGTTCTAATACTTTGCCAATCCAATATGATAAAGCATTTATGCATTATGAAGTGAATTTAAATCAGCATATAAAGGTTAAATCTTATCACTTAAAATTTGGTATCACTTATCAAAATGTAGACTCTGGGACTCCAGTAAATATTCCTGAATGGACATGGAATATTTCTTTTTATTACCAAAGGTATGTGTTTGATAAGGCAATGGAGTTGAGATATGGAATTGATTATTGGCAAAACTCGTCCTATGCATCCAATTATTATGCACCATTCACAAGATCATTTGTATATCAAAATGACTATAATGTAGGTAACTATCCTTATGTCGATTTTTATATTAGTGCCAGAATAAAAAGTGCCCAAGGTTTCGTAAAGTTTCAAAATCTAGGGCAATTAGTGTTGGACAAGAGTTATATGATGACTCCATATTATCCCATGCAAGATTTTGGATTTTCGTTCGGGGTAAGATGGGATTTCTTTAACTAGGTTTTCTGTTTTTTCTTCTTAGCAGCAGGAAATAATACATTATTTAAAATAAGTCTATAACCTGGAGAATTTGGATGTAGGTTTAAATCCGTAGGAGGATCTCCTACAAGGTGCTGATAATCTTCAGGATCATGCCCTCCATAAAATGTCCATTGACCTTTTCCCAAAGTACCATGTATGTATTTCGCGCTATTGAGGCTTTTATTTTCACCCATTAGCAAAATTTCTGGTTTAATCACATTTTTGTAATACGCAGTTGTTTGACCCATAAATCCTTTGAGTACACGTGTATGATTTTGACATAACATTGTTGGAACCGGATCCCATTTTGCTGAGAAATCAAAAAGAGTGAACAAATCAGAAGTTTCAGGTGTTCGGGAATGAATAGGAGTTGCATCAATATTGGAATATTCGTATTGTAAGGGGTTGGTGACCAAAGTGAAATTAGTGAAAGCCAGGGTTTGATCGAAATCTAATAAAGATTGGGCATTAGGGGCAGCAGGGTCATGATCATACATTCGTTCGCATATATCTGTGTTTTGTGCGGCAAGTGCAATATCATAAGAATCTGTTCCTGAACACATTGAAAATAAAAACCCACCACCAATAATGTAGTTTTTAATATTTTGAGCAACTTGCAATTTTAATTGAGATACTTTTGAAAAACCTAATTCAGTTGTAGATTTTTCAGAGTTAGAAACTTGTTCTTTATACCAACTAGCATTTTTGTATGCGGAATAGAATTTCCCGTATTGTCCGGTGAAATCTTCGTGATGCATATGTAACCAATCGTATAAATATAGTTTACCCTCGATTATTTCTTTATCATAAATTATGTCATAAGGAATTTCAGCGTACGTTAAAACAAGAGTAACGGCATCATCCCAGGGAAGTTTGTTTTTCGGAGAATAAACCGCAATTTTCGGAACTTTCTCCAACTTCATTACGTCCATATTTACCGTGGGTTGGGCAATTTCTTGCTTAATAGAAATGGCTTGGGCATCAGAAATTATGGAATATGAAACGCCTCGAATAGTGCATTCAGTTTCTATGGGTTTTAAATTCTTAATCAAAAAACTTCCGCCTCTGTAATTTAGAAGCCATTCCACTTCCACTTCTTGCTCTAAAACCCAAAAGGCAATTCCATATGCTTTAAGGTGATTTTTCTGAGATGATTCATCCATTGGAATTAAAATGTAACTCGCAAATGAAGATGCTGAAATCAGTAATAAAGAAATTATGGTAATTACGTTTTTTGTCAAATCGAAGATTCTAAAAAGGTGCTAAATCATCATCCACAGGAGGGATGTCATCATTCATTCTACTGGAAACGGTATAATCACCACCAAATTCGTCAGAATTAGGTAGAGATGTGGCGAACGACATTTCGTTATAGTCGTTATTTACAAATTTTGCTAAATGATCAATAAATTTCAATTTAACCGTATCCACTTTACCATTTCGGTGCTTGGCAATAATTAATTCGGTAATACCTTCCACTGAATTTCCTTCTTCATCTTCTGTAAAACCATAATAGCTTGGTCTATAAAGGAACATCACAATATCAGCATCTTGCTCAATTGCACCAGACTCTCTCAAATCAGAAAGCATTGGGCGTTTATGTCCGGTTCTAGTTTCCACCTGACGACTTAACTGAGATAAAGCCATTACTGGTACGTTAAGCTCTTTTGCTAAACCTTTAAGAGACCTTGAAATAGTAGAAATTTCTTGTTCACGATTTCCACCTTTTCCACCAGCAGTCATTAATTGAAGATAATCAATTACAATAAGTTGAATATCTTCCTTTGATTTTAGCCTTCTACATTTTGCCCGTAATTCAAAAATGGAAATGGCTGGTGTATCATCAATGAAAATAGGAGCTTTGGTTAATTCATCTACCTTGGATGTCAATTGTTCCCATTCATGGTCGGCTAACTTCCCTTTACGAAGTTTATCAGATGTTAATCCGGTTTCGGATGAAATTAAACGAGTCACCAGTTGTAAGGAAGACATCTCCAAAGAAAAAACAGCTACGGCCTTCCCAAATGAGGCGGTATTTCTTGCAAGTGTTAGAGCAAAAGAAGTTTTACCCATGGCCGGTCTTGCTGCCAAAATAATCATATCCGAAGGTTGAAGTCCAGAGGTCATTTCATCTAAATCCCTAAAACCTGTTGGCACCCCGCTAATTCCTTCATCCCTTTGACCTAATTCCTCTATTCTAGACAATGCTTGGCGAACTAGAGAACCCATATTGTCACCAGTTTTTCGAATATTGGACTCTGCAACTTGGAATAAATTTCCTTCGGCTTCGTCTAATAAATCAAAAACATCTGTAGAATCGTCAAAGGCTTTTGTAATGGTATTCGTTGAAATTCTAATTAATTCTCTAAGTATATGTTTTTGGGCAATAATTCTAGCATGAAACTCAATATTTGCAGCAGAAGCAACACGGTTGGTAAGTTGTGAAATATAGTACGGGCCGCCAACGAAATCTAGTTGACTAGATTTTCTAAGTTTATCTGTAACGGTGAGTAAATCTATTGGACTTCCATCCCCAAAAAGCTCTTTTATAGCGGCATAAATTTTTTGATGAGAATCTTTATAGAACGAATCAGGTTGAAGTATATCAATAACATCGTTTACGGCTTCCTTTTCTAATAAAAGAGCGCCTAACACGGCTTCTTCTAAATCGAGTGCTTGGGGTGGAATCTTACCTAATTCCATCCCAAAAGGGGAAGGTTTTGACGCAACTGATTTCTTAAATGTGGTACCTGTAAATTGTTCGTTCATTAATGCTATTTAATACAAATTTATGGTTTGCGATTATGGTTTTTTCCAGTAATGAAAAAAACATTTCTTCACAAGTTGTTCATATGGCTTATGAACAAATGTGTATAACAAAATATTTTGAAATGAAGAGCTTAACTAGCGTAAACTCCCATATCACAAAACTTATTTATTCTGTTTTCAATCAAAACTTCTGGTTCTAATTCTTCCAGAGCCCCAATAGTTTTAATTACTTCTTTTTTAACACGTTTCACCATTTCAATTTTATTGGAATGGGCCCCGCCAGATGGTTCTTTAATAATTCCGTCAATAAGTTTATTTTTCAGCATATCTTTTGCTGTTAACTTTAATGCATCTGCCGCTTTTTCTTTGTGTTCCCATGACCTCCATAAAATAGAGCTACATGATTCTGGAGAAATCACAGAATACCAAGTGTTTTCTAGCATTAAAACTTTATCTCCGATGCCAATTCCAAGTGCCCCACCAGATGCCCCTTCGCCAATTATAATGCACATAATTGGCACTTTAATTTGGAACATTTCAATTAAGTTTCTTGCAATTGCTTCTCCTTGACCTCTTTCTTCAGCCTCAAGTCCCGGATATGCTCCTGGAGTGTCAATTAAAGTAATGATTGGTTTATTAAATTTTTCAGCCAAACGCATTAAACGTAAGGCTTTTCTGTACCCTTCTGGGTTCGCCATACCAAAATTTCGGTATTGACGCATTTTTGTATTTATTCCTTTTTGTTGCCCAATAAACATATAGGATTTACCATCAATAGAACCTAATCCACCTACAATTGCTTTATCATCAGCTACATTTCTATCTCCATGAAACTCAACAAAATTACCATCAGTCATTCCAGTAATATAGTCTAATGTGTATGGACGTTCCGGATGACGAGAAACTTGAACACGTTGCCAAGGAGTTAATTTAGAATACACATCTTTTTTGGTTTCGTTGATTTTTTTCTTTAAATCATTAATGGTTTGAGACGCGTCAACTTGTCCAACTTCAGCTATTTCAAGTGCTTTAGTTAATTGCTCTTCTAAATCAGCAATTGGTTTTTCAAATTCTAAATATGATGCCATAATTTGTAAAAATTATTAATTATCGAAAATACGTATTCTAAAAATATCAGACCTCTTTTATAGTTTTATTTATTTCGGTGCGCGATAATAGAAGTAAATACCCAATAAGCCAAAAAATATGTTTGGAATCCATACCGCTAAAAGCGGGTTTAAACCCGCTTTTACAGCGTAAACTTTTGTGACTTGCATCGCAAAAATGTAAATAAAACTGATAGCCACACTTATAGCTAGATGCAACCCAATTCCACCTCTTACTTTTCTGCTCGCAAAAGAAACACCTATTAATACCAAAATGTATGTTGCTACGGGCATGGCAGAACGCTGATTTTTTTCTACTTGATATAAAGAAATCAATTCAGACCCTCTAAGTTTTTCATCTTTTATGAATTCGGTTAGCTCTGGGGTGGTCATCATAGCTATGTTGTAATCTTTATGTTCAAATTCATCTGGACCGAAAACCATAGTAGTATCTAGTGTTTTACCCGAGGTTAGAAACTCCTTTCCGTTGATGAATTCGCGCGTAAAATAATTACGTAGCTGCCATTGGTTTAGCGTTGTATCCCATTGAATATAATCAGCTAAGAGTTTGTATTCTAGACCACTGTCACCAATAATTTCATAGGTAAATTTGTACCCAATATTTCTTTCCACATTGTAATTTTCAACGTAGATGAAATTTCCTGGTTTTATTTGTTTGTGTAAGTTTTTATGAGGGTTTTTGGCATGGTAACCCACATAGGCTAATTCAAACTCTAATCTTTCTTTACTCGCTCTTGGAACTACAAAATGATTAAAATAAAATGAAATTATAGCTAAAAATGTAGCGGTAATAAAATAGGGGAGTAGTAATCTATTAAAGGAAATCCCCGAACTTAAAATTGCAATTATTTCACTTTTAAACGCCATACTGGAAGTGAAAATTATTACGGAGAGGAAAATTAAAAGTGGGCTAAATAAGTTTCCGTAAAAGAAAACGAAATTCAAATAATAATTGAACACAATTTCTTCGATACCCACGTCATGTTTTAGAAAATCATCCAACTTTTCCGAAACATCAAATACGATGGCAATGACCATCATTATTCCCAAGATGAAGAAAAATGTAGTGAGAAACTTTTTTATTATATAGATATCGAGCTTTTTCAACTTACAATCTTTGTGTAACGTTTTTAACCATTTCTTTTTTCCAGTTCACAAAGGTACCCTGAAGTATTTGATTTCTGGATTCATTTACCAACCATAAATAAAACCCTAGGTTATGAATAGATGCAATTTGAGCAGCTAAAATTTCTTTTGAATGAATAAGATGGCGTAAGTACGCTTTTGAATAAAATTGATCTACATAAGTAGTTCCGTCTGGATCAATAGGTGAAAAATCATTTTTCCACTTTTTGTTTTTGATGTTAATTATTCCTTTTCTTGTAAATAACTGTCCGTTTCGTGCATTTCGCGTTGGCATTACACAATCAAACATGTCCACACCTAAGGCTATGGATTCTAAAATATTTTCAGGAGTACCAACTCCCATTAAATACCGTGGTTTATCTTCCGGTAATATGTCACAAACCACCTCTGTCATAGCGTACATTTCTTCGTGGGGCTCACCAACGGAAAGTCCTCCAATAGCATTTCCAAAAGCTCCTTTGGAGGCAATGTATTCGGCAGATTGGATACGTAAATCCTTATACGTACTTCCTTGAACTATTGGGAATAAAACTTGATTATGAGCGTATTTATTGGTGGTTTCATCAAATCGTTTTATGCATCTATCTAGCCATCTATGGGTCATATGCATCGAGTTTTTTGCATAATGGTATTCACAGGGGTATGGTGTACATTCATCAAAGGCCATTATGATATCGGCTCCGATTATTCTCTGCGTGTCCATTACGTTCTCTGGGGTAAATAGATGTTTTGACCCATCAATATGTGAAGCAAACTTGACCCCATCTTCCTTAATTTTATTTCGTCCTGCTAAGGAGTATACTTGATACCCTCCGCTATCCGTTAATATTGGTAAATCCCAATTAATGAATTTGTGCAACCCACCAGCTTTTGAAATGGTATCAAGACCAGGTCTCAAGTATAAATGGTACGTGTTGCCCAAAATTATTTGTGCTTTTATATCTTCCTTTAATTCCCTTTGGTGAACAGACTTAACAGTTCCAGCAGTTCCGACAGGCATAAAAATTGGAGTTTGAATTTCCCCATGATCCGTGGTAAGTACCCCAGCTCTTGCTTTCGACCCTTTATCTTTTACCTTGATATCAAAATTCATAAAATTTGGTTTACTGTTAAATCACCAACTAATGGTTTGTTGAAAAGTTGGTGGCAAAGATAATCTAACGCTATACCTACGCCTTATGCAACTCTTATTTTTGAAACATCTTTTGTTAAAGAATCATTGGAAGAATTAGAACCATATTTATCGTTTTTCAACATTTCCCAATTTGGATATAATGCCATTTTTCTGTGGGTTTTTGGTGCTGGACTGGTTTTATTTTTATTTTATTATTTATTCTTTTTTAGTCGGTTACTTTGGTACAAACCGGGTACAGTAGAAGTACAACCGGATCCAGTATCGGTAATTATTGCCTCGCGAAATGATGCTGAAATGCTTCGTTTGCACTTGCCGATTATTATGAAGCAAAAGGATATAGAGTTTGAGGTTATTGTTGTAGATGATTGTAGCGTGGATGATACCGTTGATGTTCTTAGAGAATATGAGGCGAAATACCCTAATTTTAGAAGAAGTAAGTTAGTTGAAAATGGGGAATTTGAGGGTGGAAAAAAATACGCGGTTACCATCGGAATAAAAGCTGCCAAATATCCTAAACTTGTTTTCATCGATGCTGATTGTTACCCTGTTTCAGATCAGTGGCTTCGAAAAATGGCGGAGGGCCTGATGTATAAAAAAATTATTTTGGGATACGGTCCATATAAAAAGGAAAAAGGGCTTCTAAATAAATTTATCCGGTTTGACACCTACAAAATAGCAATTCAATATTTAACCTATGCATTGGCAGGAGTACCATATATGGGAATTGGAAGGAATTTAGCGTATCAATCGTTTTTGTATTTTGGAGCCAAAGGTTTTACGTCTCACTTAAATGTGGTTTCTGGTGATGATGATTTATTTGTTAATGAGGTTGCTACTTCAAAGAATACGGGAATTGAGATTGAACCTGAGACCCATGTGTATTCCATTTCAAAGGATACGTATTCCCAATGGGAATATCAAAAAAGAAGACATCTAACCACTGCTCCCAAATACAAGGTAGCGCATAAAATTTTACTCGGGTTATTCCCCTTAAGTCAGTACATACTGAATATTTCATTCGTAATTTTACTTTGTTTGAATTATGCATTTCCAGTAGTTATGGGTTTATACGCATTTAAAATTTTTATTCAAGGAATAATTCAATTTTTTGGCATGAAAAGATTAAATGTTCTCGATTTATTCCTGTGGAGCTTTGTTTTAGAATTAGGATTAATGTTCTTTTACCCTTGGGTAACAATCTTAAATATTGTTAATGAAGACCAACGTAGGCGTTGGATCTAGTTACCTTTGTCTTGAAAATAACTGTAAATTACACCTCAATATAAAATTGCTTATGATATAAAAGTACGCTTATTCACACAATTATTGAATTATGTTGACAGTAAAAGCAAAACGAGATTATGAACTAATCTTGAGTGCAAAAAATGGCGACCAGCGTGCTTTTGGGCAATTGATGAACTTGTATTCTAAGAATATACAATTTGAGATTCAAAAGTTAGTTAAAAACCCAGAGGAAGCAAACGATTTGATGCTAGAGTCAATGGCTAAGGCATTTGAACAGTTGGATTTATACCAGCCAAATTTCGCCTTTAGTACTTGGTTGAAACGAATCAGCTTAAATCATACCATTGATTCTCTTCGAAAAAGGAAAATTGAAATCTTGTCGATGGATGAAGTAATGAATACCAATGGTAAATTCCAAAATATGGAGATCGCCTGTACAGGTTTAAGTGCTCAAGATAGATTAGAAAAAAATGAGAAAGAGTCACTAGTTCAAGGTTTGGTACAACAATTAAAAGGGATTTACAAAGATTTAATTCAATTACGGTATTTTGAAGAATTAAGTTATGCTGAAATTTCTGTGAAAATGGAAATTCCAATTGGAACGGTAAAAGCTCGATTACATAGAGCAAAAGGACTTTTAAAAGATATTATGGTAGATTCACCTCAGTTGATGGCGAATTACTAAACGATTAGTATAGTAGGTTTGAGCCCCTGGTTGTTGGGAAACAGCGAGGGGCTATTTTTTTGTTGAAATATAAGGAAGATTACATTTGCAGTATGAATGGGTATGACATTATAGAAAAATATTTTACTGAGTTAACAACAAAGCAATCCGAACAGTTTAACGATCTGTATTCCTTGTATAGTGAATGGAATTCTCAAATAAATGTAATCTCACGAAAGGATATTGAAGAATTGTATTTACGTCATGTACTGCATAGTTTAGCCATTGCGAAATTCACCAAATTCCCAAAAGGAACCAAAGTATTAGACGTTGGTTGTGGAGGAGGATTTCCAGGCATCCCCTTAGCCATAATGTTTCCGGAATCGGAGTTTACTTTGGTAGATTCTATCGGTAAAAAAATCAAAGTTGTAAATGGCGTTGCGGAAGGAATTGGACTAACCAATCTAAAAGGGTATCACGATCGGGCGGAAAATATCAAAGGACAATTTAATGTTGTTATAAGTCGAGCGGTAACCCGAATGAAACCATTTAGGCATTGGGTACATCAAAAATTAGACGCTCCAAGATTATCAGGATTAAACAATGGTATATACGCTCTTAAGGGAGGCGATTTGGATGATGAAATGAGGGAAATAAAAGCTCCGTATCAGGAAATAGCACTCTCAGATTATTTTGAGGAAGACTTTTTTGAAACAAAAAAACTCATTTTTGTTCCGTATTGAAAAAACTAAATTTCCTTACAGGAAATCCTACTTTAATAATAAATAGTAGAAACATTGAGTGTTTAAACTCGTATGTGCTTTGCTGAACCTGCGATGGATTTATATTTGCAAAAGGCTTACAATTACAATTGTCCGAAATAAAAAATTATGAAAGGAATTATATTAGCTGGAGGTTCTGGTACGAGATTGCATCCTTTAACTCTAGCCATGAGTAAACAAATGATGCCTATTTACGATAAACCCATGATTTATTATCCGTTATCAACACTTATGTTAGCAGGTATAAGTGAGGTTTTGATTATTTCCACTCCCTATGATTTACCTTTCTTCAAAAAATTGTTGGGTGATGGATCTCAATTGGGATGCAAATTCGAGTATGCTGAACAGCCATCACCAGATGGTTTGGCCCAAGCGTTCATCATTGGTGAAAAATTTATTGGAAAGGAAAAGGTAGCTTTGGTTTTAGGGGATAATATTTTCTACGGTTCTGGTATGAGTAAAATACTTCAAGGAAATAGTAATCCGGATGGAGGAGTTGTATATGCGTATTACGTAAATGATCCTGAGCGTTATGGAGTTGTAGATTTTCATAAGGATGGGTCCGTTATATCTATCGATGAAAAACCAGAGAATCCAAAATCAAATTATGCTGTACCTGGTCTTTATTTTTATGATAATGACGTAGTTGAAATTGCAAAAACTATTAAACCAAGTCCTAGGGGGGAGTTAGAAATTACTACGGTAAATCAGGAGTATTTAAAACGCGGAAAACTTAAAGTCTCGGTTTTAGACAGAGGTACCGCTTGGTTAGATACTGGAACTTTTAATTCCTTAATGCAGGCAGGTGAGTTTGTTCGAGTTATAGAAGATCGACAAGGGTTAAAGATTGGGAGTATTGAAGAAGTAGCATATAGAATGGGATATATTGATTCTAATCAGCTGAAAGAACTTGCTATTCCACTCGTAAAAAGTGGTTACGGGCAATATTTATTAAATATTTTAGAACGATAATGAAATTTACCGAAACAAAAATTAAGGGATGTTACGTTATTGAACCAAAAGTATTTGGAGATAGTAGAGGGTATTTTTTTGAAAGTTTTAGTCAAAAACAATTTATTAAAGAAGTAGGCTATTCCGTGGATTTTGTTCAAGATAACCAATCCTTTTCTAGCTATGGAGTATTGCGGGGTTTACATTTTCAAACAGGAGAGGATGCTCAAGCTAAATTGGTTCGGGTTTTAAAAGGAACGGTTTTGGATGTTGCTGTTGATTTAAGAAAGGGGTCTGAAACTTTCGGAGAACATATTTCCATTGAATTAAGTGAGGAAAATAAGCGTCAATTTTTTGTACCTAAAGGGTTTGCACATGGATTTGTAGTACTAAGTGAGACCGCAGAATTTTTCTACAAAGTGGATAATTATTACGCACCACAATCCGAAGGCGGTATTTTCTTCAACGACCCAGAAATAAATATTGATTGGGGAATTGATTTGAAGGATGTTAAACTTGCCCCAAAAGATGAGAAGCTCCCTACTTTAAAAGAATTTATTCAAAATCAAAGTACTAGATTATAGGAAGGGTTTGGTGTAAGCCTAACCGATTTCTAATTGCAATTCGTTCAAATTCTTGTAAGTTCCATTTTCTAATTCAACCAATTCTTGGTGAGTGCCTCTTTCCACAATTTCGCCATTTTTCATAACTAAAATTTGGTCCGCTTGGCGAATAGTTGAAAGTCTATGGGCAATAACAATTGACGTTCGGTTTTGCATTAATTTGTCTAATGCATCCTGAACCAACCGTTCTGATTCGCTATCCAAAGAAGAAGTAGCTTCATCCAATATAAGAATTGTTGGGTTTTTTAAAACGGCTCGAGCAATGGCAATCCGTTGTCTTTGTCCACCAGAAAGTTGAATCCCCCGCTCACCCACAACCGTATTGAAGCCTTCTGGAAACGACTCAATAAACTCCAATGCATTTGCTTTTTTTGCGGCCTCTTTGATTTCTTCTAAACTTGCTTCTGGTTTTCCGTAGGCGATATTTTCTTGAATATTCCCACCAAAAAGAATGACTTCCTGAGGAACGATGGCCATTTCGTTTCGTAGTTCCGATAGTTTGTACGAATTTAATTTTTTATCATCCAATAAAATATTTCCAGAAACAGGATCGTAAAATCGTAAAATCATGGAGACTAAAGTAGATTTTCCTGCTCCTGATTGACCGACCAAGGCAATTCGTTCTCCTTTTTTGGCAGTAAATGAAATGCCTTTTAAGACTTCCATCTCAGGACGAGAAGGATAGTGAAATGAAACTTTTTCAAAAGTTATTTGCCCATTTAAATGCGTTAACTTTTCGGGTTTAGAATGAATATTAATGGATTCGGGAGTTTCTTCAAAAATATCGAGCAAATCCTCCGTAGACCCTACACCTTTCTGTAGTCGTGAATACAAATCAGCAGCGCCCCCAATGGAGGCACCAACAAAAATGGTGTAAAATAAAAATGTGGTTAAATCGCCATTACTCATTTCACCTGTTTCCATGAGCTTAGCGGCTTGCCATATAACAAGGATAAAAGCACCAAAAATGGCGAAGATGATAAAACTACTCATAAAAGCTCTGGCATAAACTCCTTTCATGGCAACTTGTCTAACTTCCTCTACTTTTTTCTGGTATCTATTAACTTCAAAAAATTCGTTTGCAAATGCTTTTACACTTTGTATTGCGGTTAATGTTTCCTCCACAATTACGTTCGATTCGGAAACCATTTTCTGGGTGTTTTTTGAGTAAGTTTTAACCTTTTTTCCAATAAGAACCGCCACAATAATAACAACTGGAAGAGATCCTAACATTATTAGAGTTAGCTTATATGAATACAGTGTTAGCGCTGTAATACCAATTATAAGTGTTAACGATTGCCTAATCAATTCCGCAATTACGATGGTGAATGTTTCTTGAATTTGACTAATATCACTCGAAATCCTACTGTTCAATTCACCCACACGTTTGGAAGAAAAGTATGTCATGGGTAGCGTTAGGACATGTTCATAGGTGTCTTTTCGTAATGCCATCAAGACCCGCTCGGTAACATCGTTAAATAAGTAAATTCGTAAAAAAGCAAAAATGGCTTGAATTGAAAATAACAGAAGTAAAGCATAAGCGAGCGAATCAATCCCTATAAAAGTGTAACCCAAAAAATCAACGGACTGACCATTAACCGCGTCAATCAATTTACCTACCAAAGCAGGGAAGAGCATGGATAAGGAACTTGCCACAATAAGAATGAGCATTCCGAATCCAAATTTTAATTTGTAGGGCTTGAAATAACCAAAAATTCGGAATGCTTTTTTCCAAGCACCTTTTTTTAGTATTATTTTGCTTTTTTTCTTCTTTTTTGGTGAAAACACAATTTGATTTTTTAGTTGAGCAAATGTAAACAGGAATTAGATATAGTAGGTAATACCCGAGAAATTGGATGGAATAGAAATGAATTAAAAAGGATGAAAAATAATTTTCAAATTTAACTTGCAGAAAAAAGAAATTACAGTACATTTGCAGACCAAAATTTGAACAACACAATTTTGCGTTTTAATGAGAAATGCAAAGGAAAAATATAAATTATGAAAAGAACATTTCAACCTTCACAAAGAAAACGTAAAAACAAACACGGATTTCGCGAGCGTATGTCATCGAAAGATGGTCGTAGAGTTTTAGCGCGTAGAAGAGCTAAAGGAAGAAAAAGAATTTCTGTTTCAGATGAACCAAGACACAAGCGCTAGGTAATATTTCTTTTCATTAAAGAATTTAAAAGACCGTTCTCAATAGAGTTCGGTCTTTTTTTGTTAAATAATCCCTAGTTTTTTAATGTAATTAGCTGTTTTTTCGGTTAACAATATATGCCCTGCTTGTAATATATGAAAGTTGTTCTCTTGATCAATTTTTTTACTAAACCAGTCTCCAAGTGCCGGTTTTATTACTTTATCATTTTTTCCAAAAAATTGGTAAACAGGAATGTTAAGATTTTTAATATTCTGGATGCATAAACGCATATTTGGATTCGTATCTTTAAAGGTAAGCCAAACCTTATATACCAGTTCGCGTTTTTCTTTTTTATCCATGTTGTTCATGGCAAACTTTTTAATTTTATCATTAATGAGTTTTGTTTTATGCATTCCATTCACCATGCTAAAAAACAAGTAGGGATTGTCTAAAAAGTATTTATACACACTTCTTCCAATCCATGTATTACTCGCGATAAAGTACCAGAAATTTTTCTTGATTCCATCTGGGGCAAACAGCCAAAGCGATTCGACTTTTTCAGGAAATATTTCGGTAAACATAAGCGCAATTTTCCCTCCCAAGCTGTAGCCCATAATTCCAGCTTTAGAGATTTGTTTATCCGTGAAAAAATGAGTAAACATTTCTTTGAATTCATGTTTGGTAAAGGTGTCTTGTTCCACGCGATCTTCTGGGTATTGGCTTCCACCATGATGAAACAGATTAAAGGCGTAAAGGGTGTATTTTTTACCGAATGAATTTTCAAATACTATGAAATCATTCGCATGTCTACCAAACCCATGAAAGGCGAGTAAAGGAATTTTTCCGGTACCAAAAACGAAATACTCTAGCTTGGTGTTTCCTAATTCAAGGAATTTTGTTGTGTTCATCTGTACGAAAGTAGCCATATTGGTTCAGGCGTCAAAGGGTACAAATTTTAAACAATTATTTTTTATGGATTGTAGAATAAAAATATTGTTGAAACATCGTTAAAAACAAAGGTTAAATTGGCTTGAAAAACCTAAAATTCTGGTTGTGTTGCCATAGGGGTTATTGTATTTTTGCCCGAATTATTTTGATAAAATATTTGAATAGATATGCCAAGAGATAAGAGTATAAAATCAGTTTTGATTATTGGAAGTGGACCAATTGTTATTGGACAAGCATGTGAATTTGATTATTCAGGGTCTCAAGCTGCTCGTTCGTTGAAAGAAGAAGGAATTGAAGTTACATTGATAAATTCAAATCCAGCAACCATTATGACGGATCCTGTAACTGCGGACAATGTGTATTTGTTGCCGTTAACAACTGATTCTATAAA
>JBFFMY010000061.1:0-15125 GCA_041563475.1 Salibacteraceae bacterium
TTTTTTGGGCGAACAAAAAAGGAAAGTGATATAATAGTTTCTTTCATTTTGTCTTGACACAAAACGAAACAAAAGGTCAAGAACCTTCAAAGGAATTTCTTGTTTCGTTTCTCTTCACAAGACCACGGATAAATTTTCGCTACATGCTATCTGATTTACTCCTTCACGCTTCAACCCAAATAAATCAGGCAATTCCGCTTAATTTACTGCTAATTCTGGCGAAGGTTCCCTTTTCTTTTCTGCGAAAAGAATTAGTTTAATTCTAAGATTTTAACCACCAAACCTATTCATTTCATTTTCTTAAGATTCGGATCTAGTAGCTTTCAGTTCGAGTGATTTCGTAGAAACCCTATCAAAAAAAGAAACTGTGTAAAGTGCTTCTCGATACAACTTCCGCGAAGCTACGGTCACTCGAAGTGACAAAAACGCAGTTCTTTGACCATTAGTTTAAAACTATACGGGTAACTACGGGGTATATACAGGGTATATACGGAGTATCCCCGTATGAACCCCGTATGAACACCTTATTATTTGTTGATTATTTGCTACGTACAAAAACTTGTGAATAATATAGAAAATGGAAAAAAGCGGGTGGTGACGTAGTTATTTGGTGAAACGGTTAGGTAGTTATACGGTTATTCCGTATTGCAGTGACGCGGTTACTTAGTGAAAAGTTGACGTGGTGAAATGGCGAATCGTTTAAGCTATCAGTTACTTCGACAACGCTCAGCAGAATTCGAGTGGTTTGGTAGAAACTCTATCGATAATAGAAACCGTGTAAAGTGCTTCTCGATACAATTTTCGCAAGCTCAAATCACTCGAAGTGACAGAGACTCAAAAACCTAATTCCTGCCATGAGCAGGAAGTTCTTTTTTCTGCAGCATAAAAAGGTTTTGGCGTTACATAATAGCAACAATTGAACTTTTGGAAAATGGCAAAAATTAACCTAAAAATAAAAAAGCAGTTACAATCTATTCGCCTCAATTATTTTTTTCTCTATTGCTGTGGTAGAAAATCCTTCTAAAAATGGAATTACCAATACTTCACCTCCATTATTTAAAACAACTTCTCGACCTACTATATACTTTTTACTGCTTGGGGCCGATTCATTCGGGTTATAATCTCCGCCTTTGATTAATACGGATGGTTTAAGGGCTTCAATTAAATGAATGGGAGTATGGTCGTCAAAAATAACTATAGCATCCACAAATTGCATTGCGGCTAAAATGATGGCTCTGCTATCTTCATCCTTAATTGGACGAGCTGCACCTTTAGCTAGAGTTTTTACAGATGCATCCGAATTAAGTCCGATAATAAACTTGGTTCCTTTGGAAGCCGCTTCCGCCAAGTATGTGATATGTCCCCGGTGAATTAAATCAAATACTCCATTGGTAAACACCACTTTTTCGTTTTGCTGTTTCCAAGAATCTACTTGTGTTTGCAGTTGTGCAAGGGTGTATATTTTAGACTGGATTGACTTCACTTTTGGCTTTCTTATGTTTATTATAAATAGGCATCAAAAGCATGGAGCCTGCTCCTAAAACAATAATTAACAGCGTTTGGGCAATCCACATAATCCATCCCAATGCTCCACCTGCCGCTTCGCTAAATCCGTAAATAGATAATGCCGCTTGAATGGCTAGCGGGTATGCGCCAATTCCACCATTAGTTAGCGCCATTGCTAATCCACCTAAAACAAATGCGGTTAAAGCAGCGCTAAGTGAAATAGATGACGTTTCTTCCAAGGCAAAAAAGTTCAGGTACAACATCAAAAAATACATTAACCAAATGAAAAAAGTGTGGGCTAAAAACCAGCCCTTGTTTTTCATGGTAAGTATAGACGTTACTCCAGAAATCACCCCTTTAATGACATTCTGAACGGTCACTAGGAATTTTAGTTTCCAATCAATTTTGTATACTAAATAGAGACCAACAAACCCTGCAATCATTAACCCAGCCATAACGAACAATACAAATGTTCCGGAAATGTTCCCGAACTTATCGGATAGTAATTCATTCACGAAATCACTTATCAAATCGTATTGGATAAGGACCGTTACTGTAATGGTGGTCAGTAAAATAATAGCATCAGCTAATCGTTCTGCAATCACCGTTCCGATTAATTTATCGAAAGGGATCTTATCATACCTATTCATGAATCCGCAACGGGATATCTCTCCTAATCGAGGCACCGCAAGGTTCACCAGATAGCCAATCATTACAGAAAAAAAACTGTTTACATTATCCGGCTTATAGCCAAGTGGATCAAGCGTATATTTCCATCGATACGAGCGACTTATGTGACTTAACACTGCTGGAACACCAGAGAGTAAAACCCACCAATAATTGGCTTGAGTAACCGCCTCGGCAATTTGATCCTTTTCATTGACTGAAAGTGTACTAAAAAAATACCACACCAAATACGCCCCTAAACCTAGAGGAATTCCAACTTTAAGCGTAGAAATTATTGCTTTTTTTAGCAAGAGATCTTATTTAAGTGAATTGTCTTCGTTCGGGAAAACAATGGATGGTTTAAATTTTTTGGCTTCCTCGAAATCCATAATTCCGTAGGATATGATGATCACCATGTCTCCGACAGCCACCTTACGTGCCGCAGGTCCGTTCAAACAAACTTCACCACTACCTCGTTTCCCCTTTATGGTATAGGTTTCCAAACGTTCCCCATTGTTAATGTTAACAATCTGAACCTTTTCACCCTCAATCATATTTGCTGCATCGAGCAAATCTTCATCAATGGTAATACTACCAATATAATTTAGATCCGCCTCTGTAACTCTTACGCGGTGAATTTTGGATTTAAAAACTTCAATCTGCATCTAGTCCTATAAATTTGTGCAAAATTACTATTATTCCCTGTATTGGAAGAAACTCCCGTTTCAATAACAAATTAATAATTAAGTGCGATGTTATCAATTAAGCGAACGCCCTCAATTTCAGTGGCTAAAAAAGCTCTTGTCGGTGTAGTAAATGAAGAAACGGGCTGTAAAAATTGGATGTCACAAATTTCAAAATATTCCAATTTAAAAGTATCTCGAAGTGCAAAATCTGCTTTTACACTTTCAACTATTTCTGCTGGTAATTGCTTTTCTGAAGCTGATTTTGCCTCGAGTAACTTCGAATAAATAAACGCAGCTTGACTGCGGCCTGAATCACTCAATCGTACATTCCGCGAACTCATTGCGAGTCCCGATTTTTCGCGTAAAATTGGGCACGGAATGATTTCAATTTTGGAATTCTTTTCTTTTACAAGCCTTTTAATTATGGCGAGTTGTTGGAAATCCTTTTCTCCAAAAAAAGCTTTGTCTGGTTGTATTTCTTCAAAAAATCGCCAAACAACCTGAACTACTCCGTCAAAGTGACCAGGTCGAAAAGCCCCTTCCATTACCTTATCCAACCCTTTTAAATTAACGGGTGAAGCAATATTCCCTGAAGGATACACTTCCTCCACGTTTGGTAAAAAAGCTACGTCACAATGAACCGCTTCGAGCATTTTTAAGTCAGACTCTTCAGTTCTAGGATACAATTCTAAATCTTTTGTATTATTAAACTGTGTTGGATTTACAAATATCGAACACAAGGTAATATTACACTGTTTTTTGCTCGTTTCAAGTAACGATAAATGCCCTTGGTGAAGCGCACCCATAGTAGGAACAAAGCCAATTATGGCCCCATTTTCCTTTTGCAAATCCAAAAACTCTCCTAATTCTTTAAAAGTTCTGTAAACAAGCATTGTTAAACTACTTTAAATCAATCATAAATAACAAGCAAAGCTATTTTAAAACTTGATTAGCACTACAAAAAGTAGTACTTTTGTGCGAATTTTTACGGAGAGAAGGATAATTAAAGAAGTTTTATGAGTAAAGTAAAAGTCTTGTACGTTTCACAAGAGATCACACCATATGTTCCTGAAAGTGAAATGTCAACCTTGGGTAGATTCTTACCTCAACGAATGATGGAAAAAGGAATGGAAATTAGAACCTTCATGCCTAGATTCGGAAAAATCAACACTAGACGTCATCAACTCCATGAAGTTATTCGGCTTTCTGGAATTAATTTGGTGGTGAATGATGTAGATCACCCGTTAATCATTAAAGTTGCTTCGATACAACCTGCAAGGATGCAGGTTTATTTCATTGATAACGAAGAGTATTTTCAAAGAAAAGCCTTCTTAATTGACGAACTTGGAGAAGCATTTGAAGATAACGATGAACGTTCCATTTTCTTTGTTAAAGGCGTTTTAGAAACCGTAAAAAAATTGGGTTGGTCACCAGACATTATTCATTGTCATGGCTGGATGGCTGCGCTTTTACCTGTGTATTTAAAGTCCATGTACAAAGATGACCCACTGTTTAATCAAAGTAAAATAGTGTATTCCGCTTTTGGTGATTCACCAAATGGAGAATTAGATTCTACCCTCAAAAGCAAACTTCAATTTGACGCGGTAGACGAGGAGTTTTTAAGTCATTTGGATACGATTACGTATGATGGGTTACACAAATCCGCAATTAATTTGTCGGATGCTGTTATTATTGGTGATGACAACCTTAGCGAAGATGTCCATAATTTTATTGCTGAAAAAGGCTTGCCTAGTTTAGTACATGAAAACGATCCGGACGAATATGCCGAACCATTTGAGAAATTATATACGGAAATATTAGACTCCATTCCAGTTGAATAATATCACTTTTCGCACCATTTCATTTATCAATCATTAATTTCCAGATTACCATGCGATTGTCGTTTATTTTAGTTTTTGGTTTTCTGCTCTTTGCAAGTTCATCTTGTAGAAAGGGGGAATTAATTGGTCGGGAGGTTCAACTTGGAGATAACGATATTTTCTTATTCACAACGGATAGTTTCCATATTAGTTCCCGTACCATTGAAGCTGCTCACGAGCGCACAGATGAACGTTTTGAAGGAATGCTTGGAGCGTATTCAGATCCTATTTTCGGCCCAAGTAATATTTCGTATTTTTCTCAGTATCATTTACAAGAAGAAGGATTTCTTTTTCCTGCTGATGCCGTATTAGATTCTGTTTTTGTTTCCTTTAGATTAACAGGAGGGTATCGAGAAAAAGATTTGGATCCTGAGTCCAAATCATCCATGCATTTTCAAGTATTTGAAATTGCTCAAGATTTATATTTAGACTCCATTTACTATTCAGACGCCACCGTAAAAACACAACCCAATATGATTGGAGAGTTTGAAGGGTACGTTGGTCTTTTTGATAGTGTTCGTGTGGGAAATAGTTCACAACCACCACAAATTAGAATTCAATTGGATAATTCTTGGGGCGAAAAAATGATAACAGCCGATCCATCCGTATATGCATCAAATGAAGATTTTGTAACCTTCATGAAGGGTTTGGCCATCGTTCCATTGCAAACCAATTCTGTAAATAGCAACGGTTCCATTTTTTACTTTAATCCTTTAAGTGGTTTCACCGGAGTCACCATTCATTACCATACCCCTACCGACACCACAAAATTTGGATTTATTGCAAATAGTCTAACCGCCAATTTTACCACTTTCGCTCATGATTATTCCAGTGCGCCTATCGGGAATGTGCTGAACGACACAGCGGCAGGAAGCAATAGGCTTTTTCTACAGGCTACTATTGGTACGGATATTCAAGTGGAGTTGAAAGACATTATTGCCAAATTTGGATCTGACCCAAAAATCATAAACTTAGCGGAATTAATTATTCCTGTGGACACCAATCAACCGTATCAGCCTTTGGCTAAATTAGCCGTAAGTAGAAAGCTTGAAAATGGGACTGCCGAATTTCTTCCTGACCAAGTTCAAACAGGCACACGAGATATTGATGGTTTTTTTAATGCCGATAGCGCTTACTATCGATTTTTGATTACCCAATACGTTCAAGATATCATACAAGATTATACTCCAGGACAAGATAAATCAGAGATTCTTCTGATAAGCCCGTTCGGAAACAATACACTTGCGAATAGATCTGTTTTGTATGGTCCAAGACCAATAACTCCGGGTTCTAAAAAAATGCGATTAATTATTACCTATACCCCTCTTTAAATTATTACGAAATGTGTGGAATTGTTGGTTACTTAGGACACAGGGAAGCGTATCCTATATTGATAAAAGGTTTACAAAGACTAGAGTACAGAGGATATGATAGCGCTGGAGTTGCTCTTGGCACTCCAAATCATATAGAGGTAATCAAGAAAAAAGGTAAAGTTGCAGATTTAGAACAAGAAGCTAGTGGTAAAAATATTTCGGGTAATATTGGAATAGGCCACACACGTTGGGCAACACATGGTGTACCAAATGATGTGAATTCTCACCCCCATTTTTCAGAATCTAAAAATTTAGTGATTATTCACAATGGTATTATCGAAAACTACCATTCCCTAAAATTAGAATTAATATCTAGAGGTTACTCCTTTAGAAGTGACACCGATACCGAGGTTCTTATCAATTTCATTGAAGAGATTAAAAAAGTTGAAAATGCCAATTTAGAAGATGCTGTTCGAATTGCTTTGACTCAAGTGGTTGGCGCGTATGCGATTGCTGTAATGGAGAAGGGCGTTTTAGATGAAATGGTTCTCGCCAAAAAGGGGTCTCCAATGGTGGTTGGAATTGGTGAAAATGAATTTTTTGTAGCTTCTGATGCTTCTCCGTTTTTAGAATACACCAAAGATGCCGTGTATTTAGATGATGAAGAGATGGCTACCATCAAACTTGGTGTTGGAATTTCTATGAAAACCATTCATGGGAATGAAGAAATTGATCCGAATATTCAGAAACTGAAATTAAACCTAGAGGCCATAGAAAAAGGTGGGTTTGACCATTTTATGCTGAAAGAAATATACGAACAACCTAGGTCTATTCGCGACACTTTACGTGGACGAATGCTCGTTGATCAAGGTATTATTTCAATGGCTGGACTGAATGAGTATGAGTCGAAGTTTATGAATGCCCGAAGAATAATCATTATTGGATGTGGTACTTCATGGCATGCGGGGTTAGTTGCAGAATATTTATTTGAAGAGTTCTCACGTATTCCGGTAGAAGTGGAATATGCTTCTGAGTTTCGTTATCGAAACCCAATTATTGGAGAAGATGATGTTGTGATTGCTATTTCTCAATCCGGTGAAACGGCCGATACTTTAGCTGCTATTGAACTGGCTAAATCAAAAGGTGCAACCATTTTTGGCATCTGCAACGTTGTTGGGTCAACTATTGCTCGAGCATCTCATGCTGGCGCCTATACCCACGCTGGACCAGAAATTGGTGTAGCTTCAACAAAAGCCTTTACGGCACAAGTAACTGTATTGACTTTAATGGCCTTGTATTTAGGCCATAAAAAAGGTAAAATTTCAGAATCAGAATTCCATAGATTACTTATCGAATTAGACAGTATTCCTAGTAAGATTGAGAAAATGCTAGAATCTGATAAAAATGTACTTGAAATTACGGAGAAATTTTCCAGTATGTCGAATGCCTTGTACTTAGGTAGAGGGTATAATTTCCCGGTTGCTTTAGAAGGAGCTTTGAAATTGAAAGAGATTTCCTACATCCATGCAGAAGGATATCCTGCGGCAGAAATGAAACACGGTCCAATTGCATTAATTGATGAAAACATGCCTGTTGTTGTAATTGCAAATAAGGGTTCTCAATACGAGAAAATTGTAAGTAACGTTCAAGAAATCAAGGCACGTAACGGATCTATTATTGCTATTGTAAACGAAGGTGACGTGGATTTAAAAGAATTAGCGGATTACGTTATTGAAATTCCGGAAACCGAGGAAGCCTTCACTCCTTTAATTACGACTATTCCTTTGCAATTATTATCGTACCATATTGCCGTTAAAAGAAATTGTAATGTTGATCAACCAAGAAACTTGGCGAAATCGGTTACAGTGGAATAGAGAGAATTAATTTACCTCTAGAACTTCTTTTAGATTTGCATTTATTGCGGCCTTGATAGCTTCATCGTCAGCATTCCAAATGGGATAAAACCCTTCATCGTTCCATATATTTCGGGCAATGTAGGCCTTGAGACGTCTTTTAATGATTATCTCTGAACGGCTGTACCCTTTTTTATCAAAAGACACCCCTCTGGATTCTCCTAAGCTAACGAGTTCCTTTATAATGTCCGAAGAAATAATAAATTCTTTGGTGTAATTTTCAGAAGAGCCATAAGCCAATAAACTTTCGCGATTTTTATCCGCATATTGGAAAGCAAAATCATATTCAATACCTGAATATACCAGTTGATTTAAATAGGATGAGCCATCTGAGGTGTCAATTGGGATAAAAATATCTGGAATTATGCCTCCACTACCGTAAACTAAACGCCCTTTATCCGTTTTAAACGAATTACTATCCTCTACAGCAATACTATCCTTCTCAAACATTTCTCCACTATCATATCTGTGGAAATATTCTTCATTGTAATTTTTTACTCCTTCCTCATACGGTTTTTGAATGCATCGACCTGACGGAGTATAGTAACGCGCTATGGTAAGTCTCGTTGCTGAACCATTGGGCCATTCCGTTTGCTCTTGCACGAGCCCTTTACCGAAGGACCTTCTTCCCACAATAATACCTCTATCGTGGTCTTGAATAGCCCCCGCAAAAATCTCACTCGCAGAAGCTGAACTTTCATCCATCAACACAATCACCTCCATACCTTTATATAGCGCTTTGCGTTTTGAATAAATCTCACTTTTACTTCTTGCCTTACCCTGCGTATAAACCAATAACTGGCCACGGTCAAAAAATGCATCCAACATATCTGTAGCCGCATTCATATATCCTCCACCATTTCCACGTAAATCAATAACCACGCGAGAAGCTCCATCACTACTTATTTTCTTCATAGCAGCTAAAAACTCCATATTTGTATTTGCGCCAAACCTATCTACCTTTACATAACCTACTTTAGTATTGAGCATATAGGCTGAATTAACACTATGAATTGGAATTTGATCTCTTGTTATGGTAAATTCGATGGGTTGTGACCCTGTTCGCGCGATAGTAACATCCACTTTTGTTCCCTTTGGGCCTTTCAATAGTTTTAATACGTCACTATTTCGAATGCCCACACCTGCGATTAAAGAATCATTTACCCGAATAATTCTATCCCCTGCTTTCACCCCTACCTTTTCAGAAGGTCCACCAACAATAGGGTCAATAACTACTATTGTATCATTTTGAATATTGAATTGTACCCCAATACCATCAAAATTTCCTTCCAAGGGTTCATTCATTTGGGCATATTCTTCCGGTTTTATGTAATACGAATGAGGATCCAATTCTTGTAACAGGTAAATCACTGCGTCATCAATTAGCATGTCACGACTAACCGTATCAACATATTCTGCATCGATATAATTAATTAGTTCTGATAACATGTTAAAGTTTGTACCTACTTCGGGAATAACGGGAAACTGTTTTGAATCTTCCGAACTAGAACCCAAGAAATAGCCGATAGCAAGGGCTAAACCAATTAAAATAGGAGATATAACCTTCAAATTGTTCTTATTATCCATGGACACGTCTTGTAGGGCACAAATGTAATTCTATAACCCCAAATATTCGACTGAAAATAGAAACCAAACCCTTCTTTTCAAAAAATGTAATTTCTATTCTAAGCCGTATAATTGTTTTTTGGGCCTTCGGTGAAATTAATTGACAAGCAAACCAAATAAAATTTTCCTGCATTAATTATTTGGTCAAATTTTTTAATCATAAGTTCAATTTTAAATTTTGGTAAAAAAACTTTACAAATTTTTAACATTACTAGAAAATTAGCTTTAAATTTTGCCTTTGAAATCAAAAAAAGCCATTTTTAAGTGCTTTTTTGGTTAAAGGAAATAAACGAATGTCTAAAACAATTTCTCTTAAGTGAGGCGGTGAGAATGAGAAAATTCTCAAATTCTAGAGAACTTTCGATTTAAAGAAGGAGCTCACACACTATTTTTTATTTTATTAATAATTAAAACTATGCTATGAGGAACAAAAACTATTTTTTGTTATTTATTGGACTGCTCATTAGTTCAATAACGTTTGCCCAAGTTACGGTCAAGGGAACCGTTACGGACAAACAAGACAACACCCCCTTACCTGGTGTTACCGTTGTGATTGAAAACACAACTAAAGGAACTGTTACAGATGTCAATGGTAAGTACGAATTACAAATTGATTCATTAGGCCAGACCTTAGTGTTCAAATTTGTGGGTATGGAAACCGTAACCATGGTTGCAAGTAGTTCAACTGTGAATGTAGGAATGTCTGCTGGGGTTGAACTTCAAGCTGTTACAGTAACTGCATTAGGTGTTGAAGCAAATAAAGATGAGCTCGGAACTTCGCAATCGACTATTGAAGGTACTTTATTACAGGATAATGGAGAATCTAGATTAATTAATAACATGGCCGGAAAATCCGCAGGTGTTAATATCATCCAAGCTACTGGAGATCCAGGTGCTGGTTCAAAAATTCAAATTCGTGGAGCGAACTCCATTACAGGTTCAAATGAACCTTTAATTATTATTGATGGGATTCCATTGGATAATGGTAGTTTCGCAGGTTCAGGGTCCAATTATGTTGGATCTGGTGGGGGTGTAACCCAACAGTCTCGTTTAAATGATATTAACCCGAATGACATTGAAAGCATGGAAGTGCTTCGTGGTGCATCAGCAGCAGCTATTTGGGGTTCCCGTGCAATGAATGGTGTAATAGTTATTACCACTAAAAAAGGGGCAAAAGGAGCGCAAAAAACATTTAACGTAAATATTAACTCAGCCGTAGCATTTGATCAAATAAACAAAAAAATAGATCTTAATGAAACGTATGGACAAGGAGATGGCATGCTTTCTTCTGGAACTTCCACTAGTGGTTTTTCTTGGGGAGATAAAATTGCCGACCGTAAAGGTGGTTCAGATACTTACATAACAGATCCAAACGACCCAGGATATCAAGGTTATTTTACAGATAATGTATCTGGCAACAGGTACTATGCTATTGCGGCAGGTGATTCAGCTAACCCGCATGGTGGTAAAAACAGTACCGCTGTTTACAACCCATATGATATGCTATTCAAAACCGGTGTTACGTTTGATAACTCGGTAAGTATTAGTTCTGGTGGTCCGAATGGTCAAGTTTATTTTAGTGTTAGTGACTTAAATCAAGATGGTATCATTTTGGCGAATAGTAACTACCGTAAGAACTCCGTAAGATTAAGTGGTTCAACTCGATTAAACGATAAGTGGAGTGTGAATGGAAGTGCTCAATATATTAAAACTACATCAGGAAGGATTCAAACTGGATCAAATTTAAATGGTTTGTTTTTAGGAGGGTTACGTAGCGCGGCTGATTTTAATATGGAAGATTTCGAAGGTACGAAGGTAGCGGCAGACGGTACAATCTACAAAAACGTTCCGCGTGCTTATAGACAACCTTTAGGTTCTCCAAATGGAACAATTTATGACAATCCACTTTGGATGATGAGAAATTCTCCTTCCACTTCTGATGTGAACAGAACAATTGGAAAAGGTGAATTGCAATACAACCCTTTATCTTGGTTAGGATTAACCGCTCGAGGTGGTTGGGATGTGTATTCTGATGAACGTGACGATTTTTACGATTACTATTCGGCCGGTGCTAATGGCGGGGGTAGATATGTTAATCAAAAATACAATTACCAACAATTCAATATGGATTTAATGGGAAGAGGAACATTTAAACTTTCTAGTGATATTAAATTAAATGCGCTTTTAGGATTTAATGTTAATGATAGAAGAAGTAATTCGGCTTCGGCTGATTCTAGAGGGTTTATCAATCCCGATTCTCCGGCTTTATTAAGTAATGGATCAAATATTATTACTTCTAATGAATCTTCCAGAATTCTATCTAATGGATATTACGGCTCGTTTAATTTTGCTTTTTTCGACCAACTTTATGTGAACCTTACTGGTAGATATGACAAATACTCCACGCTTCCAGCAGATAACAATGGTATATTTTACCCTGGAGTAGATGTAGCATGGCAACTGAACAAATTTGTACCAAAAGATATGTTTGTTAAAGTTCGTGGTAGCTTTGGTCAAGTGGGTAATGCTCCGGGAGCATACGCTTTAACAACAGGTTTATATGCGCCAACTAATGCGCTAGATGCTCAATATTATTTTGGATACTCAGATGGTTGGAATTCAGCTATTTTCCCATCAGGGTATGGTGGTGGATTTGCCGTTTCATCCATTGCTGGAAATCCGAATATTAAGCCAGAGATTAAAACCGAATGGGAATTAGGTTTTGATTCGCGTTTCTTTAAAAATAGATTATATGCGAACTTCACTTTTTACTCCAATACGGTTGATAATTTAATTATGGCAGTAGATGTAGCTCCTTCAGCTGGTTATTGGAAACAAACCTCTAATGCTGCAAAAATATCTAACAAAGGTATTGAACTTGAGTTAGGTGGTGTGGCAATGCAAAAGGAGAATTTCTCTTGGAAAGTGGATGGAAACTTCACGCGAAACAAAAACAATGTTGAAGAGATTAATGGAGTTGACAACTTTTTCTTAGGTGGATTTACCGATGGTTCTTCCAGAGCGATAGTGGGTCAACAATTAGGTGTTATTTATGGTTCTACCTGGAACAGAGGAGCAGCGGATGCAACTGCAGGTGAGACAAAAGGAGATGATGGTATTGTATTGGACGCCCTTGGATTTCCAACTACTGCACCAGAACAAGGAATTATTGGTGATCCTAACCCAGACTTTAGATTTGGAATAGGAAACACCTTTAACTACAAAAACTGGGAATTATATGTATTATTTGATGCCGCAGTTGGAATGGATATGTGGAATGGAACACGAGGTGCTTTGACCTATTTTGGTCGTGCAGGTGCAACGGATATGACTAATACTATTTCTGCTTCAGATGCCTCAACATTAAAAAATGCAATTGGCTTAACAGTTGAAGAAATGTATCCATATGCAAAAAATGATAACGGGTCGTATACTATACGTGGTAGAGTAGACAACTTTGGTGGAGACAACGTAATTATTGATGAGAGCTTCTATTGGGCAGGTACAGGAAGTGGTTTCACTGGTCCTTCTGAACAATTTGTTGAAGACGGAAGTTGGTATAGAATAAGAGAAATAAAATTAGCTTACACTTTAAGAAAAGATAAAATGAATGGTTTCTTAGGTTTACAGCAAGTTAAATTTTACTTCACTGTAAATAACGCATTCTTGTTTACGAAATATACTGGTAATGATCCTAATCAAACATTAACAGGAGCAGATAACAATGGTTCTGGATTAGATTATTTCCAAAACCCTTCAACAAGAACATATAGATTTGGTGTGAACATTTCACTTTAATTTTAAAAAAGAGATACTATGAAAATTAAAAACATAAAATTAGGATCGTTCGCATTGGTTGCACTTTTTGTTGCCTCATCATGTAGTCAAAGTATGATGACTGATGTGAATCAAAATCCAAACCAGGCGGAGGACGCACCTTTGTCAACAATAGTTACTTCCGCATTAGCTGGGTCTATTCTTCCAATTGAAGGAGAAAATGCTCGAATAGCAAACATGTGGTCACAAACCTTTACAGGTTTTGATCGTCAATACGCAGCGTATGATATTTATAACGTAGTTGCAAGTGATTTCCATTGGGAACACTACTATTATGGAAATATCCAACAAGCGAACTTGGCAATTAGTAAAGCGGATGCGAATTCGTTTTATGCTGGAATTTGTAAAGTGAGCAAAGCCAATTCATTTGGATTATTAACATCCTTATGGGGGGATATCCCATTTTCAGAAGCAAATGATTTGGTAGGAAATCCAAGTCCTAAATTTGATGCACAAACAGATGTTTATGCGGGAGTTCAGGATATGTTGGATGATGCAATTGTAAATTTAAATGCTGGCATTGGCGGTGGCGATGTTGATGGCGTAGATTTCTTCTATTCTGGAGATGCTTCTTTATGGGTTAAAGCAGCGAATTCATTAAAAGCTAGATATTACATGCATACTAAAAACTATACAGCTGCGGCAACTGCGGCTGCGTTAGGTATTACCGATCCAGCAGAAGACATGATGATTTCTCATGGAGGCTTATATAACATTAATATGAATATATATGCTTCTTTTGGTGAAGAGGATAGACAGGGTTATATGATTGCTGCCAATGCATTTTTACCCACCATGTTAGATACAAATGGGGCTAAAAATGACAGCAAAACAAATGAAGGTGAGCGTTTTTCAGACCTTTATACAGGTGCTGGCGATCCCGCTTCTTATGACTTGAATTATGCAGGTAGTTTATTTGCTGCTGATGCTTCATTTCCTGTTGTTACAGCGGCTGAAACCCATTTAATTTTAGCTGAGGCTGCATATAGAAGCACGGACAAAGCGGGTGCAATTACCCACTTAAATCATGTTCGTCAAGCTTTGGCGGTTAAATATCCTGCTGGTCAATATGATGATTACGTAGATGGAGATTTTGCCACTTTGGATGATGTATTCCATGCCATAATGATGGAAAAATATGCTTCTTTAGTCGGTCAAATTGAAGTGTATAATGACATTAGAAGAACCAAAAATGAAATTGGGTTAACGCCAAAAGGAACGAACAATAAGCTTCCTCAAAGGTATTTAATACCTCAAGATGAAATTAATGGTAACACTACCGTGTCTAGTGCTGGTAATATTTTTGACGAAACGCCAGTTAATCAATAATTGAATATTTAAACAGTAAAGGCGACCCCAACGGGTCGCTTTTTTTTGCCCTACCCTTTTGAATTCCTAGTAATCCGCTTTTAAAAATTTTGCCCTACAAAAAAAGCTGCTCATTCCTGAAAAGCTTTCTGTACACAGGACGGTTCAAATATCGAACCTTCTGATGGAGGATTCGAGTTTAATTATTCAGCGCTCAAAGTTTGTGGGGTTATCAATTTAACGTTTGCAAACAACAACAAATTATGGATACTATAAAAACGTTTTAAGTTTTTCATTATTAATAACCCTAAATTTACGTACTGTAAAAAGAGGATTGCTGTTCCTGTCAGGCTTGATAAAGTTTTGCGTGGTAAAATATTTGAAAAAAAA
>JBFFMY010000062.1:0-14200 GCA_041563475.1 Salibacteraceae bacterium
ATCATATTGCTGGGAGTAATCGCTATTCTGTAATGAATGGAAATATGGTTTTGGTTAATGATATTAGATTAAAAGCAACAGCTGGCCCAAGTACCATAAATGGATGGGTGCTCAATTTCCCAATACCACTAAACAATCCAACCGACTCCTCTTCTGGAACATTAATTAGCATTAAAGCAGAGGTGTTTTACTACTCGATGGATAGTAATGGAAAGGTATCAATTTCTGGTACCTTCATTGACCCTAACGATGAGCTGTTGTTTAACATCAAACCTTATGTGGCTCAATTTCCGATTGTTTATAACGGAGAGTCTCCTCCTTAACCTAAAAAAATGAATGAAATGGAAATTTGGAAACTAATACCCATAATTATTGGAGCTGGGGGCTTTTGGAAACTCGTTGAGATTTTCACCAAATCCCGTATGGAAAAGAAACTCAAAAGTGCGGAAACCAGCAATCTGTATGCTCAAGCAAATAGTAGTATCGTCAATAATTGGGTGCAATGGTCTCAAAAACTAGAGAAACGAGTAAAAGAAAGTGAAGATCACACCACTGCTATGAAAGTAATAATTGAGAAACAACGAAAACAGATCAAGTGCCTTGAACAAAAAGTAGACCTGATGGAGAAGAAAAACAAAGAGCTATTACAGGAGTTGAAAGAACTCAAAAAACAGAATATTTATGAGCGAGAATAAAGAAAATAAAGTGATTCCAATTCTACTCGGAACATTCTTAACGCTCAATATCATATTTACAAGCATCAATTTGATTTCGATTGCTAAAAAGAAAAAATCAGGATGTCCTGCTCTTAACAAAAGTTAGATGGAAGTAAAAAAGAGTTATGTGTATTTGGGAATTGCCACCACTGTTATGGCTTTAGGTATTGGCATTATTCTAGTCCGAAAGAAAATATACCGACATTTTGATTACAAAACCGATTACTTATTGCTTTCTCTCGACCCGAAGTTTCGAAAGAAAGTAAAGAAACTTTTGAGCAATGCTCAAAAAGAAGGAATTGAACTTCGGGTTATTTCTGCGTATCGTAATTGCGAGCATCAAAATGATTTATACGCAAAAGGAAGAACTGCTCCTGGAAATATTGTAACCAATGCCAAGTGCGGTAAAAGTGCCCACAATTATAAATTGGCTGTTGATGTGGTGGAGTTTAAAAACGGAAAACCTCTTTGGACAAACCCTAATTGGGATCGAATTGGACAATTAGGTATGAAGGTAGGATTAGAATGGGGAGGGAATTGGAAATCATTCAAAGACAACCCGCACTTTCAAGATTTGGCTGGTAGAACTATAGCAAGTCTATATAATGAATATAAAGAAACCGGAAATTTAGTCGCATAATGGCAAAAAAGAATCCATACTCACATCAAAACTTCGCTCCAACCGAAGATTACCTAGAGGAACTAATGTTATGGACTTCTGGCGAACGAGGACGTATTGCTATTGATGAAATTAATAATGGCTACCAAGATTTAACGGTTGATAATACCGAAATGAAAAGCTTAACGGTTCCGGATGATGCCGTATCTGCATCCGTTTTCTTTGAAGTAGATGACACCACCATTACCAAGGCTAGAGCCTTACGCTATAAAGAGAATGGCACTGCTCCAACAGCAATTTCAGGTCAACCTTTGGGTGATGGTGATGTTTTAGAACTTTTCGGTAAAACAATCCTTTTAAATTTTAAGGTTATCGGTATTGAAGCGGGTAAAAACCATATCCTTAGAGTCCAATATTACAAAACAAGCCAAGCTATATGAGATATTTAAACAGAAGCAGAATTACTAAAAATGGTTCTTCATTTGATAGTCTTGAATTCTCTGGTTTTGAAACGGTAGACTCTCTTAATGACCGTGATAATATCGAACAAGCCAGTCGCACTACTCCATTTATTTGCATCGTTAAAAACGTTGGTAGTTACACCTACAAAGGAGCAGATACAACGGATACTTCTTGGCGAAACACGAATAATTGGGTTGACAACAGATCTGTTTGGAATGCTGGACATGCAGGAGTTGACTCTGGAGGAGCAACCCTAGGTGAAGCCGGATATCTTGACACCGTGTATTCTGCCTCAGCGGCATCCATTGGATATGATAACCGTATTGGCAAATCCCCTGGAGATTATTTGGGTTATGCTGCACTGGTAATTGGAATTGGCAATAAAGCTCCCACTTTTACCTATGGCGTTATGATTGGGGCATACAACGTTTGCGATTTAGAGAATGAGATGGCGAGCTATAATCTTGTGATGGGATTTAACCACCGCATTAAACAACTTAATGCGGGTCTCCGATCAGATACCAATTATGTTGGTGGAGCTTATGTTGAAGTCTCTGGAAATAATAATTTCATCACATCTATTCTTCTTAGCGTAATTAACCCTACCAATCCCTCTAGACGGATTGTTGTAAAGGGTCAAAATAATTTTGTTCAGCTTTCTGCACAAGAATCAGATCCTCTGAATTACGGAAGTATTGAAGGCTTGGGGAACTTTGCCTGTGGTGATGGCCATCAAGTCATAGATGTATCCATTTTAAAAGATCAGACTTCCTTTAATGCACTTTTAGCAGGAGTCCGAAATATTATTATAGACGGAGTCAAAAGAAGTGCTGTCATTGGCGGACAAGGGATCTCGGTAATAAAAAATGATTATGTCTACGTTCCTAATTTAAATATTAATACTGATTTAGCATTTGATGATGACACCACTGCAGGTTTAGCCGGCCTTGAAAAAGGAGATATCTTTCAAACTACTGGAAATGGGCAAGCTCCTTTGAACGTAGCAGGGATTTTAATGAGGAAACAATAAAATAGTTCTCATCTCCATAAGCATGTTCCGTTGCAAGGAATATTTCAAATCAACCCCAAAAGTATATTCTCAAACACGCTATAAGCATCAAAATACTTTTTGAATAGCATATAGTTTTTCGGCTTAACCTTTTTAAGTGAATTCTTAATGATAAGTTCTTTCGTTCTATATGGTTAATGGAGTATTTTTTAGTTTGATGAATTATGCCCGGAATTAAAGATTTATAGATGTTAAGCTTATCAGTATATACTTTGATAGGATTGGAGAGAATTAAGGGTTCAGTAACTCGCCTAATCATTTTCTTACTTCTTGATCCTACGTTAAATGCTAATACTTCTCTGGTATCCTTTCTAAGCGAATATGCCACCCACCTTTTACATATCTTATTACCAATGTAGGTACACAGTTCATCAACCTCATACTCTTTACCATATTCATATTTGGGTGGTTTTACTTTTTCTGATATTTGAAGTATCCTTTTGCTTACTGTAGTTTTTGAAATCTCTAAAATACGGGCTATACTACGGATTCCACATCCTTCTTTTACTAAACAAACTATCTTACCATCTTGGATTAAATATGATTTGTAGGAATAAGCTTTTAGTTGGTTTTTATGGCAAACCTTTCAGTAGTACTTTTGCTTTCCTGAACCGTTAAAACCTTTTTTGATACAGGCAGTTTGGCAATATTTACACTCCATTTTTTTAGGTGACAATCTAACCCACCTAAAACAACTTTACCGCATTACAGCACGTTTAAAAGATTATTCTATATTAATTAGCACCTATACCTTCCTAAATATTTACAACAACCAAATGTTAAGTTGCTTATTTTCAACACTAATTGTTCGCCAAAGTACAATAAGTGACAATCTGACCCATTACCGACTGGTCAACATAAACCGGAATAGGGTGGTCAGTATGCCCGGAATATCCACCTGAGTTCTCAAAGGCTTTCCGTTTTATTTTTTCTATTAATACATCTGTAAGCAGTATCTACGACTAACTTAATTCTACTTTAATCTACACTCATCGGAGGAGATAATTGACCTAAAACAGGAATTGGAATTGGAATAAACAAATCACTTTTCTGGACAGCAATTACAAAATCAAAGAACCTGGTTCCATCCATACATTTTAATGAGACTCTAATTTCTAATAATTCTAAACCATAAAAATAATCCTTTCCAATAACAGCACATTGAAAACTATCCCGCAGGTTATTATTATCCGGCAATAGAATTTCCTGTCTAATTTTCCTACCTAATTTATTAAACGATTCAAGGTGAACATTAATATAATACTCCGAATCATTTATCATTAACTCATAAGTACTCTTCATTGACTCCTCTTTACTGATACCATATTTTTCATATGCATCAATTGTTTTATCCACACCTACCAGCTGACCAAATAAATCCTTATCATCATCTAGCATAGCCTTTGTTATAGAGAACACATAGTCACAAACTAAATTAGTGTCAGTACTTGCATATATTTTCAAAGAGGATAATGAAAATAAAAATATTATTATAATGCCTATTTTATTTTTCATAATAATTTACCAAAATTTGATTGCTTAAAAGGTGAAAAATTCTTCATTTCTAGATTCCAGCTTATTTCTTGTAGATTAGTATTTGCATAAATATCATTAAAAATGATTATCAATTCTTTATTATTCACAGAGATTAATCGTACAGTTTGGTTATCTGCTATTAATTGAACATGGTTGTCAATGCTAGGTATAGCCACAATATAATATATAATACGGTTCACACTAGATAAATTAATAATCTTATTCTCACCAAAAAACCTACCAATTATAATTACTTTATTCAATCTATCATATATAACTTCCCTTTTCTTTTCGTAAAACACATAAACAGAAAACAATAAAAAAATAAATAACCTTTGCTTCCACGTTACAAGTGTTATCATAAAAATTACTAAAATCAGTACAATCCCAATATATGAATAGGGAGAAATTTTCCTTAAATAAATCTTACTACTACTCATTCACTTTTAGTTGTTCAGCAGCGTCTAGAATCAAAAGAGTCTGGTCGTATATTAAACTTCCTAATTCATAAGCATTTGTAGAAAGATTTGGATCCTTTAATGCGTTTTTAATATAATTTTTCATAGCGTGACCATATGAGACGCCTCCAATACCCGATTTTAACCCATCCAAAACATCTGGTGTTATTCCCAACTCTTCAGATAAAAAGGTTTTGTTTTCTTCATATAATACTGTTGTTGCATTATCAACAGTCATCCCCATAGAGACACCCCATAGAATTTTTGTAAAAGTACTTGCCCCCGCAAGTTGCGCACTTTGTCCTGCTGACAAAATAAACGACCAAGTACCTAATAGTAAAGTCATTCCATTTTCAAAACCACCTGTAATTCTTCCATCAGTAGGGAAGTTATGCTCAACTTTATAACCAAAGATTAACATCCGTTTTCCTAAATCTGGTTCTGCAGCAATTCGAGCATCATACGAATTAACTCCCCATTTCTCTAAGCGCTGGGTTTCACGCCCATAGTTCTCACTCGCACTAAAAGTATAAGAAAGTATTTCACCTGTAGCTAAATGAACACTAATTACAACATTTTCAGCCGTAACTACGGTAGTAATATTTGAGCTATTAACTCCAAACGATTCAATTAAATGGTCCCGAAAAACCCTTGCAACATTGACAAATCTAGGACCTTCACCATTCACATCAATTGCTTGAAGTGGAGTATTCGCAGCAAAACAATACGGGCTCATAAAAGAGAACTCTGCCATTCTTGGGTCTAAACTCAAAAATCTTCCAAGTCTTGAATCATAGATTCTCGCTCCAAAGTCCAATGAGTTTCCGTTTCCTTTGACTTCATCATCTTTTTCCTGTCCGTTAAAGCCATAACGATAACCCCTTGAATTTGAGTGGTTTTTATCGTTTTTAAAGGATGTTTTTAGGATTCTATGGGTGAACGCAAACATTACCAAATATACATATTTCTAGAATGTAAAAAGCCCCCAATTTCTCGGAGGCTTTTCCTTATTTCCTTTATCCATAATGTGCCATTTGGAACATTATACCATTTTATTTTGTTTCAATTAAACCACCATCCTCGTAATATTCCTCTTTAACTAAAACTCCATTTTCGTTCCAATACCTCCAAATTCCCTTCTTTTTTGACGTTGTAATAAATTCAATTTCCTCTATTGGTTCTCCAAACTCATTCTTAATTGTTATGGTGTCCCCTATAATTTCTATGTTAGGATTCTCCTTTAAAGATTGATATTGTCCTTGTACCTTTAAAATACCATTTTCATAAAAAGCAAAATATTCATCAATTTTACGATTTGAATAGTAATTACATATTTCCTTCACCGCACCTGATTCAAAGTAAGTAAAAACAATTCCGAATTTCTTTGTAAATCCTTTGATATTATAGGATGTTTTTAGGCTCCCATTTAAATAATAATCATTTACATTTTGGTAATGCTCATCTTCCAAGCCACAAGACATATAGGTGGTAGCAATCTTGCTGGAATCGGTTAAAATTGTGTCATATACTATGGAAATCTTTTGACTATTCAATTTATTTCCAAAAAGGATAAAAATCAAAAAACATAATGACCGTAATACTTTAATTATCGTCCTTCTTTTTTTCATATGTGTAAATTATTTCAGCCTTTCTACTTGTTTCCCTATTGGAACTATTACCCGTCTCACCCTTTCCCATAGTGCTAATAATTCTATCAGGAGCAACACCATTTTTTATTAAATAATCCTTGAGAGCATCAGCACGGTTTTCAGATAAACTCTTATTTGCTTTCTCATCTCCCTCCTCACTAGCATATCCAAATATCATTATTTTTCTATCAGGGTCTGCATCTAGTTTTCCCAAAATATTGGTTAATTGTTTTTCGGACATTTTCACCCTGATATCTGGAGTATTATATTCAAATAAAACTGTATTTGGGCTTAAAGTAGGTCTTATTAGGTCCTTCCCTCCTCTTAGATCTTCAATATTATTATTATTTATCTTGTCAATCGACTCTTTGTACGTCCCCTTGAAAGTACCGTTTTCATTTTTTATTACTGAAGCAATGTAACCATAGTCTCCTTTGTTTATACTTGACCTTAGGGAAACATTCATTTCAATGGTTTGTTGATCATTTCCCCTGCGTTTACCAATTTCTCTTAAAGGTGTTGGCATTCTCAAAAGTGATGACTCACCTGCATATTTACCTAAATCATCAAACCATCTAATAACAATTAACTCCTCTAACCCATCTAGGTCAATTGCTGCAATAGGTTTATTCCCAGCAAATTGGTATGGTGTATACCAAGGATATGATTTAGTCAAAGGGTCAACACTTAAAAACTTTCCTAACGCAGGGTTATAGATCCTAAAACCATAATCATAGGTTGATTGACCTCCGCCTAAACCCTCTGGATCTTTCTCCTTTCCGTTAAAGACATACCTGTACGAACTTACGCGGATTTTTTTCGATAGCCCTTTTTTTTCCAGATCCTTTCCAAAAAAATTGTAATCGACTTCTAGAGCTCTCCCAAGGGTATATGTGTGGTTTAATCGTGTCATTTTCGGTAGTGCAATATAACTATTTATTCTCATTTTTATTCCGCCAAGCCTTTATCATATTACTAAATGGCACTCGATTTAAAACCATTTTAGTATAATCAAACACTCTTTTATACTCAACTGCTGTAAGCTTTGGCAAATAGATACTCATCCATGTCAACCAAACCAATAACATCAAGAACATGACTAAAACTGTGTAATTCATCTTAACCTATTTTTATAATTCACCTAACAAGATACTACGCAGGGAAACACGCAAATTATATCGTTCTCCCTTCCTCTTGCTTCCATCTTACCCAAAGGTTAGAAAAAAGGTGCTTTCAAAAAAGGACACTATTATTTCATTGATTAATAGCTATTTGTATTTTTTAGGATTCTTCTGGGTCATTTTGATTTAGGAAAAGTTTCGGGAAGGTCATGCCGTTTTACTTGTTTCTCACTTCTCACTCTTCCCGACTGCCTTCCGCAGAGGATCACCAAAAAAAAGAAACAATTTCCGCCCCTCGATCCCCCGTTATTATTTCTCTTTTTTTGATGGTAAAAAAACATGCTTTTTGAAGGTTTTTTCATTTTAACCACAGAGTCAAAATAGAGCTTTTTTTCTCCAAACGTGATTTTACGTAAAAACTCCTTTAACCATAAGGGATTCAGCCTCATTTTACCCGTTCAAAATGAGCCACCTTTCCTCTGTGTTACTAGACGTGAAAAGGCGGCTATTATTTTACATATCTCTTTGCTTTCTTAGGATTAGGGTTCGGGAAAACAATCGCTATTTTGTCTTTTTTAAGCCTTCTTAAGGACTTTGAAGGGTTGTTTTAGGGTGATGTGACAGATTTTTATTTGCAGTCTTATACAGGCTTCTTTTGCGTTTAAAACTCGCCCTACTTATCTCCGTAATGTGCCCAGGCACTCAACACATAAACAACCACCACTTTTTCGTCAATAGAATACACCAATCGGTGTTTCCCATTTATCCTTCTCGAATACAATCCGGAAAGTCCATGTTTTAATATTTCCGGCCTACCTGTTCCCCTTTGTGGATGCTCTTTTAACTCTAATAATATCTTTTCTATTTTCTTTAATACCGCTCTATCTCCTGCCTTCTTATGCTTGGATATATCGTTTAGGGCTATCTCTGTAAATTCCAGTTCGTAACTCATAAACCCAGTAATTCCGAGATTTCTTTATCCGTTTTTACTCGTTTTGTTTTCCCCTCCTTTACCTGCTGCATACTTTCTTTTATCCTCGATAACATTTCGGTGTTAAAGTAAACATCATCCTCACTCACCGGTCTTAAAACATACGCTTTGTCTTTCCCTCGTTGAACGATTATTTGCTCTCCTTTGTCCGCTCTTTCAAAGTATACCCTCTGATTTTGCCTAAATTCTCTACTGCTGATGACTAACATTTTCTTCGTTTTTATTTGTGTACCAATATGGTACAAATATACAAATTATATCTTTCCCTCTAAAACGGGTAAAACGTGTCTATATCCTTTTGTAGATCTTCCGTCTGGTTGACTAAATACCCCTCGGTACTGCTCACATACCGGTGCCCTGCCATGTATTGAACTTGCCTGAGATTGTACTGTTTTAACCAATGAGTGATTACCGATGTGCGCACCTGCTTAAAATTGATAAATGCCTTGTTTTGGCTTTTTATCTCCTGGCTTAATCGCTTCCAGATTTCTTTTATATCTGTTCTGCCGCTATGCTGCTTTCCAACAGGTGGAGTACTTATAAATAAATGGGTTGATTCCTCTTTGCTGTATTGAAGTAATTCCGCTCTGGTGGTATACTGGTATTCCATCATCTCTATTATCTGGTTTGATTTTAGCTCTAAGGTGCGCTCATTGCTCTTTCTACTACCTGAAATGTATATTTTCCCTTCCTTTAGTTTTAGATCGCTTAATTGAAGCCTATTCACTTCCGGTGTCGTTAGCCCCTGATGGATCATTAAACTAATTATCGCCTTGTTTCTTGCTCTGCTCAATCGGTAACCCCTAAACCAGTTCCTATTTGCTCTTTCATCTTTTTCTGTAGGCACCTGGTATTCATTATACATCTTTTCCAGTTGCTGTTTATCCAGTAAGGGATAGAGCTTTTTATGTTTTGTCCCTCTTATTTTCAGATGCATTACCGGGTTTTCTCTTCGGTGTCCTCCCTCTATTTGATAATTGAAAAATTGCTTGATTACGTTTAAGCGGATATTTCGGGTTTTGCTTTCCTGTCCCTTTTTCTGCAAGTAGTTCAAATAGGCCAGTACTTCCTTTGCCGTAGCGTTTTCAACCGCTGCATGGTCTTTGTCTAAGTAGCTTAAAAAATCAAGTATATACGTGTTGTAATGACTTACCGTTGTTTTACTCTTTCCCTGGCTTTGCAGGTATGCTTTAAAGTTCTGTTCCATTTCTATCGACTAAGTGGGTATATATTTGGGTACTTTCCAGGCTGCTATGCCCTAAAAACCGTTGGATTTTTTGTAATTCCATTCCGTTTTCCAAAAGGTGGGTGGCAATCGAGTGGCGAAGCGTATGTAGGCCTACTTCCTTTTGTTGTAAGTCCGGATTATCGACTAAAAGAATCAGTTTCTTTAAACGGGTGTACAAGCCACCCCCTGTCATGGGTTTACCGGATATTCCAACAAATAGATTTTCTTCCTTTTGCGTTTTGATTAGTTGTGGCCTGTAATCGTAGATCCATTCCTGTAATATTTGTGAACTGGATTTACTAAAAGGTACCAGTCTTTCTTTATAGTTCTTTCCCTTTCTTACGTGCAGGATTCTGCGATCAAAGTTGATGTCTTCTATCGTTAAGCTGCTTCCTTCTCTTCTTCTAAGGCCACAACCGTAGAACACCACCAGCAGGGCTTTATCCCGTGCGTTAAAGGCTTCTTGTTTGGGGTGCTGGGTTTGCTGATCTGTGGCGTTAAACAGTTGTTTGACTTCCTCCTGGGTAAGTAGCGTAATGTTGCCCTTTTCCAGTTTGAGCTGTCTGAGCGTTACCGGGGGGATTCCCCTAGTGCCTTTGTGTTGTAGGTACTCATAGAACTTTTCTAAGGCTTGGATTTGTTGGTTGATGTACTGATTACTCAGTCCCCCTGCTCTTCTTTCATTAGTTCTGGTACTGATATGGGTATAGTAACTTTTATAATGTTTTGTTTCTAGTCTGGTGATGTGTTCTACCCCTTGTTGTTCCAAATAGTGTAAAAACTCTCTCACCATTGTGGGCATGTTATACACCGTTTGCGCATTATATCCCAGTATATCCAACCACTCCCTAAAACCCATTTCCAGGTGCTCATAGCTGCTGTTTCTCAGGACTAATTTTTTCACCTTCTCTTTCTTTTTTTAGAATTCCCGGGCTACTTGCGTTTTCTTGTTGATTTTCCGGTTGTTAGTTAGCCCACTTTCTAACTGGGCTACCCCTGAGCCGGTGGGCTTCTTTGGTAGAGTTAAATTTTTTAAGCTCTCTTCCAGTACCTGATTAATCCCTTGCTGCAACTGCTTGTATTCCTCATAACTAATCACTTCGTATTCATACCCTCTGAGCTTATCCTTTTTAACTATTCTCAGGTACCCATTAGTCAATAAATCCAAGTGGTAACGCTTTACCGTAGTGATAGGGATTCTGAGTTTTTGACTTAACTCCCGGTTAGTAAACACTCTCCTTTCCTGGCCTAATATGTACAGCTTTAATTTTTCAAAGTAGTTTCTACAAGCTCCGTTTAGGTTATCTGATTTTCTAAGCAATACCGCTTTTAATAGGCTATTGGCTTCTTCTATATCTTCCAGAGTGGTTTCTATGTAAATCTCCCCGGTTTGCTTATCTGCCTTCTGTACTCTTTGGTATTGGTGATAAAAGGTGACCACTTCTATAAACTGTAAATAGTGGTTATTGGTTCTTCTGGGTTTAAATACTTCTCTGGGGATTTGTAATAATTCCGCATAGGGGTTTACCACCTTAACCGGTTCTAAGATTCTTTGACAGTTGCGCAGAAGCTCCGCTGCTGTTTCTTCTTCATGTTCGTTTATTTTACCTGCCGAAGCTCTCCGTTGATAATCCATGATTTTTTTGTCTTGCTCCTCGCTTTCGTCCAGGTAAATCAAAAAAGACCGATTTGCATTGTCCTCATAGATCTGCTCTTTCGTAGTACATCCTGCGACACTTACCGGGCCTTCCACTACCAGGTGCAGTGTTCTGGTTTCTCCTTTGGTGTTTTTATGCGCTACCGTTTTTGATATTTTCCTTTTGCTTTGCAGTTCTCTTAAAGGGTAAAGGGCGTTGTCTACCCCGTCCAGATCCTCTATCATTATCAGCTTATTTTTAAGCTCTCTTTGTCCAAAATAGTAAAACGCATTTTCTGATAATGTGGTGATTTCTATTCGATCTTCCTCCGGGATCAGGCTCCCTATTTTTTCTTGTAAATGTGTTTTCCCCGTTCCTGAACTTCCCAAACTAACAATGTGCAAGGGTTGTTCCTGTTTTCTGGAAGTAAATATCAAAAACATTAATAGCCGGTTATCGGTTTCCCCAATCATTCCGCTTTTGCCGATTAGCTCATTGGTTCTTTTCATTAGATCAGGTGCTTTTAAAAAGTCTTCTGCTGCTTTTCGCTGCTGTGCCGTTAAAGTGGGACGGGTTGGCATTTCAGGGGCTTTGTTTTTGATTTGGTTCATCCGGTAGTCTTCCAGTTGCCCTGTAAGTTCTGCCAAGCTTGCTGCGATTACACTTGTGCCTATTTCCAGTTTCTCTGCCGCTCTTCTGATTAGCTTTTCTGTTTGAGTGTCGTTATATAAGTCCAGGTTATGCCTTAGAGGTGGAACACTACTATTTTTAAGTTCTATTTTCAAAGTGCTTCGCATCCTGTCTAATCCTTCTAGTTTGATTCCGCCCAGTACCGTTAGTTGAAGTAAATCGTTTTGGTAGATTAAGCTTTCTGGATTGGAGTAATTGAACTTTTTTGATGTCATTTGAAAAATATTTTAATACACCTTATTCGGTACAAAGCTACATTTTCAAGTTCAGCAAGACAAGTTGATTAGATTTTTATTTACCTTATCATATTCATATCTTCGCTACTTATTAGTAAAATAGGGTATTTCAACCCCTTTTAAGGTAGATAATGAGCTTAGATTTTGGTAAACGGTTAGCAGAGTGTCGCAAGGCAAAAGGGCTTTCTCAAAAAGAGTTGGCTACTCAGCTTAATACTTCTCATTCGGTAATTGGTAAGTATGAACGAGAGGAAATGACTCCTTCTATTGAAGCTGCTGTAAAGCTTGCTAACTTGCTTGATACTACGGTTACTTATCTGCTCGGAGAGAACAAGGATTCTAAGTTATTGAAAGACCCTGCTATGCTTAAACGATTGCAAGAGATTGAAGGGCTAACACAAGAAGACAAAAACGGTGTGCTCTATGCGCTCGATAATCTGCTTAAAGCTGCTAAACTTAAAACGATTTAATACGGGAGTGACCGAGTGGCTGAAGGCAGCTGACTTATAATCAGCCATACTTTTATTAGTACCGCGGGTTCGAATCCCGCTCCCCCCGCTAATGAAAAAAGCCCCCAACTCTCGTTGAAGGCTTTCGTTTTTCTTTTCTCAAGCAAAAGGTTAGACCTCGACAAAGCCTATTCCCAAACTCCTATTGGAACCTCATATTCTTCAAAAGCAATCTCTTTACAAGCTTCAATGTTATTTTGTAAATAATCTTTTATACATTTCCCATTCTCATAAACGTACAAATACACTCCAACTTCAGGATAATCTTCCTCTATTTTAAATAGAAATCCTCCATATTCAATTTCAAAAGTTTTAAACTCCATTTCTAATTTTATTTAGGATATATTCTATGTGTTCCAGGAATAGCATCTCTCCATTTACCATTACTGTATTGCTCGATATGTAAATGTGGTTTATCTCCATGCGAATTTTTAATATCAAACCTCATTTTACGCAAACCATCTTTTGACATAAAAATACGATCACCAGCCTTATTAACAATCGCTCTGTAATCTGACCCCAAATATCGCCTAGCTTGTAATACCGCATCATCAACAAGACTTGCATTAGTCCTTAGAGTTGCAGCCCCATAACCACCAACAAAAAGTGTCGCTGCCATCATTAATTTCTGAGGATCAGTCCATTGACTTAACGCCTCACTTCCTGACATTGTAAATGCATTCCAAGCAGAAGGATCTTGTAGAAAATCAATGGCATTTTGTCTTGCCCATTGAGTAGTAAAGTCACCTAACAAGTTTTCCATTTCATCAGGAGATTCAAGCCCAAGCATATTAGCTTTCATATTATCATTCCACGCCTTATCATCATATCTTGGTTTATTGGCATCGTTTTTATACGATTCACTATAATATTTGAAATCCTCTAATTTATCATTTGAAACTTTTATCACATCATCACTACCATCTTTTGTATCTAAAAGAAGTTTTCCATTTTCATCCTCATATTTCGTAGTACTTAAACCAAATGGGTCTGTTAAAGCAATCGGATTATTATCCATACTAACATAAGGGCTTTGCCAAGGAAACTTATGCGCAAGAGGGTCTATACTTAACCATTTACCAAGCCTAGGGTCATTAATCCTAAACTCTGTATTGTAGCTATTTCCAGCCCCTTTCCATTCATCATCCTTTTCCATACCGTTAAAGCCATAACGGTACGCCCTTACGCGATTTTTTTCCGCATACCCCTTTTTTCCTAGACCCCTTTCTATAAAAAATGGATTTATTTCTAGAGCTCTTTCCCTGTCCTGATATATTAG
>JBFFMY010000063.1:0-14080 GCA_041563475.1 Salibacteraceae bacterium
ATCGTAAATCCAGGTATCTGTAATGTTTGTGCCTCCGTTCCCTACGATACTTACATTTTGGTATTCGAAATTAATTTTTGGAATGGAAATATAGGCGGGTAGGGTTTCCTTTTTGCCTTCACAAGAAGCAATAATTAGTAGAAAAAAAAGTGGTGCAAAACGTAAATATTTTATCATTAAATAAAAGCTTGACCCGCAAATATAATGTTCTTGAAACGTAAAGAGATGTCTGAAATTGCACTGAAATCAAATAAAATTCAGAAAAAACCATAATCCTATAACAGTGAGATAATTCTGTGGCAAAAATTCTTAATACCAACAGATATTTATTCAACAAAAATTAATGATAGATTATTAATAATGTGCTTTTAAAGGTGAATATTTGTATTTATTATTGACCCAATTCTTGAAACAAAATTTTAAAAGAGCGAAGAATGCTGAGAGCAGATACAATGAAGCTAAAAGGAGCCAGAAGAAGAATGGTGATGGAAGTGGAACAAATGTTAGCCGAAAGAGGAATATCTGATCAAAAAGTAATGGATGCCCTAATGGCAGTGCCTCGACATTATTTTTTCGATAGCGCTTTCGATATCAATTTCACTTATCAAAACAATGCGTTTGCTATTGGCGCTGGTCAAACCATATCTCAACCTTATATTGTTGCATTACAAACGCACTTATTAGATCTAAAAAAACGTGATAAGGTTCTAGAAATTGGTACTGGATCAGGATACCAAGCCGCTGTTTTGCTGAAATGTGGTGCACGTGTTTATACGATTGAACGCCAAAAATTGCTGTTTGACAAAACAAGTAAAGCACTTCCTAAAATGGGGTACTTACCTAAGTTCTTTTATGGAGATGGTTATAAAGGCCTTCCAGAATTTGCACCATTCGATAAAGTAATTATTACTGCTGGGGCGCCATTTGTTCCTCCTTTGTTAATAGATCAACTGAAAATTGGGGGGGTTATGGTGATTCCAATAGGAGAAACGGAGAACCAAATTATGTATCGAATTACAAAAATTTCGGAAACTGAAACCAAAACAGAAGATTTTGGACCGTGTAGTTTTGTGCCTATGCTACCAAAAGTGGCTAAATAACTGATTCCTACCACAATAAAATTTTTATTTACTAAACTTGCCCTAGGTGTTCTGCTCATTAAATTTAATGATCAATATCAATTTTTTTTGGCATGGGTATTGTAAATTTGACCCTTAAACAAAAATTATTATCATGAACAAACATTTTACTTTTGCGTTGCTTGTAGCGCTTACTATTTTAACACCTATTGCCACTCAGGCACAATTGAAATGCTATAGTTTAAAAGCTCCTGAAAAAACCATTGAGGGAATGCAAAAACTTGCTATCCTGCAATTTGAAAATCGTAAAGATGTGAACTGGCGTTACGGTTACTCCGTTAATGATTATGGTTCTCAGCTAGCTGATTACATGATTGCCCTACTTTTAGAAGAGAATAGAGGTGTTTATTCCCGTGGGGAAAATTACATGGAACGATACAAAACAAACGTTTATACCGTTGTTGAAAGAGGGGAGTTAGACAAAATCATGTCAGAACAGCAATTGGGAGCAAGTGGAGCCGTTTCAGATGGCGATGCAGCAAGTGTTGGTAAGCTGTTAGGTTTGGATGTTATTATTTCAGGTGGTTACAATACAGATATCAATACCAGCGGTAAAAACACTTCGCGTACTACAAAAGAAGGGAAATACATTCCTGGATACTCTGCAACAAAAACAGCTACTGTTGAAGTAACAATGAAAATTATTTCTGTAGAAACAGGACAAGTTTTGAGTATGACGACTAAAAACAAAGTACAAAAAAGCTCTGGGAGCGGTAAAAACTCATCTGAAGCTTACGGAAAACTACCTTCTGATCAAGCGATTATTGGAACTGCCATGAAAGCAGTGGCTATGGACTTAGTATCGTATTTCACTCCAGTGTTCGTTTATCAAGCACTTGATGTTGAAAAGCCAAAGGTGAAAGATTATAAAGATGAGTTTAAAGCAGCAAGAGATGAAGTAAAAGACAAAAATTTATCCAAAGCATTTGCCATTGTAAAAGGGGTTTATGATGCAGATCCTTATGATGCGGCTATGGCACATAACATGGGTATTTTATTTGAAGCTGTTGGAAATTATGACCAATCAATCAAATATCATGAAGCGGCTTATCAATTAGATGATTCTAAAGATCATAAAGTTGCCCTTGAAAGAGCCATGAACAGTAAAGAAGCTTTAGCTGAATTGGGTAAATTAGGAGTAGATATTTCTCCGTATGTTTTTGATGGAGAAGCAGCTGCGGAATTAAATGTTGAAAAAGTGACTACTGCAGGAAAAAAACAGGATCGTGTTGATGTTTATTCTGATGCAAACAAAGGATCTGATGTTGTAGCTAAAGTACCGGGTGATACTGAATTTGATGTTATTGCTCGTGAAGGAAGTTTTGTTAAAATAAAACTGCTAGGAGGCAAAGAAGGTTTTGTAAGTAACGAAGATCTTGACGATTAAAATCTAGAAATTAAGTATATATGAAGAAGCTCATATTTTTCACGTTTGTTTTATTCACTAATCTAGCTCTAGCGCAGGTTCCAGAATGGGTAAATGCAAGTTACAGATCAAGTAATTATTCTTCGAGTAGTTACCTAGTGGGGTTTGCAGAAATTACCGATGTTGATAAAAAAGACATTGATACCCAATTAAAAGACCTCGAGGCGAACACAAAAGCCAAGCTAATTGAAAGTGTGAAAGTAGACGTGAAAAGTGTGAGCACTTCAAATGTTTCCGATTTTAATGGCCAAATAAGTGATTATTTTAATCAGAAAACAACTTCTCAATCTAATTTACAACTTATAGGATTGATTACGGAATCATATTATGATAAAAAGAACAAAAAAGCATATGCTTTTTCCTACGTCAATAAAATGAAAATGGCCGAATATTATCGGTCGGAAATCGGTAAAAACATTACGGATGTTAATAATATCATCACTCAAGGTGAAATTTTGTTGAGTAAAGGCAATATTAAAAGCGCCTATAAAGATGGCCTTTCGGCCTATTCTAAGTTTTTTCAAATTGATGAATCTCAGAAAATTTTAATGGCTATAGGAGCTAGCAATAGTTTAGATACCCGAATAATGGAAGTGAATGATTTGAATAATAGTTTCAATGAATTCATGAATAATGTAATTACCCATCGAAAAATGAGCATGGATGACATGGGCTTTATTATCGCCAATGGATTGATTAAATCTCAAGGAGATAATCATAAAAACATCTTACTTACTCCTTTTACATTTGAACAAACCGGACTATCATCAGAATTTGCCTATAAACTTGGCGAGTCCATAAAGCAATCGCTGCCTAGTGAACAAACGAGTACTGGATATAAGATTACTGGAAATTATTATTACGAAGAAGATAATTTGGTAGTAAAAAGCAATTTAATAGATTCGAAAACGGGTAGAGTTATTGGCCGAAATAGAGTGCAAATTCCTGAATTAAACTTGTTACAATCCAATATTGTTATTACACCTGTGGATATTGAAAATCTAAAAATGTTAGATCATCTCCAAATGGAGTCACTTACTACAGGAGCTTCTGGTAAAGCTGGATTAGGTCTAGATAAAGAACTAGTTGCCAAAGCCACTAAAAATGGATCCCCAGTATCAAATATTCCCGTAGTATTTCTTAATAACAACGGAGGTAGCATTTATTGTGAAACGGTTACTGATCAAGATGGATTCGCCAAATGTCAAGTTAAAAAAATTAGCGGTGATTATAAAAATCAAATCATCAAAGCCCAACTTGACTTGTCTCGTTTCCTTAGTAACGACACAACTGGTTACGTTAAAAATATTTTACAGAACAAAACGATTCCAAGTGCTTCTTTTAAAGTGGTGGTAGAGCCTAGTACCATTTATATCAATACGGAGGAGAATAATTTCGGTACATCCTTAGATGTGAAATTAATAGAGCCTAAAGTTAAACAAGGGTTATCTAGCTACGGTTTTGATTTTGTTGGAACAGAAGATAATGTGGATTATGTGGTTACCATTCGAGCTTCTTCAAGAAAAGGCGGAAATGTTAGTGGTGTATATTTTGCCTTTGTGGATGTTACCATCTCTATTTTTGATGTGAGTCTAGGTAAGGAAATCATGAAAGAAAGCATCAATAATGTGAAGGGTGGCGGAGCTACTTTTGAACAAGCAGGAGGGAAGGCTTATTATGCCGCTTCTGATTTAGTTCAAGAAAAAGTAAAGGAAATTATGATAAAATAACGGTTAGTTATTTGAAACAAAATCATTTACTGTACTGAATTCAAAATCTGGATACTCGCTTAAAAATTTAGCTGTAATTAACCCTCCAGTTAATGGGCGTTTGGCTGATGGATTAAGTTCTTCCGTGCTTATTGGCTGTATTTCTACTTGATGATTTGGGATTACTTTTAAAACCATTTGCGCTAATTGAACACGGTTTACAAAATCAGTTGAGGCAATATTATACACACCTGATTTTTCATCGCGTAAAAGAAGATACGTGGCTCTAGCAATGTCAAAAGCGTTTACCGGTGTAGCGTATTGGTCATAAGGTAATTTAAGCACATGACGCTCTCCTGATTTAGCCAAATTAATTAATCTAGAGACAAAATTCTTATCCCGTATTTCATACCCGTACACATTTGTGATACGCAACGAAAGGTTTCGTTCATCTGCATTTAGAACCAATGATTCTGCTTCCAATTTATGACGTCCATATACATTCAAGGGGTGAACCAAATCCATCTCAGTGTAAGGGCCTTTTTTTCCATCAAATACGTAATCAGACCCAATGTAAACGTATTTGCTATCCATTTTTTCCGCTATTTTTAGGGTGTTAATAGCGGAAACCACTGTTTTAGAATGACTTTCACTTGGATTCTCTTCACAATAATCCACCCAAGTTAATGCGCCACAATTAATGATAACGTCCGGATTAAATCCAATGGCATCAAAGTTTGTAGGTTCATTTAAATCCAAAGTATTAAAGGGTACAGTATCAGCTGTTTCAAATGAAAAATGGGTGCCAATAACCGTTATCTCTGGTTTAGTTTTGAAATATTTAAGCATGTTTCCTCCAACCAAGCCAGAGGCACCAAAAATTAGTATTTTCATAAGCCAATATTATAAAACAAAAATAGTTTGTGAATATTGAAAGTCCGTTACTTTTGAGGGTAATTAAAAGATAGATCCATTATGAAAAAGTTTTTGATTGTTTTAGGTGTATTGATGTTGTTAATCGTTACAGTAATAGTGGCAATTCCGATGTTGTTTCAAAAAGAGCTTAAAGAACTAGCCCTTTCGGAAGCAAATAAAACGATGAATGCTAAAATTGAAATGGAAGATTTCAGTTTAAGTTTAATTCCGAATTTCCCAAAATTAACTGCGGAAATGTATAATGTTAAGTTATCTGGGGTAAATGAATTTGAAGGAGTTACACTTTTTGGGGCAAAAACAATAACCACAACTTTCGATCTTCAAAAACTATTCGATGGAAAAATTGAAATAGAGGAAATAGGACTTGATGGGGTAGATTTAAATATTTTAATTTATGAAAATGGGAGGGCTAATTATGATATTAGCAAAGAAACAACCGATTCTTCCGAAGTAACGGAAAGCAATCCTACCGAAGAAGCCACTGATTTTAAAATGAAGTTGAAGCGTTACTATTTTCATAACGTTAATTTGCAATATGATGACAGAGAAACCAACACTTTACTTCAACTCACTGAGTTGAATCATGATGGAAAAGGAGACTTTACTTTATCCCAGTTTATTTTAGAGACAGAAACCAGTATTAAAGCCATTAATGTGGAAATGGAAGGGCAAAAATTATTAAAAGATGCCCGTTTTGACTCCGAAGTAAATTTAGCAATGGACATGGATAATTTCAGATTCCAGTTCGACACTACCTTTATACAATTAAATGCCCTTGTTCTAAATCTTGATGGTTGGCTTGCCATGCCAGGGGATTCAGTTGAAATGGATATTGCTTTGAGCTCAAAAAATAATTCATTTAAAGAATTATTTTCTTTAATCCCAAATGCATATATAGAAGGTTATGAGGATGTTAAGATTTCAGGAAACATGACCATTGGAGCCGCTTTTAAAGGAATATATTTTGAAGAATTTTTACCCGCATATTCCATTGATTTAGCCGTGAAAAATGGACAAGTAAAGTACCCAGATTTGCCTGCTACATTGGATAAAATTGGAATTGATTTATCCATATCAAGTCCAGGAGGTGAATTGAATAGAATGCTTTTAAACCTTAAAAGAGGTCATTTTGAAGTAGCAAAAAATGTGTTTGATATGCATCTTTTGGTTAAAAACTCTATCACTAATCCACAAATGGATGGGGGATTAAAAATGGATTTTGATTTGGCAACCATACCTACGTTTATGCCCGTGACAGATACGGAAAAGTATCAAGGGAAAGTTAAAGTCGATGTAAACTTCAAAGCGGATTTGAATAGTTTGGATCATGAACAATACGATAAAGTAGAGGCGGATGGAAGCTTTGAAGCATGGGATATTATATATTCTGATGGCGTTAGTTTACCCATGGAAATTAGTCACATGAATATGCTATTTAACATGAATAGAGTTGATTTGCTTGACTTTAAATCAAAAATGGGTACTTCTGATTTACAAGCAAATGGAAATCTAGAAAACTTTATTCCATGGTATATGAATGACGCAACTATTGTAGGAGATTTGAATTTCATTTCCAGTTATTTTAATGCAGATGAATGGCTTACAGAAGACATAGAAGATACTTCTGGAAATGAATCCGCATCAACTGAAACCACTTCTGTAGAAGCCAGTACAGATTCTGCAGCTGCAGAAACCTACGCATTACCAACCAATATCGATTTTACTTTAAAATCAAAAATTTCTGTTTTGGATTATGATAGCATGAAAATTGAAAATGTTTCCGGAGTAATAAAAGTTAAAAACGGACAAATACTTTTTGAAAATGCTAAACTTGATATGTTTGAAGGTGTTGCTACTTTAAATGGGGTATTTGACCCAACGAGTAAACCATTAAACCCTTCATTTGATTTTGTGGTTGGTATTCAAAATTGGGCTATTAACCCCGTAGCCAACACCTATAACTCAATTGAGAAATTAGCCCCAATATTGAAAGAGGCGAGTGGGACCTTCAGTACGGAACTCACTACTGCTGGAATATTAGATGCGAATTTAGATCCTATATTAGAAAAATTATCCTTTTCTGGTATAACCACAACCAAAGACCTTACCATTACAAATTCAAATTTGGAAAAACTAAATACTATTACGAAAACCAGTAATTTTAATCCCTTAATTGCCCAAAACATGACCATTAAATACACCTGTAAAAATGGTATTTTGGAAACGGAACCATTTGATGTAAAATTTGGAACCCAAAAGGCAAAAGTTTCAGGTTACACCACTTTAGCTGAGGACATTAATTATTTGATTGACACACAGATAAAAACTGCTGATATGGGTGCTGGTGCGGACGCTGTTATAAATCAAATAAATGGTTTATTAGGCAATAATGGTATTCCTGCGGCTGTTCCAGATGTTATTCCATTAGTCATATCTGTTACTGGAAAGATATCCGACCCCAAATTTAAACCCGTCTTTGGAAAGGGAACAGGAACTACAGCCGTTAAACAACAAGTGAAAGAAATTGTTCAAGAAAAAATAGAAGAGGTTAAAGAGGATGTGAAAAAACAAGCCCAAGCTGAGGCGGATAAAATAATTGCGGATGCTAAAAAACAACAAGCTGAAATGATGGCTGAAGCTAAAAAACAAGCCCAGAATTTAAATGCGGAAGCCAAAAAATTAGGCGATCAACTTCGGGCAGAGGCGGATAAACAAGGAAAAGATTTGATTTCACAAGCCTCAAATCCTTTAGCTAAAATGGGAGCGCAAAAGGCGGCAGATGAATTAAACAAACAAGCAGATACTAAAGCTAAAAAACTTGAAGCAGAAGCCGATGCTCAAGGAAAAAAGATTGTTGCTGAGACGCAAAAACAATCAGATAAAATTGTGGATGATGCAAAGAAAAAAGCAGATGCCACAATCCAAGGTATTTAGTTTTAAAAGGGTATAAGCAAAAACCGCTCTAAAGTTATTTAGAGCGGTTTTTCTTTTCTATAAATTAGATTCAATATATAATAAGACCTTATCCATTAAATGAACACGATCCTTACCATAAACGTTATGCTCGTGTCCAGGGTACTCGAAGTAATCAACTCTTACGCCATTAGAAATACATTCTTTTAGGAATAAATCAGAATGTTGTTTTACTACCGTGGGATCAGAGGTGCCGTGTATGATCAATAATTTATCTTCTAGTTTTGAGGCACGTAATAAATTGGAGGTTAAGTCATAACCTTCCTTATTGGTTTCAGGTGTATCCATGTACCTTTCCGTGTACATTATCTCGTAATACCTCCAATCCATTACTGGACCTCCTGCAACACCCACTTTAAATACATTTGGATAGGATGTAAGAAGGGCAGTGGTCATAAAACCACCATAACTCCACCCATGAACAGCAAACTTCGTAGAGTCTACGTAACTTAATGATTTCAGATATTTCACACCCGTTAATTGGTCACGCATTTCAACTTGACCTAGATTTCTAAATGGCGCTTGTTCAAATTCAATTCCTCGGTTCGTACTTCCACGACCATCAAGTGTGTACACTATATAGCCTTTATTCGCAAAATGATACATCCAAAGTGGGGCACTTCCTAGCCACGATTGATGTAATAATTGAACACCAGGTCCATTATATACGTAAACGAGCACAGGATACGTTTTAGAGGTGTCAAAATCAAACGGGTAAATGGTTCTTGAATGAAGAATTGTTTTACCGTCATCTGCTAAAAGAGTATCCATTCTTGTATTTCCTATTTGATATTCCTGCAAAGGGTTTTCAGCATTGAAGATAGTAGAAATAGATCCATTTTTTAGCTCAATCAAATCATACGAATTCGGAGTATTTAATGCCGAACTTTTAGTAATAGCAAACGTTTTATCATCATTGAATGAAACACTAGAGAAATAGGCTTCTCCGGATGTTATTTGTTTCAATTCTTTACTTCCTCCATCGGTAATAACAACCTCAAACAAGTGTTTATCAATTTTGTTTTTGTGATTACCTAAAAACCATAACTTTTTTGAGCCCGGATGGTAACTAACAAATGATTGTACTAGAATATCCGCAGTATTAATGTGCCAATTAACTTGTCCAGAACCGTTATACACATAGAATTGATTTAACCCACTTTTTTCACTCAACCATAAAAAGTCTTCTTTTCCAATAAATTCTAGATTATGCATCGGATGCACATACTGTTCATCCGTTTCATTAAATATTTCAGTCTCAAGTTCACCTGATTTAGCTGCGTATTTCTTCATATGGAAATCGTTTTGATCACGATTTAAATGACCTACATAAACGGATTTAGATTTGGGTCCCCATGAAACAGAAGTAAGATATTGATCAATTGGTCCATCCGTTTTTAAATAGGTAACACCTTCTTTACCCACAGTGTAAATGCCTATACTTACAACTTCAGATTCCATTCCAGCCATAGGGTATTTAGTATTTGCTAGAGAAGCAGGACGCGTAGAATAGTTTACCAAAGGGTAATTGGTAACCTTAGATTCATCTTTTTGGTAAAATGCTAATTTTTCTCCGTTAGCGCTCCAAATGACTCCATGTTCAATACCAAATTCAACGCGACTCACGGTTTGTCCAGCAACAATATTTGGATCAGAGAAATTTGTTATTTGAATTTCTTTACCATCTATGATTAGAAAAAGGTTATTTTCCTTCGTAAATGCTACATCTGTAGAATGGGGACGAAACTCTAAGTTAGAGGAGCCGGAAGGTACTGTAAATAGGTTTTTTACTTCTTGGGTTTTTCTGTTGTACATATTTACGATTCCTCCTACAATGTAATATGCCTCATTTGTGTTTATCCAGGTTAAATTTGGAATACGTGCTAGTTCTTTCTTTAAAGTCATTGCTGAACCTAAAGCTGGACTAGTAACTAATTCTGATTTCTCAAATGTATAGGCATTTACAGCAATAAGCACTTCGATGCTATCCGATTTTTCAGAATACGTATATAAATTTGTTTCTGGAATCCACGAAAAATTTGCTAAGCGCTGCGGAGATAAATTTCCCCATCTGCCCATCACGGCATTTTCAAGTGATAATTCCTTTTGAGCTATTGAAAGTAGAGGTAGGAAGACGAATAATAGAATCCAAAATCCTGAATATTGATTTTTCATACTAATTTAATTAATGAGATAAACGTGAAATTCGATTGGTGGGTAAAAGAATTACTTTCGAGTGATTTGCGCAAGGTAATGATGGGATTCTTCTTCAAAGATTTTAACAGCCTTAAAGCCTGATTTTTCAGCATATTCTTGCATTAATCCAAAATCAATGAACAACCAATCAAAAGGATGACCTAATTCATCGTTAAATTCCATTTGATATGTTATTTCTCCGTAATAATCCCCATTTAAATCAATCATAACACTTCCGTCATCTTCGGCATATAATTGAATAAGGTCGCTACTATCCACAATGATTTGTCCACTTGGGGCTAATAATTCATCCACCTTCTCAAAAAAATGTGAAATTCGATTTACTTTACCCATGATACCAAAACCATTCATTAGCATTAATAAAGTATCATACTTTTGGTTTTGAATAGTATAGAAATCTTGGAGTTTGGCATTTATTACACCTCTTTTTTTCATCACTTCGACCGCCCCAGGAGAAACATCAATGGCTTCAATATCGAAATGGAGGTTTTGAAGAGCTGAAGAATGTATTCCTGTACCAGCACCTACATCTAAAACTTTCCCCTTACATAAACTCAATGCCATTTTCTCTAATTCTGGAAACGCTTTTGGTTCTCGGAAAAACCATGAAATTGGGTAGGCATCTGTTTCGGCAATATCTGAGTGGACTAGAATTTCCTGTGAATTTGGATTAGATAAATAATGACGCAGCGCCTTACCATAAATATCGTCAACCAATTCGTGTCTTTTAGTTTGCAATGCTTTAGTTTTGTATTTATACGCAAATGTACTTAAGTAAAAATTATGGCAAGTAGAAGATATTTGAAAAAGGTAATTAACTCTCAAATAGCAGAAGTAATAGATAATTGTTATGATGTATTAGCTGAATCTCCCAAAAAAGAGGAAAAGGCAAATAAAATCATTGATGAAGCAGTTGAATTATATGATGATTTAATTGGTGAAGTCAATGACTATAAAAATGCTAAAAGTCCATCTGCCCATTTCAATAAAATTGAGGAGAAATTATTGAAGCAAATTGATTCTTTAAACGGAAAATTGGCAACAATTTAAAACTAATAAAGCGTGTAATTTTTTATGAAAGGAGTAGGGCCTGGTTTAATTGTTCTTCTTTTAGCGGTAATAGCTCTTTTGGGTTATTATAATTTTGAGCAACAAAAAACCATAGAACTTCTGAATGACGAAATCATTGAACAGGCGCGGTTACGCCATAACCTGATTCTTAAAAAGCATGTTTTGGAAGAGCGATTGGATCAGTTAGAATCTGACTCTTCTTCTTCGCAGGTAGCTAATTTGGTTGATTAACTAAATTAGAGTGGAAATCTAGAATTATTTTAGTTTTATTCAAATCAATAGGTTTATCAAAATACCCTTGTAACCAGTTATACAGTCGATATTCTGTCTCCAATTCATCCACAGAAGATGAACTTAATAGAAATACAGGATGCGAATACCCATTATCCGAAAGTTTCTTTAATAATCCGCTTCCGTCCAGAACAGGCATGTGATAATCTAAAATTAAAAGAAAATCTTGATCAGTGGAAGAAATGATGTCATAGCCCTCTTGGCCATTTTCTGCAGTATAAATTGAACCGGTAAAACCATTGATGCTTACAAAACGGGTTAAAAGCATTCTTGCTATTGGATCATCATCAATTATAAGTAAATTCATAAAGAAATGGTTTTTTATTGTCTGATTCAAATTTAGCCTTGAAGAAAGCTATTTTACCAGAGCTTAAATCTAAATAGTAACGGTATTATGTGAATAACTAATGAATGATAAAGGAAAGGCTGTTTTCAATAATTTGCTTACTTTTTTCTTGATCTAAAGGTTTTATTAAATAATCTATAACGTTTTTTCTTTGTAAACACTCATCCTTATGCGATTTCATTATCGATGAACTGAGCATAAAAACAGGAAAACGTAAATTGTCCATTTCCATTTTCTTTAAAAACCCCAGGCCATCCAAAACGGGCATATGATAATCTAAAACTATGGTGAAGTGCTGAGTAGGGGATGCAGATATTATTTCATAACCTATTTCTCCATTCTCGGCTGTTTCAATATTTCCATTGAAACCAGCGATTTCAAGATTCCTTTTCGCAAGCATTCTTGCTACGGGATCATCATCAATAATTAAAATTGTTATGATTGTACCTTTTTTCATCATACAATCAAAAGTATTCAACCGTATAAAGGGAAAATGGTCATAGGTCCCTATAAATTAACGTTCTAATGTGAATAACTGTTGTTTATAAATCGAAGAGTCAATAGTTCTGATTGTAAGTATTTGTTCAATTGTTTTAACTAAAAATTTTTTTTATGGAAAATGTCCGTATATTTGCAATCACTACTAATTGAAAATTGAACTAACAACCAACTAGAATGATTTCAAAAATTACCTCCGTAATAATCTTTACGATTATTTTTTTGTCAGCAGATTTAATTGCACAAGACTTAAATTCATCCATTAATTACATTTCTCGAAAACTTCAAACGTGTGAAAGTTCTGAATTAGGACATTCATTAGTAGGAACACGCTTGGGCGATGATGGGTGTTATTACAGCATCAAATTCGAAAGTGACCAATACAAAACCTGGGAATACAGGTTTAGATTTGAAGATTTAGACCCAAATAATATTGTAATTAAAACGACTCAAAACGGTGAAAAATACCTTTTTGTAGGGACATTAGTAAATGAAGATTTAATTCGTGTAGTATTCCCAAGGTCGAAGAAAAACAGATCGTTTTTTACTAAGGACAATTCTGTGGTAATTAAAAGCGAAAATTTAGAAACATTGGAAAGACTTCAAAGAGCATTCATTAATGCGGTAAACCTTTCTAATGTAAAGGACCCATTTAAGTAAGAATTAAAATTGGATAATTGACTTAAAGGGAACTTAATGAGAATTGAGTTCCTTTTTTGTTAGTTGCAATTTTCAAAAGAGGCGTAATTTCCTTAAATAAATTAGATGTTTGAATTTTATTTTAAGACCTTTAAAACCAATAATTAATTCAAAAAATATAATCTAAAAATTAAAAATTTAATTTTAATTGGAATAATACTTTTCACTTCCATAACGGCAATATCCCAAACACAAAGGAAATCTACATTTAAAAAGGAAATAGGCAGCGTATCCGTTGAGAAATTGGATATGTTAAAGGATACTGTAATTCAGGCACAAATAGTGACAATTTCTTTCGAGAATATTAAAGCGGAAGAAAGTGTTGATTTTGTGGTGATATTTTTCACACAACAAGTTGAAATCACTAATTTCATTGATGAACTAAAAAAATCTCTAGTCAATTGTGAAGGGGAGAAAAAAGCTGATTTTAGATATGCTCAAACCACGGGATCTAAATCTGAAATTTTAATTCATGATGACACTAAACTCAAAACAACCTCGATAAGCCCGGAAGAAGCGAAAGAATTAATTACTGCATTGCAGTCCATCACAATTAAGAAATAAAATTCCAGCGGTTTAAATCAACGTAATTGTAATAAAAAAGCCTGAATATCTTATTGATATTCAGGCTTTTCACTTCTTAAAAGTGACCTCGGCAGGATTCAAACCTGCAACCGCCACAGCCGTAATGTGGAATTCTATTCAGTTGAACTACGAGGCCTATTTTGCGGCTGCAAATATATATGGAATACTTGTTTGCGCAATACGAATGGAA
>JBFFMY010000064.1:0-13806 GCA_041563475.1 Salibacteraceae bacterium
ACTTCGCGTAAAATTCGGATTAAAAAACCAAACCCCATCCGACCTGGTAGCCATGGATATCCGCCAGTGTTTATTTCACCTTTCCGAAATTACCGGCAGCATTTCTAGTGAAGACCTTCTAGATTCTATATTTTCCAACTTCTGTATTGGAAAGTAAAAACAACTTCTATCTATAATCTCACATCCTACTATTGCGCACGGCCCTTACTAATCCGTGCAGAAAAATTTAATCCATAGGTATACCCTTGGGGAATATGCTCTGCATAGTACATTTTATATTCGAAGTAAGGAGAAAGTCTAAATTTATGCTCATTAAAATACATTTGAACCCGTGCGCCAGCACCTAGACCGGCATGCCAATCTCCATCTTCAACTCCTTCATTTTTTATAAACTCTAATTGAAACGGACTGATATACGGACTAATACTAAACTGGTCATTCAGAGGTATAGTGTAACTAAAGGATTCAGGAATAATGGCCGTTAAGAGGCCCAATAAAACACCTAACCCCACGCGATCATTCGTAGAGTCGTTCAGCGGAGTTGGGTTTGCAATAGCCAATCCTAAAAACAACCCAACGGCCGGACCCATAGGCATATGAAAGTAATTTTTACCCGATAATAAACTGTATTGGATCCCGAAATTATTCGCAAATTGAACATCTAACTCCAATCCACCATAATTTCTAGCATCGTAATTATCCATTTCCAAATGGCCAAAACGGGCGCCCAAAAAGGTTTCTTTAACCTGCGTAAGAGCACTGATACTCACCACAACCAAACAAAGTGTAATTATTTTCTTCATCATTTATTTTTTAGTCAAAACCGTAAATGTGGAATGGCGGCCCAATTTCAAATGGCGTGCCATAAAAGAATAAGTTGAATTGTATGTGTTGGAATATAATTTCATGAAGGTAAGCTATTAATACTGTGTTGAATTGATAATGGGAAAAGTAGGGGGTAGGAAGTAAAAAAAAGGATATGAAATACTAGAAAATGGATTCAAATCACTCTTTTTTTTGTAATTTCATGAGATGAATAGAACCTTAAAACTGAAGTGATGTTAGACGAATTAATTAAATTTTTCAAAAAACCGTATGAGGAAACGAAAGATAAAGCTCCTGAAGGTTTTTGCCCAAATTGTTGGGGAGAGCAAGAGTATGACAACAAGTTCAGAACGCTCTACGAAGATGCGCAGGTGAATGTAAATAACCACTCCGAAAACTATGCATTCATTCAAGAGTTTATGGTAACACACCTAAACGGTATCCACTTGCTGCGCGATGAAGATAAGTTGGTGTGTACCAATTGTAAAAAACAATACATCAAGAACCCCGACTAATTTTTTGTCAGTTCGAGTTACCAAAGTGCAACGAAGGATGTATCGAGAAGCAATTTAATCGGCTTCTGTTCTCGATACAATTTCTACGAAATCACTCGAACTGACAGCCTGTATTTCATCTAATTCCTTTCGGAGAAAGGAACAGCGAAGCTTCGCGAGAATTAACGGTAATCCCGATAGCTATCGGGAGAGCGAAATTGCTTGATTTTTTGTTTCTTTTTATTCACTGTTTATTGTCTTTTGGGGTGTTCATGAATGCTTCGCAGTTGCGTTAACCGAGCTTGCGTGCTCATGACCCAAGGGAATAACAAAAATGAAAAAGAACAATATTCTTTTGTCACTTCGAGTGGCCGAAGTGCAACGAAGGGTGTATCGAGAAGCAATTTACTCGGCTTCTGTTCTCGATACAATTTCTACGAAATCACTCGAACGGACAGCCTGTATTTCATCTAATTCCTTTCGGAGAAAGGAACAAAGTAGCTTCGAAGGAATTAAAGGCAAATCCGTAACAGCGATGTAGATTCTTTAATCGTTTGAGTCTCATGGTGATCAACCCTAAACCTATAGCTGAATTGCATGAAGATATGTTCTATGTGAAAGTAAAATATTCTGAACTAATATTTCCAGCTCACTAATTAGGGTAACCTAGCAAATTATTGTTTTTTATGCCTAATAGGCCTTATAGAATCATTTAGGTATAATTGGTATACGAAATAGGGAAAAGTAGGCTTTTTGTTGGATTTCATTTTAAAATTTACAGTTATTCATGTTTTGTGCGTTTTGTCATGCAACTTATAATATTCAAATTATTAATTTTTCATATAGATATTTGATGGTAGAAGAATAAGAAGGTCATTAACAGGATATAAATTAATAAAATGATTGACGTGTCAATTCCAAGGTATGACAATTTTTGTTGGGGCTTGACCATTACGCCAAGACCAGCAACGGCAGTCATTATTATGGTAGCCAACAGGGAAACCGAATGAGCCGGACTGATATCTTTAAAAATGGATCCTTCAACATAAAAGAGATCATCAATGCTTAAAATGAGAATATTAAATATGTTGCTGCCAAATAAATTCCCAACAAGCATATCAAAGGCCTTTAGTCTAATAGTAGCTAATGAAACAACTAACTCAGGCATTGATGTGCTGGCAGCCAAAAACAATGTCCCAAAAAAGGTGTTAGATAACCCATAATAGAGTGCTATTTTTTGTCCAAAAAAGGGAAGAAATATTGCAGATACGATAACAATTAGGGCGTTCAAACCGTAGATAAGAAATGATTTTTTTAAATTTTGGTAATCTGCTTGGTGATACGGTTTAGTTTCAATTTGTGTTATTTGGGTTTCCGACTGATCAAACCTAAAAATTATCCAAATAGCGCCTATGTAAATGAATATGATTCCAGGCGTATATAGGCTAATCCAATAAAAAACAGGGGTAAATTCAGAGGTTAGTATTGCTAGTCCTGCAAATGCAATGAGTATAAGACTGAAAAATCCGGCAACTACATGGCTGTTTTTAACCAAGGAAGTAATAGGCTTTTTTATTCTGAAATCAAGAATTGATAGAATAAGCAAATTGAAAACACAACTACCAAATATATCCCCAACTGCAAGGTTCGGGGCTTTGATTATTACAACGGAACTTATGCCGGTAATTAACTCGGGTAATGAAGTTATAGATGCCATTAGAATTAACCCTACCCAGGCTTTTCCTAAACCTGTTATTTCGGCAATTCTGTTTCCATGATATGATAATCGAATACCACTAATAACGACCAACACAGCACAAAAAATAAAACCTATTGTGTTAAACAACATTTTTAACGTATTAGCTGGTGTAATTGAAAAAGCAAGGTAAGTTCAGCTTTATTTTTTCCAGATTTCGCAGAAGCAATTTTGTCGGCTGTTTGCATTATTTTTTGCTTTAAATCAGGAGTTAATAATTCTTTATTCTCGTTTACAAAATCACTGAATATTTTGAAAGCATATTCTGTAGAAGAATTACTTTTTGCAAGAAGATGAAATATATTTTCAATTTGATAGGTGTCATCGCTTTTGTAATTGACAGATGCCCCATTGCCAATAGTCCATTCCGTTCTTGCAATATTTTTCAATTCCACCATTTCTTCGGGGGTTATAGTTTTATCGCATTTGGCAATGGCGTAATAGAGGTGACCTAGCTTTTGATAAAATTTATCCCATTCTATTTTGTGAATATTCATCATAAAAAAATGATTTTGATTTCCCCAATTTTATAGAATTTATTCGGCTAGTTATTTTTAAATAAAAACATCTTTTCCCAAACAATAAATTTTTGCAAACGTTTTTTGCATTCACTTTTTCTAACGCGCAGCATTTGATTAAAGTTCTTAAACCATATTGGAAAGTTTTCTATTTAGAGTTTTACTTTTTTGAACATTCACAAAATTTCACTAGAAAAAAATAATTTCCATTAAATATGATTTGAAAAAATCAAAGTTCAAGTTAAGAAATTTGAAAGTGAATTTGAATGACATTTATCAGGCGGAAATAATAATTTTTGGGATTTGACACCAGTATATTTTTTTTAATAACCTTGAAAATAAGTTCTTTTGGTTTTTATACCTCTGATAGTTTAATGGGTAATGGTGCTACGGATTATCATGTTACACTTAGCCTGGGTGGTCAAGTTGAGATTCGTGCATTTAACAATTTCTCCATTAATGGTTTTCCTGAATACCGTACTTCCTATAAGGGTAAACTTGCAGGGCAATAAGCGGGGTTTTCCGATAGGGTATAGTTTTGAATAGGATTTAGTGCGTGTTACTTCGAGTGATCGACCCTAATGAGATGGTATCAAGAACCGTAATTATTTTGTCACTTCGAGTGGCCGGGGTGCAACGGAGGATGTATCGAGAAGCAATGTAATCGGCTTCTGATCTCGATACAATTTCTACGAAATCACTCGAACGGACAGCCTGTATTTTATCTAATTCCTTTCGGAGAAAGCATGCACCAGAAAGTGGCGAAAACTTTTTTAAGATGGGAACATTAACACCACGAATTCAATTGTTTTAATTATTAGTTCTTTTCCCTCCAAATTTAAAGTTTACCTATATATTGACCGAATATTTCACTTGAATATTGATGGTTAGAAGAAATTAAAATTTGGAAAAAATGAAAAAAAACGCAATTTTTTTAAGCTTGGTTTTAACCCTGTTATCTCTTGGGTATAACAAGGGGTATTCCCAAACTGTAGTTCGCCAATCTATTGGAACACTAGGGGTGAGTTACCAGGCTGATGGGTTAATTGTGCAACAAAGTATAGGTCAACCATTTGCCACATCAACAAATTTTAGCAACGGAATGGAAAACCGTCCAGGGTTTATTCAACCCAATGAATTCGGGTTAGAGTTAGTGAGTTCAACATTTTCTGTTCAAATAAATGCGTATCCAAACCCTACTACATATAGCATTAAATTCAACTCTAGCATTGATTTAGAAGACGTGATGGTTCGAGTTTTTGCCATGGATGGGCATATGGTTTACCAAAGTTCAGTAACAAATTTAAACGAGTGGGAATTAAACTGTCAAAGTTGGGTGAACGGAACCTACTTAATTATGATTTGGGATTCTACCGGGAATAAATATCAATCAAAAATTATCAAAATATAAAACATGACGAAAAGTATACAATTAATTATGGTGTCCTTGTTTTTAGGAATAGGGGGAGTAACTGTTACTGCTCAATCAAGTTTAACACTTGAGGCATCGCACAACATCACTAATTTTTCTTTTGTAGATAGTGACGGTAACAAGGACTTTACCTATAACACAGATTATTCTGGAGGTTATGCCTTAGGTTATCGGTATGATCTTGAAAACGGTTTGTATTTCCCTGGAAAAATTGGGATGAGACAATCTGGAGCAACCTATGTTTTAGATGGAACCAATTATTGGTGGCGATTAAGATATTCGGAAATGAGACTTGGAGTTGGATACAAATATGATCTAGGCCGCTTTGGAGTTCATTTATCAACCATGGGATATATCTCTTATTTACTAAAAGCAACGCAAAGAAAGAACAATGAATTTTTCGACATAAAAGAGTTGGGTAAAATAAAAGAAATGGATTTTGGGTTTTTTATAAGCCCAGGAGTGCATTTTACAATCAATGAATATATAGGGGTGTATACCGATTTAAATTTTATGAGAGGTTTGAGGAATATAGAAAAAGACGTTAATCAAAAATCATATAACTATTTGTTCGGTGGAACATTAGGATTGACATTCACAATAAAGTAAGATTATGAGAAAGATATTTATAACAGGAATAATCACTTTGTTTTTAGGCGTTGCAAGTTATGCTCAAGACAAAGTTGCAGAACTAGAAGGAATCAATTATCAAGCTGTTGCCATTGATGATAGCGACCAAGATTTGGTAGGTGCTGATGTGGTTGGAAAGCCTATTTACAATAGAGAAATTGGCGTGCGGTTTTCTATTACTAATGGCCCTTCAGGAGGTTTTTTATACTACTCGGATGAGCAAACGGTTGTTACAGATAAATACGGATTATTTTCGCTTACCATTGGTTTAGGAGATTTCGTAGGAGGAGAATTTGATAAACTATTGGATATTCCGTGGATTAATGGGGATCAATGGTTAATGGTGGAGCTTTCTACCAAAAACAATGGATCGTATAAAGTGGTTAATTACTCCAAGTTAAGGTCAGTTCCCTATGCATTTTATGCCGATGAAGTGGCCGATAATTCAGTTACCACCCATAAAATAGTGGATGAAACTATTCAAGCGGAAGATATTGATACCGGAGCGGTTACCACCAGTGAAATATTGGATGAAACCATTTTAGCAGAAGATATCGCTACGGGAGCAGTAGAAACTTCCGAAATATTGGACGAGACCATATTAGCAGAAGATATTGCCACAGGAGCCGTAGAAACTTCCGAAATATTGGATGAAACCATATTAGCAGAAGATATCGCTACGGGTGCAGTGGAAACTTCTGAGATTTTAGATGAAACTATTTTAGCAGAAGACATTGCCACTGGAGCAGTAGAAACTTCCGAAATCCTAGATGAAACTATTCAAGCCATTGATATTGATACAGGGGCAGTTACTACGAGTGAAATATTGGATGAAACCATATTAGCCGAAGATATCGCGACTGGAGCCGTGGAAACTTCTGAGATTTTAGATGAAACTATTTTAGCAGAAGATATCGCGACTGGAGCAGTGGAAACTTCCGAAATATTGGATGAAACTATTTTGGCAGAAGACATTGCCACGGGTGCAGTTGAAACCTCTGAAATATTGAACGAAACTATTTTAGCAGAAGACATCGCCACGGGTGCAGTGGAAACCTCTGAAATATTGAACGAAACTATTTTAGCCGAAGACATCGCCACGGGTGCAGTGGAAACCTCTGAAATATTGAACGAAACTATTTTAGCCGAAGATATTGCCACCGGAGCAGTGGAAACTTCTGAAATATTGAACGAAACCATATTAGCAGAAGATATCGCTACCGGAGCCATAGAAACTTCTGAAATATTGAACGAAACTATTTTAGCCGAAGACATTGCTACTGGAGCCGTAGAAACTTCTGAAATTTTGGATGAAACTATTCAAGCTTCTGATATCGATACTGGAGCGGTTAGGTCGTCTGAAATATTGAATGGCACAATTTTAAACGCAGATATTTCAAATGGAACAATTAATTTAACTACTAAGGTAACAGATGTCTTACCCGTGTCAAACGGAGGAACAGGTCGTTCGGTAGTGAATCAAGGAGATATCCTAATTGGAAATGGGTCGGGCGCATATGATACTTTGGCGGTTACCGATAGCGTAATGATATTATCAAACGTGAATGGCAATACAGAGCTCTTTAAATTACGTGCAGGGCTTAGAGCATCTATTCAATTAGATTCTGCCACCAAAACAGTGTATATTTCTGCTGTTGATCAAGCCAATGGCCCTAACACCGGTTCGGGTAATGTGTCGGTTCCTAACCTATCATCAGGAAATCAAGCGGTAAGAAATTTCCCAGCATCTGGAGTTATGCCAGGTGATATAATTTTAGCTACTATTAGTTCCGATTTACAGGGGCTTACCATGACCGCTTATGTGAGGCAGGCGGGTCAAGTAAATGTGGTTTTCTTTAATGGTACAAATGGAAACGTGTTTTTAGGTCCAGTAAGTGTTGGTTTTGCCAACTTTGGTCAACCATAAAAAAAATAAAACTTTTACCGTGAAGAGGTGTTCATTAGAGCACCTCTTTTTTATTTATACATTTTTCCTTTAGCTCTTTTGTAGGGTATAAGGGTAAAATCAAGGGCTATTTAGTGCTTTCTGTATTGGAAGTAGGTAGTGCGTGTCACTTCGAGTGGCCGAAGAGCAACGAAGGGTGTATCGAGAAGCAATTTACTCGGCTTCTGTTCTCCACACAATTTCTACGAAATCACTCGAACTGACAGCCACAAACATTCCATGTCATTACCCGATTGCATAAACCAACCGTTTCTAATACCCCGGGGTTTTCTAAGGGTAAACACTGATTTTTCAATAATAGTGATGAATATTAGTTGTTGGATTGGTTTTAGGGTTTATTTTCGAATTGCAAATTTTATTCATTTGAAAATTAAACTAAATCAAGGAATATCAAAAGGGTTAGGAAAAGCACCTCACAAGCCAATATTGATATTAGCAGTAATTGAAGCATTTGAAAGAGGTATAATTACTGAAAATAGAATTTATATTACTCCTGAATTATTAAGTCTTTTTAAAAGTTATTGGTATGCTTTGGTAAAGACAGGCCACACTGCAAATTTTACTTTGCCATTTTTTCATTTAAAAAATGAAAAGCCCGAATTTTGGTTTTTACAGTCCGCACCGGGTTTTGAATCAGCAATTACTTCATCTAACTCGATCAAAAGTTTTAAAGCTTTAAATGAGTTTGTATATTATGCTTATTTGTCTGAGGAGATGTATGGACAAATGTCTAATCAGGTAAAAAGGTTGGAATTAAAGCAATACATTCTATTTCGCTATTTTGGAAAGACATCCGTGTCTTTAGGGTATGATGCATTAGGTGAAGCGGAGAATGATATTTTACAGGATGACAGTGCAACATATAGAAACAAGGTTATTGCCAGTTTCGAATCCAACATAGAAGAGCAGGAAGAAGAAAGGTTTATAAGAGGGAATGCTTTTAAAAAGGCGATACCAAGGATTTATCAGAATATGTGTGCGATTTCTGGATTGAAAGTTGACGCAACTTTTAATATTTCTATGATAGATGCGTGCCATATTATTCCTTTTTCAGAATCGTATAATGATACAATACAAAATGGTATTGCTCTTTGCCCGAATTTGCACAGAGCATTTGATAGAGGATTAATCTCAATTAATGAGAAATTCCAAGTAATGGTTTCTAATAAATTTATTGAAAATGATTCACAATATGGTATTCACCAATTTGAGGGTAAGCATATTTGGTTATCGGATGAATCAAAATATCATCCTTCTCAAGGAAGCTTAGCCAATCATCGCAAACGTTTCGGATTTTAAATATGTTGGGTAAGATTTTGAAGGGTTATTTTTTAAAGTTTGTGGTTACTGTTAAGAGATCATAAAAAAAGCCTATCAAAAATGATAGGCTCTAAAATGTGTATATTTCAAAGAAATATCAGATTAAGCAATTTTTACATTTATTGCGTTTAATCCTTTCTGACCTTCTTCGACATCAAAGTTAACTTTATCGCCTTCTCTAATTTCGTCTGTCAAACCATTTGCGTGTACGAATACATCTTTACCTCCGTCTTCTGGGGTGATGAATCCGAATCCTTTTGACTCGTTGAAAAATTTTACTGTACCTGTACTCATAACTATTATATTAAATTAGATGCGAAGGTACGCGCAAAAGACTCCCGAATTACCATAATGCATAATAATACTATAATTAGGCATATATTAACTTTTCTATCTCTTTTTCAAATAGTTAGATAAATGCATTAAAAGGGCAGGCAATACTTGGTAATCCTACGTGGGTCTAGGCTTTCTTTACAAATTCTGATTTTAACCCCATAGCTCCAAACCCCTCAATCCGGCAATCAATATTATGATCGCCATCGGTTAAACGGATGTTTTTCACTTTGGTTCCGGCTTTTACCGGTCCGGGTGCGCCTTTTACCGGCAAGTTTTTCAACACAATTACGGTATCGCCATCCGCCAACGGGTTTCCATTGGCGTCTTTAATTACTTTACCTGCTTCTTCTGCGGCTAATTCGGTGGGACTCCATTCATGACCACATTCTGGGCATACCATCAAGGCATCCATAGGGTAGGTAAATTCGGAGCTGCATTTCGGACAAGGAGGTAATACGTCTTCTGCCATGATGTGTTTTTTTGCGTTTCGGCAAATGTAATTTTATTCCGTGAAAAGGGTTTGAAAATAGCGCGTGTCGTTTTTTATTTCACTTCAGGTATCCTCGCCCAGTAAAATAGAAATAGCCTTGTAGTTCGGACTACGATCCGCAATGAGTTTTACAAAGCTTACAAACGGTATAAATAGAATCATTCCTGCGGCTCCCCATAATATCCCTCCAATTACAATGGTTACAATAATAGCAAGCGCATTTATTTTTAAGCGGTTCCCTACAGCCATCGGAAATATGACATAGGCTTCTAAAATTTGAACAATAGAGAACACCACAATTACACCCAAGGGATAGTAAATAGAATTAAACTCAATCCACGATACCGTAATGGGCAAAAGGGAGGCAATCATAATACCGAAGTAGGGGATGAAGGTAAGAATTGAGGCAATAAACCCAAACAGGAACGGATGCGGAATACCCAGAATTAAGAGTCCAATACTATTTAAAATGCCTACGATAAGATACACCACCGCCATTCCTTTTACAAAATTGTAGTAAGCGTGAATGGTTTCAATCAGTATTTCGTAGCTGATATTTTTTGTTTTGGAAGGAAATAGGTGATATAAAACAGAGGTTAACAAGTGACGGTAATACAGTATAAGAGCTGAAAATACGAGAATCATTATCCCCGCAAAAAACGATTCAGATAGAGAAATCACCACGGTCCGAATTAGGGGAATCGCCTCAAAATTAGATATATCGATATAATTTTTGAAAACATCCAGCTGGATACCTTGATCAATTCCAAACGTATTTATGAGGTAGATGTTCAGGGCATTGTAGGTTTCAATTACCTTGGCTTTAAAACCGCCCCATTCGGTAGTGAATTCCATTACCTGAGAATACAGCAACAAAATAATTAGTCCGAAAACCACTGTAACTCCCAAGATAGCCACCAGAATAGCTACTATTTTGTTCATTCCTTTTTGTTCTAACCATTTGCAAATAGGGTAGAGAATGAAACTAATGAGTAGCGCAAAGCTCAGCGGAATAAAAAGCGTTTTACCGAAATACAAAAGGAGTAAAACAAGTACTAGAATCTGAAGTCCATTGACAAATGAAATGGATTTTGGTTCGTTTATTAGGCTATTTGATTCTTGAATTTCCATGGCGAAAATTAAAAATGCTTCAACACCCTAAAGTTACATGTTTTACGGGAAATAAACGGGAAAATTAGCAGATAAATACAGGGAAATCACATCGGTATTTATTCAAAAATTGAGCAAAAGTGAAACGCTAGGATTTTGAAGAGCAAAAAGGTCTTCTGCTCTTCATTAATCCACGTATTTGTTGCAATGTGCTATTAGTAATCTAAACGCAATTCTTGTTCTATGGATTCGTAAAACGTAAAATCAACATCCGGAAATGCTTTTTTATACGAACTGTGAATAAGTACTGCCTTGAATTTTAAATCAACTGCGCTGCTCCACGGACTTCCCGGATTGCCATTAGCCCACGTAGTATTGATAAATAAACTACCATTTAAAGAGGAAAATTCTGGCCAAATATTAACACTGTTACTGTTGTATGCAAACGGCAATTGCACATAATGATCTACACCATCATACGTATCACTTAAGATGTATACCAATACCACATCTCCGGTATCAAAACCAATTATGCTATCGTAACTTTCCCATTCTTCACCCGGATTAAAGGTGAGTGTGAAATCAAACGTTTTGGCGTCAGGACCTGATTGTCCTGCAGGACCTTCAGGGCCAACTGGTCCAGGTTCTCCTGAAGTTCCGTCAACAATGCAACTGCTTACAAAAAACAGCAACGAAATAAAAAGTAAAGTAGAAATTTTCATTGTATAGTATATTAGTTAATAAGCGCAAATGTAGGGAATAAGGTTGGTGAATGCTTTTTTAAAAAATACCTACTTTTACTACGTAACGAATCCTCTGTTTTCATGCAGAGAAAAGCAAAAACAGCTGCCTAAACACCAACACAATTAAAAGCAAAATGGAAAAATGAGTGAACTGGAGAAAATAACGGATGGGGAAGAAGTAGAAATTAGCTGTAAAAATTGTCAAACCGTTTACACGGGCAATTACTGTCCCAATTGTGGGCAATCTAAACGAGAGTACGATAAGCCCTTTCGGTTTATAATTGCCGATTTTGCAGGTGATTTATTTGCTTTTGATACCCGGTTTTGGGAAACCTTTAAAGCCATTTTGTTTCATCCCGGTAAAGTAGCGGCTGATTTTATTGAAGGAAAACGCGCACGCTATATGCCGCCTTTTCGGTTGTATGTGTTTTCCAGTTTTGTTTTTTTCTTGCTGTTGAGCTATACCACAAGCTTTGATAAGTCACTTAATTTTAATGCAGTAGATAAAGATGGGAATGCCGTCTCGGTTTCATTTCATAACGACTCGAGCGTAGTTACTACGAGCGATACCACCCTTGCCCTCGATAGTTTAGTAAAAAATACTACGCCTTTGGATTCTGTATTAACGATTAATGACCGTAAAATTGACTTTGCAGATATTCGAAATCATCCAGATCGGTATTTTGATAAATTCTTAAAATGGATGTCTACTACCATGTTTTTTCTAATGCCTATTTACGGATTTTTGCTCTGGCTTTTCTTTCGTAAATCGTACCGGTATTATATGGGGCATTTGGTGCTAGCTCTTAATCAACACGTGTTTGCTTTCTTAGTTTTTACCAGTATAATGCTGGTGGGTATGCCTTTACCCGAAGCGTATTTTAACCCGACATCCTTGCTGGTTCTGACTTTGCCTATTTATTTTACCATGGGGGTAAAAGAAGTGTATAACCAAACCCTAAGTTCTGCCTTTTGGCGTTTAACGGCTATTTGGTTGATATACCTCGTAATAAGCGCTGCGAGTATATTTATAATTATTTATTACTCGGTTACAAGTGGATAAAAATTGGTAGTCCAAAAATTCGAATAAAATTGTTTTTTTGTGCACCTAAAAATCAAGTATGAAAAAAGACATTCAAATACCCGAAGTAAAAGATGTGCACGTAGCGGCAGTGAAAAGCAATACTACAGATACGGATGAGGTGTGGAATGTGTTTGTGGTAAACAATCAAAATGAAATGATTGATGCGGTAATGGTTACTTCTAAAGGGTATGTGACCAATAAGTTCGGACAAGAAACCAAGACTTCTGTAATGCGTCACCGTATTGGAAATGTACCAGCTAAAACTGCGGCTAAAATTGAACCTATTTCTGCCGAAGTTTTTGAATTAAATAACGAATACTGGATTACCTTTTTTTCGGGAAGCACCTTGTTTGAAAAGAAATTTATTTTCGGATCCCATACCATAGATGAAGCCTTGTATGAAGATGTGCCCGTGATGAACTGCAAAGGAGTAGTGGTGTGGTAAATCGTTCTTGGTAGTTTGTACGGGAAATAATAAATTCTTTTATCCGTATGTGTTCGCCTATATTTGAGGTCAATAAAATCAATCAATTCCAATGAAAAAGGCACTTCTAATGATGGCGATATTTGCGTGCGCCAGTTCAATTCACGCCCAAACATGGAACTCCATTTCTTCTGGAACAAACCTTTCCCTAAACTCCGTTTCTTTTGGATCCGATTTGGTGGGTTACATTGGAGCAAGTGATAGCACCCTTTTAAAAACTGCCGATGGAGGTTTAACGTGGAATATTCACCCTACACAAGGGCTGTCGTTTTCTACTTTTTTATCCGATATAATTCAAGTTGATTTTAAAAACGAATTGGAGGGGTTTGCCATGGTGGGTCAGCAACAGTATAATGGCTATATGTTTAAAACCATAGATGGGGGTTCTACCTGGACACCCGAACAGGTAAATATGTGCTCGCCTATTTTCTGTTACAATTTTGATGTAGATAATGCCTATGTGGTAGGCGCAAGTTGCTTTGGGGGTAAAACCATTGATAAAAAAGTAAATGGCACGTGGCTTTTTAATACTACGTATCTTACTTGGGGTAACGAATACCTGCGCACCATAACTTTTTATGATTCGCTATACGGTATGGCAGCAGGCGACAGCGGATC
>JBFFMY010000065.1:0-13531 GCA_041563475.1 Salibacteraceae bacterium
ACTGGAGAATCGGGAACTGGAAAATCAACCTTATTGAATGTTTTGGCGGGATTTACACGAATTTCTAGCGGGGAACTTTTTCTCTTTGATAAACCGGTAAATGACGGGAGTATTTCAGAAATCAGACAAGATATGGCATGGGTTCCCCAAGAAACCGCATTGCAATTTGATTCGGTACATGAAATGATATACGCGCCATTTGAGTTCACCTTGAATAAGGAACGTAAGCCCAATGCCTCAAAAGTTCATGAGCTATTTGAAATTTTCGGTTTAACGCTGGATTTGCTGAAGAAAACGCCATCTACTATTTCAGGGGGGCAAAAACAACGAATTATGTTGATAAGCAGTTTGTTATTGCAAAAACCGTTATTGGTAATTGATGAACCCACTTCGGCACTAGATAAAGGAAATCGGGAACGCATTACGGATTATATTTTAGGCATAGAAAACCTTACTGTTATTGCATCTACGCACGATAAATACTGGATGGAGAAATCTGATAAAATAATTGCATTGGAATGAAAGATGTAATGGACATAGGGTATTTGGATTTATTGGCAGGTTATGCACTGCTAATTATTCCATTTTTTATTCTTTGGTATTACAAAACCGGATTGATTCGTGATGGAATAATTGCCATTTTTAGAATGACTGTTCAACTTTTGTTGGTCGGGGTTTATTTGGAATTCATATTTGATTTAGAGAGTAATTTAGTCAATGTAACTTGGGTTATTATCATGATTCTGATTGCTTCCTATACGACAATTAAACGTAGTGGTCTTAAAGTTAAGGCGATGTTTTTTCCCGTATTTATTGCTGGGTTTATAAGTTTGGCCATAACCGATGCCTATTTTTTAGGATTTGTGGTTAAGCTAGATAATATGTTTGAAGCGAGATACTTTATTCCTATAACGGGAATGCTTATTGGCAATACCCTAAAAACCATTATTGTAGCATTGACTTATTATTTTCAAAAACTCGATACCGAACGGGAGCTTTACAAGTGGTTTTTAGGAAACGGAGCCACCAGAGCAGAAGCATTGGCTAAATTTAAACGAGATGCCCTTAAAATTGCTTTTAACCCTATAATAGCTGCAACTGCGGTAGTAGGATTAATTTCATTACCCGGTATGATGACGGGCCAAATTCTTGGAGGGAGTTCACCCAATGTGGCGATTAAATATCAAATCATGTTGATGATTACTGTGTTTAGCACTTCCATTGTAAGCGTGATGATTACCCTATTAATATCTGATCGCTTTGTTTTTGATGGAATGGATAATCTGAAAAATATTCGGTCTAAATAAAAGATTACTTATTTTCTAAAATATCGATTGTTTGGATACCGTAGTAAACTCTTCTAAAAAGTGCACTCCTTTATATGAATTTCCTTTTTTATTTAGTTTCGGACTCCACACCGCAATAGCGTATTTATGCGGGTGAATAGCTATAATCCCTCCTCCAACACCACTTTTACCAGGTAATCCAACCTTAAAGGCAAATTCACCAGACTCGTCATAAAATCCACACGTTTGCATCAATGCATTAATTCTTTTCGATTGGCTTTTTGTGAGTATTTTATTCTTGTTGTGAATGGTTTTTCCATTGTTTGCAAGAAATAAAAAAAGCTCTGAAAGGTCTTCGCAACTGCTTTCTAAGGAGCATAAATCAAAATACAAATCGAGTACTTCATTCGGGTCATTTTCAATGTTTCCAAAGGATTTAATAAAATTACATAAGGCAATATTCCGGAATCCTACGGATTTTTCAGAGATGGAAATATGGGTGGAATAATTAATGTTTTGGTTTTTAGTGAGACTGCGGATAAAATCTAATAAATCTTCTTTTGGGTTTTCTAAATTACTTATGAGAATGTCGCAAATAACAAGTGCCCCAGAATTAATAAATGGATTCCTTGGGATTCCATTATCCAATTCAAGTTGCACAAGGGAATTAAAACTTGTTCCGGAAGGTTCTACCCCTAATCTATTCCATATATATTCGCCTTGGATTCGATAAGCCAAGCATAAGGATAAAACTTTCGCAATACTTTGAATTGAAAGTTTTTCTTGAAAGTTTCCGATTCCGAAATTAAAATTTGAGGTTGTTGAAATATGTACCCCGAATTTATCTGGATTCGTATGTGCTAATTCTGGAATATAAGAAGGAAGGTCTCCTTTCGATTCTATATTTTTTACTTTTTCGAAAACTTCGGTGATGGCTTTTTGATATTTTATTTCATTCATTTTAACAGACTTTATTTGGATGGTTTATCCATTTGCTTTCATCCAATTTTCAATTACAATTGCCAAGGCGTCTGCAAAAAGAAGAACCATAAATCCCCATTCATTTTTGAGATTTACTTTTCTAAAAACTACGTAAAACCCAACCAGAAGAGTAAGGATGGGAAACAAAACCGCATTTCCATGCCAATGATTTGAAACCCATATACAGTAGGCAAGGATAGAAATGGACGAAAGACAAATAGCAAATCGCTCTTCTCCAGTTTTTGTTTTTTCTACTAGTCCATAAACAATGGCAAGAGCCACAAAAAAGGCATAGATAATCAACCCTGTTTGAAACAAAGTGGGGGAGGTGAAAACGGCAATGGATATTCCCAGAACCATTCCAATAGTAATGATTCCAGAGAATATCTTTTTGGTTTTTAATGCCCAAAAAACAGCGAACAGTGCTGCTAATGCAAGAAGAAGTTTAAACAGCATTTGAAAAGCGTTAGCCCTATTTTTATGGTTTTACAATTGCAGTTCTGTTATTTTTTAAGCGTAGCAGACAAAGTTATTGTTGTTTTTAAAAGTTTAGATATTGGACAAATTTCTTTTGCTTTAGTAGCCACTTCTTGAAACTGTTTTTCTTCCATTCCCTCCACGTCTCCAATGAGTTCTAAATGGATATTAGTAATATTTCCATCTTCAAAAGTTAGTTTGGCTTCCGTGTCTAAATTCGTTGGAGTAAAACCGGCTTCCCCGAGTAGAAAACTTAACTGCATAGTAAAACAACCAGAATGGGCTGCTGCAACTAATTCTTCTGGATTTGTTCCTTTCCCATTTTCAAATCTGGTTTTAAAAGAATACTGAGATGCATTTAATATTGTACTCTCTGTAGTTAAAGTTCCTTTGCCCTCTTTTCCTGAACCTTTCCAATTCGCATTTGCTTTTCGTGTAAATTTCATGTCTAAATATTTTATGTGATTATTTCATTATTTCTCTTAATTACTTCCTGCAATTTTTCATTTTTTGGTTTGCTCTTCCATGCTTTTTTCAACTTTCGCAGCGAGTTCATCAATACGTTTAATGGAAGATTTGTTTTTTTGAATTTCCTCTTCTTTTTTTAAATTTCTCTTTTTTTCGTTGAGTAATTCTTTTTCTTCGTTTAACTCTTTTAGTTGATCTTTCTGTTCTTGAATTTTTTCTGATTTATTTGCCTCATCAAAAATTAAATCTTCAGGGGTTGACTCTTCACTTTCCTTTTTATTTTTTACAATCTCTTTTGGAATGAAAATTCTATTTGTTGTATTTCTTTGATTCATAAAAGAAGGCGAAACGATTTCAATATGATTTTAATGAAGCACATCCAGTACGTGTGCATTTAAAAGAGAATTTGTACTAAAATACTTGCTACTATCTTCTAAAAAACCATGTATTTTGTATAATACCGAAGAATCGCCAAGGTTTGTAATGTACACGTATGGATCTGTTAAACCCGTTAAACTAGCGGCTTCTTTAAGTGATTCTTCAATTATGGTTCTAGATATGTCATAGCCCAAGGAAACTGAAGTGGAAATTACGGTATCGGATTTACGGGTTAACTTAACAGGGTTTGCGGCTATATATAAATTAGGTATAGTAATAAAATTGCTGTCTTCCAATTGTATTTCAACATGAAAGATACTGGTTTTAGTAACTCTCCCTTGAAAGTCTCCAATTTTGATTAAATCTCCGTTCCTAAACCGGTTCATGGAATTATTCATTATTCCGACAATAAGGTTACCTAATACGGTGGTTGAACTCAATGCAATCCCAGCACTAATTACGATGGCTAAGAAACTAATGATTTGTTCCTTTAAAGTTTGATTAATTGGAATAGAAAGAACAAATATGACCACGCCCACTAGAATAAGAAATGTAGCGATACTATTCTTTATAATATTGGCATATAACTTCGTGGAATTTAATCGTTTAAAAACCCAAAAATTGAATAGTATCAGAAGAACTAAACCCAATACAATAGAAGTGGGAATTACGAAGGATTGTAAAATAGTAATTACCTGTTCCATTTTTTTATGTTGTCAATTTGGGATACTAAAGGTAGTCTATTTACAAGTCTTTTCTCATTGGGTGAACGAATTATTTAAAGGTGATCGATTGATTGGTATGTAGGATTCTTGTGCATCCTAAGATATCCTTCAAGTAACTTTTAGGTTTTTTCAATGTTGGATTCAATATGCGGAATATTATACATCTGCAAAATCACTTTTACCCAATAGTATTTTTAGTTAACTGTTTTAGCATTCCACTAAATATTAACCCATGAAATGGTAAAACCGCATACCAATACAATCTTCCTAGCACACCTAATGGTCTAAACGTTGCGGTTTGAATAAGTTTATCATTGACTATTTTAAATTCTAGCCACGCTTCACCTGAAAGTTTCATTTCCGCAAATAAAAGTAAACGACCCTCTTCCTTGTTTGCGTATAGAATACGCCAAAAGTCAATGGTATCACCCACGTTAATTGAGGTTGGACTCGTACGGCCTCGTCTTAGTCCAACTCCTCCTACCATTTTATCCATAAAGCCGCGTATACTCCATAGCCAGTTGCCATAATACCATCCTGTGTCACCTCCGATACTCCAAATTTTAGTAATACATACTTCTCGGTTTTCAAAACTACGTGTTCTACTATCTTTAAAGCATCCAAAAGAGGGAACTTGAATAAAGTCAGAAATATTAAAGCTTATTCCACTACTCGAATAGGAGTCTTTCCAACTGGACAATATTTCATTACTTTCAATTTTACTGAATGCTCTTCTTAAGGATTCGTTGTAGCTTATGGGAGTAACTCCTAGAATAGTATTGAGTCGATTATCGCGACAAACAACCTCTATTTTCATGCTATTTACCAGTGAGGTGGCTAGTTTGTAAGAGGTAGAAGTAACGAAATAAATCCAGTAGGAAGAAAGCTTCGGGGTCATAATAGGAACAACAAAAATTTTGCGTTTTAAGTTTCGCGCTTTCCCAAAGTCCAACAACATATTTTTGTATGATAAAATATCAGGACCTCCAATATCAAAATTTTGATTAAAAGTTTTTGGATTAAATAGAGATTTTGAAAGAAACGCAAGCACATCTGAAATTCCGATAGGCTGACATTTGGTATTTAGCCACTTTGGGGTAATCATCACGGGGAGTTTTTCCACTAAATCTCGTATTATTTCGAAAGAGGCACTACCCGAACCAATAATAATACCGGCCCGTAAGGCTGTGAAATTATAATCTCCTTTGCTGAGTTCTATTTCCACATTTTTCCTTGAACTCAAATGCTTTGAAAGTTCCGACTCATTTACTATCCCACTTAAATAAACAACATGCTTAACATTCGTTTTATTAAGTGCGTTTCTAAAGTTTATTGCAGAAATTTCTTCCAAAGATTCATAGTCAACAGACGATGACATAGAATGCACTAGATAATAGGCTCCATCTATATCCTGAGGAATAGTAGCTAAAGATTTCTTATCTAACAAGTCTAATTGAAGTACCGTAATTTTTTCTTTTACGGATTCTGGCGGATTGAACCGTTTAGGGTCTCTTACACAACAAATAACATCATGTCCTGCTTCAATTAAAATCGGGAGAAGTCGCTTACCAATATATCCTGTCGAACCTGTGAGTAGTATTTTCATGTATTTATTTGCTTACCTTTTTTCCAATAAATCGGATAACCTTTCCTGTGCCATTATGGTACTTACCTTCGTGTAATTCTATTTCAACTTCTTCCAGTTGAAGTATATCAAAGTCAGGAAAATCATTTTTGATTAGCTTTTCCGTAAAAAGCATTTCTATTTTATCCGGTCCGCCAATTTTTGGGTTTATGTTTCTCCACTTTATGTTTCCAACACTGAATCCTTCCAAAATTATCATTCCACCTGGTTGAATTAGTTCCCCAATTTTTTTATGGTAATTCGATAGCACGGGTGGTGGGAAATGTGCATAAATTAACGCAGCAACATCAAACTTTTCATTTAGCAGGGACATTTCAAAAAAATCACCCACTTCGTAGTTGATTTCCACGTTTTCCTTTTCAGCCAATTTTAAGGCTTTGTTTTTTCCTTCGATACTGATATCAAATGCCGTTACGTTTAATCCCTTTTTTGCCGCATAAACGGCATTTCTTCCTTCTCCTTCAGCAGGAAGTAAAATTTTACCATTCGGTTGGTGAAAATCTAAGGCTTGTTTAAAAAAAACATTAGGCTCTATACCATAAGCGTAACCCTCACTTGCATATCGGTTATCCCACATCTCTTTCATTTTGTTCATTTGGTTTAATTCTAGCAGGTGTACATCAAATCACCTTTCTGATTCGTAAATAGTGAAGACTTTAGTATACCGAAAATGTAGTGGGAACCGCGTCTAACTCATTATATAACAGGTATACACCCTGTGATAGTTTGCTTATGTTAATCCTATCCTCATTGTCTTGCGGGTAAAAATTTACAGTATGCACTTTCCCCTGAAGAGCAAATATTCTTAGCAAATGTAAACTATGAGGTAATCCCTTAACGAAAACACTATCATTTTCTATCCTAAGGAATAAGGGTGTATATGTGTTTTAGGTGAAACATAAACTAATTATTTTTTTGCCCATCTTGTTTCTCTCCATTCATACTGTTCTTGTTTCGATAGAAAGGTCCATGCAACAATTCGGGTCGATTTATTCCCGGTTCCCATCGGAATAGTTTTGACTTGATTTGCACCAAATTTTTCCAAGGATTTATACATTCCTTTTAGATTGGATTGTTTGGAAACTAAAGTAGAAAACCAAAAACAGTTGGTAGAGAAGTTTTTACTTTCTCTAATTAAGTTTAATATAAATTTAGATTCGCCCCCTTCACATATCAACTCATTTCCAATACCAGCAAAATTGAGTGGAGGTACTTTCACATTTTTACCGGTTAAATTCTTCACTTTTCTTTGTGTTCCCTTTTGTGCATCCTCTATTGAGGCATGAAAAGGTGGGTTGCAAATGGATAAATCAATTTTTTCTTCTCTGTCGATTACATTATAAAACACATCTTTTGAATCTTCTTGAAATCTAATTTTAATTTTATTGGTCAATAAAAGGTTTGAATTTATGATACTCAGGGCAGAATCGATGGACTTTTGGTCGATATCAGATCCAATAAAATCCCATTCATATTCGGTAACGCCTAAAATTGGGTAAATACAACTTGCGCCTACCCCAATATCCAAACAGGTAATAGAATCACTTGCAGGCATTACACCAAAATTACTTTCGGCAAGCAAATCTGCCATGTGGTGAATGTAGTCGGCTCTACCAGGAATGGGAGGACATAAATTTTGATCTGGAAAATCCCAGTTTTTTATTCCATAGTAATGGTGCAGTAATGCTTGGTTAAGAACCTTAACTGCAATTGGGTTTGAAAAATCTACAGAATCATTTCCATGGGTATTCGGTTTAACAAAATTTGCCAATTCTGGTTTTGCCGCAATCAACGCTTGTAAATCATACCGTTCTCGGTTTTTATTTCGAGAATGAAGTCTTGTTTTTACGTGGATGTTTTTTTCTGATGCCATGATTTCGCATTAATTTTTATCCCTGAAAGACAGCGAAAAGATAAATTCCTTTTGGTGAAATATGTAATAAAATATCACTGCTTAATTGGGATGGCTAAAGTAATTGGATTTACAGCACAGGAAAAATGAATTGCACAATAGAATTTAAAGCTCTATTTGTTGGGTAGAATTGTTGTAGGAAGAATTCCGGTGGTATTCTTTCCAGTAGTTCGAATTCGCCTCTCTTTCATCTATATAAAAAGTATCTATAGTTATTAATTCATAGGTTTCTATTTCCGTTTCTTCCGTGCGTTCTTGATAAGAATGTTTCTTTCCACAGGAAAGGATTAATGCACCTATTAAAAAAATACCGATGTAAAGTAGTGGTTTCATTTTAGTTGGCTTTAGTTATTTTATGCGTGCTTTTAAATATTTATACTCTTCGGCAATTTTGATCAGCTGTTGTTGGCCTTTGAACTTTTTGAAGTACTGATATTCCAGTTAATTCATTTTACATCTTCCAATGAGTCAGTTGTGTAGTTTTCATTTTGTGGCTTACCGTTTACCAAAAATTGAACCATCCTTTAAAAGAGAGGATTCAATAAAGGCTAAGCGAATGTAAAACGGAAATACGAAAAATGATATCAGGGTAAACCCTGATTTTTTCCCGGTATTGGGGTAGGGTTGAATATTGCCAAAGTAGGACGAATAGGTGATTTTTCGGTTGAAGCTTTAAAACTTCATTGGCATGGAGAGATAAAAATAACAGGATGTTTAAAACTCCAATGACCAACGAATATTGATCGTGGTCATTGGATGATGAGGCATCTTTTTTACTTAAAAGAAAGAGGTTATTTTGCTTTTTTCGCTCTTTTTTCTTCCTTTTTTTCCTTAGCGGATTTAGCCGGTTCTTTTTTTACGCTTTTCTTCGAATCTTTACCTTTTGACATAATCTGGGTGTTATTTTTATGCGTTGAACAATACCGAAAGTTACTTATTTATTTTGAAATCAAATAATTATTTTTAGCGAATTTATAGGTGTAAAAATCAAAAAGAGAACTCTTTTTGATCCTAGTGATGCACCACCAATTTACCCGATTTACGTTGACTTACAGTTTCGGTTTCAATTAGAATGGGGTATACCCCTGAGGGTAATTTAGTGACATCGATGAGGAAAAAATCATTGGTAGTAGTTTGTTGTATCAACGTTTCACCTGCGTAATTCATCACAAGCAAACGATGGGTATTAAAAGATGGATTACTAAAGTAAATTGCGGATTGATTTTGGGCAGGATTAGGTTGAATACGAATTTCATTGGCCGTTAAATCGCGTATGGTAAGAGAAATAACCTCTGTAAATCCAACACCACCCAGTTCTAATTTATAGTAGTTAGTGGCATTTATTTGAGGGTTTTCGTCTAAAAAGTCATAACGAATGGCATTTGTTGTGCTTCCGCAAATACCTGGAATATCTCCAATTAATTGAAAATTCACACTATCGTCTGAGCGGAAAACATCGATACCAACACACGTATTTCCAGAGCTAATTACACATGTGATTTGGATTCCTTCATCCACTTGTAAAGCATCAAATTGATTCAATATAAGTTGCCCATGTTGACCTAACGCTTGTGGACTTGAATACCCAAGAACAAGAAAGAAAAATAAATAATGTAGATTTTTCAACACACGTTTGTTTTCAATGAATTTAGTATTTAAAAGATATAAAATTCGGTCATTTTATTTCCCTGAAGTGGAAGTTAAACGACAATGTAATTATTTCTTAAGCTAGTAGTGGCAGGAAGCTTGGATTAGCTGTAATTTGTTTTAAAACCGGTAATCCACATGCGCAAATTCGGATCCCAGTAATAGGTCTTTTTGGTAGTTATGTTCCCAGAATCTGTATACCTATATTCTGTTTTTCTCGACTCTACAAATGTGGCTGTATTACTTGCCCAAACGTAAGTAATTGCCATTTCTACTTTATTATTACGCGTGTATGTGTATTCCTTTTTTCTAGTAAATTCCCAAATGCCTAATTCAGGTTGCCAAGAAAAGTAAATTTCGGAAATTAAGTTGTCGTTTTCATCATAGGCATAATCCACCTTCTGACTATTTTCCAGGGCATTGTTTTGAACGTCCCAAGTGTTTTGGTCAGGTATGAGATAATCCTTTTTTTCTTGGCCATATGAATTAGCCATAAATATAAAGATCAGAAGAATAAAAGCACTAATTTTTTTATGGTGCTTGGTTTGGTTGTGCAACACGCGGTTTAATTTTTACTATGCAGATGGTTAGCTGAATAATAAAAATTCTGAGGCATTAAGCGTTCTAAAAACCAAAAGTAGCGTATTTAGTACTAGGTGTCAAGAAAAATGGAAGATGTAAAAGGATTTAATCTAGTTTGATTCCACTCTATTTTTCATGGCATTATTCATAAGAACAAAACTTGCCAAAGTATCTTTTCCAATAATTTGCATAATTAGGCCACTAAGCAAACCAGAAAACTTTTCGCCATGAATGATTTTGGTATGGCCGTTAGGTAGTTCGGTGAGATGAAAATAATGGTTCCCTTTAAATGTTCCGCCTAGTCCCGAACCTAACCATTCTAAGGAGGTGTTTTCTTCTAAGACGGTAATTATAGGGGTAAAAGTATTTTCCTTTCCTTTATTTACCATAACATTAGTAATGTATGCTCCTAGTTTCATTTCACCTGTAATGGAAGTGATAAATGGGTTCCATTCTGCATATTTTTGGGTGTCGGTTAGCACGTCCCATACTTCTTGGGTAGATGTCTGGATTTCTATTTCCGTTTTTAATTCCATGGGTGTAGTTTTATTTAACACCGTTAAAAGGAGTAAAATAATTCCGAAAAATACAGCGAGAAAAACAGGAGATATAATCATATTTAGTTTGTTTTTTGGTTGATTTTTAATTCTTTGTCATCTATACATTTAACCGTGTTCTGAAGGTTGATCCGATGGGGAATCCAATTTGAATAACCGTTTAAAATTCAACAATAAATATCCCAAAGTTAGAAGTAAAACAACAACGCCAAGTGCAATTACCTTGTTTTCGGATAAATTTGAAAGAAACCAAACAATCACTAGAGATGCTAAAATGGGTACCGTATATCCTCCAGGAATACGGAAGGTCTTTTCTTTAGGAGGTGACTTTTCATTTCGTCTTAATTTAATGGTGGCAAGCGTAATTCCTAAGGAGATAAGTAACGAAGATGCACTTGAAATAATCGCTAGGTGTTTAAATCCTCCGAAACAAGAAATAGTGAAAGCAATGCTTGTATAGGCAATTATGGATACAAATGGCGTAGCATATTTTGGATGAACGAATGCTAATTGCTTGATTGGAAGCACCTTGTCTTTGGATGCGGCAAATAGCACGCGTGGAACACTCAATACTTTACTACTAATGCTTCCAAACATAGAAACACCCGCTCCAATGGTTAAAAGTAAAAACCCGATCGGACCAAAAATCTTGCTAGCCACTTCCCCTAGAGGGTTTTCCGTAATCGTAGCCAGCGTATCTCCTAAAACCCCTTGCGAAACGGTTTGCACCAATACATAAATAACCCCTACAATGAGTATACTAAACAGAATGGATTTAGGAATTGTAGTTTGTGGATTTTTCACTTCACCACTCACTGATAGTGCGGATCCAGCTCCTGTAAAAGCAAAGAAAAGAATAAGGGAAGTAGTGCCAAGTTGTGGAATGGAAGGTAAAGCATCAAAATATAAATTTGAAATTTGAACATCTTTAAATCCTATAAACACAATAAATAACAAGGGAGTCACTTTGAGAATGGTAATCATTTGAACAAATCCAACCCCTTTTTTAACGCCTTTTACATTGATGTAACCCAAACCTGCAAAAAGGAAAAAGAAAAAGAGAATTCTAAATAACTCTCCCTTTAGAACGGGTAGGATTTTGAAAATAATTTCAACAATTGCATTAGCGATCGCTGCATCTGCGGTTAATGTAGCAAAAAGTAGGAGGGAAGCCGTTAGAAAACCGAAATAGTTTCCAAATGTTTTTTCAATGTAAATATAAGTTCCGCCCGTATCCGTTATTTTACTTCCTACCTCCGCAAAGCACAACATCATTAGCGTAATTAGTATTCCACAAACTACGTAAGCTAATATGCTTGCCGCACCTAAGCCAGCTGCAACAATTGCAGGTAGAACAAAAATTCCCGCACCAATAACAGTATTTATAATATTTGAACTTAGACCTACAAATCCGATCTCTCTTCGTAGATTATCTTTATGTTCTTTCAAGTCTCATTTGATTTTAATTTGTGTAGATGAGGTTCAAAATTTCAATATTTAGAAAACAAAAAATCGATAGGTTTCCGTTTAACTTTTTAGTTTCTAGAGTCAAAAGATAATAATTTACATGTATTCCATATAAATTCAGTTTCAGTAAGAGAGTAAAAGGAGTTAGAATTAGGTGTAAATTGATTCAATTTTATTTGCCATACTCGCAAAATCATGGAACGCTTATTGCTCACTTAAGGTCAAATACATACGCCATGAAAAAGTTAATTTTCCCACTTGTTTCTGTTCTGATTATTGGTTTAGTGGCTGCCATCCAAAAACCATTGAAACCTGCTTCATTTTATGCGCAAGAGAACAATAGGTATGCTTTTGATTTGTATCAGAAAATTACCGAGAATACTTCAGGTAATATATTTTTATCTCCATATAGTATTTCTTCCGCATTAGCGATGACCTATGCTGGCGCAGATGGAATCACCAAAGAGGAGATGAAAAAGACCATGCATTTTGAAGATAACACTCCAGACTTTCATTTCGGTTTTGGGGAGTATTCGCGAAAACTATTGAGTAATGCAAAGGGAAATGTACAGTTGGAAATTGCCAATAGAATGTGGGGGGAAAAAATGTATAAACTACAACCCGATTTTGTGCGGTTAAATGCAGAAGCCTATCATGCGCCTTTAGCGCCTATTGATTTTAAAGGTCAACCAGATGCGAGTAGGGTAGAAATCAATAATTGGGTGGCTGCAAATACCAATGATAGAATTACGAACTTGCTTCCCGAAGGGTCTATTACTACCGATTCAAGATTAGTGCTTACCAACGCCATATTTTTTAAAGGAGATTGGTTATATCAGTTTAAGCAGAAGGAAACCAAAGACCGCATGTTTCATATTTCCAGTAAGGAGTCTAAAAAAACACCATTTATGCACTTTACTGGGGGACTTGACTATTTTGAAAATGCAGAGTATCAAATGGTTCGGTTGCCTTATGTAGGCGAAAAACAAAGTATGGTTTTAGTCTTACCAAAAGATGCGAACCAACTTTCAGAGGTAGAAAAGCAAATGAATACCCAAATGTTTTCTCCTGTTTTTTATGGATACAGACCCGAAGTTATTCTTGCACTACCAAAATTCAAAATGACTTTGAATCTGAATCTTAATAAATATTTACAAGATTTAGGAATGAAGGACGCATTTTCTTATGGCGCAGATTTTTCCAAAATGTCACCTGCGAATGATTTGTATATTTCTGATGTAGTGCACAAAGCATTTATTGAAATAGATGAAAAGGGTTCTGAAGCAGCGGCTGCTACTGCGGTGGTAATGACCATTGAAAGTATTTCAACGAAACCTAAACCTAAGTCGTTTGAATTTAAAGCGGATCACCCTTTTCTGTTTTACATCATCGATAACGAAACCAGG
>JBFFMY010000066.1:0-13523 GCA_041563475.1 Salibacteraceae bacterium
ATATATATACATAATTGCCGCATTTTCATTGGTGGCGTGTTCTCCTGGAAGTAATGAAGATTATCTGACTGAATTGACTACCAAACGTGATAGTATTAAAGAACAGTATCAGAAATTGGGTACGGAGTTATCCAAAATTGAATTGGAAATAGCCCAGCTAGACACTTCCAAAAGATTGGTTAACGTTACAGTTCAACAAGCCGTAAATGAAAAATTTGAGCATTTTTTCAAAGTGTATGGTGGAGTAAACGCAGACAACAATACTACTCTTTTCCCTACCGCATCAGGCGATGTAGTTTCTTTAAAAGTTGAAGAAGGACAACATGTTAAAAAAGGTCAGTTACTTTTCAAAATAGATTCTGAAATTCTAGAAAATACCATAGAGGAAGTAAAAACACAACGTTCTTTAGTGGAAGATATTTACACAAAACAAAAATCTTTGTGGGATAAGAATATTGGATCCGAAATGGATTATTTGAGAGCAAAAAATAATTTAGAATCGATTGATAATAAATTGGTAACTTTAAATTCTCAATTGCAACAAACAAATGTTACAGCCCCATTCAGTGGTACTATTGACGAAATTTTTATAAAAACTGGGCAGTTGGTTACTCCGCAAATTCCAACATTAAGAATTGTAAATTTGGACAAAGTGTATCTAAAAGCGGAAATCCCTGAAAACTATATCAAGGTTATTTCAAAAGGAAGCCCAGTGAAATTACATTTCCCATCCATTAATCTAGAAATGGATACGCATATTGATGAAACAGGGAAATACATTAACCCTGAAAACAGAACCTTTACCGTTAAGGTGGATATAGAAAATAACAACAATCTTCTTTATCCAAATCTTCTAGGAATGTTAGAAATTCAAGATTATGGAAATGATAGTGCTATTGTTATTCCAGCGCGATTAATTCAGGAAGATGCAAATGGTAACAGTTTTATTTTTATTGCCGTTAACCAGGAAGAAAAATATACTTCAGAAATTCGAAAAATAAAAGTTGGAATGACATATCAAGGGTTTACAGAAGTGATTTCTGGATTACAAATAGGTGAAATGGTCATCGACAAAGGTTCTCGAAATGTGAGCAATGGTCAATTCATTTCTATAATTGAATAATCGCCACATGGCTTAAAAAAGTAGTTATGAGCGAAAAGAAAGACACCGTTAATCAGGTTAAACCATTTGGCATTACTGAAATGTCAATTAAAAACCGCACCACGGTTTTGGTATTAACCTTCATTATTTTTATTGCCGGATTAGGCGCATACATTTCGATGCCCAAAGAGGCATTTCCCGAAGTAGTAATTCCTCAAATTTATGTAAGTACAATTTATCCCGGAAACTCTCCCTTGGACATTGAGAAACTGATTTCTCGACCGATTGAAAAAGAAATCAAATCCATTACGGGTATTGATGAGCTCACTTCTACATCGCTTCAAGGTGTTTCCACTATTATGGTCAAATTCGACTTTAGCGTTACACCAGAAGAAGCATTGCGTAAAGTGAAGGATAAGGTGGATATCGCAATGTCAAACCCAGACTTCCCTTCTGATTTACCTGCAGACCCGAATGTATTCGATATGAATTTTTCAGAATTGATGCCCATTCTAAACATTAACCTTTCCGGGCAATTTTCACTGGAAATGTTGAATGAGTATGCCGAATATCTAGAAGAAAAAATTGAAGATGTTCCGCAAATTAATGAGGTGGATATTCGTGGTATTAACGCCAAAGAGGTGAAAGTGGAGCTTGACATTCTGAAAATGCAGGCAACTAAAATCAACTACCAAAATGTGGAAGACGCCATAAACTTTGAAAACATGACCATTTCGGGTGGAAATGTACTAATTGATGGCTTTAATCGGTCTATTCGCATTGATGGAGAATTTTCTGATTGGCGTGAAATTGAAAATATTATTGTAGGAAGGGAACGTGGGAACATTGTTTACCTACGTGATATTGCTACAGTAAGTTTTAGCGAAAAGGAAAAGGAAAGCTACGCACGTGAATACGGAAATTCAGTTGTGAGTTTAGATGTTAAAAAACGAGGAGGCGAAAACCTTATTGAAGCCTCTGCAGCTATCGTAAAGGTTATTGAAAAAGCCCAATCAGAATATTTCCCGAATGGATTACATGTTTCTATTACAAATGATCAAACCGACCAAACCAAAGATCAATTAAGCGAATTGGAAAATTCCATCCTATTTGGGATGTTGCTTGTAATTGCCGTATTGCTCTTTTTCCTTGGATTACGAAATGCATTATTTGTTGGAATTGCGATTCCGCTGTCTATGCTGCTTTCATTTTTGGTATTGAGTTCTTTAGGGGTTACCCTAAATATCATGGTACTTTTCTCTCTTGTTCTGGCTCTTGGAATGCTTGTGGATAATGGAATTGTAGTAGTAGAAAATATTTATAGGCTGATGGATTCAGGCGTTCCACCTGCAAAAGCAGCCCTAGATGGAGCCAGTGAAGTAGCGTGGCCAATTATTGCTTCCACCGCAACTACCTTAGGTGCATTTATCCCATTGGCATTTTGGCCAGGAATGATGGGTGAGTTTATGCGTTTTCTTCCAATTACACTTATCATCGTACTATCTTCTTCCTTGTTTGTTGCATTGGTTATTAATCCGGTACTAACAACCATGTTTATGAAGATTGAGGAGAAAGATTTCACCATTTCTTCAACAATGAAAAAGGTTATGTTTGGCCTTTTGGGAGTAGCTTTTGTGGCTGGATTATTACCCGGTTTAACGGAAGGAAACATCCGCTACCAATTCGGAGACAATGCGCAATTAGTAAGTATGCTTCGCGTCATCTCCTATATTCTTGTGAGTGTTGTTCTTCTCTATTTTCTGGGGAAAATGATGTTCTTATCAGAAAAAACATCGAAGAAAAAAGTGGCCTTTCCTAGCTTAATTTTAATTGGTTTTGGCGTCCTATTTCTTTTTACGGGACAAACTGTATCCGCAAATTTTATCGGAATTACCGGTTCATTTTTACTACTAAATACCTACTTAATTTTTCCTTCTAGTAAATGGTTTAAAGAAACCGCCATGAAAAAACTAGAAAATGTTTACGATGATTTCATCAAATTCGCTTTACGGAATAAAAACCCATATGCCTTTCTTGTAGGAACTTTCTTTTTACTCATTTTTTCTGGGTTTCTATTAAAGGTTTTCATGCCAAAGGTTATTTTCTTCCCAAATAATGAACCGAAATATTTAAATATTTTCATTGAAAAACCTATTGGTACCGACATTGAAGAAACCAATGAAGTAACAAAGGAAATTGAGAAAATGGTTATAGAGGCCATTAAAAAATATGAAGAAGTTAATCCTGAAACAGGTAAAAAAGAAAACTTTCTTGTTTCTTCTGTTATTGCCCAAGTAGGAAAAGGAACGTCCGATCCTAAACAAGGCTTTACTGCGGGCAACACCCCAAATAAAGGAAGGGTTACCGTTTCATTTGTAAAATACACGGAGCGTCACGGAGTAAACACCAATGATGTTCTTTCAGATATGAGAGACCTTATTAAGGGAATTCCAGGGGTGAAAATTGTGGTCGATAAAGATGCCAATGGACCTCCAGCAGGGGCTCCAATTAACATTGAGGTTCAAGGGGATGATTACGAGCAATTAATTAACGAGGCCAATAAAATCACAACCTTCATTACTAATTCTAATATCGGAGGAATTGAAGAGTTAAAATTGGATGTGGACCAAGGTAAGCCTGAAATGCCTATTATAATTGATAGAGATAAAACACGAAGGTTAGGGGTTTCAACTGCTCAAATTGGGAGTGCACTGCGCACCGCTCTTTTCGGTAAGGAAGTGTCCACGTATAAATCTGGGGAAGATGATTACCCTATTAATATTCGCGCCTCTAAAATATACAGAGATAATCCAGATGCCTTGATTAATCAAAGTGTCACATTCAAAAACATGAATAACGGCCAAATTGTTCAAGTGCCAATTTCGAGTCTAATCACGTTTGAAAAAACATCTACATTCAGTGCCGTTAAAAGAAAGGATTTGAATCGAATTATTACCATTTCTTCCAACGTATTAGAAGGGTACAATGCCAATGATGTAGTGAAAGAAATTCAATCTTCGCTAAAAGCGTACAATTTACCCACTAAAAACTCAATTAAATTTACAGGAGAACAAGAGCAACAAATGAAAGAAATGGCATTTTTAAGTAAAGCTCTTTTAATTGCTGTTGCACTCATTATTTTCATTATTGTACTGCAATTTAATGCCATCTCCACTCCTTTTATTATAGGAACTTCCGTGTTTTTTAGTCTTATTGGTGTACTTCTTGGTTTGGTGATTTTCCAAATGGATTTCGTTATCATGATGACCATGATTGGGATTATTTCATTAGCTGGAATTGTAGTAAACAATGCCATCGTATTAATTGATTATACCAATATTATTATTGAAAGGAAACGTGTTGAACAAAATCTTAGTGAAGATGAATCCCTTGCTTTTTCTGATGTTGTTTTAGCAATTGAAGAAGGTGGAAAGACAAGGTTACGTCCAGTATTGTTAACTGCAATTACCACTGTTTTAGGTTTATTGCCTTTGGCGGTTGGGCTAAATATCGACTTTTTTGGGTTTTTCACGGAATTAGATCCGCATATCTATATGGGGGGTGATAACGTTGGGTTCTGGGGGCCAATGTCATGGACCATTATTTTCGGACTAACCTTCGCAACGTTTCTTACCTTGGTTATTGTTCCAGTGATGTATTACATCACCAACAGTATTAAATATATAATGGGTAGAAAACAATAATAATTATTTACCTAATTCAAAGGGAGGCCAATAAGCCTCCCTTTTTTTTATAATCTTTTATTCGCTTTATATGTGAGCTAACATTTCTGTCACCAATTCTTTAGTCCCATACTTGTTTTTCCATCCCCAATCGGCACGTGCATTGGCATCATTTATACTACGTGGCCAAGAAGCAGCAATTACATCACGCTCATCTGGTTTATACGTTATCGTAAAACCTGGTTTTTGTTTCGCAATTTCTTTGGCTAATTCAGATGGCGAAAAGGATGTCCCTGCTAAATTATAACTAGAACGAACCTTAATGCTTTCTGATGGAGCCTCCATAATATCGATGGTTGCTTTAACCGCATCTTCCATCATCATCATGGGTAATTTTGCATTCGCACTTAAAAAGCACTCGTAGGTATTAACTTCGCGTGCTTTGTAAAAAATATCCACGGCATAATCCGTAGTTCCTCCACCTGGTAAAGACTTCCACCCAATTAACCCTGGATAACGAATACTTCGCACATCAACACCAAATCTTTTGTGGTAATAATCATTCCAACGTTCCCCAGCTTGTTTGGCGATTCCGTATACGGTTGTAGGATCCATAATGGTATCTTGAGGAGTATTATGTTTTGGAGTGGTAGGTCCAAACACCGCAATTGAACTCGGCCAAAAAACCTTTTCAATTGCTCCATCCTTTGCTAAATTCAATACGTTGAAATGGCCATCCATACTGAGTTGCCAAGCATATTCCATATGTTTTTCTGCAGTAGCACTTAGAAGAGCTACCAAATTGAACACATTTTTTATTTTGTATTTATCAATAATTACACGAAGAGCTTCCTTATCTAAAATATCAAGTTTTTCATATATCCCTCCACAACCTTCTTCTTTGATATCAGCGGCAATTACATTCTTTTCTCCATATTTTTCACGTAGTGCTCCAACAAGCTCTCCTCCTACTTGGCCTAAGGCGCCAATCACTAAAATATTCCCGTTCATTCCCATAAATTAATACGTTGATTTTTGTGGCCGCAAATGTAACCCACTTTTATAAATCTTATGCTGATTTTCAGATGTAAAATCCTAGAATTTAGTGAATAAAAAATTCACAGAATCACTAAAATTTAATACAAATATTTTTGGGTTCGGTGAAAAACTTCAAAGCTTCAAACCCTCCTTCTCGACCTACTCCCGAATTTTTTACTCCACCAAATGGCGTGCGTAAATCTCTAACCAACCAACAATTCACCCACACAATTCCGGCCTCAACTTCGCTAGCCACTCTATGCGCACGCTTTAAATTTTGGGTCCAAATTGTAGCCGACAAGCCATACTCAACACTATTGGCCATCATTAAAACCTCCTCTTCCGTGTCAAAAGGAGTTATAGTAACCACGGGCCCGAAAATTTCTTCTTGGTTGGTACGACACGAATAAGCTAAGCCTTCAATAATGGTTGGGGCTAAATAATACCCTTGCGCATATTCCCCTTCTAACATCACCCGATATCCACCCGTAAGAACCGTTCCACCTTCTTCCTTGGCTAATTCAACGTACGATAAAACCTTTTCCATATGAGGCTTGGAAACTACGGCCCCCAATTTAGCTTCTGGATCCGTTGGGTGACTCACTTTTAATTTAGAAACACGATCCACAAAAGCATCCCTAAATTTTTCATATATAGGTCTTTCCACAAAAATTCGAGACCCACACAAACAAATTTGCCCTTGGTTTGCGAAAGAGGAATGAACCGTTGTTTTTAATGCATCATCAAAATCCGCATCTGCAAAAATGATATTCGGATTCTTGCCGCCTAACTCTAGGGATAATTTCTTAAATTTTGGTGCCGCAATAGATGCAATATGTGCTCCCGTAGCGGTTCCTCCAGTAAAACTAATCGCCTTTACATCGTTACTTAAAGAAATAGCTTCGCCCACTTTATGTCCCAATCCATGAACAATATTCAAAACCCCTGGAGGCATTCCTGCTTCAATGCATATTTCAGATAGCAAATAGGCTGTCATGGGCGTGATTTCCGAGGGTTTCGCAACCACACAGTTCCCTGCTGCCAAGGCTGGTGCAATTTTCCATGTAAATAAATACAACGGTAAATTCCATGGAGAAATACACCCCACCACGCCAATAGGATGACGTGTGGTATAGTTTATGGCCAGACCTTCCATTTCATGCGATTCGGAAGCAAAATGCAATATTCCTGTCGCGAAAAAATGAAAGTTATCTCTTGCTCGAGGTATATCTACTGCTGTTGCCAAACTCAAAGGTTTTCCGTTGTCTTTACTTTCAGCAGCGGCCAGTTCAGGTAATTTTTCTTCAATTAACTCTGCCACCCGCATTATTACCTTTGAACGAAATTCTTTTGGAGCGCTACCCCATTCCACAAATGCGTTCTTAGCCGCTTTAACCGCTAAATCTATATCGTTTTCATCGGAATCTGGAATTAGAGAATATACTTTACCTGTGGCGGGTTCTATGTTATCAATATACTGACCACTATACGGTTCTACTAGTTCTCCGTTTATATAATTGCGTATTTTTTGCATGACTTAAAGGTTGTAATATAAAGAGTGTAAAAATAAGGATTAGCGCGTAAATCAATCCCGAATTAAGGGTTTTAATATTTTAGAAAGTGGCTCTTTACATAAAAAACAGCCTTCTCATTAATTGCACCCTTCCATTTGAAAAAAGCATGAAATCTGCTTAAATACTTTCAACTTTATGCGATTAAATTCACATTTACTTAATCTAAGTTAATTAATTCACGTTTTTACGACCGGATAATCCCTTTTATATCTTTAAGACACCGATAATTCTTTTATTTGTTGAAGCCATTGTTTTTACTACAAACCAAATCGATTGGCGCTTGTATGTCAACCTCTAATTTTACGCTTCTATGATTTACGTTTTTCTTAAATATTTAATGCGTTTAGCCTTAAATTCATACTTCAAAGTAATTAAGGTTTCTGGACAAGAAAATATCCCGAAAGAAGGGCCTATACTTTTTGTCTCTAATCATCCGAGCACTTTAATGGACCCCATTGTTATTGGAGTATTTGTAAAACATGAAATTTATTTCCTTGCGGCAGCTGAATTTATGGGAAAAGGTATCCAGAAAATACTGATGGAAAAATGGTTTAATATGATTCCTATTTATCGGGCAAGTACGCAACCAAAAAAAACCTCAAATAATAAAAATGTTTTCGAAAAATGTTATGCGCATTTTAAATCAAAAGGATCCATTTTAATCTTTCCCGAAGGAACCTCCGTCACACAAAAACGACTTTTACCGGTGAAAACGGGCGCAGCAAGAATGGTGATTGGTGCAGAGCTAGACGGAAGTCCTCAAGTTCAAATAGTACCTATTGGATTAAATTATAGCGATCCGCATACTTTCCAGTCCGAATTGTTTGTGAGTATTGGAAAACCAATTAATACCGCAAATTCTGCTATTGAATCTATCCATGATGAATTCGAGAGAGCGGTAAAACTTACCGAAGAAATTGAGTCTCAAATGAAAGAAAACCTAATTCATTTGGAAGATGAAAAACTAGACTCCATCTTTTCAAAAATCAGGATTCTAACCCAAAGACAATTCCAAGATTCTGCGAAAGAAAAACGTCCCTTGGATACTCAATTTAATTTAGACCAACAGATTCAAGTTGGATTACATTATTATAATTCTAAACGTCCAGAATTAATCGATGAAATGAACCATAAGTTGGATAACTACTTGAAAAGATCCATGTTTTACGGTTTAACGGACGGCTCCGTTTTTCACTCCAATCAAAAAATAAGTTGGTTTGACTATGGTAAAATAATCTTAGGAACTCCCCTGTTTATTTTAGGTTTTTTATTCAATGCCTTACCCTATTATTTGACGATATGGATTTTTCGAAAATTGAAGGTTTCAGAATCATTTCAAGGATCCATAGGGTTTAGCATCGGTATTATTTTGTATTTGATTTGGTACGCTTCTATTGGCATTTTTACAGGTCGTTCTGTAGATATATGGTGGGTAGGGCTGGTTGCCGTAGTTCTAGTTTATTGTAGTGGGAGGTTTACTCTCCAATTCATTGCGTTAATTTCTCAAATGCGTCAAAAAGGAACTCTAAAATCACTTTTTAATCGAAATAGGAATATTCTCGAATCCTTAAAACGAGAAAGAGAGGAGATTATTAATGAAATTTTAGACTATGCTTCTCAAATTCCTGAAGACAAAAAATAGGTGGATTAACGGAATTAACCCACCTAAAGTTATAGTAGCATTTTCTTACCCTTTCATCTCTGTAAAATATTTGTAGAAATACGGTATGGTCTCAATTCCCTTGTAAAAATTAAACAATCCATAATGCTCATTTGGGGAGTGGATAGCATCCGAATCCAGTCCAAATCCAAACAAGATTGTTTTCATGCCTAATTCTTTTTCAAATAAAGAAACAATAGGAATTGACCCTCCTGAACGAACAGGAACTGGTTTCTTTCCAAAGGCTTCTTCCATGGCCTTACTCGCTGCATTATAGGCAATCGAATCGGTAGGAGAAACATACGGGTGCCCACCATGGTGAGCTGTAACCTTTACTTTCACACTTTTTGGCGCAATACTTTCAAAATGCGATTTGAATAATTGGGTTATTTCATTCGGGTCTTGATCGGGTACTAAACGCATGGATATTTTCGCATATGCTTTGGACGCAATAACGGTTTTGGCGCCTTCTCCAGTATATCCTCCCCAAATCCCATTCACATCTAATGTTGGTCGAATTGAAGCTCTTTCCATTGTTGAATAACCCTTTTCTCCTTCCACATCACCCAAATCTAATGCAGCTTTATAGTCTTCTAAACTAAATGGTGCTTTCGCCATTTCTTTTCTTTCTTCATCACTCAACTCCACTACTTTATCGTAAAAACCCGGTATTGTAATATGCTTGTTTTCATCCTGCAACGAGGTAATTAATCGGTTCAGTACGTTTATAGGATTCGCAACTGCACCTCCATACAAACCAGAATGCAAATCACGATTTGGACCCGTAACCTCCACCTCAACATAACTTAAACCTCTTAATCCAGTGGTAATAGAAGGGGTGTCATTGGCTAACATTCCAGTATCCGAAATCAAAATAACATCACCAGCCAATTTCATTCTGTTATTTTTTACCCATTCTTCCAAACTTACAGATCCAATTTCCTCTTCGCCTTCAATCATGAATTTTACATTACACGGTAATTCACCGCTTTTATTCATGGCCTCAAATGCCTTTACATGCATAAACATTTGCCCTTTATCATCACAAGATCCACGTGCAAAAATGGCTCCGTCTGGATGAATTTTTGTTTTCTTTATTACCGGCTCAAAAGCCGGTGAATCCCATAGCTCAAGAGGATCTGCAGGTTGCACATCATAATGTCCGTACACCACAACGGTAGGCAAGCTTTTATCAATTATCTTTTCTCCATAGACAATAGGGTTTCCAGGTGTTTCACAAACCTCTACGAAATCCGCACCAGCATCCACCAAATACTTCTTTACAGACTCTGCCGTTTTAAGCATATCTCCATGATGTTGAGGATTGGCAGAAATAGATGGAATTCTCAGAATATCAAAGAGTTGATCCAAAAATACATCCTTGTTATTTTGAATGAATTGTTGTGTGCTTTTCATATTGTTTTATTTTTAAATTTGTTGGGCAACCATTTGCGCCCGTTTTCGTTTTATGGGCAGCCAATTTACATCAATTAATTGGTTGTATTAATAGGTTTTTGAGTTTCAATTATGAGAAAAATATACATCGTACTGTTTATGGTTGTTGGATTGTTCGTTTCAAACACAGCAATTTCACAATTTACTACATCTAATGCCGCCCCATACAATTCACCATTTTATTTAATAAATGATGTGTTTGCGGGTGGAAATGTAACCATTACCAATGTAACATCTTATGGTAATGCAGCTCAAATGGGTTTCTTTACCGGGAATGCAACTCTTGGAATGGATAGTGGGGTAGTTTTATCAACCGGAACCATTAACGAATTATGTAATGGAAGTTGCCCGAACGCCACTGGATCCGCCCCTACAACAACTCTTAATACATACGGTTTTCCTTGGATGGCAGGTGCAACAAGCCCTGCAACCAACAACAATCTTTACAATGTTTCGGCTTCCGTTCCTGGACTTTTAGGTTTTGGGTCAGCCCCTTCAAGTGCAAATCATGCCGCAGTAATTTCATTTGATTTCGTCCCTACGTTAGACACGATGCACTTCAAATTTATTTTTGCTTCCAAAGAATGGCCGTCTTATCCGTGTTCCTCCTTTAATGATGTATTTGGATTTTTTGTTTCGGGTCCTGGAATAAGCGGGGGGTATAATAGTCCAATTGGGTATCCAAATGGAGCTGTAAATTATGCAACCATCCCTGGCACCAGTATTCCAATTACCATTACTTCTATAAACGCATCTGGTTACAGCCCAACTTCTTGTACAAATTCTTACGCAAGTTATTTTGTGCCTAACGTTGCTACAAATACAGGTATTACTGCTCACCACACCACTATTATGGAGGTGGAATTTGTTGTTCAACCTTGTCAAACATACAATTTCACCATGGGAGTTGCAGATGGTTCTGATGGCGCGCTTTCTTCTTTTGTTTTAATGGAAGCGAATAGTTTTAACTCCACTGGAGTTCAAGTGTCATTTAATGCAACTTACGATTTAGGTGGTGACTCTATTTTGTATGAAGGTTGTGGTTCTGTAACTATGGATATTGTTCGTTCTGATAATATTCCGAACATGGATACCATTCATTTCAATATCTCTGGAAACGCCACCAATGGGGTAGATTATACGTTACTTCCGGATAGTGTAATTTTTCAACCTGGTCAATCATCATTTTCTCACACCTTTTGGGTACCAAACGATTATTTAGTCGAAGGTCCAGAAACAATAATGGTTTTTGTGACCGATACAGATTTGGTGACTTGTACAGGTACTGGAGATACTTTGGAAATTGTAATTCAAGACCCTATACCTCTGACCTCAGATGCCCTGACCGACACCATTAATTGCACACAGAGCGCATCCTTATCTGCCAATATGTTAACCGGTCTAGCACAATATGATTTTCTATGGAACACAGGGGATACTAATGAAGTCATTAACATTGTTCCAACCCCAACTGTCAGTACAGATTATTATGTAACCATTACGGATGCATGTTCTATTTATACAATCATAGACACTGCACATCTGGTCATACAGAATCCCGTCATGAGCATAAATGCGCCTAGTGACACCATAGATTGCGAGGCTTCTGGCGCTGCCGTGGAGGTCTTTATAACAAATCAAATGCCGCAAACGCAAATTCTGTGGAATACAGGGCAAACTGCTGCCCAATTTTGGGGGTGGTCGTACATATGGCCTAATCTTAAACCCAAATTTTCTCAAAACTATATTGTAACCGTAACACAAGCATGTTCGGGTCAACAACTCATAGACACATTTGAATTAGTGGTTTTAAACCCTCCTTTTACGGTAGATATTGATAATGACACTATTAATTGTACCGATGGCGGAACTACTTTAACGGCTCACGTATCGAACAAAACACCAAGTTTCACTTACCTCTGGGATAATGGAACTATGGACACGGTACGCTATGTCAACCCATCTGTTACAACAACCTATTATTTTACGGCTACGGATGCGTGTGGTGTAAATTCAATTACAGATTCTGCAACGGTGTATGTGGTGAATGACCCAATAAGTCTCTATGTCCCAAATAAATCTGTGGCATGTGTTGGTGATCAAACTACCATTGAAGCATTTGCAAGTGGCGGTTACCCACCCTACTCATATCAATGGAGTACGGGAGGTACAGATTCCACTTTGTTAGTGACGTCAAATTCTACCAATAATATTTATTCCGTAACCGTAACAGATATTTGCGGTATGAACACCGCAATTAAAACGGTCGAGGTAATTCTTGTTACCTATCCTCCTTTGCAAATTGATTCCATGTTTGGTGAAACATTCACGTGTCCTGGAAACCCAATTTCTATTGGAAGTACACGTGTGAATGGCGGTAGTGGCGATTACTCCGTTTCATGGGATGGTGGCGTAACACAGAATGATTATTTGTGGGCAGTTATTGACAGTACAATTACGTTTACCATTCAAGCAAAAGACAATTGCAACTTTGATTCCACCTTCCAAACCATTACTTACGTGGTGGAAACACATGACACTTTGTTAATTTCCTTACCTGCGGATACACATCTGTGCGAACAACAACTGTTACCAATTCAAGCGGTTACAACGGGTGGGGCTGGAAACAATTCTTTTGTTTGGAATACAGGTTCCAAAATTGATAATATTAAGGTTAAATCAAATACCAATCAAAGTTATTCGGTAACAGTTACCGATGAGTGTGGTAAGAAAGCATACGCTGAAATGAATGTGGAAATTTCTGCACCTAAAGCAGATTTTAGTCACTTCTTTTTCGATTCTTACAATGTTGGATTCACGAATCTATCAGAGGACGCATCCACCTATTTATGGAGTTTTGGAGATGGGGACACTTCTACTGCTATTGATCCACTCAAAACATACACGCGATCTCAAGAATATAATGTAAAGCTTACTGCTATTGACTCCTTTGGTTGTATGGATTCTGCGTACAAAAAAATAACACCACCATTAGTCGCATTTGTTCCTAA
>JBFFMY010000067.1:0-13459 GCA_041563475.1 Salibacteraceae bacterium
ATGAACGCCATCAGTGGCAGAAAAAAATATGGAATCACCCATTTTCAATATTTGCAATGGTTGAGAACTACCAAACGGATTGATGTCTTTGACTAGTTCTAGTTTTAAAGGGTGTTGGGCGGTTGTGAACGGGCTAAAACATAACCCTATCAACAAAAAGAATAGCCAAAGCAAGGGAAATTCCGCTACTTTTTCAATCTTAATATCGCGTTTTGAATTAATCATTTTAATTGCTTGACTGTCATGAATTTTTTGCCCTATCCTATTAATGACGTGGGTAGTTAGAAAAACGTTGTATGAGACATTAAAAATAATATTATTGGCGGTAAGGCTTAAGCCCACATTGTCATTTATAACTGTCCAATGAAATACTAAATCGGTATTTTCGCTAGCATTATTTTCAAGTTTGGAATTAAAAAAACAGTTGCGAAAAAGTCAATACGGGTTTTCCCTAAATTTTAAGTAATGAGGTCGTGAATTGAACTAAAAAACATGAGCCAAGCCATGGAAATTGATGTGCCTATGGATATAGATGCCAATACAGGTAACAACTGGTTACAGGCGCATTAATTACTCTGAAAAAATTACTGGGTTCTGGGGATGCCTTTTTACTACTTTCCAAAGTAGTATATGTCTTTGTATTCTATACCCTGAATGTCATAAGTTTCAGATAGCGTCAATTTTGTTGAGGTTAGTTGGTCAATGTTTACCGCCCAAATATCACTATTTCCAAAGTCGAAATAAATAGTGGTTTTATCTGCATTAAAAGACCATTGAAATGTTTCATCTACTGATCCTTGGTAATAATGTGAACCACTACCATTAGTATTAAATTCAAAAACATCTGCGTTAATGATTTCTGTGCTTTCTAAAATATTTTCTTCATATGACTCCGCGCGTATTCCAGTCCAATTTCCACTGGTTAGCAATTCAGATTTTGTTGGTTCAGGTGTGGGTTCATCTTTTTTACACGAACCGAATGAGAGAACTGCAAATGCCAAGATGATGGAGAATAAAAAAGTTGTTTTTTTCATGGCTTCGAAATTAAAGTATAGATATCCTAAGTAGAATATCAAGTATACGAAAATAGTAAAACCGGAAATTTTTTCAAGCTACTTGAAGTGGAATACCGAATATTACTCCATAAAAAAAGCCTTCAACATGTGAAAGCCTTTCAGTTTTTTGAGCGCAATTTATTACTCCTTCAATACAAAATGGTAAACGATTTCTTCATGGTAAATCGTTAAATTTTTTCCTTCGATGGTGTAATCTCCGCCAAATTCAGGCATTTTCATCAATTCCTCATTCGGGTTATCAAAAAAGCAACACCCCGGATCCCAGGTAGTTTTATTGGTATAGGTAATACTTCCCTTTTCAATTTTTGGTTCTTTTACAACCCCTTTTATACAAGATCCATTTACTAATATTTCTGATTTTGAAATGGTAATGAAATAGGTTTTTGGCCAATCGGCATAGCTCACATCCCCTGTTGGGCTATGGATTTTTTCGATTTTCCAAACGTTTTCAATAGAGGCAGTTTCTTGGGCAACGGAAGTTGCGATACTGAATACCGCCAATACGGCAATTACAATTAATTTTTTCATGGTGATTTTAGTTTTTAGTTTGTTTTGTCCTTCAAAGCTAGAAGAATTTCGTGCTAAAAACTAAAAACCCTGTGGAAATGAGAGGAAATGTCTGCTAGAACTCATTTAGAGGTCAGCAGAAATTCTAATAAGTTTCTTTAAACTGCTTTAAAAAACGCGCGTCATTTTCGTAAAACAAGCGCAAATCATCCACTTGATATTTCAACATAGCAATACGCTCCATTCCCATACCAAATGCAAAACCGGAGTACTTTTCTGGGTCGATATTGAAGTTTTTCAATACGTTCGGATCAACCATACCGCAGCCCAAAATTTCTAACCAACCTGTCCCTTTTGTAATTCTATAATCTGCTTCTGTTTTCAATCCCCAATACACATCTACTTCAGCACTTGGTTCGGTAAACGGGAAATAAGATGGACGTAAGCGAATGCGTGCATCTTCGCCAAAAAATTCTTTTGCGAAATAAAGTAATGTCAATTTCAAATCCGCAAAACTCACGTTTTCATCAATCACCAATCCTTCAATTTGGTGAAAAATACAATGCGCTCGTGCAGAAATAGCTTCGTTTCTATATACTCTTCCAGGTGCAATTACACGAATAGGCGGTTTTTGGTTTTCCATTACCCGTGCCTGGACAGAACTTGTATGGGTACGCAGAGCGAAATTCCCTGGTAAATCAACAAAAAAGGTATCCTGCATATCCCTTGCCGGGTGCTCTTCTGGGAAATTTAATGAAGTAAAGTTGTGCCAATCGTCTTCAACCTCAGGACCTTCGGCTACAGAAAACGACATTTTATTAAAAATTTGAATGATTTCATTCATTACCAAAGAAACGGGATGACGGGAGCCTGTTTGAAATGGAAATCCAGGTCGAGATAGATCAATATTTCCATACTTTTCACCTACGCCATTGGTGTCCAAAGTCGCTTTAAGCTCATCGATTCTACTCATTGCAGCAACTTTTAGGTCGTTAATTAACTGACCCATTTCGCGCTTTTCCTCAGGTGCCACTGTTTTGAAATCGGCAAAAAGTGATTTTAGAATTCCTTTAGACCCTAAAAATTTAATACGTAAAGATTCAATCTCATCTACCGTTGTGGCCTTGAAATTTTTAATTTCTTGTTGGTACTCTTCTATTTTGTTTCTCATTACAGTTGGCAATTACCATTCGTGGCGCGAAAATATGAAAATTTCTGGGTAATACAGCGGTCAATACGTGGCATGAAAATGGCATAAATTAGTTCAATTCTAGAATTTTAGACCTATAACTTTTAAGGCTCTAAAATTGCTATGAGGAAGTCAAAATAATTACTTTCGTTTCTATGCCTTTCGGATTCAAAAAACGCACATTAGGTTCGCGCATTTATTTTTCAATGATTGCGCTAATTGTTATTTCATTGCTGATTACCGGGATTTTCACAATCTATTTTTTCAAGCAAGAAAACGACATTTATCACCTGGGAAGATTGCAACGTAAGGAGCAGTCGATTATGCTAGCTTTGAAATATTTTGTAGTTGAGAATGAAATAAATGAGGTAAATTCTAAATTGGAAAAGAAATTGGATGAGCTAGCCAATATTCACAATTTAGATTTGAATCTGTACAACGAATTTGGTGGAATAGTTTACACAACCATTACGGATGAAACAAAAGAAACCCTTGCTTCAGAGAGTATTTCATCGGCTATTATTGACTCCGTGGGCACGACAGAAGACCCCTTGATTGTGGAGGAAAACCTAGATGGTCAAAACTACTTATCGACATATTTTTTAATTAAAAATCAAACTGGACGACCTATTGCGGTAGTGAATATGCCATACCACAAAGACAGTGAGCGAAACCGCAAAGAACTAAATGCTTTTTTGAACACCCTAGTTCAAGTGTTTTTATTGCTGTTTGTTGGCGCAAGTTTAATCGCCTATTTTTTGTCTAATTATATTACAAAGTCCCTTCAAGCGGTTTCAAAACGTATTGTTGAAACACAATTATCTGGTGAAAACCCGCATATTGAATGGGAAAGTGACGATGAAATAGGGGAGTTGGTTACGAATTACAATCGAATGATTGATGAGTTGCAACACAGTGCAGATTTATTGGCGAAAAGTGAGCGTGAACTCGCATGGAAAGAGATGGCAAGACAAGTGGCTCATGAGATTAAAAACCCTTTGACTCCGATGCGATTAAATATTCAACATTTGCAGCGCAGCATTAATGATAACCCCGAGGATATTCAGTCCCGTGTAGATCAATTTACCAAAGTAATGTTGGAACAAATTGATACCCTTTCACGAATTGCCAGTGAGTTTTCGAATTTTGCCAAAATGCCACGTCCGGAAATTGAGTCATTAAACCTCCCAGAAACTATTTTAGTTGGTGTTCAATTGTATTCCAATACCCCAAATGTGGATGTGAGATTTGTAAATAATATGGCCCAAGATGTTTTTATTGAAGCAGATCGAAAACAACTTATACGGTCCATAAGTAATTTAATTAAAAATGCAATTCAGGCTATTCCTAGACAACGAAAAGGAGAAATCTTGGTGCGATTAAACCAAGAAAATGGTCAAATCAAAATTAGCATTACCGATAACGGAAAAGGAATTCCCGAACACGAGCAAGAAAAAATATTTGAACCCTATTTTACCACTAAATCGGGTGGTACCGGTTTGGGATTAGCGATGGTGAAAAATATGCTGAAAGAGTTTGGTGCATCCATTAGTTTCGAAACCATAGAAAATGAAGGTACAACCTTTACAATTGTTTTTAACTAATTACTCTTCTTTCACCTCATAAACCATTTCAAATCGCGGTTTATTTCTGTTCACATCTTCTTTCCAAACATCTATTATTAGGAACCTTTCAGAAAGTTCCTTAGAGTCAATGTACTGTTTCATATTTGCCGCACGTTGGGTAAGAATTCTTTTATGCGTTTCGTCTACCGCGCTCTTTGGAACATATAAATCAGCTAGTTCATTAAACGATAATGTGCCGGCCACCGCGTTGGTTTTTGTTTCTAAAAACGCAATGATTTCAGGCGTTTCATCTAAGTGCAATATTTTGGCCCTATCTACCGGATCAAGATCAATTTTGGCAGAATCAGATCCGTAATTTTGTTGTAAGAAACACCCTTTTTTAGCCAAATAATCTTGAATTAATTTTCGCTCTTTGGCCACATCCAGTACCTGGGTGGCTTGCACATTTATTCCAGGTTTTTGAACCAAAATATCTGAAATCATGTCAATTTTGGCGGTCTGTTCCGGACCGAGCTCCCATTGCAATAATTCAAATCGAATAAATTTAATATCATCTTCTTCCGCACCTACGGCACCCGCTAATAGGTTATACGGAGAAGTTGCCGCTTTAATGAGAACGTTCATGACTACTTTCCACACCAGTTTACTGTACTTAAACTCCGGATCATCTAAGTTTCCTTCAGCCGGAACATCAATTAGTATAAGTTTTTTTGGGTCTTCTAATACCATCACTCCTAATTTCATCGGCACGTTGTATTCTGGTTTTAAATCATTTCGTTTGTCGCCCAAATTTGTTTTATACAACTTCATTATCAAATGGCTATTCAGCTTGTTATCCAAGACCTTATTTTTAGTTTGGAAGCTTAATCGGCCACCCTTGATAGGGTACGCAGTTGAATTTAAACTAAACACAGAGAAATCTTCGATTGGAATGTCATTTAAATCCAGATCAAATGTCCCCCCTTTTGCTGGGTTTCCTGGATCCGTAATGACCAAGCCTTTTAAAGTGCCTGCCGCGTTCATTATTGCATCCATATTGAATGTCACATTTCGACCTTCGGTTAATGAATCTGCCGAGAAGTTTATTTCAGAAATACTGTATTTAAAAGGTCCATTTGCAACTGCTGCGTCTGTATAATTGATTTCTCCATTTTGAAGGCGAAATTCTTCCAGTAGATATTGCAACGGAGCGCTTTCCACATCAGATTCAACTTTTATTTGTTCAACTGACGTTGACTCTGGGGATTCTTTAACTAAAGCGCTTAAGTTGTCATAATCGGCATATTGAACCGCATTAATTGTAGGTCGATTTAGTTGTAAGGAGCCAAAATGATACACATTCGTTTCCAAGTTTATTTCTTTCGCATTTATAAATACAGAGGATATATTAACTGCCTCAATTCCATTTTTATCTGTTAAAGCGAAATCGTTTAAGTTCATACTCCCCGTTATAGTTGGAGCGGCAGGATTATCTAAGTCACCCTTAACATGAATATCTGCACCAAACCACCCTTTGAGGTCAGAAACTTCTAGGCTAGACTCGGTATAAACAAGAAATGGGTGAAGGTCTAAATTGGATATAGACATGTCACAAGCGTACGTTTTTCCCGGTAAATTATAGTCGATATCTAATTTGAAAACCCCTCCTTCTGCCAAAGCAAATTCTAACCCTGCTTTTGTTTCTTCATCCCCAAAAGTTATACGGGACCTTGATATTAATGTCTTTAAGATTATGAATGGCGGGCAAATCACGGTCATCATAATTCACAGAACTGTATAGGATTTGAATATCGTTAATAGTGAATTTCTTTATAAAAGATTCTTCGGTTTCAATGGTTGTATCCGCCATGGTTGAATCCGTTTCAGGAATGAGATCCGCGAAATTGAATATTTCATTTTGTTTCCAAACATCAATTTCAAGCCCTTTTATATGAAGAGCTTCGGTTAAAAACTCACCGCTAAAAAGTTTGTATAATTTAAGGTTGGTGAAAAGGGAATCAAATTGCACAAAACTACCCGAATCTTGTTCTTCCAGTATGCGGAGATTGGTAATTAGAAAATGCCCGTTGAAGGCATTAAAATCCAGCTCATCCATTAAGATTTGTCGACCAACAAGCTCTTTGCTATGTTCTTCTAGATAGCTTTTTGCGTAGTTTGGACCAAATACCAAAACAGCGGATACTGTGAGTAAGATGATTAGAAAAATGAATGTGAGTAGTTTTTTTACCATAAGGACTTGAAAATCATTTTCAAAAGTAACATTCCACGTATAAATGAAATACTAAATTTCAAGAATTACCGCTCATTTTCCATACTTTTGATTTTGAAAAATTTAGAAAAATGGCATACGAAAATATTATTACCGATAGTGAAGGTGCAATCATGCGCATCACGATAAACAGACCAAATCAGTTAAATGCTTTAAACGGAAACACCATTGCCGAGTTAAGCAAAGCTTTTAAAGAAGGGGAGTCTAATTCAGCAATACGTGCAATTATTGTTACCGGAATGGGTGAAAAAGCTTTTGTGGCTGGGGCAGATATCAAAGAATTTGCAGAATTTAGTGTAGCTGAAGGAAAGGAATTGAGTAGAAAAGGACACGAAATCTTGTTTGACCTTATTGAGAATTTAAAAACCCCAGTTATAGCCGCTATTAATGGATATTGCTTAGGTGGCGGTTTAGAACTTGCTATGGCATGTCATATTCGGGTAGCTTCAGATAATGCGATGATGGGTTTACCAGAAGTTTCATTGGGGGTAATTCCTGGATATGGAGGAACGCAACGTCTGACTCAACTAGTGGGAAAAGGAAAAGCGCTCGAACTTATAATGACCGCAGGAATGATGAAAGCGGAAGAAGCGAAAGAATGGGGGTTAGTTAATCATGTTACTTTTCAAAAGGAGTTGCTTGAAATGGCGGAGAAAATTGCCAATAAAATTGCCAAGAACTCACCTAAAGCGATTAGTCTAGCCATTGAGGCGGTTAATGCAGGACAATTAGACGGGGTAAATGGATTTACCGTTGAAATTGAAAAGTTTGGGGAAGCATTTGGGACAGATGACTTTAAGGAAGGAACACAAGCCTTTTTGAATAAAGAGAAACCAAATTTTACGGGGAATTAGTTTACGTTGTTCTCGTATTTCATTTAGAGAACATAAACAATATTCGTTTAGTATAAATAAGTAACATAGTTAACAAAATAAGGCCTTTTGAAAAAATTAAACATTTTCCGGCATCTGGTTGTATTCGTACTTTTTTTCGGTTCATTTTCTGTTTGTGCACAAGAGGATGATTTGGAAAGAATTAACCATGGATTAAAGTTTATTGAAGAGAATTATGCAATTATTACCCGTGAATTTGAGGAAGGAAATCCAAACTCAGACTCCCTAAAAGGGGGTATAAATGTATTGATTGTTTATAGAGACAGTTTGTTTACTTTATCTACGGAGCTTACAAAGCTGGTTAGTAAGGCGACAATTGATTTAACAGCCCTTGGACCAGTACCAAATGAGGAAGATCCAACCGAACCTGAAAATATTTCCAATAAAAGGAAAAAATTAAATGATCAAATAAACAATATAAATGGTTCTTTGAGTACTTGCAATGATTTAATCGGGTCCGTTGGAAAGTTAATTAAGCAAATAAGTGATTATAGAGTTAATGTTTTTGTTTCCGGTATTTCGAAGCGGTCAACATCTTTTTTTACAAAAGCATTATGGCTTAGTGCATGGAGTGAATTTAAAACATTTGCAAAGAGTGTTCGGAGTTATTATTCCGATTTTTGGTCAGATTTTTGGTTAAACAAAAAAACCGGGAATATTTTGTTATTGTTTACATCGTTGCTTTTGGCCTTCCTCGTTCCAATGATTCCTCAAACAAAGGTGTATAAAAAATTTTCTGGAGTCATTGATACTAGTTATTTAGATTCAGTTTTAAGAAGACAAATAAATGGGCTTAGGGAACCAATTTTGAAGTTTATTATAGTTTTAGTTTCGAGCGTAATTTTGTATTGGGGAGCCTTGGAAATAAACCTAATTTCAGAGGAGAGTAAATCCATGGTTCAATTTTTTATTATTGACCTCTCTGTAATTGTTTTTATATGGTATTTCGCTAAAAGTGTATTTAAATCGGAATATGCGATTTTTGGAAAAATTAAATGCGCTCCAGGTACAGCTTTAGAAAGTAGGTATCTGTTTATTGGAATGTTTTTGATTTTTTTTATGGACAGAATATTCATCCAAATATTTGATTTTACCTATGCGGGAATAAACTTGATTACAGTTCAGTCGTTTCTTTTAACGTCTGCATTTGCATTAATGTTCTATATATTCGTATCCCCCAAGCGATGGGTGTATGTGCTGCCGGAGTCAAATCAAAAGAAAGAACCTATTAAGGATGAGTCTAGCCTGAAAAGAAAACGAGACATTCTGGAAGGGGTTTTATTAATTGGAAGAGGTATAGGAATTGCATTGTTTCTTGCAATGGTTTTGGAATATATAGATTTAGCAAATTTTGTATTCCATCGGGTTGTTTTGTTAACTACATACCTGATTCTTTACGGGAGTGTAAGGGATGTATTTCTTTGGATTATTTCAGAAATAATAAGAAACAACCCTTCTGAGACCACAAAGAATCAGAACACTATTGAGAATAAGGACACCCTAAATTTTTGGTTAAACACCATTGTTAATTTCATTTTAGTCTTATTAGGAATCCCTGCGTTTTTGTTTGCTATTGGTATGGACCCGCTTGACATAAAGTATTGGATACATGTTCTTTTAACAGGTTTCAAAATTGGAGGGGAAACTTTCTCCTTAAAAAATATTTTCTCAGGAATATCCATGTTTCTATTGATTATTCTTATCACTAGATGGGCGACTAGCATGATAAACTCTAGGTTGATTGAGCATTCAAATATTGACAGTGGGGTACGAAACTCCATGGTGACCATTCTTAATTACCTTGGGGTGGTAATTGCCCTTTTTACAGCAGTTCCTTTATTTGGTTTTAATTTTTCAAAAATCACTGTGGTTGTAGGTGCATTATCTGTAGGTATTGGTTTTGGGTTACAAAATATTGTGAAAGATTATGTTTCTGGTCTTCTATTATTAATTGAGAGACCAATAAAATTGGGTGACTGGGTAGTTGTGTCTAATGGACAAGGGTATGTAAAAGAGATTAAGGGAAGGGTTACTGTGGTAGAAACGTTTGACAAATTAAATTTAATTGTGCCTAATTCTGATTTGGTTAATCTGCCAATCCAAAACTGGTTTTATGGAAATAAAAAAGGAAGGGTGGTAGTTGATATTGGTGTGGCATATTCATCAGACCCAGAATTGGTTAAGGAGTTATTAATTAAATGTGCGAATGACCACCCCACCATTGTATCCTCACCGAAACCAAATGTTATTTGGGATGGTTTTGGAGATAGTACATTGAATTTTCAATTGAGGGCATATGTCAATAATTCGGATATTAGTTACCTTGTAAAAAGTGACTTGCATTTTGCAATTTATAAAATATTTAGAGAGAATGGGATTTCAATTCCATTTCCTCAAAGGGATATTCACGTTGAATCACCTTTAGATAAAAAGAAAGATGAACTTTCAAATAAAACAAGAAAAATAACAAAGGATTTAAAAACCGAAAGTAAGTTCACTAAACAAGATGCAGTAAGTAAACCAACAAAGAAATCTGCTAAAGATAAAAACGAAGGTTCTTCAAGTTAAACCTTGAAAATAATAGAATTATTTATAAACGTCCTTTTTGAATATTAAAAGCCAAATTTTACAGGGAATTAGGCGATTTTAATTTGTTAAAAAATGAATTGAAAAGAGGAAACTAAGGAGTTTGCCCCTTTTTGTTTTTGGAAATTTACACCGTTAAACGTAACTGGTTGGGATAGATTAATTTAAGCATATTTTTTTTGTAAATTTTCAAACCGATTAAATGAAATTTGGACTTCTCATTGCCTCATTTATTATTTCTTCCAGATTAATTGGACAAGATTTTGGTTTGCCTAACCAAATGACTCCCGAGGAGTTTTCATAAATTGCGGATTATAATTTAAATCATTCACGTGGGTCTGGAATTATTGCGCCTCCAACGTCATCTGTACGTAATATGGCTGAATGAGAAGAAACTCAATCGCTTGTAATCGCATGGACGAGTTACCCCAATATTTTAAGTCAGATAGTAGATTTAGCCCAAGAAGAGTGTGAAGTGATTATCATTTGTTCTGACTCAAATGCAGTGAAATCAACCTTAAAAGGTAAGGGTGTCCCGTTATTTAATGTGACTTACATAAACGGAAGTTTTAACTCCATTTGGATGTGGGATTATGGTTGTAACACCATGTATAAAGACGATGTTGATTCGCTGTATTTGGTGGATTGGATTTATAATAGTCTGCGTCCTGCTAATGATAATGTACCTGCATCCGTAGCTAATTTCAAAAACATTCCATTGTACGAAACCACTACAGCACCGTACTCGCTTGTTCATACCGGTGGTAATTTCATTACCGATGGGTTTGGAACAGCGTTCTCGTCTAATCTGGTTTTGGATGAAGAAACGCTTTTAGTTAGTGATTACCCCACGGGAGTAGTAGACGGCCTTCAAATAGAAGCGAACTTGAATTATGTTTTATCGAACTTTAATTCGGTGTATGAAAAGCCTTACGAGGTCATACGCATTCCGGCTCCATCGAGCACAAGTGGTGCCCATCCAGATAATGGAGGGTATTACCGTACGTATTCGAATCAAGTATTTGTAAATAAAAAGGTGATTTTACCAATAGTATAGAACAGAGTACGATATCATAGCTAACCGTATTTTACGCGATGCGATGCCGGGATACAAAATTGTGGGTATTGAATGCGATTCGGGCCCAGATAATATAATTCAAGCAAGCGGGGTCATTCATTACATTACGCGTGCGGTTATACCGCTGTACCGATGTCAAGTGTAGGAGGAAATAATTGGGAAGCTCAAATACCAGCTCAAACTGCAAATACCCAGATTTTCTATTATGTGCATGGAGAAGCGAATTCAGGCAAAAAACAAGGGCGTCCAATTGCAGCTCCAAGTGGGTATTGGTCGTTTAAAGTGCTAGGTCCAAACGGAATTGAAAATGTAATGGCAGGGGTTAGCATGGAAGATATTTTCCCAAATCCGACTTCAACAATCGCATGCGTTTCAATAAATTATACGGGTAATTTGAATGATCGTATTGCCGTTTTGGATATGTTTGGGGAGAGAAGTTCAGCTTATCCATAACGGACTAATAGCCTTTGGAAACAACAAATTTTATAATAATTTAACCAAGCTTTCTTCAGGAACTTACTTTGTTCAGTTACAAGTTAGAGAAAAATTTGAATTCAAAAACTAATAGTGAAGTAGGAGAAACCAATTTACAAAGAGCTTAATTTCGAATACAAAAGGAGTTCTTTTCTTGAGCCAATTCTAGAAGTCATAATAGAAAAGGAGGTTAAATCTTACGGCATTTCCGGATACGTAATTTTTATCAATTCTTTCCCCCCAAATAAATTCAGCTCCAATTTTCGATCCGTCTGTAATATCCCAAAACGTATTAGACCGAATTGTGAAACCCTCTCGGTAGGTATTGCTTGCATCGAAATTATACTGGTCCATACCAACCCAGCCATAAGTGAAATTGGAATATATAGCATTTGTCCACCGATGCTCATAGGAAAGGTAAAATCCATACGAAAGTGGAGAATAAATTTTTCCTTCAGAATTAACAACTAAATCAAGACCATTGTCGCTTAAGTCATTAAAATATCTGGTAATAGACTGGCCTACTACTCCTTGTAAATGCCATTGTCCTTTTTTCCATGAATTTATCACGACCGATCCTGAAATACCCCAACCCGGTCTAATAACAATATTTTTTTGGCTATCCAGTCCTGAAAGGGTTGGAATAACCAAAGATAATTGGGAGGACCCCCAAGAAAAAACTTTGTCTAAGCGGAGTGATACATCAGGTATAAGTTGAAAAGTTTCTCCACCGATTGAATCAGGAATATTTACGTTTGGAATTATGTACTCTAGAGAAACAGCAAGGTTAATTTCCTTATATATATTCGGTATTGAATACCGGATTTGAGGTGTTCGCATTATTAATGAAGCAGTTGGTCCTGCAAAATCTACCATTGATGGAAGGGCGTTAACATGGGAGAATAAACTCCAGGTTTGTCCAAACAAAAACTTACCATATGACCCATAGGAATGTCTAATCCTAAACCCATTGGGCCCGGTAAAATCTGTTTCGAGCCGAATAAATATGTCGCCTTTCTGGGTTTTTCGTGTTACTTCAAACCCAAGTCGGGTTTGATCAAGTCCGTTATAGTAGTTCGGAAGAGGGTTATTAAATTCGCCTGTTGGAATATCATATGTTGAAAATGAGTTTTTTGAAGGTAAATTAAGCTGGTCAAAAACTACAAGATACCGGACGGAACCTAGAATTCTTAATTGCATGTTTCCATCTGGGGTTTTAATAAATAAACCCCTATTTTGAGCAATATCTAAAGGGGCAGTCTCCGTAATTCTGGCCGTGTCGGTTTGGTTTGTATCAGTTGGAGTATTACTAATAATGGTTTTTTGCTTCGCTTCTTCATTTTGTCCAAAGCACAAAAATGGTGTACTCGTAAAAAGAAAAGTGTAAACCAATAGTTTGAAAATACGACTCGTCATAGTATGGATGATAACCAATTTACCGTGATAGAATTCTCAAAAATAGATAGGCTATATCAATTTACACTACAAAAAGTAGAAAGATTGTGCTTTAAAGTGTGCTTAAATGGTAATAATTTGGATTTATTTCAATTCAACCGTAACTCTTGGGATATGTTCGTTGAATTTTGATTTATGCTCTGAGCCAATAACTTCTACGACTGGAGTCACTAAATCAATTCCAACATCTTGCCCTTTTTCCGCTACAGGGTAGGTGTTTCCTACTTTTATCGTCTGGTAATGTGCTATTAATTAGCGCAATCGCTGGATATTATTAAAACTAAGCGAAAACCGACTCTGGTGTTTGTTCTAGTGCTTTTAACTCAAAGGAAACACTGAGGTCAAC
>JBFFMY010000068.1:0-13421 GCA_041563475.1 Salibacteraceae bacterium
CCGAGATGTACTTTTAACGTATTAATCGAAACTTTAAGACTCATATGGAGCATATTTCAAAATAATTTGGTTGTCTCGAACCGAGATTTATTAGGCGGCAAATATAGAAGAATGACAATATATGTGTTAATTAATGTCAAAATTATGACAATGCTAATTTTAATTTAGAATCATTCTAAATAAGAAATCAGGTTCCTTTTGGAGTGACCAAAAGAACTTGTGTTTTATTTCCTAAAAATTAGTCCTTTATCCATTTCGAGAAAGAAATAGACAAAACCAATCACTTTCAATTTTTGCCGAATTACTGTTTTACAATCTTTAAAGTTTCCCTTTTATTATTATTCGAAACGGTTATATAATAAATGCCACTCGCCCAATCTTTCACATCAATGGTTTTTATCCATCCTGGAGCAATAGCATTTTCACTTTGGTAAACAATGCCGCCAATTTGATTAAAGACCTTAATACTTGTTCTACCATCCAATAAAATTGACTCTACATTAATAATGTCAGAACTTGGGTTAGGATACGCTTTAAACATACCCGCGGCCTCAACCATTTGCATCTTTTGAATTCCAACAGATGCAGGTGGAGCCCAAGCAGTTTCATCATAATTTGGGTTTCCTTGCGTAATATCGTAACCTACTGAGAAATTATACATCATAAAGTTCCCGAAATCGGAAGGAATGGTTTTGATAAAGACAGGTGGTTCAAAATCAACCACACCTAAATTACGCATTTGCATACTTCCTGCACCTTGCGCAGCGTTGGCCCACCACTCTAATCCATCACCTCCATCATCTTCAATATATATAGTATACGCGCCATCATCTAAAATTAAGGTATCAGAATAGGTAGTGTTACTTGCCAAGTTGTTTCTATACAAAACCGTATCTCCATGTACATTAGTAACTAAATACCAATTTTCAAATCCTCTATTATTCGTTTTTACATTTAGCGCAAACGGACCATTATATTTATCAATGTTATCGAAAGATGATGTGTATTTATTATTAGAAATCACCTCATCCATACTTCCGTTCACTTCTAAAATTTCGGCAATAAATACATTTGAGCCATTGCCTTTAAAGAAATTATGTTCTGGTATTGGAAGAGTAACTTCATGCGTTTCCAAAAAGTCTAAATCTCCATTCCAAGTAGTGGTATAAAAAGTACCTCCAGCAACCCCGTATTTTATTTTAATGCTTTGAACCTTTGTAGATCCCGTATTTCTAACTACAATAGTTGGTGCTTTTGCCGTTGGGTTATATCTGGAATATCGATCATAATTACTTGGATTTAAAACATCCATTACCTCTGCATCTAAGCTATGGTTTGCTGGTCCGTACTGAACCACTTGCCCACTAATGTTATAGCTCATGCTTACATTAGTAGCGGTATAGTTTTGCCAATCCACTTTTACTTTAAAATCACTTCCAGTTCCTACAAATGCAGAAATATCATGTTTAAAAACCTGGCTTTCACTACCCGGGCACCAACCTGCGCGGTCATATACCCATGTACCTGTTTGCGCATATAAAGGCTCACTTCCACAATCATTTCTCCAAACGGTTTGTTGGTATTTAACCGATCCATCCACTTTTACATTATACCATTTGTCGCAAAACTCCGCACAATTTTCCGGGTTAACTCCATTGCCATTATTATTACCAAAACCGTGACCTGTAGCGCTCATGATAAACTCAGCACTGGATGTAGATGCGTTTCTTGAAATCGTATCTTCCTTCAACTTTGTGTTAATAGGGTTGCTCGCATTTCCATACGGATACCCACCAATATACACTTGATCTACTTGTAATGGAGTTCTTGGAGGGGTTCCTTCAATAAACTCAAAATAAACACTAATGGTAAATCCATCTTGCCAACCATCATATCTGGCATTTATCACTCTTTGACCTTGCAAAACAGGTAACATATGTGTCACATCAAACTTATACTCATGGTACCAACCTTGGTTTTTGTCGCCTGCATAAGGGGTGATCACTTTCGCCAATTCATATTTAGACGTTGGCGTATTTTGATCCCAAATTTGAATGTTGGTGGTATAATCCCATCCGCTACATCCAATACTTGGACAACCTAAAACATAGTGCATAATTACTTTTTGGTAGGTACCTGTTGGGAATTGCACGGTGTCATAAAAGTTACCATTCCAATCCCAATGAACTTCATTTTGGGCCTGAATAACAGTTGTGTCACCTTCGGCAGCAACAGCAGTAGATGTAGATATTGCTAGGGAAATAAGAACAAAAAAGAATGCGTATAGATTTTTCATAATGTGTTTTTAATTTCCGGCTAAAATAATGATATCTACACGTAAATGAAATGGGTAATCCTCTTTGTTTTACACCTATTTTTTGTTCGTTAAGAAATTAACCCCTTCGATTCTATAACAAATTCGCGAAGAGTTGGTTTACTGGGTATCCCGCGTAAAAAAAATTTTTGTAATCAACATCCTACTCCTCCGTCATGATAAAAGTACCTTCAACAGGGAAATAGTAAAAGGTTGAGTCTTGTTGACTAATTACTTTATTTGTTGATGTAAATTTTCCAGTGATTTGATAATCGCCACCAACTTTTTCTATGGTTCCAACCATAGAAATTGGAGTAGGAAATGTATTAATGCCCCCATATGGATTTCTAGGGGTCTCAAATGACCCACTAATTTCTTTTTTGTTAATACTCATTTCAGAAATTTCATAGGAAAGAATGAATTCACATCTTGTTTTGGATGCATTTGAAATCTCCATGGTATAACTTCTAATAATTGTTTGCTCATTTGGTTGGTACGGGATAAAATAAGTGCCAGTAAATACTCCAGTGTACTTGCCTTCCAGGGATTTGTTTTTTGTACAACTGGCTAATAAAAAACTAATCACTACCACCATTAAAATTTGCCTTTTCATTTAGAGATATTATCTAATTACTTTAATTGCCAAAACACCCCGGCTAGAACTAAATAATTGGATGGAAACGTTCCATATTTCTGACCTTCAGTCGTGGAGCTAATTTCATTCTGGCCGAGATTTAATTGCACAGAAAGTCCCACTTCTATTTTTGCGGTAATCGGATAACGTGTGTGTACTCCCATTAGTAATCCATTGCACCAATTGTTAAACTCATCCGCAAAACTTTCGGTCTTTCCAAGGAAACTTCCTTCAGGCTCGTAGGTGAGTTTGTGAGAAATGAGCCTATCAAAACTAAACCCTACACTCGGAAGCACCTTGAATTTCTTCCCAAACCTTCCTTTTATCAAAATTTGAGTAGAAAAATACTTCAATTTGTTTTGGGCGTAGGTAATTTCTGTTGGATTTACGTTTTGATCGGTAACCACAGTAATAAACTCAAGCCCTTTGGTGAGTACACCGAACCCAATTTCAGCGCGAAGATGCTCAACTATCTCATATTCCGCAGAAAAGCGACCCGTGAATTTATATAGGTTTTTAGGGCTACCCAATCCCTCTGAATCCGCCACAAAGGCAATATTGAGTCCTCCGGTTAGACCAATTTCAAGTTCTCCTTTTTGTCCCCAACTTGAATAGGATGCCAAGAATAATAGTACTATCAAAAAATAATTTTTCATTTTACCAACTAAAACTGCTAGAGCTAATATGACTTAATCTCAAATGTCCCGTAAAAATCACCCTCATAACCAAGGTGGCTGTAGTAGTGTTGAATAAATGCCCCTTTAATAAAATATCTGTCATCATTAAATGGACGAGACCATTCACCTTTGATTTCTACAACTCCACTAGGCAAATTATTGCCAGACCCAATAAGGGTTCCATTAATTTTTTTCCCATCCTTAAAAAGGGTATCCAAACCAATGACTAATTTGGTATCAAAGGATTCTGAAATTTCGACTACGCCATTAATAGATTCTTGGTCTACATAAATAAATGTAGTTTTATAAAGCCCCATGGGTAGTTCCTTTTTCTTACAGCCCGAAAGCAGGAGTTGAGACACGAAGAAAATAAGTAGTGTAAACTTTTCCATTTTTCTTGATTTTTTTAATAACATGGTTGAACATCCAAGAATAATTCTGCGCCAAGTTGAATCGAGAAATCCCCATTTATAATAATTTCATCTGATGCACGCAAATAAATGTTTTCTCCATTGAGTATGGTGTTTTTACAAGAATTGTCACCTATGATGATTTTGTCCTTCACGGTTGCATTGGTATAGGATGAAAAGGAATAATTGCAAAGGTTTAAAGAAAGATCACATTGGATTTTTGGTTTCCACACCTTAACAAAATTTACATACTTTTTGTACGGAAAATTCATCTGACTTAAATTTATAGTGGGTCGTAGTCCAATCCCAAAGATTAATAACACTGGGTCGACAATTCCGTGATTGTGCATTGTTCGAACCTGAATATCATCAAGATACCAAATTATCTTTGTTGGTGACCATTCAATTGCATATTTGTGCCAACTGCTCCATGAATAATTAGGCGGAGCTATCATTTCACCATAAATGTCAGGATCACTTTGAGATCTATGTATATTAGTTCCAAAGTTATTGATGCCGCTTTCTCCTGTCAATTCCGCAATATCGATTTCCGAATCATTTGTCGCATTCAAAACACCATCACCTACAAAAGTCCAAAATGCAGGCCATAAACCAATTCCATAGTCAAAATAGATCTCAGCTTCGATGTAACCATACTGAGTATTATAAGCTTGTTTTGATTGAACCCATCCGGATGTGTAATCATATGGCTGTCCAGTGTCGTATTGACGCTTACAATGATAAAGCGCAGTAGCAGGATCAAGTGCCCAAGCAGGACATGAATAGGTTTCCTCTTTTATTTCAATCACCAAATTACCGTTAGATTGATATACATTATCAATAATAAATACCTGTCGTTCACCTCCATAATGGTCAAAATTGTCCATTACCGTCCATTTGCTAGCATCAATAATATCGCCATCAAAAGAATCGCTCCAAACTAATTCCCAATGAGGGTCGGTGGAAGGAGTTTGTCCCCATAAATTTAGGAAAGGGATGAAAAGAATCAAAATGAAAAAAATCAGTCTCATAGCATGAATTTTAATTTGTTAAAACCATTTTTTTCGTATCCACCAATGTCTCGTCTATTAACAAAGAATATAAATACATTCCCGCTTTAAAATTGGAACCATTTATTTCTATGAAGCCCTCACCTACATCGTGAATTGGGTAAGATGATAACTCTAAGCCGTTTAGGTTATAAACCACAATCTGTGCCTTATTTCTCTGAAATTACAAATTTAATTGTTGTAGTTGAAGTAAATGGATTAGGGGAGTTTTGAAATAAAGATGACGTATTTAATATGGTTTCAAAATTTTCCTTTTTGTAGCTATTTGTTAGTTGGTTTGATTTTTGAAGCTGATTCGCCAAACTGTCAATTCGATTTTGTTGTTCCTTCAACGCCTCCACCAAAAACGGAATAAATTCAGAGTAATTCAATAATTTATATCCTTTTGATTCTACCACAATACTTGGGATTAGTTCCTCAACTTCTTGAGCGATAAAACCATATTGCAGCCTCCTATCTCCTTCTTTTATTTGGTCTGCCTTAAGATAATATGAGTAACCCTTTAACTTTAAAACCGTATTTAAACCTCCTTCAAGTGGTATAATCTCTTCCTTGGCTCTACTGTCCGAAATTGTACTTACGGATTCGCAAACTATTTTATTAAATTGGGTTGCAGGATGCCAAAATGCAACTTCATCAAAACTTGAATGAATTTCTGTACCTGGGTTATTTGTAACCAATCGCATACTTTGACCACCGTGAAAGACTCTAATATTATCATATACATCTAATTGATGCAAAGGATTGTTTGTTCCTATACCAACAAACCCATTACTATTAACTTTTAATTGCGCATTTAAGTTAGTTACAAAAAATAGTAGAACTAGGGTTGAAAAGAGTAATAACCAGTTTAATGTTTGGTGTTTGGTTAAAATTTAACATGTTACAAGGTTTTAAAAATTAATAATTAAAGTTAATGCTTCAAATTTAAACTAAGTATGGTATTAATTCAATCAGGGAAAACCCTGATTTTTTCACGTTAAATGACTTCCGTCCCAGAAATACATTGGCAACAACATTGTAGGTCTTACCAACAACTTTTCTTACTTTTGCAGCCTCGGAATAATCGAGCAAATTGGGTTTAAAACAACTATCAAATGATTAAATTTTTTGCCACTTCAACAGACAAAATCTATGCTGTTGGACTCTCACAAAATCTTCAAGCAAACGACTTCCCTAAATTAGAATGGCTTTTTGGCGGTGCTAAATTGGTGGAATCTGATTCTTTGTCGGGTAATTTTATTGGCCCGCGTAAAGAAATGATTACACCCTGGAGCACCAATGCCGTGGAGATTTCACAAAATATGGGAATTGTGGGTATTCAACGAATTGAAGAATTTTTTGCTGTTTCCGATGAAAAAGCAAATTTTGATTCTATGCTTCAAGCTAGATACAATGGATTGGATCAAGAAATGTATACCATTGATTTAGCCCCAGAAAAAGTATTGTTCATAGATGATTTAGCTACCTACAATAAATCAGAAGGATTGGCCTTAAGTGAGGAAGAAATTGAGTATTTAGAATCGGTTGCAAAATCATTAAACAGACAATTAACCGACAGTGAGGTTTTTGGTTTCTCCCAAGTGAATTCTGAACATTGTCGCCATAAAATTTTCAATGGTCAGTTTATCATTGATGGGGTAGAAATGCCCAATTCGTTGTTTCAAATGATTAAAAAAACATCGAAACTAAACCCAAATAAAATTGTTTCTGCCTACAAAGACAATGTGGCTTTTGTTAAAGGTCCACGTGTAGAGCAATTTGCGCCTTCAAAACCAGATGTTGCTTCTGAGTTTGTAACCAAAGAGTTTGATTCTGTAATTTCATTAAAAGCAGAAACGCACAATTTCCCTACCACAGTTGAGCCATTTAATGGTGCTGCCACAGGTAGTGGTGGTGAAATTCGTGATAGAATGGCTGGTGGGAAAGGTTCTATGCCTTTGGCAGGAACTGCGGTTTACATGACTGCGTATTCTCGATTGAACAATGAACGTTCATGGGAAGATAAAATGGCTGAAAGAGAATGGTTGTACCAAACTCCAATGGATATTTTGATTAAAGCCTCTAATGGCGCATCTGATTTTGGAAACAAGTTTGGTCAACCGCTAATTAATGGTTCTGTTTTAACTTTTGAGCACGAGGAAAACGGTAAAAAATACGGCTTTGATAAGGTTATTATGCAAGCCGGTGGTATTGGATACGGCAAACTAAAAGATGCCTTAAAAGACACCCCAAAAACAGGCGATAAAATCGTGGTGATGGGTGGTGATAACTACCGCATTGGAATGGGCGGTGGCGCAGTTTCATCTGTAGCAACTGGAGAGTTTTCAAGTGGCATTGAGTTAAATGCTATTCAACGTTCCAACCCAGAAATGCAGAAACGTGCCTACAACGTAGTACGCGCTTTAAGTGAACAAGATGTAAACCCAATTGTTTCTATTCATGATCATGGGGCTGGTGGACACCTAAACTGTTTGAGTGAATTGGTAGAAGAAACAGGTGGCGTAATTGATGTAAATAAATTACCTGTAGGTGATCCAACGCTTTCTGACAAAGAAATTATTGGTAACGAATCTCAAGAAAGAATGGGATTGGTTATTGACGCAAAGCACATTGATCATCTAAACAAAATTGCCCTACGTGAGCGCGCACCGTTATACGTAGTTGGTGAAACAACCGGAGATCATCGCTTTGTTTTTGAGAATAAAAAAACAGGTCAAAACCCAATGGATTGGGACTTGTTGCACATGTTTGGTTCTTCTCCAAAAACTATTTTAGAAGATAAAGCAGCTACTTCAAATTTTGAAGGCGTAACGTATGATACTACCAAAATTCAAGAATATTTAAACAACGTTTTACAACTTGAAGCTGTTGCGTGTAAAGATTGGTTAACGAATAAAGTGGATCGTTGCGTAACTGGTCGTGTAGCGAAGCAACAAACGGCTGGACCAATTCAACTTCCGTTAAATAATGTTGGGGTAATGGCTTTAGATTACCGAGGCGAAAAAGGAATTGCAACGGCTTTAGGTCACGCACCCGTTTCGGCTTTGATTGATCCAACTGCGGGTTCTCAAGCCAGTATTGCCGAGGCCTTAACTAATATTATTTGGGCACCCATTGATGGTGGGATTAAAGGAATTTCTTTGAGCGCCAACTGGATGTGGCCTGCAAAAAATGAAGGTGAAAACTCTAGAATGTATGAGGCTGTTGAAGGTATAAGTGATTTTGCTTGTGACTTAGGCTTGAATATTCCTACTGGAAAAGATTCACTTTCCATGACCCAGAAATATAAAGATGACGTGGTGTATGCTCCGGGAACGGTTATTATTTCAGCCGTTGGTGAAGTAAGTGATTTACGCAAAGTAGTGGAGCCTGTTTTAAAACCAAATTATGACTCTTCTATTGTTTATATAGATTTCTCAGAAGATGATTTTAAATTGGGTGGAAGTAGTTTCGCTCAAACTTTAAATAAAGTGGGTAAAACCGCTCCACACATTAAATCTGCAACAAAATTTGCCGCTACTTTTGATGCGGTGCAAAACCTAATTTTAGAAAATAAAATTCTAGCCGGTCATGATATTTCTGCGGGTGGAATGCTAACGGCTCTTTTGGAAATGACCTTTGCCGAAACCGATTTAGGTTTGAGTATAGATGTTAGTTCCATTGAAGGAGCCGATGATGTGCAGTTATTCTTTTCTGAAAAAGCAGGTATTTTGGTACAAGTTACAAATACTGATTTAGCTTCGGTAACTGATTCTTTGAAAAAGGTTTCAGCAACGCACCATGTTATTGGAAATGTGATTGGCGATCGAATTGTATCGGTTACAACCGCTTCCAAATCTTACTTGTTTGACATTGATAGTTTACGCGATACATGGTATAAAACCTCTTATCTATTAGACAAAAAACAATCGGGTGAAAAATTAGCCACCGAACGATTTGAGAATTACAAAAAACAAGCTATCAGCTACACCTTTCCTAAAGGATTTAAAGGTGACTTTGCCTCTTTAGGGTTGAATCCAGACCGCAAAACAAGTTCTGGAATCAAAGCGGCCATTATCCGTGAAAAGGGCGTGAATGGCGACCGGGAAATGGCGTATGCGATGTACCTCGCTGGCTTTGATGTGAAAGACGTTCACATGACGGATTTAATCTCCGGAGCAGAAGATTTAAGCGATGTGAATTTCATCGCTTACGTAGGTGGTTTCTCTAACTCGGATGTATTGGGCTCTGCTAAAGGATGGGCTGGAGCATTCCTTTACAACGAAAAGGCTAAAGCTGCATTAGACGGCTTTTATGCACGTGAAAACACAATGAGTTTAGGTATTTGTAATGGATGTCAGTTGATGGGAGAACTTGGTTTATTGTACCCAGAACATGAAGTTCATCCTAAATTGGTGCATAATGAATCGGGTAAGTTTGAATCAGGTTTCTTGAATGTTACCATACCAGAAAATAACTCGGTAATGTTAGGTTCATTATCTGGATCTACATTAGGTATTTGGGCTGCTCACGGAGAAGGTAAATTCAATCTTCCAGAAGCGGAAAGTACGTACAACATTGTAGGTAAATATAGTCACGAAGGGTATCCAGGAAATCCAAATGGGTCAGACTATAACGCTGCGGGTATTGCCAGTGCTGATGGACGCCATTTAGCTATGATGCCACACTTTGAGCGTTCCATTTTCCCTTGGAACTGGGGGTATTACCCAGAAGAACAAAAAAATGATGTCGTTTCCCCATGGATCCAAGCATTTATGAATGCGAAGGAATGGGTTGAAAATAAATAAGTCGATAGAATAAAAAGTCTCCTAAATGGAGACTTTTTATGTTTTTAATTATTTACTTTGGGTGAAATTTATTGTATTCACTCAAACATTTAAAATGAAATCGAAACTATTATTCAGTATAACTTTCCTGCTTATTTCCATTCCATTTGTTTTTCTTTCCTCATGTAAAGAAGACGAAGAGCCTGCTCCTCAACCAACAACTGGTAAAGTTGCTGGAGTAGTTTCAGATGGATTAACTGCAAACCCACAATCGGATGTTCGCGTAGTTTTATTTAACGCAAACTCTAATGAACCAACAGGTCAAGTTGACTTAACAGATGCCAATGGCGCATATGGATTTACCATCAAGGGCGGTAATTATTATGTTAAAGTTACGAAACAAAATTATGACGATGTGCCTGCTAAGGGGCTTGCCGGATTAGCCTTCACCGTCTCAAACGGATCAACAACTACCCATGATGTGGAAATGTTTGAATCAAATAGCACGAACATCGGACTGATTTCAGGGCAGCTTTCCTCTAGTGACATAGATGTTGATGGCGCACTTGTTGTGGCGTCAAATGGAGTAACTGGATTTTCAACTATTTCAGATAGCATCGGGAATTATGTTATTTATAATGTCCCCGCAGACAATTACACCGTTCAAGCATGGAGAGTAGGGTTAGAATCCACCGTAGAGAATGTTCTGGTAACTTCTAACACCGCCTCTGAAAACGTGAATCTTTCAGTTAAAGGCACCTCAGGCAGCACAGTAAGCGGCTCAGTAACCTTTTTAGCTACGAGCAATTCAGATGTTGATGTTTCTCTTACCCATCCGGAATCTGAAGAGTCAATCCCTGGTTTAACAACAATTACTAGTGGAGGAAATTATTCTATATCTGGGGTTAGTAATGGGACGTATTTAGCTAGAGCGAGTTATGCTAATGATGGGATTGTTATTGATCCAGATTGGATTGTTAAAAATGGAGAGCCATTTGTTACTGTTTCAGGAGGTGCCACAAGAAACTTCAGTGTAACTGGTGCGGTAACTATTGATTCGCCAACAAACCCTGCTAGTTCAACTGTGCCTGTAGCAACATCAGTCACACCTACCTTTACATGGACCAAATATTCTAGCACATCAGATTACGTGATTAAAGTAACTGATGCAAATGGAAATTTAGTTTGGGGAGGGTTTAATGCCGATTGGACGGTTAAAAATATTGTAATTCCATCTTCTCAAAGTAGCATTGCGTTTAATAGCGATGGTAATGCTTTGAAAACACTTCAAGTGGGAAAAGTTTACCGGTGGAAAATATATGCGAGTAAGGACAATACACAATCTCCTGCAGGTTGGGAGTTAATCTCTGTAAGTGAAGATCAGCGTGGTTTAATCATCATTGAATAAAAAAAGGGAGGCCATTGCCTCCCTTTTTTTATTCAATGATGATGCCAATTTATTTCTCCTTTATCATTCACCCGTTCCTATTCATTGACAGCCGCCAAAAGTTTAGTTACCTTGTACGTCATTCAATTTTCAAAAAACCAAACAAAACAATTCTTATGGGAACTAACAAAAAACCAAGCATAACGCCTACAGAAAACGGACCTTACCTCGTTGAAAACCTTACCCACTTTAAAAACAGAAAAGGGGCTATTGAAACCAAAGAGACCATGGCGTTATGTAGATGTGGAGGTTCTGGCAATAAACCATTTTGCGATGGAACGCATTTAAAAAATGGATTTTCATCAGCTAAGTTAGATGGAAGAAATCCAGATCAAAGAGATAATTATGTCGGTGAAAAGATAACAATCCACGATAACCGTGGTATTTGCGCACATGCTGGAAAATGCACAGATGGTTTATCTGCGGTATTTCATTTAAATGAAGAACCGTGGATATTTCCAAACTCAGCCGATGCCGAAGAAATTATTAAAACAATAAATCAATGTCCTTCGGGCGCATTGAGTTACTCCATTGATTCTGTTGAACACCGAAATCGAAAGGGAGAACCTAGTGTTTTTGTAGCGCCAAATGGACCGTATGTTGTTTCTGGAGAGCCGAGTTTAGAAAACACCGTTAGAAATGAAGGCGCTTCAACCGAACACTTTACCATGTGTAGATGTGGGGGGTCAAAAAACAAACCGTTTTGTGATGGCACGCATTGGTACAATAAGTTTACAGATGACAAGAATTAACTGCAAATAACTAAAAGACAGAACTACATTTTCACCTGAAAATTCTATCCTTTAGATGTTGTGAGCCATTAAAAAAGTCATTAGGTATAAAGCTGTCAACCCAATCCATATAGTTTCAATCCCCTTATCCTTTTTCTTGCTATAGCCTATGATACTCCGTACCTCATACGGGGTTTATACGGGGTAAAGCCTATGGTACCCCTATACTACTTCATTCATTGCCCATGTTTCTTTACTAGTTGGGTGTCTTTAGGTAATGACAACTTGCATCCTTGCCTCTGTTCGGACTCTGTGGATGTATCTACAGGCTTCGGATGTTATCAAAGCTCTGTAAAAAGTAGATTTCGGTTATCTAAAAAATCTTCGCTCGCCTCTTAGCTTGGCTCGTTAAACTGGTTCCGAAATCAACGTAATATATTCCATATTAAATGCAATATGACCTTTGATTTTCTTCGCTCTTGGGTTTGGGTCCTCGTAGCTCCACGCAAAATAATTAGCTGTTGGAGTTTCCGGCATCCAATAGGAAGCCGTTCCTTTAATAGGACAAGCACTTGTTCTATCTTCCAGGTTTAAATTCACAATCACATCTTCTTTAGGAATATAAAACACAGGATCGTAAACTCCTTTACCCACTTCTTTTACAATAATGGCATTTGTGGTTTTTGCTAAAACCTCATCCCCCGTTTTTATGGTTAACTGTCTATTATATTCATCATAGACTGCATAGTGTCTTTTCTCTTCCATAACTTTAATTTGAGGCAAAGCAACACTTCCTTTATTGAAGGAAATGTGGGCTTTGCGACAATTACATTCTTTTTAAAACAAAAACGGCCAACTCATAAGAGCTGGCCGAATTGCTAAATTTAAATTAATTACTTACTCGATAATCAACTTCTCTACGTTTTCACCAATTGTGGTTGTTACATTCATAATGTAAACTCCTTTTGGTAATTCAGAAATATTGATTTGTAAATTTGTCACATTAGCCACTTCAACTTTAACTAATTTACCTGTAACGTCATAAATTTTAACATTGGTAACGTTTCCATTTTCACTTGAAATAGTAACATAGTTTGAAGCAGGATTTGGTGCTATAGTAAACACATCATTTACATTAACTTCACTTGTGCTTAAAGCTTCCCATCCACCAATTTGAAGAACACGCATGATACGTGGGTGAATGTATGCCTGAACAGTATCCATGTAGGTTAACGCACTGTTTTTATCATGTCCGTTTGGATTATTAGCTAAGCTGTTTGCATCAATATCAGCAGCATCAATAGTAATTCCTACAGAAGCATAGTATGCTTGTAATCCTTGCAAATCACTTAAACTCCACCATTCCCAA
>JBFFMY010000069.1:0-12793 GCA_041563475.1 Salibacteraceae bacterium
CTTATTATGGATTTCAATGTGTTTTAACAAATTTGTTGGGGACGAAGAAATGGAAGTTTTTTATCCTTCATGTGCGAAAGACGCCTTAAAGTATGGTGTGAAATTTAAGAAGAAGGACGATAAAATTAAAAGTAAAGATGGTGACTATTTATTTGATGCCAATGTGGATTATATCTATACACTCATTGAACTCGCATTAGTTGAAGGCAAAAGTTATATGGCTTTAGATAACTTTAGTAAAGCCTCCTATTATTACAAAATCGCTTCTAATTTAGATCCTGAGAACCAAGAATGTAGCATGATGAAAGGAGTTGCTTACATGTATAATAGAAACACAAAAGAAGGACAACTAATCATTGATTCATCTTTAGATTATTATAAAGCAAAAGCACAAGAAGGTGGGTATAAAGTAAATGAAAAAACCTATAACGCCTTTCAAGATGGATTCATATACTATGCGAATTATTTGCGCTCTAAAGGAAAAACTAATGAGGCATTTGATGCGATGGCCTTGGCTATTAAGTTAGACCCAGAAAACAAAAAATTCATTGCCTTGTACAAGGAATTGAGCTAATTGAATTTTACGCCATAAGGTATGTATATCGATATCGTTACATTATTTCCTGAGATGTTTCAGGGACCTTTTTCTGAATCGATTATTAAGCGCGCCATAGAAAATGACATTGTTTCCGTTGAATTTTACAACCCAAGAGAATATAGTCTAAACAAACATCGTAAGGTGGATGATTACCAATTTGGTGGAGGTGCCGGTATGGTTATGACCGCAGAACCTCTGGCTATATTACTGGATAAATTACTCGCAAAAAAATCATACGATGCGGTTATTTATATGACTCCAGATGGCGAGCGTTTAGAGCAAAAACAACTAAATCAATATTCCTCCTTTGAGAATATTATCATCATTAATGGGCATTACAAGGGAATAGACCAACGAATCAGAGATCATTACGTAACACACGAAATTTCAATTGGTGATTACGTTTTATCGGGAGGAGAATTAGCTACAGCCGTTTTTTGCGATGCGCTTATTCGTTTAATTCCGGGTAGTATTGGCGATGGGGCTTCAGCATTGTCAGATTCATTTCAGGATGATCTATTGGCTCCACCCGTTTATACGCGACCCGCAGATTTTAGGGGACTAAAAGTTCCCGAAGTTCTTCTTTCCGGTAATGAAAAAGCAATCGATGATTGGAGACATGAAAAAGCGATAGAGAAAACCGCACAACGCAAACCATGGATGTTAAACCCAAAAGAATAATTTTTTACTTTTTCACATAAAAAAATTATTAGAATAGTAATTATTTTCCCGATTTCTTTGTATTATTGCAGCCCCAAATTTATGGGTTGAATTTATTAAGATTAGAAAAATGAATCCGAAAGTACAACAAGCTGCATTAAGCAACGTAGAGATAAAAGAGCTTCCAAGTTTTAAAGCTGGTGATACTGTAACTGTACACTACAAAATTAAAGAGGGTAATAAAGAAAGGGTTCAACCTTACCAAGGTGTTGTTATCAAAAGAACAGGTAAAGGTCATACAGCAACTTTCACAGTTAGAAAAATTTCTAGTGGTGTAGGTATTGAAAGAATTTTTCCTATTTCATCTCCTTTCGTAGAGAAAATTGATGTAAATAAAGTTGGGGTTGTAAGAAGATCTAAAATCTACTACCTTAGAGAAAGAACAGGTAAAGCTGCTAGAATTAAAGAAAAAAGAAGATAGTTTTATATTATATATAAAAAAACCTCGAGTGTTACTCGAGGTTTTTTTATGCCTTATTATTCCGTAATTAAAAACAACAAACTTGTTTTTAAATGGGCGCAATTTTCAATTTTTGAATTTTCGGAATAGGCCCAGGACAATACGATTTATGACAATTCACACAGGCATTCATCAAAGCATGATAATTTTCAATGGTCCTATCCGCCTTAAACGCATCCAATTCTAAAAGCCATCCTCTAGCAAAACCGTAATACAAATCGGTTATTTCATCCGGGTTCGTGGCTTCTGCCGTTAAAATCACTTCGTACCCTAACACTAATGAATCTGCAAATGTTTTTTTACTATAAATAGAATCTCCAACAATTTTCATATTATCGTACATTCTACGCATAGATAAAGCCAATTCACTTGGCTTATACAAAACCCCTTTGGTGGCGTTTTTCGTAACCGCTTCTTCGCTAATTTCCGTTACTCTATCTGGTCTAGAATCGGAACAAGAAGTCATAAAAAAGGCCATCCCCGTAAAGAAAATGGCCATTGTAATGCTTTTATTGAACATACACTCCCGTTGCCTCATACGACAATGTGATAATTGGTTCTGTAATGGTATTCAATGAATCCTCAGTAGCATTCGCATCCATTGCGAAATGACGCAATTGCTCTACAGTTAGTGTATCGTAAAACAAAACACCATTAAGTGTTGTTTGATGTCCTTTAGAATCTAAGGGTACAAAAAATTCATAGTCTTTGAACGAAACTCTGATATCTTGATCTCCTGCAGCAACAGTCATCCAACATCCCTTTTTTTCACAATTTTCGGTAATTGTTGTCGTAAACATCAATTCTTTTTCACCACCTTCAAAACTACTCACAACCTCAATTAACTGATCTGGGCTTAGGGCTCCGGATTGATCAAACTCTACACCAGCGGAATAAGGATACACAGCCTCCTCAACGACAACTTCCACCTCTTCCATTGGGGCTTCTTCCGATTTTGGAGTTGGATTACAACTCACAATAAATAATACACTTGGTAATAGGTACAATAACTTTTTCATGTTGATTTTTTATATATTTCTACTTTTTCAAAAGTAGGTTATAATCACAATATTCTAGAATAAAGCCCCCTTGATTTTCGTAACCGCTATGGTCACTTATTTTAACAAAATCAAACCGGGAATTCAATCCATTATACGGTACTTGTTCGATATAATTCCTCCAAACAAATTCTTCACTGCTTAATGCCTGAACAAAATACATCCCAATATCAAACCCACTTAAAACGTGAATAGTTGGATCTATATAAAATTGGGATCTGTAATTTTTGAGTATGGAAATTAATGTTGGACTTTGATAATCGGCATAATTATGTTGAGGTATTAGCACATGTAAGTTCATCAAATAATCTGTGGTTATACTTTTGAAATTTGCCCAAGAATCCAATCCTAAAATTGTAATCTGCGTTTTTTCATTTGTCATTTTGTATAATAACGACATACTCGCAGACACAAATGCCTCATCTGAACTAATAAGGGCAATATAATTGTGTTTACCCTCTTGAATATATCTTTTGAAATTTGTTACTGAAGGCTGCCACAATTTATTGATACCAATTGAATCCTGGGTAGTATTATTAAAATGTTTTTGGAAAATTTGCGCAAACCTAGCATCATTTTTATCACTACCCGAAATAATCGTGAGGTTAGAATCGGCAAATTGTTCCCCTGCGAAATTTGCCAGATTAATTACCAAAGAAGGAGATGAAGAATACCCTTTGACCACGAATGGATTATCTAAAAGCAATGATGAAGAAATTTTGACCGGACTTACAATTGGGATTTGAAACTCTTTCGCTTTGTTCGCAATTATTTTGAAATTCGTTTGAAATAACGGGCCCACAAATAAATTGAACGAATTCAATTGGATTTCTTGCATTAGCTTTTTACATGTGTTAGTGTCATTTTCCGTATCAAAATATTCAACTTCCACTCTAAAACCTAAAAGTTTCAAAGAATCTAAAGCAAGGTTAAAACCCCGATAAAACTCTAAGGAAATCAAACTTAAATTATACAAACGGGAATCATTCGTTTCTTGTAGCTCTTTGTTTTTTTCGGTACAAAACGGTAAAAAAACGGCAATTTTTAAAGTGTCATTTCCAAGAATGGTATCTCTCCTAATTTCAGATAAGACAATGCCCGAAGGCGGAAATACGTTTTTGCGGAAATTGGGGTTTTTTACCGGAATTCTAATAGTGGCTCCAACTTTAAGCCCTTGGGCTAGCCCATCGTTCACCATTTGAATAGAATCAATGCTGACATCGTATTTTTTAGACAAACTATACAAAGTCTCCTTAGGCAATACTTCATGCAAAATTAAGGAGTCAGAAATCGGTTTTTGATACTGCTCCAATTCACTTTTCTCTTGTTTTAATGGAATCGATGGAATTTTTATAATCATTCCTATACCCAAGCCGTTTTTCACCTCTGGATTTAATCGCTCAATTTCTTCCACAGATATTTCATACTTTTTAGAAAGCGCGTAAAGCGTTTCCTTTTTTACCACCTCATGGTAAATAGTGTCTCCACTTATTTCGATCGAACTCTTTTTTGCTTCTTTCTTATCTATGGATCCAACCGGAATACGTAATGTTTGGTCAATTCTAATTCCAAAATCCTCAATCTCTGGATTCGCTTTTGTGATGTCCTCTACCGAAACAGAATATAATTTAGAAATGGCATATAGCGTTTGCCCTTTCTCCACCGTATGAATAATAAATTTTCCTTGATCAGTTTTAATTATTTTGGATTCGTCAATAACTTGAGAAATCGCCACCATAGGCAACATCGTTACCATAAAAAACAGTGTGACTACCCTAATAAAACATAAAACCCTCATAAAAATTAATTTTGATTCCTTCTATTCCCACTCAATGGTTGCAGGTGGTTTTGAACTAATATCATATACCACTCTATTTACCCCAGGAACTTTATTAATAATGTCGTTAGATACTTTAGCCAAAAAAGTATACGGCAAATGTACCCAATCCGCAGTCATACCATCGGTAGATTCAACAGCTCTCAAAGCAACGGCATTTTCATACGTCCTTTCATCTCCCATTACACCAACAGATTTAACGGGTAACAAAATAGCCCCTGCTTGCCATACATCATCGTATAGACCTGCAGATTTCAATCCGTTAATAAAAATCGCATCTACCTCTTGCAATAAACGCACCTTTTCGGCCGTAATATCGCCTAAAATACGAATGGCTAAACCTGGACCCGGAAATGGGTGACGACCTAACAAATCTTCTGACAATCCCATTGCACGACCTACTCTACGCACCTCATCCTTAAACAAAGAACGTAATGGTTCAACAATTTTCAATTTCATATAATCAGGCAAACCTCCCACATTATGATGTGATTTAATAGTGGCAGAAGGTCCATTTACTGAAAGGGATTCAATTACATCTGGATAAATAGTTCCTTGCGCAAGCCATGTTACGTCTTCAATAAGATGTGATTCTTCGTCAAATACCTCAATAAAAGCATTCCCAATAGCTTTACGTTTCTTTTCTGGATCTTCAACTCCCGCAAGAGCGGTATAAAATTTAGAAGTTGCATCAACACCTTTTACATTAAGTCCGAGCCCCTTATATTGATCTAAAACACCATTAAATTCATTTTTACGTAAAAGCCCATTATTCACAAATATGCAATACAAGTTTTTTCCAATGGCTTTATGTAGCAAAATTGCCGCAACCGTTGAATCAACACCCCCCGATAAGCCTAAGACCACTTTATCATTCCCTATTTCTTCTTTCAAAGATTCAACTGTAGTATCCACAAATGAATCCGGTGTCCAATCCTGTGAACATCCACAAATATTTATAAGGAAATTCCCTAACAGTTTTGCGCCATCCTTCGAATGATACACTTCTGGATGAAATTGAATTCCGTAGATGTTTGAATTATCAAATTGGTAACCCGCAACTTTAACATCTTCCGTACTACATATAATTTGAGCTCCATTGGGCGGCACATTAATAGTATCACCATGCGACATCCATACTTGTGACCCGGTTTCAATGCCACTTAACAAAGCATTTGAAGAGTCAACAAATGACAAGTTTGCTCGTCCATACTCCCGCGTTTCGGAAGGGTATACATCCCCACCATTAGCTTGAGCTAAATATTGTGCACCATAACACACACCCAAAGTAGGCATTCCTTTTTGAATAGCACTTAAATCTGGAGCGGGGGCATTTTCATCACGAACAGAAAATGGACTTCCAGATAAAATGATTCCTTTTACATTCGAATCGATTTCTGGAATTTTGTTATAAGGGTAGATTTCACAGTAAATGTTTTGCTCTCTTACTCTTCTCGCAATTAGTTGTGTAAACTGCGAACCGAAATCCAAAATGATGATTTTTTCTTGCATGTGCAAATGTAAAATTCTAAACGTAATTTACTTATATATTGGGCTTTCAGAACGTACCAAATTTCAACAATTTTCAATCTCACAAATTCAAATATCCAACTTCTAATATTTTAATTATATTTGAGACAACTATTTAAAACCCAACTTTTAAAACTCTAATTATGAAACCCTATTTCATATTGCTGTATCTATTCACCTGTTTATTAGTTTCCATAAATGCGCAAACTGTATTATATCAAGAAGACTTTTTATCCCAGTCAGGAAAGGGAGTAGCAGGACCAAGTCCATACGTGTACGACACCATTGGAATGACGTGGACCATTGACCCTGGAACATCCAACTTAACCGAAAATGCCGACTATTTCAAAGTAAACGCAACGGGTGCTTTTGAAGCGCGCGATGTGGATGGTGATGTATTTTGGATCTCTCCGCTGATTGATATTTCTACCCTACCCGCAGTAAACATTCAAGTGGATATATCTGAGATAGGTAATATTTCCGGATCGGAATATATAAAGTTGTATTACATCATTGACAATGGTTCACCCGTCCTTTTTGATACGAATGGAGAAAACATCGGTGATTTCTCCAATCTAGTTGCACGTCAAGATTCTTTGTATGGATCTTCTTTGAAAATTCAAATCCAGGTTCGCAATTCAGCTGGAACACACTTTCATTTGTTTGACAATATCAAAGTTTATGAACACGTGGCAAATGTGAGTGATATGTATGAGCTAGCTGATTTAACCAGTGTTAAATTAAAATGGACTACCCCGAATTCGGTCTTTGATGAAGTTTTAGTTGTAGCCAATGAAAATGGGCCTATTCTATCTGGCATTCCGTCTGGAAACGGGACATCCTATATTGCCGATCAAGTACTTGGAAATGGAACAACTGTTCTTGGAGGACATGTAATTTACAAAGGTATTTTTGACTCTGTAGAATTTTCTGGCGTCAATCCTACCCATAACTATTTCATCAAAGTTTTTACACGAAAAGGTACTACCTGGAGCACGGGTATAGAAATGGACTTTTACTACAACCCACCTTCAGTGGGCAATTTATATGTAACAGAATACGCAAGACATCCCACTACTTCAGACTATAGCTATTTAGAGTTATACAATAAAACCAGCGAAGTCATCAATCTATCTGGGGTAAAAATTATCGTTAATAATACTTCATCCATTAGTGAAATAGTGGATTTACGAACTGAAGTACCCAACCCCATAATAGTGCCCGCCAACGGTTTTTTAATTTTAAATCGGAACCGTTCCCAAAACCTTTTTGAAAATGAATGGGGTGTAGATTTGGCAAATACTGGATATCCTGTGAATTATAATCGTACAGGTATTTCCAATTTTGGAAACCAAAAGTTTTTTGACCTAAAGTTAGGCGGAAATCAAAATACGGATGACGGGGTAATTATCGACCAGACAACAGTCAAGCCAGCTTTGGGTAAACGAACAATACAACTTCCAAAAGGTCACTTTATTGATTACAACTTATCCTCAGATTCTGCATCGCCAGGTTTCTTTAACGAAAATGAAAATTTCTTGGAGATTTCCTTAGCCTATTACAATGGGGCTTGGCGATATCCTGTAGGGTCCATTTACACTGAGCCATCTTCTTTAACAGGTTCCGAAAGCGCTGTAATTATAAATGGTGAAGCACCTTTTAATGATGGTAGTGAAGTCAATAATCTGTTTATCTGGCCAAATGCGAGCATGGATTTATCGACAGAAACGGTAACGGTTAACACTAATTTAATTGTAGAAGACGATGGATCAATTGGAATTACATCGACTGGAGAACTATTAATTAATGGAGTGACCACTATAAAACGAAAAGGCTACAATCAAATTACAGATTTCAATATTTGGGGAACACCCTTTTCCACCTTACTCGACATTCAAACAACTTTTCCAAATTCAAACCCGTGTGATATGTTTGTTTTTCAGGCAAGTACACAAAGCTTTAAACATGATTTTCTATCCGGTTCAAATATTTCATGTAATGGAAATACATATTCCATAAATTCTAGTAATGTGATTCACGCATCGGAAGGTAATCCAGATGGTTATTTTGACGTGGGACGGGGATATTTTTTACCTGGTAATTCTTCAAATACTATTGCGTTCTCTGGTAATTCAACATCTTTAAACAATGGCCCAATTTCGGTAAATCTATTCGGTAGTAGCAACACTGTTATTTCAGGAAGTAACGATTGGAATTTAATTTCTAACCCTTACCCATCGGCCATTTCTGCCAATGCATTTCTATCTAGCAATTCCGGTTTAATTACAAATGCCGTGTACGTTTATAACCCAAACACTGGAATTAATTCCGCATCTTCATTCTCTACCTATAATTCTACAGATGGGTTTAATATCGCTTCATGTCAAGGGTTTTATGTAGATGCCAATAGCGCAACAAACGGATTATTAGGCGTGGTGAATTTCACAAACGCCATGCGAAATAATCAAAACGATGATTTCAGAAACGATCTGGTTACATTTGATGCAATCTACTTATCTGTCCACAATAAACTGCAACAACGGGAGCAAATACGCTTGTATTTTAATGAAAATGCCAAGATAGAATTCGATTACTTATTTGATGCGCATAAGATGTTTAATGAAAAATTCAATTTTGCCTTTCCGGTGGATTCTCATTACTTAGTTTTTAATGGTATACCCATGTTAACAGATAGTATTCGGGTAATTCCGTTATTTTTTGGTTCTTTCATTCCAAACCAATACACGATTTCAATGGACTCAATAATTGGAAATTTTGAAGGTTACGAAATTTATTTAGAGGATAGATTTGCCCGCAAATTGATTTCACTTGAACTGAGTAATTATACATTTGAGACGGAACCAAAAGACTGGAATCACAGGTTTTTTATTCACTTTATTCCAAAACTAACTGCTACTGGAATTGAGAAACAGACCAGTGAAGATATTCAATTACACGTAGAATTCAATCAAATCACCCTGTATTCAAACGACAAAAATACCATTATCAGAAGCGCAGAAATTATTTCCATTGCTGGAGCTGTTTTAAAAAATTCTAAAGGACAATCAAACAAAATCATCATTGATACAGAAGGCCTATCCTCTGGAATATATATTATTAAGTATGTTGGAAACGAAAAAGAAGGGGTCAAAAAGGTAGTTATTCCGTAATTGAATTCCTATTTATCTCTTTTCAAATCCATATCATCTGGATATAATATGGTCATATTTTTATCAAATGGATCCGTATTTTGTTTTATAGTTTCCAAGAAATTCATTCCATAAGGAAGAAGCATTTGTATCACGTTTGTTCTTCTTTCTTGATAACTCCCGCCTGGATACATTTCTTTCCGAATTGCAGATAATCGATTGAGTTTAGTACTGTTCTTCCGTTTAACGGATCTTTTTATTTTTTTATCCAGTTTACGTAATTCTGATAAAAATCCAGCCTTTGTACTTTTTAAAGAAGGGATTAATGCTGGATCAAATTCTTCAATTTCCCGAATTAGGGTACTGATTTTATGGTCCACATCCTTTTTATGTTTCAAAAGTTTTTCTTGAAACGGATTATCCCCTTTTAAAAGAATAGAAACTTGATCATTCTCTGGTAGAAATAGTTCTTCTAGACTCAAACAACATTGTAAGACTTTTTTTACGGAGTTTCCATCCATTACCAAAAATGAGTTCCGAATTTGTAAAAGTGGATAGGATATTTTATGATAGTCAAACAATGATTTCAACTCTAACCAATAAGCCAGCTCCGCCCCTCCTCCAATATACATTACGTTCGGCAAAATCATCTCTTGATACACTGGGCGTAAAATCACATTCGGACTAAACCTTTCCGGATGGTTTTTTAATTCCTCCAAAATTTGAGTTTCAGAGAAATTAATATCTGTATCGTTGACTTCGAATCCATTTTCTGTTTCAATAATTCTTTCTCTAACTCCTTGTATAGCATAAAAGAGATTTATTTCTCTCGGAGCAACTTGGGCGGAGTAATTTAAAGAAAATGAAGAAATGGTTTCCGAAACTAATTTGTACGAGGATTTGTGCAGTAATTCATCTTTTACAACAGGAGAAAACAACTCCTTTAGCTTTTTTGAGTTTCCATCTATAATTACCAGCCCATCATTCTTAAATAATTCATTCACCAAATACCGTGTTGCATCTGCCAAGTTAGAATGATTAACATATGCTTGATGCATTAAATCTTTGATTTCATTCGCGGAAATGTTATCTGCTAATACAGAATTCAAGGAGGAAATTACACTCTGGATATCGGAGGTAGAAAACTCACCCACCATTCCCGTCTGTTTTGAATCCCAAACCAACTTTTCATTATTTACGAACGTATGGTTTATTTCCTCAAAATCGGCATCTTCCGTAGCCATCCAATAAACGGGTACAAAGTGGTACTGGGAATATTTTTCATTCAATTCCTTGGCAGCCTTTATGGCAGAAATTATTTTGTAAATGAAATATAAAGGTCCGGTGAAAAGGTTTAATTGATGACCCGTTACTACGGTATACGTGTCAATATTCGAGAGTTTATTGATATTGGAATTAACCTTTTTTGAAGTGGTGAAATTGGCGTATTGGGCCTTTAAAGCATCAACGAGTACTGTCCTATTTATTGGAGATAACTTTTTTCTTTGATCTATAATTCGCTCTACATTCTCTGTAGTAGATTCAAAATTAAACAAATGGCTAATTTCCTTCTCATTCCTCAAGTACGCTCGGGTTAAAGGAGCGAGCATATTTGCTTTGTCGTATGTGATATTAGCTTTTTTCATTTCTAGCTATAATCAGGCCTAAAATTTCTATGAATCATCATGCTAATATATCACCATTTTCTAAAAGGACAATCTAGAAATTGCTTTCAAAAAAACTAAAATTCTATTTTCGAATTTATCACGGCCTTGTGAATCATTTGATAAAAAACAAGATTATTGAAACGCAATTGAACCCTTGCTTGAGGTCAAGCATCCAATTCTGTGATACAGAATTGGTCAATGCTGTTTCCGAGTTTGGGAGAAATAGTGGAAATTATCGTAGTTTTTAGAAATGACTCGCGAAGCCTGATTTTTTGCTTCGTTTTGTATCAAGACAAAATGAAGGAATACATCAAAAAATATCGTGATTTTCAATTCTAGCTTTTACGCTACCACACCAAACAAATCATACGGTTCGGCCTCTGTAATTTTAATCATTGCAAAATCCCCAACAGATAAATAATGTTCATCATCAATTGTTACCCAAACTTCGTTATCTACTTCTGGAGAATCAAATTCAGTACGACCTACATAAAAACCAGACTCAATTCGATCAATCAACACCTTAAAAGTTTTACCAATTTTGGACATATTTATTTCATGGGAAATTCCACTTTGCAGTTCCATTATTTGATTAACTCTCTCCAATTTAACCGCATTTGGCACATCATCATCTAAAATATGAGCCGTAGTATTTTCTTCATGTGAATAGGCGAAAATACCTAATCTATCAAATCGGGTTTCTTTCACCCATTCATACATTTCTTGAAAATCTGCATCGGTCTCCCCAGGGTACCCGGCTATTAAAGTGGTTCTTAATGCAACATTAGGAACCTTTTCGCGAATATCATTAATCAAGGAAATTGTTTTCTCCTTAGTAATCATTCTTCGCATGCTTTTCAGCATATCATTGTTTATGTGCTGCAATGGCATATCAATATAATTGCAAATATTATCGCGCTCACGCATCACTTGTAGCACCTCCTCTGGAAATGCAGAAGGATACGCATAATGCAAACGAATCCATTCAATACCTTGCACATCACTTAACGCCCGCAACAATTCAGGCAATTGTCGTTTATTATTCAGATCAATCCCGTAAAAAGTTAAATCTTGAGCAATGAGTAACAATTCTTTTGTGCCTTTGGAAGCCAACGATTCCGCTTGCTTAACTAATTCTGGAATTGGGGTAGAAATATTTTTACCACGCATTATGGGAATAGCACAAAAAGAACACGTTCGATCACAACCTTCAGCAATTTTAAGGTATGCATAATGAATGGGAGTAGTCAATAATCGCTCTCCAAGTAATTCCTTTTTGTAATCTGCTTTAAGCGTTTTTAATAAACGAGGTAGTTCTTTGGTTCCAAACCATGCATCTACCTCCGGAATTTCTTCCATCAACTCATCGCGGTAACGTTCAGATAAACATCCAGTAACATATACCTTTTCTACATCCCCTGATTTTTTTGCCTCCACCCAATCTATGATTGTATCAATAGATTCTTGCTTGGCTTCACCAATAAACCCACATGTGTTTATCACAACAACATCAGCTCCATACGCTTCCATTTCATGCTCAACGGCAATATTAGAAGCTTTAAGTTGACCCATTAAAACTTCAGAATCAAAAATGTTTTTAGAACATCCAAGTGTAACTACGTTTACGGATGATATTCTACTCTTACCTGTTTTCATAATATATTTAACATGGTTTCACTTAATCTGAAAACCGAATATTCTATTTAGTTTATTTGATGATAATGATATGAATTATTCTCCAAATAGAGAATCTACAAATTCAAGTTTATTAAAA
>JBFFMY010000070.1:0-12641 GCA_041563475.1 Salibacteraceae bacterium
ATTATTTTAGAACTTGACATTGGAAATTTGAGAAACAGAATGAATAAAACAATATTTGAAATTTCACAAATGGACTGTCCTTCGGAGGAAAATCTTATCCGAATGAAATTGGATGGTATTCCAAATATTGCAAGCTTAGACTTTGATATTCAAAACCGAAAATTGACTGTTTTTCATAGTGGAGAAGTTGATGAAATCGAAAAATATTTAATTCAGTTGAATGTAGGTGGAAAGAAAATTTCGACAGCAAAATCAGAGCAAACAAACTTCGAAGAAAATGAAAATCAAAAAAAGTTGCTATGGACAGTTCTAATTATCAACTTTTCCTTTTTCATAATTGAAATAACAACTGGACTGTTTTCAAAATCTATGGGCCTTGTTGCCGATAGTTTAGATATGCTTGCCGACAGTTTTGTTTACGGAATTAGCCTTTTTGCAGTTGGCGGAACACTTATTAGAAAAAAACGAATTGCCAAACTTGCAGGATATTTTCAAATCGTTCTTGCCATTATTGGGTTCTTAGAAATCCTTAGACGTTTTTTTGGAAATGAAATGCTGCCAAATTTTTCGACAATGATTGTTGTTTCGGTCTTAGCCTTAATTGCAAATGGAATTTGCCTGTATTTAATGCAAAAGTCAAAAAGTAAGGAGGAAGCGCACATGAAAGCAAGTATGATTTTTTCTTCAAATGATATAATTATTAATTTAGGTGTTATAATTGCAGGTATTTTAGTTAACTGGCTAAACTCTGGGGAGCCAGATTTAATTATTGGGACAATCGTTTTTGTTTTGGTAATCCAAGGAGCAATTAAAATATTGAAATTAAGTAACTAGAATAACTAGCTTCAACACTAAATAAAACCAATGCATACTCATACTTCGTTACAGCAAGACAAACTAAAAAAAAATAATATACTTTCGCATTAAGACATCGCAAAAGCACTGTTATAATTTTAACCGATAGCAACAAGCAAAACAGAATATAAATGAACATTGAATATAAAGAAGAACAAAAATTCATCCAATGGTGGCTTTGGTTGATTTTAATTCCAATTGGATTCTTGCCCATTTTAGGAATTTATAAACAACTGATTTTAGAAGAAAAATTTGGCGATAAACCAATATCTGATCTTGGATTAGTATTGTTTTCAATATTCATTTTCTTGTTAATAGGACTTTTCCTCATTATGAAACTGAAAACCACAATTAACACAAATGGAATACAAATAAGTTTCTTCCCCTTTACAAAAAGGAAAGTTCATTGGAATGAAATAAAGAATATAAAAGTTGTGAATTATGGAATTATTGGAGGTTGGGGAATTCGACTTTGGACAAATTACGGAATAATTTATAATTTAAGGGGTAATAAAGGACTTGTGATTGAGTTAAAAGATGGAAAAAAATTTTTAATTGGAACACAAAAAGAAGCTGAATTAAAAAATATCGTAAAAAAAATGCCTGTTGCTATCAATGTATAACAGATGATTCGACAGTGCCCGAATACACTCCGAATTACTAAAGTCGGTATCAAACCAAAAATAAACGCATATGAACCACTTGGTCCTGGTCCGGATCAATTTTGGGTGAGTTAATGTACCAAGGTAAATAATCGGGAGTACAGAGTTTACCAAATAGCAATATGTTAATTTGTGAAACAGCCCAAGGTAGAATTTCTAAGATAACAAAAAACGGAGACCATTTATGGACCCATATCAACCCAAGTGCATAATCCACGGTTAATCAATTTGAAGCCCCAACTAAAAACGCCATATTTAGAGCAGAAAAATACCCTGCAAATTTCATTGGTTTTACCGGTAAAGATTTAACCTCTCAAGGCATAATTGAAAACCAAAATGATAGCTCTGCAATTTGTAATCTTACTTCAGAAATTGCAGAAATAACCAAAAACAAACCCGCTATAGTTAATCCTAGTACCAGCGGAGTTATTCAATTTGTTGATAATGTAGCGTATCAAACCATTATCATCACAGACATTAACGGAAAACAAGTACATAATCAACCCAACTTTAGCGGCACAAATCTGAAAATATATTTAAGTCCCGGGCTTTACTTTTTACACCTTATAGGCAGTGAGAATAGAGAAGTCTTAAAAGTTATTGTGGACTAACACACATTTGGTTTTTATCTTAATGGAGAAATAAGACGGCTTTCATACCATTTATTTGGATGTTTCCCTGCTCCACTGCGCTCCAAAAGGTTGAGGTTTGCAAATAACAAAAAAAATTGCCAACAAAAATCAAGTAAATTAACTTGGTTTGTGCAGAGTAAATGTGATTCAATTAAATTTGTTTTAAATGATTGAGAGTACAAGAAAATCTTCTGTAATGATCGAGTTACTGTACCTCAAATAATGAAAGAAGTTGCTCCCTTTCTTGCGTTATATTCAAAGATCTGGGAAATAGTCTACTCCAATACTGATGTCCAAAAAAATAAGAAAATCTAAAATACAATGGGAATAAATGAAGAACGCAAAACAATGGATATAAATCCAGGAACTCCAATACAATTTCCCTGCGGTAGTACCATGAAAAATAGGTTTATGTTGGCACCTTTAACCAACCAACAAAGCCATGAGAATGGTCAACTCTCCGCAGATGAGTTTAATTGGCTAACTAGGAGAGCAGAGGGTCAATTTGGTTTGGTAATGACTTGCGCCTCACATGTTCAAGAAATTGGTAAAGGATTTCCCGGTCAACTTGGTATTTTTAGTGATGATCTAAACCAAGGCCATATAAAATTAACCACCAAAATTAAAGAACAGGGAAGTTTAGCAGTTATTCAATTACACCATGCAGGAATGCGTAGTCCTGCGGAATTAATCCATGAAAAACCTGTTTGCCCTTCTAATAATAAGGAAACCAATGCGCGCGGTCTTACTTTAAAAGAAGTAAAACAATTACGAGATGATTTTATATCGGCAGCGGTACGCGCCAAAAAATGCGGTTACAATGGTGTTGAAGTTCATGGCGCTCACGGCTATATTCTAACGCAATTTTTAAGTTCGGAAATTAATAAAAGAACAGATGAATATGGTGGTTCACTTGCAAATAGGTCTCGACTTTTATTTGAAATAATTAATGGAATCAGAACCAAATGTGGCAAAGAATTTCTTGTTGGAGTACGATTGTCTCCCGAAAAGTTTGGAATGGATCTTCAAGAGGTTAAAACAACCTGCCAACAGTTAATCGAAGGTAATTTAATCGACTTTTTAGACATCTCCTTGTGGGATTGTTTTAAAAAACCGGAAGAAAATAACCATCAAAATTTATCCTTATTAGAGCATTTCACAGCCCTAAACCGCAAAAATGTATTGCTTACGGTTGCCGGGAAGATTAGATCAGGAAAAGACGTTAGTAAAGTACTCAATTCGGGAGTGGATTTTGTTACCATTGGGCGATCAGGAATTCTTCATCATGATTTTCCAAGAAAAGTAATCGAAAATCCAAATTTTGAACCCGTAGAAACACCTGTTTCAGAGCAATATCTCTCTAATGAAGGATTAAGTAAGAAATTTATCGACTACATGCAAAGATGGCCAGGTTTTGTTCTTCAAGAATCTTAAGATTGAATACACCGTTTAGAAGATATTTACTTCCTAAATCCAATGCATCAGCTACAATTTAACCGTATTTTTGTTGAAATCTAATTTGGTATATTCCACAATACTGTTTGCTATGATATTACATGTCCAAATTACCCAAAGAGCATAAATTCATTGATCTTTCAGACTATGGAAGACCCATAGCCAAAGTTATCGCGAATTCATTAAAGAATACTCCTTTCACGCCTATTCACGTTACAATTGGATTTATACTATCAGGCCTTATTGCCATTTATTGCATTATTCAAGGCTATTATAGGCTCGCTGCATTCTTTTTAATTTTTAAGTCCATTTTAGATGCTGCAGATGGCGAATTGGCCCGCGTAAAACAAAAACCATCGTATACTGGTCGTTACTTGGATTCTGTAGCTGACATACTATTAAATGCCTTGTTTTTTATTTCAATATGGTATATTACAAACACTCCTATTTGGATATGCCTTCTCGCATTCTTAGGCTTGCAATTACAAGGCACGCTGTACAATTACTACTATGTTATTTTAAGAAATAAATTTGATGGCGACACTACAAGTCGTGTATTTGAAAACAAAACACCAATAGCATTGGAGGGCGAAAAACAAAACCACGTAAATATCCTTTTTGGTTTGTATAAACTGTTTTATGGAGCTTTTGATAAAGCCATTTATGCCCTAGATAGTAATGCAGATAAAGGTACCGTATTGCCAAATTGGTTGATGACAGGTGTATCCACCTTTGGTTTGGGTTTCCAATTACTCATTATTTCAGTTATGCTTGTTTTAGGCCTAAAAGCCTTTATTCTACCATTCTTTTTGGTGTATACCGTTATGGTTTTTGTTTTCATTGGTATTAGAAAGTATTTCTATCAGGAGCTGAAAGAGAAGCGTGAAAAACCCAACACTACCAACTTTATGAAATCATAATACGAAATGGGACGCTAAACTTCAATTAGAAATCAATGGCGCAAATCCTTACAGACGTATTACTTTTATCCAAAAAAAAAAATGATCAAAGTGACCAATAAATTAGGAATACTCGCGATTATACTTTTAGTAAGTTGTACTTCTCCCCAAGAAAAACCAGAAGAAAACACCACCGGAAACCAGGTTTTGGAAGAGTCTCCTGAAGAAATGTTGAAACACGCATATCAGCTATTTAAAGAGGGAGATGATGCCCAATCTATCCAATTAGCCAATCACGTATTAGAAATAGGTAGAACCACTAAAAACGATACCCTCATTGGTAGAGCATTAACTTCTTTATGTCGGAATTCTCAGCGTAAACTGGATACCACCAGACTAGCCGAATTAAGCGTTGAATTAAGCGATTTGGCTGCTTCATCGGGTAATCAGCAATGGTTGATGTATCGGGCGCACATGAATGCAGAAATGTGGCGCCTTATCGGAGATATGGATCGAGCTGAACGTTTTTATACGGAAAGTATGCGGATTAGTTATGAAACGGGATCGATGGGAATGTATACCATAGATCATTTTAATAAATCGTTTGTATCCATAGCTAAGGGAGATTTCGAAACCGCTAACGGATTAATCTCGAAGTATTATCAATTGAGAAAAGAAGCGGATCCAGAATCTGAAGATGCCTATGGTTTAATTGCCTTGGCGTATTTATTAGAACAACAAGGAAATTACGCAGGAGCGCATGAAGTGGCTGTGGTGACAAGAAGGTTGTTTAAAGAACAAAACCTTTTCCCCGAACCACCGGATGAGAAACCATTGCTATTGGTAGAGACTAAGGTTAAAGAAGAGTTGGACCCTACTCTATTCGAAGAAATTAGCCAAAATTCAGCTTCCGAATCGGTTTCTAGTTTGTTGGAAAAGTATTTAAAATCAACTCCGTAGATACCCTTCATGTTTTGCGCGCCAAGCCCAAATTTAACGGCTATCAAAATTCTTCATTCAATTCGCGCATAATTTCGGCAAAAGCAGTGTAAGATTTAATTCGATCCTGTGCATCAAACACATGCGTTGCTGCAATGAGCTCATCTACTTGAGTGGTTTCTATAAAAGCTTTGACTTTCTTTTTAACCGTTTCCTTAGATCCAATAAAGGCATATTTAGTCATTTGTTGAACGGCAGGCTGCTCGATAACTTCTCGTACGCGTTCAGTCATTTCAAAAGGTGCTTCCATTTGGCCTCGATCTCCGGTAAGAATACCAATAACACGTCCATAATATGATGTAGAAATATAATCGGCTTCTGCATCTGTATCCGCTATTATGATAGTTACTCCGGCAATAGTATACGGTTTTGCCAAATCAATAGAAGGTTGAAACTCTCTATGGTATATGGCTAAAGCGTTTAATAAATGTGCGGTAGCAAAATGACTCGCAAAAGCGTATGGTAATCCCTTTTTGGCAGCTAGATGTGCACTGTCGGTACTGGAACCCAAAATATACAGTGGTACTGAAACTCCTTCAGCCACATTTGCACGTACTTTTTGTGTGGAATTATTGGTAGAAAAATAGTTTTGTATTTTTTGAATCTCATTAGGGAAAGACATAGCCGCCTCGTAAAAATCAGAACGTATAGCACTAGCTGTGGCTTGATCTGTTCCAGGAGCTCTTCCTAAACCTAAATCAATTCTGTTTGGGTACAACGTTCCCAAGGTACCGAATTGCTCCGCAATAATTAATGGAGAATGATTGGGCAACATAATGCCTCCTGACCCCACGCGTATTCGTTCAGTTCCTTCGGCCACCTTCCCTATCAAAATAACGGTGGCGCTACTCCCAATTGCATCTGAGTTATGGTGCTCCGCTAACCAGAAACGAGAATACCCTTCGCTATCGGCTAATTGAGCTAGATTTAAGGAGTCATCGAAAGTTTGGCGTAAAGATTTTCCTTTGGATATTATGGCAAGATCTAAGATGGAATATGCCGTTTTTTTGTTGAGCATGTATTAATTATTAATTTTTCAAAAGTATTCATGTATGTGGAAACCTACGTATAGTTTTCAAATCTGTTCTTTTTTCGGAAATACAACAAAAACAGAAGAACTGAGTAAGTTAAAAATTCTCCTCTTATTGAAAAAGAGACAACTTTACTGCCCTATAATGTTAGCAGTCAAGTGATTATTTCTAAGTAATTTGACATTTGCATGGTTTTATTCCCTATCTTGCTAGCTAACCAAATCAATAAAAGTTATGAAAAAATTTTCATTATCAATCATTGCCTTACTTTTCTGCTTCTCAGCATGGGCTCAGACAGAAAAGCAACCAACACAAATATCTGAGACTATTTACATTCTTCCCAAGGCAGGAATGAATGTTCAATTTGAAGCTGCAATTGCAGCTCATAACAAAAAATTTCACCCTGTCGGTCCGCATCATGCTGTTCTTAGAAAAGTAGAGTACGGTGAAAAAGCAGGTTGGTATGTTTGGGTTATGAAAGGCACCTATGCTTCCCTTGATACACGTCCAGATGAGGAAGGTGGGCATTCAGCAGATTGGACCAAAACGGTGGAGCCTACTGTAGAAAAGTATGGTGAAACAGGCCTTTGGGGCTTTGCTGAAGAACTCTCCTATGGAATGGAGATCTTTGCCAAATCAAAAAAATACAACGTATGGGCAGTTGATTTAAAACGAGGTGAAGAAGTTCGGTTTAAAGAACTTATGGGAAAAATTAGAGATGCCTATGAATCCATGGGTACGCGTGCGTTTTTAGTTTATTACAATCAAATTCATACCGCAGGTGGTAGTGATGTTGCTCTCATTTGGAGTTTTAATAATTACGCTGATTTAGATAAAGATTGGGGAACCAAAGAAGCTTATGAAAAAATAAATGGTGAAGGAAGCTGGAAAAAGATGATTGAAGAGTGGCGTGATATAACAGTGGATCACAGTGAAGAAATAAGGACTATGCTATAGTCTAATTAAACCAACACACTAGTTTAAAAGCTCCTATTGTAAATTGATAGGGGCTTTTTTATTCCTTAAAGATAGCGTTGAAAGTTTTAAATTCTAACTTACAAGGTATGACAATCGAAAAATGCATTAGGTTTTAAATATAGATTCTCGAAGAGAATCATTTTATTCTTTTTACGAAATCATGTTTCACGATTTAACCTCAAATTTCGATTTTTTATACACCCTCCCCTATTCATTTTGTAAATACTCTAATGATACTCTGCTATCAAAAAACCTCATTCAAGTCCCTAATTGCATTTTTAATAAGGGAAATAGGAAATTAAAGTCCGAGCAAAAAATAACACCGAAATTTAATCTTTAGTGCAAAATTGTTCCTTTTTGAAATAATCGGAAAACCTTAGAAATTCGCTCCTTTTCATTTTCTTTTAGCTAATTTAGTAGTGGCTTACCCAGCTTACCATACACAACCACTTTGGATGCAATAATTAAAGTATTAATCAGGAAATAATTAACGATATGAGCGACTCAAAAAAAGGGAAATGTCCCGTAATGCATGGGGCAAATACCGAAACCCATAATAATGTAATGGATTGGTGGCCGAAGTCCCTTAATTTAGACATTCTACATCAGCACGATACCAAAACCAATCCTTTAGGAAAGGATTTTAATTATGCCGAAGAATTTAAGAAATTGAATTTAGAAGCACTTAAAAATGACTTAAAAGCTTTAATGACCAAAAGCCAAGACTGGTGGCCTGCAGATTGGGGACATTACGGTGGATTGATGATTCGTATGGCGTGGCACTCTGCCGGAACCTATAGAATTGCAGATGGACGAGGCGGTAGTAACACGGGTAATCAAAGATTTGCTCCGCTTAATAGTTGGCCCGACAATGTAAATCTAGACAAGGCAAGAAGGTTGTTATGGCCCATAAAGAAAAAATACGGGAATAAAATTTCTTGGGCAGATCTTATCATACTCGCGGGAAATATGGCCTACGAGTCAATGGGGTTTAAAACTTTAGGATTCGCTGGAGGGCGAGAAGACATCTGGCATCCTGAAAAAGATATTTATTGGGGAGCAGAAAAAGAATGGCTAGGTAAATCACGTTACTCCAAAGACGCTGACAGTGAATCACTTGAAAATCCTTTAGCAGCAGTACAGATGGGACTAATTTATGTTAATCCCGAAGGTGTGGATGGCAAACCCGACCCATTAAGATCGGCACAAGATGTTCGCCTGACTTTTAAACGCATGGCCATGAATGATGAAGAAACCGTTGCATTAACCGCAGGAGGTCACACCGTAGGTAAAGCACACGGAAACGGTGATGCTTCTGCGCTCGGACCAAACCCCGAAGCTGCAGACGTCCAAGAACAAGGATTTGGATGGGCAAATCCAAAAGGAAAAGGAAATGCAGAAGATACCGTTTCAAGTGGCCTTGAGGGAGCTTGGACCAGCACACCAGACAGATGGAATCATACCTATTTTCATCTTTTATTAAACTATGAATGGGAGTCAAAGAAAAGTCCCGCAGGGGCTTGGCAATGGGAGCCCATTAATATAAAGGAAGAAGATCGACCATTGGATGCCCATATACCCAATATTCGCAGAAACCCTATTATGACAGATGCGGATATGGCTATGAAAATAGACCCTGACTATCGCAAAATATCTGAACGATTTTACAACGATCCCGATTATTTTGCTCAAGTATTTGCAAAAGCTTGGTTTAAACTAACACATCGTGATTTAGGACCGAAAAGCCGTTACTTAGGTGTCGATATCCCAAAAGAAGAATTAATCTGGCAAGACCCTATCCCATCCGTTGAAATTGAACTAACGGAGGCCGACATAAAAGATTTGAAGGAGAAATTATCAAACTGTGGACTAACCAGAACTGAATTAATTAATACCGCTTGGGATAGTGCTAGAACTTTCAGAGGGTCTGATTATAGAGGTGGTGCCAATGGCGCACGAATTCGTTTGGCCCCTCAAAAAAACTGGGAAGGAAACGAGCCTGAACGTTTGCAAAAAGTATTGCGTAAACTCACCGAAATTCAATCCGGTTTTGCTAAAAAAGTAAGTATCGCAGATCTCATTATTTTAGGCGGAAGTGCAGCTATTGAACAAGCTTTACAGCAAGCTGGTTTTACGATGAAAGTTCCTTTCAATCCGGGACGTGGAGATGCTACGGATGAAATGACCGATACTGATTCATTTGATGTTTTGGAACCGATTCATGATGGTTTCAGAAACTGGTTGAAAAAGGATTATGCAGTTCAACCAGAAGAACTTCTGCTAGATAGAACTCAACTCATGGGTCTGACCGCACCAGAAATGACAGTTTTAATTGGCGGGATGCGTGTGTTAGGTACAAATTATGGGAGTACTAAACATGGTGTTTTTACCGACAATGTAGGTGTTCTGAGTAATGACTTCTTCGTGAACTTAACAGATATGAACTATGCATGGAAACCTGTTAGTGAAAATTTGTACCATATAATTCATCGTGAAACAGGCAAAACAAAATGGACAGCAACTCGGGTTGATTTGATTTTTGGTTCTAATTCTGTGCTCCGTTCCTATGCCGAGTTTTATGCGCAGGATGATAATAACGAAAAGTTTGCCAATGATTTTGTAAATGCTTGGGTTAAAGTGATGAATGCAGACCGGCATGACTTGAAGGAAAAGTAATTAAAAAAATAAAGGTTGAACTATACGCCCCTTTAAAAAGGAGCTTATAATATGAACGAAATGGTTAATTATTCGTAGTTAAATCCGTGTAATCTTGTCTTAAAAAAATAGAAAATGAAAGCAATTGTATATACAAAGTATGGTCCACCAGAGGTAGCCAAATTAATGGAGGTTCCAAAACCAATACCAAAAGACAACGAAGTATTAATAAAAGTACATTCATCCACGGTAAATCGAACCGACTCGGGCTTCCGCAGTGCCCAGTATTTTATTTCACGATTTTGGAGTGGATTATTCCACCCAAAATATCCCATATTAGGTTGTGAATTTGCCGGAGTGATTGAAGAAATGGGTAAGAGTGTGACAGAATTTAAGAATGGGGATAGGGTGTTTGGATTTAATGACAAATCCTTTGGAGGTCACGGTGAATATCTGACAATTGCTGCAACTGATGCTGTTACCCTAATACCTGAAAAATTAAGCTTTGATCAAGCGGCACCTCTCACAGAAGGAGCACACTACGCATTGGTAAATATCAGGGCAGCAAAGGTTAAACATGGGCAAAATGTATTAGTGTACGGAGCAACAGGCGCAATTGGCTCTGCAGCTGTACAATTATTAAAACATTTTGGCGCAACCGTGACTGCCGTTTGTAATACAAAAAATGTAGAACTGATAAAATCGCTGGGTGCAGATATTGTGATTGATTATCAAACACAAGATTTCACAAAGACTGAAATTAAATTTGAATTCATTTTTGACGCTGTTGGAAAAAGTTCCTTTAGCCAATGCAAGCCTTTGCTAACCGAAAAAGGAATTTACATTTCAACCGAACTGGGTAAAAATGCAGAGAATCTATTTTTTGCACTTACTACACCACTTTGGAGTGGAAAAAAACTTTTATTTCCAGTTCCATCAATTACTAAAAAGGATGTGATCTTTATTAAAGAACTTGTTGAAAAAGGAGAATATAACCCTGTTACAGACAAGCAGTATACATTAGACCAAATTGTAGAAGCCTATACATACGTAGAATCTGGTCAAAAAACGGGTAACGTGATTCTAAAAATAGTGGAGTAGAAATAATAAGTGTAATTACTCTTAAAAATGCGTTAAAACCCTATTATTCATCACTTTTTTAGGCGTACGGTCTGTATTAAAAAGCCCCCAATGTTTTTCCGGTTCTAAGGCATCATCAGATCCTTTCCAGTTTTCATCAAAGGCTTCAAATAGATATATTAGAATGCCATATTCTTTAGCCCATTCTTGCAACTGCGTAATATAAATTTGCTGAAACTCTTCGTTCACATTCCATGCGTCAATGCCACGACCATTAGATTTTGTAGCCCAACCCGCTTCGGTAATTACAATTTGTTTATTTGGATAAGTTTTAGCCACGGCATGGTAGTTTTCTTTCGTAAAACTCAACGCCTCGTCAATGGTTTTATACTCCCATACTGGATAGGTGTGTATGGATATAAAATCCACCGCCTCCCCAACAGGCTTTAACTTATTCAACCAAGGCACATAGTTTTCGCAAAAGGTAACTGGCTGCTTGACAGCCAGTTTAATTTGATTTACATAATTCAAAAGACTATGGGTAGGCACAAGGTGATCTGTCCAACTCACCGTAGCTTCATTACCAGCCGAAACCGAAGAAATGATGGTAGGGTATTTATTGGCCCACTCTATAAGCTTGTCTACCCGTTGCTGGTTAAGTTTTTTGTTTTTTTCGAGAACATTTTTATCGTATACCCCACCCCACGGACACTCGTTATTATTAACTTCTGCCATAATGTACGCCCCCAACATGACATCAAAAGGAAGGTTTTCATTGCTAATAACATCCAACACCGTTTGTGCATGCGGGTCACAATCGTACAAACGCAACGATTTCCAGTGCGGTTGCAGAATAAACAAATCCTCTTTGATCTGTTCATACGAAGGAAACACACCCGTTTCCGGACTTTGTCCATCTCTAAAGCCCGAGTAACAAATGGCATTTTGGTAAGGCAGCACGTTTTTCATCATCTACAACCGGTATTAGTATTTTAATTTTTCATTCGTATCCCATAATCCCCAGAAGGCACCCACATCACCTTCGTCTCCTGTTTTCCACGATTCGTCAAATGACGAAAAGTAAAACATGGGAATATCATCCTCCACCGACCATTTTTGTGCATTCACAAAATAGCTAATGGCATTACGTTCTGATGGAATTGCACCATGAAATTTCTCGCCCCTATTCGGCCATCCCGTTTCACTTACAATTACCGGTTTATCTCCAGCAACGCTTTTGGCTCTGCTGTACATATCTTTCATATAAAGCAATGCATATTCTTGCGCACACCCTTCCCAAAATGGGTAACAATTGGCAAGAATTACATCACACAATTCAGTGATGGCAGGTCTGTTTTCAAACTCATAATAGGCATCAACATACCCCACCGGAAT
>JBFFMY010000071.1:0-12092 GCA_041563475.1 Salibacteraceae bacterium
ATCCCAGTAAAAGCAAGGTCATAAAAATTTTGGACTTAATCATATACGAAAATTTGGTCTGTTCGGTTCTTAATTAGAGTAGAGTAATTCGTGTTTAAAGTAGGTGCCTTTACACCGGATTTGATTACCATATCCGATTTAATTACAAAAGCTTCATCATATAATTGCGCATCAATAAATTGCTGAAGGGTATTTGTGCCGCCTTCAACGAGTACGGATAAGATTTGATGTGTGAATAACACCTCTAAAATACTTTTGATAGATCTATCCTCCACTTGAACGTATTCTAGATTTTTTATCTGGATAGATTTCATTTGGTTTAATACAATAGTGCGCCCCCCATCGGTGAATAAGCGCAGGTTTGAAGGCAATTTTAAATCAAAATCTAAAACAACACGTATAGGGCTTTCTCCTGCAATTAATCGAGTAGTTAATGATGGATTATCAAGTAAAGCCGTGGTTTTTCCTATTAAAATAGCATCTACTTCACTACGTAATTTATGGACCCAACGAGAACTTTCATTATTAGATATAGAAAGTGCTTTTGTTCTACTGGTCGTTCTTATCTGGTCAATAAATCCATTTTTAGTTTGTGCCCATTTCAAAATTACAAAAGGTCTTTTTTCTTGATGATAGCAATTAAAGGCCTTGTTAAGTTGGTTGGACTCCATTTCTAAAACACCTGTTATAACTTCAATTCCTGCTTGTTTAAGTTTAGTAATACCATTGCCACATACCACTGCATTCGAATCAACAGAAGCAATGACTACTCGAGGTATTTTATGCGCAATAATTAAATCAGCACAGGGAGGAGTTTTTCCAAAGTGTGAACATGGTTCCAGGCTAACGTAAATTGTAGACTCTTTAAGTAACTCTTTGTTTTTCACCGAATTTATTGCATTTACTTCCGCATGTGGTCCTCCGTGCCTTTGGTGAAATCCTTCTCCTATTATTCTATTATTAAATACAATTACAGCACCTACCATAGGATTAGGAGAAACAAATTTTTTTCCTAGTCTAGCTAGCTCTAGGCTGCGTTGCATGTATTTTTCGTGATCTAAAATGGAAGGAAATTTAATATTGTCAAAAGTAGTTTTTTTGTTTCGACTTCCCGTTTAGTTTTGTTTGCAACTTGAATTCTAAATTGTGGTTTCAAAATGAAAATGCCAGACAATAAATTACGTTCGGTGAACGCTTATTTTCACTTAAAGCTTGACGCGTTTTATTCAAAAAACGAGGTGGATAGTATGTTTTGGATTTTGGTTGAAAATAAGCTTTCTATACGCAAATTAGATTTCATGAAAGACCCTGATCTTCGATGCAATGAAAGTGAATTACTTGATTTTATTCGATATAGTAGAAGGTTGGCCAAATATGAGCCAGTTCAGTACATTACGGGTGAAGAGGATTTTATGGGTTTAAAGTTCAAAGTTTCACCGGATGTTTTGATTCCTAGACCGGAAACAGAAGAACTAGTTACCTGGATAGAGGAATCGGTGGAATTAAATAAGAATAACCAGATTATAGACATAGGAACAGGAAGTGGATGCATTGCATTAGCCCTAAAATCGTTAATCCCAAATGCGAATGTAATTGGAGTTGATCTACTTCCAAATGCATTGGCTGTTGCGATGGAAAACAAAATAAACTTGAATTTAGATGTTGATTTTCAGGAAATGGATGCGCTACATTTACCCGGTGATATAGATGTATATACAGTAGTGGTCAGTAATCCACCCTATGTATTGGAGTCTGAAAAAACGGAAATGAGTCGAAACGTTTTGGATTACGAACCGCATACTGCTTTGTTTGTGGATAATACTGATCCATTATTATTTTATAAGGCAATTGGGTTATGGGCTATAAGTAGCTTACAAAAAGGAGGCTTTTTGTTTTTTGAAATTAACGAAAAATATGGTGAAGAAATTACTGAATTTCTTTATTCACAGGGTTTTAAATCTGTAGTTGTTAAGAATGACATTTTTGAAAAACCGCGGATGATACGCGCCCAAAAATGAAACAGGTTTGGTTCATATTAGTTCTTGGATTCATTTCGGAAGTATCTCTTGGACAGGTTTCAAACGTGGAGGTGGACTCTCTTACAGACGAGCAAATAGAATACGATTTTTACCATAAAACAAAATTTGAATTAGAATTAAGCCAAACAAATACTTGGCTTAAAAAGGGGATCAATGTCAAGATCCGCAGTTTGAATATTGGACTACAATTTAAACGAAATTACAAGTTTGGTGTTTCAGGGATTTTGAGTAAACGCTACCAAACCACATATGAGGACTATCCAGAAATAGGATATTTTGAAACTTCTCTTCTTGGATTTGGAACCTACTTTGAATATTTGCTCATTAAAAACTACAGACTGGAAGTTGGTTTTCCGCTTGCTGTGGGAAAGGTATGGGCTACTAATGAAGCCTATTCCACGGAAAAAACGCGCATTCCGGCTTCGGATTTCACATCAAATGGATTTGGACTTTTTTCTATTGGTGCAAATGGGGAATACAGTATTAATTATTGGCTTGCCTTTGGGTTGGGGCTCGGGTACCGATTTTCCATAGGTGCCAATTCCAATACTTCCCAAAACCTAACAACGCCATACTATTCGTTTGGAATTAAATTACAGTTAGGTAAGTTTGTGAAAACGATTTTTCATCATGAGCAAGTTTTACAAATGAAGTCTATTTATTTTAGAGACAGAAGACCCTCAAAATCAGAAAAAATGAGAAAAAGATCGGAGAATATTTATAACAGAAAAGCATCTAAGAAATAATAGGAATATGAGTTCTATTCAATCGCAAATAGAAGAGTTAAGAGAAAAATTAAATCATCATACGTATTTGTATTATGTGGCTAATAAGCCTGAAATAAGTGATGTAGATTTCGATGAAATGCTTAAAAAACTCCAAGTATTGGAAGATGAGCATCCTGAATTTAATGATCCTAATTCTCCTACAAAACGGGTGGGAGGAGAAGTGAGTAAATCATTTCGAACAGTGGTACATGAATTCCCCATGCAATCATTGGGAAACTCTTATTCTGAGACGGAAATAGAGGAGTTTATTGCAAGAATTCAAAAGGAATTGGAAAGCGATGAAACAGAATTTGTTTGTGAGCTTAAATATGATGGTGTTGCCATTGCCGTGAAGTACGAAAATGGGAACTTCATTCAAGGTGTAACCCGTGGAAATGGTATTCAGGGAGATGATGTTTCAAGTAATGTAAGAACGATTAAGTCGTTGCCCCTAAAACTAAAAGCCCCTTTTCCAAATAAAATGGAGGTACGTGGTGAAATAATGTTTTCAAATGCGCAGTTTGAGAAGTTAAATGAGGAAACTATTGCTAATGGTGATCAACCCTATGCAAACCCAAGAAATACGGCTGCAGGCACATTAAAACTTCAGGATTCTGCAATTGTTGCACAACGCGGGCTAGAATGTTTTATATATAGTTCTTTGAATCCAGAGTCAAAGGCGCAAAATCATTACGATTCTTTGACAGAATTGAAAGGTTTAGGTTTTCGAGTTCCACCTGCCAATCTAAATCGAATTAAAGTGTGTAAAAACAGGTCTGAAATAATGGAGTTTATACACTTCTGGGAGCAGGAGCGCTTTAATTTACCCTTTGCTATTGACGGAATTGTAGTTAAAGTAAACAGTTTTGAACAACAAATACTATTAGGAAGTACGGCAAAAGCACCAAAATGGGCCATATCGTATAAATATAAGGCTGAGGAGGTTGAAACAGTTCTTAAGGATATTGTTCTTCAAATAGGTAGAACTGGGGCGGTTACTCCGGTTGCGAATTTACAACCCGTTTTACTAGCTGGAACTGTGGTTAAACGTGCATCCTTATTTAATGAAGATTATATTCAAAAACTAGATTTACGGATAGGGGATACAGTAAAGGTAGAGAAGGGTGGAGAGATTATTCCAAAAGTAACCTCCGTAAATTTTGATGTGCGAAACCCGGATGCTGTTAGATATCAATATCCTAAGGTTTGTCCAGCTTGTGGCGATAAGTTAATTCGAAAAGGGGAGGAAGCGAATCATTATTGTGTAAATGAAATCTCGTGCCCTCCACAGGTAATCGGAAGGATTCAACATTTCATTTCTCGTAAAGTAATGGACATTGAAGGGATAGGAGATGAAACGGTAGTGTTGTTGTATAAAAGTGGTTTAATAAAGGAGTTTATAGATTTATATCATCTTTCCTATGATGATTTAATTGGATTAGAAGGAATGGCGGATATTTCTGTAAAGAAATTACTCGCAGGTATAGAAGACTCAAAAAAGCAACCTTTTCAGACGGTTTTGTTTGCTCTTGGAATAAGGCACGTAGGGGAAGTAGTAGCTAAAACCCTGTCTCGAAACTTTAAAACCATTGATGCATTGGCTGCTGCAACGGAGGAACAACTTTTAGGCGTAAATGAAATAGGAAAGGTAATTGTTCAAAGCCTCTTGGATTATTTTAAAAACGAACACCATTTAGAAGTTATAGCAGAAATGAAGGAAAAAGGCTTCAATCTGGAAATATCAGTAGAAGAGGCATCTATGTCGAGTCAAAAACTTCAAGGGAAAAGTATTGTGATATCTGGTATTTTTCAGGATCATAGTCGTGACGAACTCAAAAAAATGATTGAGATGAATGGAGGAAAAAACTCCAGTTCAATTTCTAAAAAAACCGCGTTTATTGTTGCAGGCGATAAAATGGGCCCAAGTAAGTATGAAAAAGCGTTAAAAATGGGCGTGGAAATTATCTCAGAAAGCGATTTAGTTGCTATTCTTGCACAAGAATGATTGGGTTTATTGTAAATAGTATTGGAAGATGGCAACTTAAAAGACGATTCAATATATTGAATAGGTCGGTAGAGGCATTAAACATGTCCAATATTAAGTACGCATTACTCATTTTTCATATTACGAATGAAAAATCCTACATGGAAATGCTGGAGATTTCTACTAATCTTAAACGAAATTACACCGTTGGGAAGGTTGATATGTTAGCTTATTGCAGTACGAAAGAAATTCCAAAGTATGTGGATGATCAATTGGTTACCATTTTACAGAACAAACAAATTGATTTTACGGGAATTCCAAAGGATGATTTTTCAAAGCCAATTTTAACGATGGACTTTGACCTTTTGGTTGATTTTACGCCAATTAGTTTTGTGCCAACGGATTATTTTTTGGCTTTAGTTAATGCCAAAATGAAAGTTGGACCTAAATCGGGTATTAAGAATGAATTTTTAGATCTAATCATAGATATCCCCTTGAAATCAACGCTTTTAGAATTATCTAAAAATATATTTAGATATCTAGAAATGATTAATAAGGTATAAATCATAGAATATATGGAAACTTTAAAAGGTGTTGGAGTTGCTTTGGTTACTCCCCTAAATGCGGAAGGTAAAATTGATTATCCATCCTTTGAAAAACTAATTAATCACACTATTAAAGGAGGGGTTGATTTTTTAGTAGTGCAAGGAACAACCGGTGAATCTGCCACTTTAAGCGTAAAACAGAAGCAAGCTTTATTAAGTCAGGCGGTAACAATTATTGACGGAAGAGTTCCCGTAGTTTTCGGTCATGGAGGTAGTAATACTCAAGCGATTATAGAAGGGTATAATGACCTTGATTTGAAAGGTGTTTCAGCTATTTTATCTGTAAGTCCATATTACAACAAACCATCTCAAGCAGGAATTTTAGCGCATTTCACTCTTTTAAATGATGCGTTTGATTTGCCGATAATTTTATACAATGTTCCAGGTAGAACGGGATCTAATATTTCAGCTGAAACGACTTTAAAATTGGCGAAACTGAATAACATTATTGGAATTAAAGAAGCGTCTGGTGATTTGTCTCAAATGACGCAAATTATAAAACACAAACCTGAAGGATTTTTGGTTTTAAGCGGTGACGATGACTTAATTCTTGAACAAATGGCAATCGGGGCGGATGGTGTTATTAGTGTAATTGCCAATTCGTTTCCTGAGGAATTTTGTGCGCTGGTGCATGCTGCGGCAAAGGGCGAATTCTCTACTGCGCGTGAAAAGCATTACCAATTATGTGATATTATACCTTTGCTGTTTGCAGAAGGAAATCCTGGAGGTGTAAAAGCGGCTTTAAAAATGATTGGTATTTGCGATGAACATATGTTGCTTCCATTGGTTCCTATTTCAGCTGCGTTACGCAGTAAATTATATTCTGCTATTAGTGAAGCAGGAATTTCATTACACTAAAAAAAAACAGTATGAATCCCTTTGATATTGCCAGAGTTACACGTAAAAATATTTTAAATTTATTGCACGGATTGTCCACTGAACAGTTGAATGCTGTTCCAACAGGGTATAAAAACAATTTAGTGTGGCATTTAGGTCATATTTTAGTGACCCAGCAGTTGTTAACCTACAATTTATCTGGAAATAAAATTAAAATAGCTATTTCTTTGGTGGATGAGTTTCGTAAAGGGTCAATTCCTTCTAAGGTTTATTCCGAAGAGGAAATAACCGAAATGAAGGAAGAGTTTGTAGAGGTTATTGATTTCACCGAATTGGATTTTGAAAATGGTACATTCAGTCAATTTTCACCGTATGAAACGAGTTTTGGCGTTACACTAAATTCTATTCAAGATGCTATTGAATTTAATAACGTTCATGAGGGTTTACACATGGGGCTTATAATGGCCATGCGAAAATTGGTATAATCTACGCATAGGTATATATTAGTTAATTACGTATTATATTTTCATAGCCATTTTCAATAGACTAATCGGTATATTTTTAGTCCAATAACTATATCTTCGCAGCTCGAAAAAAATTAAAAAAATGAGCGTTCGATATATAATTGTGGAATCAGAAATTGGAGCCGGAACTAGAGGTTCATCCTTGGGTTTCAAAGCCATGGAAGTGGTTGGCTGGAATAAGCAAAGTGAAATTCTTTCAAAATACACGCACAAAACTGTGGATGTGTATAATCAAGATCTTTACAAAGACATTGATACGCCTAACGCGATTCATATTGAATCTGTTGTAAAAGTTCTAGAAAACGTTACAGAAGCGGTTCACAATTCTGTTCCTACGGAGTTTCCTATTGTTTTATCGGGTGATCATTCAATTGCTGCAGGCACAATTGCAGGGATCAAAAAGGCATACCCAGGAAAACGACTAGGCGTGGTTTGGATTGATGCCCATGCGGATATTCACACCCCTTATACCACTCCTTCCGGGAACGTTCATGGAATGCCTCTCGGTTCTGCTTTGGGATTTGATAGCGCTAGACTTCGTGTAAATAAATTGAGTGAAAAGGAATTGGAGCTATGGAACAAAATGAAAAACCTTTCCGGACACTCCCCAAATGTTTTGCCTGAGGATACAATATTTTTTGGAGTTCGGGATACGGAAGAGCAAGAGGATGAGATAATTGAACAACACAATATACGAAATTATAGGGTTGAAGAAATTAGGTTTCGCGGATTGCATGTTTGCATGACTGAAGCGATTGAAAAACTAGATAAGTGCGATATGATTTACATATCCTTTGATGTGGACAGTATGGATTGTGATTTGATTTCACATGGCACAGGAACTCCTGTTACTAAAGGATTTGATGAGGTAGAAATAAAGAAAATTATTACTGGTTTTTTAGAAACAGAAAAGGTTGCGTGTTTAGAATTTGTGGAAATAAATCCAACACTAGACGAAAAGAAAAATAAAATGGCAGAAACTGCCTTTGAAATTTTAGAAGACGTATTACCAGTGATAGAAAAATTGAATAAATAATACTGATAACCGAAAGGAATAGTAGAAATGAATATAGAACAGAAATTAACACAATACGTCAATAAAGTATTAATTATTCTTTTCGGAGATCAGGAGTTTCCCGTCATACAATTACAAAAAACGCGTAAGGAATTCATCGGTGATTATACCGTAAATGTATTCCCATTATTAAAAATAAGTCGTAAAAACCCAATGGAAACTGCTGAGGCTATAGGTGAAGAACTTATTAAGACTGTAGATATAATTGAGTCATACGAAATCGTTAAAGGTTTTCTTAACCTTAAAATTACAAACGGCTATTGGAACGAAGTGTTTCAAGAAATGGCGTCCGAAGACACATGGGGATTTGCAGATTCTACGGGTAAAACAGTAATGGTGGAATATTCATCTCCAAATACGAATAAACCATTGCATTTAGGTCATTTGCGTAATAATTTCTTAGGGTATTCTGTAGCAGAAATTTTAAAAGCGAATGGGCATAAGGTTATCAAAACGCAAATTATTAATGACCGTGGAATACATATCTGTAAATCCATGTTGGCTTGGCAAATGTTTGGTAATGGCGAAACTCCGCAATCATCCGGATTGAAAGGAGACCATTTGGTGGGGAAATATTACGTGAAATTTGACCATGAATACAAAAAGCAGATTTCAGAATTAATGGCTAATGGAATGTCTGAAGATGAGGCCAAAAAATCTACGTCTATTTTGAATTCCGCCCAAGAAATGCTTCAAAAATGGGAGGCGAAAGAACCCGAAGTGTATTCTTTATGGGAAACCATGAATGGTTGGGTTTATGAGGGGTTTAAACAAACGTATACTAGCATGGGCGTTGATTTTGATACATTGTATTATGAATCAGAAACGTATTTGTTCGGAAAGGATTTTGTTCAGGAGGGAATTGAAAAGGGCGTTTTTTACGCCAAAGAGGATGGTTCTGTGTGGATAGACTTAACGGAGGAAGGATTGGATCATAAATTGGTTTTGCGTTCAGATGGCACTGCCGTGTATATGACCCAAGATATTGGGACGGCAATTCAACGATTTAAGGATTTTCCAGATTTAAATCAACTTATTTACACGGTTGGAAATGAACAAGATTATCATTTTAAGGTGTTGTTTCTGATTCTTAATAAACTAGGTTTTGATTGGGCAAAAGAATGTTACCATTTATCCTATGGCATGGTTGAATTACCTGAAGGTAAAATGAAATCTCGTGAAGGAACAGTCGTTGATGCAGATGATTTAATTGAAGGAATGGTAACGGATGCAAAAGAAGCCTCAGAATTGCATGGGCATATCTCAGATCAAAAGGAAGAAGAAAAGGCAGCTTTGGCAGACATGGTAGGAAAGGGAGCTTTAAAATATTTTATTTTAAAAGTAGATCCGAAGAAAAAAATGATGTTTGATCCCTCTGCATCCATTGATTTAAATGGGAATACGGGTCCTTTTATTCAGTATGCACATGCGCGTATTCAATCGATCATAAATAGAGCGGAAGGGGTAGAACAAGTATCAATGGATGCGAATCAATTGAGTGAAAAAGAAATTGAGTTAATCAAAATGCTAAATGATTATCCTACGGTAATTTATGAAGCAGGTTTAGAGTATAGCCCGGCTACCATTGCCAATTACGTATATGATTTGGTGAAATTGTACAATTCATTTTATCAGTCCACACCCATTTTTAATGATGATAATGCCAATTTGACTAAATACCGTGTTTTATTATCGGCAAATGTGGGGGGAGTTATTAAAAGTGGAATGGGGTTGTTAGGGATTCAGGTACCAAATCGGATGTAAATTTGGAAAAGGGGGACGTAAAACCAGAGAAAAAACTGGTGTCTTCGGTTGCGGGTTATCCACGTTAATTATTTTTGCAAAACTAAAAAAAATCAATGTTTACTAGATTACAAGAGAGATTAGAGAAGTCGTTTCAAACCTTAAAGGGTCAGGGAAGTATTTCAGAAATTAACGTTGCGCAAACCGCTAAAGAAATACGTAGAGCTTTATTGGATGCCGATGTTAATTATAAAATTGCCAAAGAATTTACCAATACGGTACGAGAAAAGGCTTTAGGGGCAGATGTTTTAACCTCTTTATCTCCAGGTCAATTACTTACCAAAATAACCCATGATGAATTAGCTAATTTAATGGGCGAATCGGTTTCCGAGCTTGATTTAAGTGGAAACCCAGCTATTATTTTAATGGCGGGTTTACAAGGTTCGGGTAAAACTACGCATAGTGGTAAACTGGCTAATTTCTTAAAAACTAAAAAGGGAAAAACGCCTTTGTTGGTGGCTGCCGATGTGTATCGTCCTGCAGCAATTGATCAGTTGCATGTGGTTGGAGAGCAAATTGGAGTAGAGGTTTTTTCTAATAAGGAGGAAAAGGATCCCGTAAAAATTGCACAAGCCGGGGTTGCCTATGCCAAAAGCAACGGATTAAATGTTGTGATTATTGATACGGCTGGACGATTAGCAGTGGATGAGCAGATGATGAATGAAATTGCTGCCATTAAAAACACTGTAAAACCTAATGAAACCTTGTTTGTTGTGGATGCGATGACGGGTCAAGATGCGGTTAATACAGCGAAAGAATTCAATGACAGATTAAACTTTGAAGGAGTAATTCTTACAAAATTAGATGGTGATGCCCGTGGTGGTGCAGCTTTGTCTATTCGATCTATAGTTCAAAAACCAATTAAATTTATCGGTACAGGTGAAAAAATGGAAGCATTAGATGTTTTCTATCCTGAACGTATGGCCGATAGAATTTTGGGTATGGGTGATGTGGTATCACTGGTTGAGCGAGTTCAAGATCAATTTGATGAAGAACAAGCCCGAAAACTTCAAAAGAAAATTGCTAAAAACCAGTTTAATTTTGATGATTTCCTTCAACAAATACAACAAATTCAGAAAATGGGTAATGTAAAGGATTTGATGGGAATGTTACCTGGAATGGGAAAGGCGATGAAGGATGTGGAGATTGGAGATGACGCATTTAAACATATAGAGGCTATTATTTATTCGATGACTCCTAAAGAGCGTCAACAACCCGAGTTAATCAATGGGTCTCGGAAAAAAAGAATTGCAAAGGGAAGTGGAAGAGATGTGCAGGAAGTGAATCAATTGATGAAACAATTTGGAGATACCAAAAAAATGATGAGATTGATGAATAATAAATCTGCCATGGCGAGTATGATGAAACAATTTGGCGGTATGCCGGGTATGGGATAGAAGACGCTTCTTGAAAATTTAAAATGTTTAAAAATGATTTTACTAGACGGAAAGAAAACCTCAAACGATATTAAAGAGGAATTAAAGATTGAAGTGACAAAAATTAAGGCTACTGGTGGAAAGGTTCCGCATTTAGCTGCCATTATTGTTGGAGATAACGGAGCGAGTATTACTTACGTTAATGCTAAAGTTAAGGCGTGTGAATACGTTGGGTTTGGTTCTAGTTTAATTAAAATGCCAGTAGAAACAACTCAAGAAGAGTTGTTGTCAAAAATTGAAGAGTTAAATAATGATGAGGTTGTGGATGGATTTATCGTTCAATTACCGCTACCAAAGCATATAGATGAAGAAATAGTTTTGAATGCCGTTTCTCCTACCAAAGATGTAGATGGGTTTCATCCAGCTAATTTTGGTAAAGTAGCCTTGGGTTTACCTTCATTTATTCCCGCTACTCCAAACGGAATTTTAGAATTACTTAAACGATATAATGTTGAAACTTCTGGAAAGCATTGTGTAGTGGTAGGAAGAAGTAACATTGTGGGTTTGCCTATGTCCATATTAATGGGACAAAATCGGTATCCTGGAAATTGCACCGTAACCTTAACGCACTCGCGTACGCAAAACCTTGCTGAAATTACCCGTACTGCAGATATTTTAATTGTTGCTTTAGGAAAGGCAGAATTTATTACAGGTGACATGGTGAAAGAGGGGGTAACCGTTATCGATGTTGGAATTACACGCGTTGCGGATTCTTCTAAAAAATCTGGATTTAGACTTTTAGGTGATGTTCATTTCGAATCTGTTTCCCCTAAATCGGAGTTTATAACACCTGTGCCAGGTGGTGTTGGACCAATGACTATCGCTTCCTTAATGCAAAACACCTTGAAGGCCATAGATTTGAAATAAATGAGAAATAAGATGATATCTTAATACAAAAAATCCCGAGTCGTAAAACTCGGGATTTTTTGTATTAAGAATCTTTAAATAAGATTTATTACTTGATTAATTCAGGGACACTTTGATACAAAAAATCTCCATGAACTCCCGTTCTATATTTGCTG
>JBFFMY010000072.1:0-11938 GCA_041563475.1 Salibacteraceae bacterium
GAAAACGTCAAGTTAGAAATTATATCGCAGATACAGATGAAGGAGTAAGAGCTGGAACTACGGTTGAAGGCTTATCGAAATTACGCCCTGTATTTGATGCAAAAGGTACCGTTACCGCAGGAAATGCGAGTCAAACATCAGATGGTGCTGCGTTTGTTATTCTAATGTCAGAAAAAATGGTAAAGGAACTTAACGTATCTCCTATTGCACGATTAGCCTCGTATGGAGTAGTTGGTGTTGAACCACGAATTATGGGAATTGGCCCTGTAGACGCGATTCCTAAAGCAACAAAAATGGCGGGTTTAAAAATAGAAGATATCGAACTTTTTGAATTGAATGAGGCATTCGCTTCTCAATCGCTTGCAGTAATTCGAGAAACGGGTATCAATCAAGATATTGTAAATGTAAATGGTGGAGCCATTGCTTTAGGCCATCCTCTTGGATGTACAGGAGCCAAATTAACGGTTCAAATAATTGAAGAAATGAAATTACGCAAGCAAAAATACGGCATGGTAACCATGTGTGTTGGTACTGGTCAAGGTGCTGCAGGCGTAATTGAAATGTTATAATAAAGCTAAAAGACTGAAGTCGGAAGCAGAGAAATAAACTTGAGGCTTCCATTTAATTAACAGAAAGACGCAATTTTTTGCGTTATCAAATAGAAAAAATCATGTCAGAAGAAAAAAAAGAAGCTTTAAACGGGGGTGAATTTCTAATAAAAGATACCAACGCAATGGATATCTTTATTCCCGAGGAATTTGAAGAAGAACAAATTATGATTGGGCAAATGTGTACCGATTTTTTAGCGCAAGAGGTAATTCCTAATATAGAAAGAATTGATGCTGGAGAAGAAGGGCTAATGCCATCCTTACTTGAAAAAGCTGGTGAAATGGGAATGTTAGGCATTTCTGTTCCGGAAGAACTAGGAGGATTCAATAAGAACTTTGTAACCTCCATGTTTACCACCGAAAAATTAGGTGCAGGGTATTCATTTTCGGTAGCATTATCTGCGCATACAGGTATCGGAACCCTTCCAATTTTGTATTACGGAACGGAAGAGCAAAAAAATAAATTTATCCCAAAAATTGTAAGTGGTGAATGGAAAGCAGCCTATTGTTTAACAGAGCCAAGTTCAGGATCGGATGCAAATTCTGGTAAAACAAAAGCCAAGTTAAGTGCCGATGGAAAAGAATGGATAATCACCGGTCAAAAAATGTGGATTACCAATGGTGGGTTTGCAGATGTATTTACTGTTTTTGCAAAAATTGATGACGATGAAAATTTAAGCGCCTTCATCGTAGATGCTCATTCTGATGGGATTACACTGAATCCTGAAGAGAAAAAAATGGGGATTAAAGGTTCATCAACGCGCCAGGTATTTTTTAATGAGGTCCATATTCCAGTTGAAAACCAACTTGGAGAGCGTGAGATTGGATTCAAAATTGCGCTTAACATCCTGAATATTGGACGAATAAAACTTGCAGGAGCTGTTTTAGGTGGGGCGAAAGAAACAATAAATGAGGCCACAAACTATGCCAATGAGCGTAACCAATTTGGGCGACCAATTTCTAAATACGGAGCGATAAAATACAAATTAGCAAGAATGGCCATCAAAGTTTTTGCATCTGAATCTGCTGTGTACAGAGCTTCTCAGAATATTGATGACCGTATAGATTTTCTTCAAACAGAAGGAATGGATAAATCTCAAGCCACGCTAAAAGGAATTGAAACATACGCTATTGAATGTGCGATAATGAAGGTGCACTCTTCTGAAGTTTTAGATTACGTTGTGGATGAATCTGTCCAAGTATTTGGAGGTATGGGTTATTCAGCTGAGTCTTCGGTTGAACGCGCATATAGAGATTCAAGAATCAACAGGATTTTTGAAGGCACGAACGAGATTAATCGTATGTTAACCGTAGATATGATGTTGAAAAAAGCCATGAAAGGTACGCTCGATTTAATGGGACCTGCACAAAAAGTGGCTGGAGAATTAATGGGTATTCCTGATTTTGGATCTGGCGATGAAACAGAGTTAGAAAAACTCCACAAATACGTTCAAAATTTCAAAAAAGCTGTTTTAATGGTTGCTGGTTCTGCTGCGCAAACCTTGATGATGAGTTTAGGGAAAGAACAAGAAATTTTAATGGCTATATCAGATATGTTGATTGAAACATACGTTTCTGAATCTGTTTTACTACGTGTAGAAAAACTTCAAAAAACACAAGGTGAATCAGAGCAAAACACTTTGAAATTTAACGCTGCCAAAGCTTACATTTATGAGGCAGGTGATAAAATTAATATGCTAGGTAAAGAAGCTTTAGTAAGTTTTGCAGAAGGAGATGAATTACGTATGATGTTAATGGGATTGAAACGTTTCACAAAACAAGATCCAATAAACATTAAGGATGTAAGACGTTCAATAGCTGAAAAAATGATTTCAGAGAATACGTATATTTTTTAAGTTTTGATTTTGTTTTAAAACTTAGGCGAGTCAATTGACTCGCCTTTTTTTATGTGAGAAAATTTCTCAAATAACACCAAATTCAAAAGGATTAGAGAGAATGCATAAACGGAATCTTCTATTGGAATAGTCCCGAATCGAATACCTAAGTTCTGCAGATCATTATACCAAACCACTTCATTTTCAATACCCGTACCCGTAAGTATACCGTTCACAACAAAGAATGGAATCAACATAATGATGAACGTTAAATAAAATTTTTGCAACAAGGCTTTATTTGAAATAAAAGCAACAACCAAAATCACCAATCCGATCACCAAATCAATAAACGTATACCATTTTTGATTAAATACGATTGCCCCAATAAGGAAAACACCGAGTAATAAATAGGTGATGAAATTAACTTGTTTTACTCCAACTTGAACTTTTGGAAACAATTCAATTAAGGCATAGTGAGTGAAAATGCATGCATACGGTATGGAAACAAAAAAGAACCACTCCTCTATCGGTAAATGCAATAGGTAAACACCTGAAAGATATTCTAAATTAAAACCCCAATATCCATTCTCTGTAAACCAAATATCCCATATAATATACGGAATCATGGCCAAGATGATGGCTAAACTTAAGGCTTTCCATTTTTTATATAACTGAATTCTTGGGTGAAAACTCACCAAAAAAGGGACGGACAAAGACGTCAAATTCAGAATCCAATATAAGGACATTATTTTTTATTTGCGTACTGTTTATAATACTTCATCGGAACCCAAAGCATACCAAAGCACTCCCCGTCTTCTTTAGTAATATGTTTGTGATGCATTTTATGCGCCCTACGAATTGCTAACAAATAAGGGTTTTTTGTATGCGTTAAAATTCTAATTCTCTGATGAATAAACAAATCATGAATAAAAAAATAAACGAACCCGTATAAAGTTACTCCTAATCCAATACCCAATGGAATAGTCCATCCAAAAAAGGACCATAACCCAAAGCTAACAATGGCTATAATGGAAAAGAAAATGAAGAAGGTATCATTCATTTCAAAAAACGAATTGTGCTCATCCTTTACATGGTGATCTTCGTGCAGATTCCAAAAAAATCCGTGCATAATGTATTTATGCATCCACCAAGCAACACCTTCCATTAAAACAAAAGTGACGAGTATAATTCCAAATAATAGCATTGATGTATTGAATATTAATTTAACGGAAGCAAAGAAAGTGAATCTAAGTCATAATCCCTATTTCCCGTGTTAACTATGGTTTCTATAATAAACTTTTTTATATCTAATGGAACTTTTGCATTAGGCAAATTCTCTTTTAGAAATTTTAAATCTGATTCAATTTCATCTGAATAACCCAAAAATTTAGGAATGCTAAGTTGAACCACAGATCGTAAAAAAATATTTTCCACTTCCATATTCTTACTTATAGTCTCTTCTAACTCGTCTCGCCCATCAAAAAAATATTTGAATTTTGAATACGGGTTAAAAACATACTGTGCCATTGCAGACTTGGAAACGGCTTTATATGCATTAATGGTATTTACTATATTTGAGTCTGTTTCTTTAACTTTATAATTTAAAATCCATTGAAAATCATTTTCGGATTTGGCATTTTTAAATCGGTTTCGAATGCTATCCAAATCATTTGAAGCTACTCCGATTTGAATAAAACCAATAAACAAGAATGCCATTGAACACACTAGTTTCATCAAATTAAATCCAATTTATAGTTAACAAATGACTTGGCCAGAAGCACAAATTTTCCCGGATTACTAACGCGAATACGGTTATTTTTAATTTCCTCCACTTCGGCATTTACAATCTTTTTCAATAACCTTCTGTAGTATAAATACGCAGTGTATACACCAAATTTAGCTTCAATTGGTAATTGCTTAATTCCAATATACGCTTCGTCAAAATCATTTTGAATCTCAGCAATTATTTCACCCTTTGTGTGCTGGTTAAATGATACATTATTAAGATGAGGGAAATAAGTGCGATCTAGAACCTCCATGTCGTCTTTTAAATCTCGCAAAAAATTAACCTTTTGAAACGCACTTCCTAATTTCATGGCCGAGTATTTCAATTTGTCATATTGCTCTTGATCTCCATTAACGAATATTTTCAAACACATCAAACCTACTACATCCGCAGAACCATATATGTACTCGTTATAATCCTCGATGGTCTCATAAGTAGATTTATTCAAATCAGCACGCATACTTTTCATAAATGCGTCTATCAATTCCGTATCAATCGAATACTGATGAACTACCTCTTGAAAAGTGTTTAAAATAGGATTTAAACTTATTCTATTTGTTAGGGCAAGTTCTAAATCTTCCTCGAGCCTGCTAAACAACAATTCTTTATCATAATCATGAAAAGAATCTACAATTTCATCGGCCAACCGAACAAAACCGTATATACCATGAATAGGTCCTTGAATTGTTGGCTTTAACATTTTCACGGCTAGCGAAAAAGATGTGCTGTATTGGTTGGTCACCTCCTTGCTACATCGATAAGATAATTGGTCGAATAATTGCTTCATAATGTTAGGTAATATTGATTAATTGAGACACTAATTTTCCAGATATTAAAGCAGGTGGTACTCCAGGGCCTGGAACAGTTAGTTGTCCAGTGAAAAACAAATTTTTAACCTTTTTACTCTTCAACTTAGGTCGCAAAAATGCAGTTTGCAGCAGCGTATTCGCCATTCCGTATGCGTTTCCTTTAAATGAATTATAATCTTCCTTAAAATCGTTAACACAATACGAGGTTTTGAAAATAATATCATTCTTTACGCTTTGGCCTGTTAAATGCTCCAATCTTTCCAAAATTATATCAAAATATTTTTGACGTAACTCTTCCGTATCTTCCAAATCCGTGGCTAAAGGTATTAAAAAAATTGCAGCTTCCTTTCCTTCTGGTGCAATAGACGTATCCGTCATACTTGGAAAACTTGCATAAAATAAAGGGTTAGATGGCCATTTAGGGTCATCATAAATTTCAACCGCATGCTGATCAAATGGGGAATCAAAAAATAAAGTATGGTGTAGAACGTTTTTCAGCTTTTTTGAAAACCCAACATAAAACAATAAGGAGGATGGTGCCATGACTCTTTTGTCCCAATACTTTGGAGAGTACATTCTATACGATTCATTTAATAAAGTTTCAGAATGTTGATAATCCGCACCTGAGATGATAATATCCGCGTCAACTTCCTCCCCGTTTGTAATTATAGATTTTACCGTCCCATTATCTGAAACATTGATTTTTGAAACATCTGAATTTACATGAAATGTAACTCCAAGTTCTTTGGCCAATTTTATTATTCCCTCTACCACAGAGCGCATTCCCCCTTTTGGGTACCAAGTGCCTAAACCGAAATCTGCATGATTCATAAAACTGTAAAATGCAGGGGTGTCTTGCGGTTTAGCCCCGAGAAAAAGTACAGGAAACTCTAATATTTGACGCAATTTCGGGTTTTTAAACCTAGATTTCACCACACCGCTAATGGATGTTGCAAATTGTTTTAGTTCAAATACCGTTTTAGGGGTTATCAATTCTAACGGACTTAAGCCTGGATTATACACCAAGTCCTTTATGGCAATATCATAATTTGATTCTGCCTTTTTCATGAATTTCTCAAGGACCTTTCCCGAACCCTTTTCTACTTTTTCAAAGGTGGCTAAAATCTCTGGGAGATTGTCTGCAATATCAATATATTCGGATTTATCAAAATATACGCGATAGGCTGGACCCAATTTCTCTAAAGAGAAATAATCTTCACTTTTCTTTCCAAAATCAGAAAAGAATTTATTAAAAACGTCCGGCATCCAATACCACGTTGGGCCCATGTCGAATTTAAAGCCGTCATGAACATATTGTCTAGCTCGACCTCCTAACTGATTATTTTTTTCATGAATCTCCACTTTATGGCCAGCTGCAGCCATATAACACGCTGCAGAAAGCGAGGAAAATCCAGAACCGATTATAATTGTCTTTTTCATATTGTTTAACAAAAGTACGTTTTTATTAAACAAAACAAAAGCGTGGTTATAATTTTATGAAATAATTAAACAAATTGCAACAATTCCTCCATGTTTTCGTGGATACGAATATTGGAAGGTAAAGAACTAATATTCACTTCTTTCGTGTTTCTTCCAAAAATGTGTAACTCTTCTCCTTTATCGGTCAGAACCAAAGAAGATATTTCTTTTAGATATTGATCAACAGAGTCATTGGGTGGAGATACCGTAAAATAGCTAATAAAGGTCATTTTATCAAAAACTTTTTTAACTTCAAGTAGGTTTTCTATTGGCACGGATTGACCCAAATAAATACACTTATAACTTTTAAGAAGCAGCTCATAATGGATATACATTAAACCTAAATCATGAATTTCATTTAACGGCAAAAACAAAACAAACGTTCCTTGAGATGCATCACTAGTTCCTTGAACTTTCTCAATATTGATCTGCAGTTTTTGCTGAATTAAAGTGGAGATAAAATGCTCATGTGCAGGTGTTATCGTGTTAGTCACCCATAGAACCCCTATATCCTGAAGAAGTTGCATAAAAATGCCTTGAAAAATCTCCCGAAACGAAAAAGTCTTTAGCATCGTATTATATGTCGCATCAAAAAGTTCTTGGTCGAATGTCAACATTGCCAATTTAAATGAGTGCATAAAATGCTGGCTGGAATCATCCACTATAGAAAGCTCTTTAACCTGGGAAGAAATATCATCATCAGAAAGCTTAGCTATTTTTGAGACCTTCATCCCATGTTCATTTAAAACCGATACATTTAATAATTTTTGTAAACTATTGAGATTATAGGTTCTAATATTCGTTTCTGACCTTTCTGGCTTAAGCAAATCATAGCGCTTTTCCCATATTCTGATAGTATGTGCCTTTACCCCACTTAAATTTTCCAGATCCTTAATAGAAAAATTGGTCTTTATTCCCACGTTAACATTTTTTTGTTTGATATATTAAAATCAAAGTTAAACAAATAATATAAGTTTGCACCAAAATTTAAATCCATGTTCAAAAAATTAGTTTTTGTAGTTGTCATTTTTTTCACTTCTGTTTCCCCGCTTTTTTCTCAAACTGGGACAATAAAAGGAAGAGTTTATAACAGCATAAACAATGAACCCATTCCCTTTGCCAACGTGATTATTGACAGCACCCAAACAGGCGCTTTATCAGATATTGATGGGAACTATGAAATAAAAAACTTAACACCAGGGATTTACAATGTAGTTTGTGCGACTATTGGGTATAAAAAAGCTATGTTTTATGAAATACAGGTGACTTCCGCTAAATCAACGACTTTGAACATTCCTTTAGATGAAACCTCATCTAACTTAAAGGAAATTGAAATTGTTGCCAGTCCATTTGAACGCAGTGAAGAAAGTCCTATTAGCATGCGCACCATAAATGCTGCTGAAATTTACAGAAATCCTGGAGGTAATCGTGATATTTCAAAAGTGATACAAATATTACCTGGTGTAGCCTCATCTGCTTCTTTCAGAAACGACATTATTGTTCGCGGTGGTTCACCCAGTGAAAACCGATTTTTTTTAGATGGAATCGAAGTCCCCAACATCAATCACTTTGCGACCCAAGGTTCATCTGGTGGTCCAGTAGGAATGATAAATGTAAACTTTATTCAAGAAGTAGATTTTCTTGCTGGTGCTTTTCCTGCAAATAGAGGAAATGCATTAAGCTCCGTAATGGAATTCAAACAAATAGAAGGTAATTTGGATAAACTCTCAGGAACATTTATGGTTGGTTCTAGCGATGTTGGAATAACTCTGAATTCTCCCTTAGGCAAAAAATCATCCTTTATTTTTTCAGCAAGAAGATCGTATTTACAATTTTTATTTACTGCTTTAAAACTACCATTTCTTCCTACGTATTCTGATTTCCAATACAAACACACATTTCGCTTTAACACAAAAAATAAATTAAACATAATTGGATTAGGTGCCATTGATGATTTTGAATTGAATAAGGCAGTTAATGACGGGGAAACAGATGCGGATGTAATTGAAAGAAACAATTATATATTAGGTAATTTACCCATTAGTACCCAGTGGAATTATACCATTGGAGCGAACTACACGCATTATTCAAAAAACAGTTATCAAACTGTTGTTTTAAGCAGAAACATGTTGAATAACGAATCGATTAAGTACGAAGAAAATATTGAAGTACCTGATAACTTAATTCTTAGATATAAATCTCAAGAAATTGAAAACAAATTACGCATAGAACATACGTATAGGAAAAAGGGATGGAAATGGAATGTGGGTGGTGGAATGCAAGCGGTTAAATATAACAATTCAACCTTTAATAAAGTGGTAATTGATGGGGTAGTTCAAGTAATTGATTTCAATTCATCAGTTGATTTTGAAAAATTTGAGTTATTCACCCAATTAAGCAAATCTATTTTAAGCGATAGATTGGCTATTTCATTAGGAATTCGCACAGACTTTAATAATTACTCGAATGATATGAGTAATGCATTAGATCAACTTTCACCACGTTTATCCCTATCTTATGTTCTCACTCCTAAATTAAATGCGAATTTTAATATTGGTCGTTATTATCAATTACCTGCATATACCGTTTTAGGATACAGAGACAATAACCAAAATCTTGTAAACCAATCCAATGGCCTGACGTATATTAAATCAGATCACATTGTAGGTGGTTTTGAATATTTGCCTAAATCCTCAACTAAAATTACCATTGAAGCTTTTCATAAATCGTATTCAAACTACCCATTCTCTTTAAACGATAGTATTTCACTAGCTAATTTAGGAAGTGATTTTGGGGTGGTTGGAAACGAACCGGTAACTTCCATTTCTTCAGGAAAATCATACGGAATTGAGTTTTTCTTTCAACAAAAACTAACAAAAAATTGGTATGGCTTGTTATCCTATACATGGGTTAGAAGTGAGTTTGAAGATAAAATTGGAAATTTGATTCCATCTTCTTGGGACAACCAACATGTCATGAATATTACAGCTGGTAGGAAATTCAAGAAAGATTGGGAAGTTGGAGCTAAATTTAGATTGCTTGGTGGATCTCCTTACACTCCAATTAATATTCCGGTTTCTTCATTAAAAGCTAATTGGGATGTAACTAATCAAGGAATTCCTGATTACAATAGATTAAATACCGAAAGACTTCCTCTTGCCCACGGTTTAGATATAAGAGTAGACAAGAAATGGTATTTTGAAAGGTGGTCGTTAAACGCATATTTAGACATTCAAAATGTATACAATTTCGTTTCTGCAACTGCGCCATACTTAGATGTGTATAGAGATGCTAATGGAAACCCAATTGAAGACCCCACGAATAGTAGCGCCTATTTAACACGTGAAATTGCAAATTCTTCAGGTACTGTTTTACCTTCTATTGGAATTATGATTGATTTCTAATTAACCCATTATTCCATAGGTAAATTTTCACGACTACGAAGTTCGGATTCAAGAGTGATTCCATCTTTAACGATTACAATAATTCCATCGGATAAGCCCACTTGTATCTGGGTACGTTCAAATACTTGTGGAGAAGTTTGCACATAAACAAAAGCGCTATCTCCCACATATTCTACCAAGCTTTCTTTAACGACCATGGCGGAGTCTGCCTTTTCTAAAACAATGGAGGCGTTTGCACTATATCCACTTCGGATAAAGTTTGCGGCTAAATCCTCTGCGTTAATTTTCGCTTTTATTTCAAATTGAATTGCCCCATTTTCGTCTACTCCCTTGGGAGCTATGTACTCCAATATAGCACCTAACGTTAAATCTTGCAATGCGCCAATGGTAAGAATTAAATCCATCCCCTCCTTCACTTTCCCTACCTCTGATTCATCCAATTTACCTAGAAAAATCATGTCAGTCATATCTGCAACGGAAGCAATAGTTGTTCCTTCATTAAATGTATTCGACTCAATTACTTGATTTCCTTCCTTTACTGGAACATCCAGCACCATTCCTGAAATAGTACTTTTAATCAACGTATTTGTAGCAGTTTTACTACTCTTGCTCACCCCTTCTTTAATAATTTGAAGGTTATCTTCTGCGGCATCCACTTCTAATTTAGAATTTTTCAATTGCAATTCAAAAGGCTGAAACTCTGCTTCAGAAATCACCCCTTCTTCAAAAAGCCTTTGATTTCGGGCATAGTCTATTTTAGTGTTATCCAATTCGATTTTAGCCCGCTGCAAACGATTTTCAGCGCTATTTAAACTCACCATATTTGGGATGATTTTCACCCGTGCAATTACATCTCCTTTGTTGATCATGGAACCTGCTTCCACAAAAAGTTTATCAATAATTCCCGAAACAACGGGTTTAATCAATATCTCCTTTCTCGGTACTACGGAACCTGTAGCAACCGTTTTTCGAATGACCTCATCTATAAACGGGTTCTCTATCCTATAAACTGTTTCAGGGGCCTCATTTTTCATATACAAATAGTACATGGTGTATCCAAAGACTCCCAAAAGGGCTACTAAAATTCCTATTCTAACTACTATCTTCATTTCCTAATTATTATTCAGTTCTTAATGCTTCAATTGGTTTAATGTTTACTGCTCGAATGGATGGAATAATTCCTGCTAAAACTCCAGAGAACAATAGAATTGTAAATGCTGTAAACACGGTGGAAAATAAAATTTCTGGATTCTCAAAATATTCATGATGGATTTGTGGACCAATAAATTCCAGCAACCAAACACCGAAAATAATTCCTATCATACCGCTAATAGTGGTTAATACAACCGACTCTAAAATTATTTGAGTAACTATATTTACCGGTGTAGCCCCTAATGCGCGTCTAATCCCTATTTCCTGCGTACGTTCTCTAATAATAATTAGCATAATGTTGGAAATTCCAATTACGCCTGCTAATAGGGTCAAAATCCCAACAAACCACGAAAGAGCCTTAATTCCATTAAAAATCATATTAAATTTTCTTACCTCTTCCTCCAAGTTCCAACCTCCAATCGCCCGAGGGTCATCTGGGTGAATATCATGCCTAGCTTTTAAAATTTTTTTAGCTTCATCCTGTACCCCACTTACAGGCACTCCTTTTTTACTCGTTATTACGAACCAATGAACCGTATTACCTTGATTAAAAGCATTTTGAAATGTAGTGAAAGGCATATAAATGGCCCTATCCTCATCTTCCGCATCTTCCGGTTGCAAACCAGACTTAAAGGTCCCTACTACTTGAAAATATACCCCACTTACTTTAATGTATTCTCCTATGGGGTTTTCATCTCTAAACAATACATCTTGCGTTATTTTACCAATTACACAAACCTTTCTATTTTCCAGCATATCCCGATCATTAATAAAACGACCTTGACGCATTTGCAACAGTTTAATATGTAGAACAGAAGGTGCGAATCCGTTTATTTCAAATGCTCCGGTTCTAGATTTATAGGTC
>JBFFMY010000073.1:0-11466 GCA_041563475.1 Salibacteraceae bacterium
TCCGGTAATCCATTCACCGCCAAAAATGAAGGCTGGTATATGATATGTTGTGTTTGAGAGCAAGAAAATAATAGAAAGCTCACAATTACACTTAGGAAGAATACTTGTTTTTTCATATTCTGAAATTTGTTTATTCATTGCAAAAACCGTTCCAGTATTTGGATTGAATTACCCTTGGCTAAGTTACAGTTTCTTGTGTTTAAAGTCAATAAGATTTTACGGAGTTATCTCGTTTGGTATTGGAAATTGAGATTTTCTAGAAATAAACGTAACCGAATTAAAAATTTGCTAAAAATTGTATGTAATCAGCATGTCAAATGCGTTTACTAACCCAATATGAATAGTTACTTTTGACTTCCTTAATTAACGAGAATATTATGGCAAAAGATTTCACAAAAAGATCTGAAGATTATTCCAAATGGTACAATGAATTAGTTGTTAAAGCTGATTTGGCTGAGAATTCAGATGTTCGTGGAAGTATGGTGATTAAACCATACGGATATGCGATTTGGGAGAAAATGCAGCAGCAACTAGATAAGATGTTCAAAGCCACGGGACACGAAAACGCATATTTCCCATTATTTATTCCGAAATCGTATTTGAGTAAAGAAGCAGCCCATATTGAAGGTTTTGCGAAAGAATGTGCGGTTGTAACTCATTATAGGCTTAAAGTGGCTGAGGATGGTAAGAGTGTCATTGTAGATCCAAGCGCAAAACTTGAGGAAGAGTTAATTGTTCGTCCAACTTCTGAAACTATCATTTGGAACTCCTATAAAAAGTGGATTCAGAGTTATAGAGATTTACCCATTTTGATTAATCAGTGGGCGAATGTAGTTCGATGGGAAATGCGTACCCGTTTGTTTTTGCGTACAGCTGAATTCTTATGGCAAGAAGGGCATACTGCCCACGCTACTAAGCAAGAGGCGATTGAAGAGGCGGAAAAAATGTTAGAGGTATATGCTGAATTTGCAGAGGATTTCATGGCGATGCCAGTTGTGAAAGGGATTAAATCGGAAAGTGAACGATTCGCGGGTGCGCTAGAAACATATTGTATAGAAGCAATGATGCAAGATGGGAAGGCTTTACAAGCAGGAACATCACATTTTTTAGGTCAAAATTTCGCAAAGGCATTTGAGGTGAAATTTGCGACCAAGGAAGGGAAACAAGAATATGTTTGGGCCACATCATGGGGTGTGTCTACTCGATTAATGGGAGCTTTGGTTATGACGCACTCGGATGATAATGGATTGGTTTTACCACCGAAATTAGCACCTATTCATGTTGTGATCATACCTATTTACAAAAATGATGAGCAATTGGAACAAATAAGTGAAGTTGCTTTGAAACTAAAAAATGAATTAGAGGAGAAGGGCTTGTCGGTCAAATTTGATAATAGAGATACGCAAAAACCAGGTTGGAAATTTGCTGAGTATGAGTTTAAAGGCGTTCCCGTTCGGTTAGCCATTGGTCCACGTGATGTTGAAAACGGAACGTTTGAAGTAGCAAGAAGAGACACTCTTTCTAAGCATGTGGTAAGTAAAGATGAGGTTGTGGAATATGTATCTGAATTAATGGGCAAAATTCAGGATAATTTATTTTTACGCGCGAATAAATTCCGAATTGAAAATACCCATACTGCAGATACTTGGGAAGAATTTGAGAAAATTATTTCCAGTAGTGAAGGGGGGTTTGTTAACGCACATTGGGATGGAACTGCGGAAACGGAGGATAAGATTAAAGAGTTAACCAAAGCTACAATTCGTTGTATCCCGTTAGATGCGGAAGAAGAGAATGGAAGTTGTATTTTAACCGGAAAACCATCGAGTAAACGGGTGTTATTCGCAAAAGCGTATTAATGAGTTTAAGAAGCGAAATATTCGAAGACTTTAAGACTAAGTCGTGTGTAAAGCAAGAAGTCTTTGCGCAAACGCATGCTTGTTTCAGTTTGGTTAAGGAAGTTCTTGTTGGAATTGCGGATGAATATGAAAAGTATTTAAAAACCATAGATAACAGAGTTTTAATAAGCTATCGTGATGAAGGTCCATATGGTGCTGTTTTAGGTTTCGGAGGCGATGTTTTGGTTTTTCAAATGCATACTAACGTATTTTCCTTTGACGATTCAAATCCTATCCACAAGCATTCTTATGTCAAGGAGAAGGAATCTCGTGTTTTCTGTGGAGTGATTAATGTGTATAATTTCTTAGCGGACTCTTTTAAGTTTAATCGAGAAAACGATATGGGTTTTTTGGTTTCCAGAATTTTTGTAAACGAAGAAAGTCACTTGTTTGTTGAAGGAAAGCAGGAGTTAGGCTATAAGTTTAGTGATTTTGCAGAACAAGTCGTGTCTAAAGAACTTTTAACTGAGATAATAGGAACTTCTATAAAATACACATTGGAATTTGATTTATACACTCCCGATTTTACCAGTAGTCAAATAGTTACTGTTGCTCAAATGAAGGAATTATCGAAAGATCAAAAAACTTCTACCTCAAAAAGGTTGGGGTTTAAAATGAAGGGAAAAGCAAACATTAAGTAAAATTATTTTACTGCCTTTACGTAAAGTGATTGTAGCTCATCATTTCTTTCTGGGAAACCAGGGAATTGAGAAAGTAGATCTTTTTCCGATATTTTTTCAATTTGGTCAAACCCAGCTTGATTTAATATCCACGATAAAAGTTCAAAATCAAATAAATTCTTATGTTCCCCTTCTTGGTGAAATAAATCATTCATCATGTGTTGCGTAGGATAATCTTCAAAATTCCATTCGGGCATTCGTTTTTTTCTATCGGCCACGAGGTCAGCACATTTATGCTCCATGTAAGAGCGACAAATTTTTTCTAAATCTGGAGTTGCTAACCAAACAGATCCATTTTTCTCAAGAATTCTGTATAACTCTTTCAATAAAGGGATTAGTTCATCTTTGATATACAAGTGTTCGATGAGGTGTTGTGAAACAATGTTTTTGAAACTATTGTCTTTCCACGGAAGTGTTTTGTATGTTAAATCCAAATTAACGTCTGCTCCAGATAAATCTACGTTTATAAACCCATTTACTTTTCGAATACCTGCACCCAATTGTAAATTTGGTTGAGAAGCAGTTGACTTTCTTTTCTTTTGAAAAGCACGGGTTGCCAATCTTTTATATTCAAATGAAGCCGATTTAAAATTCTCAAACGATCGTTGAGAAAACTTAGATTTTATGTATTCTTTCATAGCAATGCAATTATAAATACGAATTGTCAATTGTGCTTATTTACAGGAGAAATTTGGTGAAAAATTGAGGAGTTTAAGGCGTGGAAAAAAAATAACGAAAAAAGTTCAATATTTTTTTTCATTTGTTTGGTGGGTTAAAAAAAATATTACCTTTGTCGCCCCTTTAGAGGGATATGTTTTAGGTCCGTTCGTCTAGGGGTTAGGACGCCAGGTTTTCATCCTGGTAACAGGGGTTCGATTCCCCTACGGACTACATAAATTGAGAAAACCTCATTTTTGAGGTTTTCTACTTTTACCGGATGCGAAAGGTGAGTATTTATTGCTTACATTTGCAATCCAAAAATTGAATAGAACTTTATAATTATAGATAATGGCAAATCATAAGTCATCTTTAAAAAGAATCAGACAAACAGCAGTAAAAACGGCTCGTAATAAATATTACCACAAAACAACACGTAATGCGGTAAAAGCATTAAGAGCAGGTACCGATAAAAAAGAAGCTTCAGAAAACCTTCCTAAGGTAATTGCAATGCTTGATAAATTGGTTAAGAGAAACATTATCCATAAAAACAAAGCATCTAACTTAAAATCTTCTTTAACTATTTTGGTAAACAATTTAGCTTAAAAAATATTTTCATACGGTATTGAAAACCTTGGTTTAAACACCAAGGTTTTTTTTTGCTTTGTTTTTTATACCTTAGCTATGTGAAAGTGTATAACCCTAAATTGAGCATCAAGGCTTGGGCTGAAGATGATCGCCCGAGAGAAAAGTTGATCCTAAAGGGAAGAAGTAACCTTACCGAGGCAGAATTAATTGCTATTTTAATTGGGTCGGGAAGTAGAAATCAATCGGCAGTAGAACTCGCCAAAGTAATACTTAGTAATTCGGGCAATAACCTAAATGAAGTCGCAAAAAAATCGGTTAAGGACTTAATGAAGTTTAAAGGAATAGGCGAGGCGAAGGCCATATCTATTATCTCGGCATTGGAGCTCGGGAGACGAAGAAGTACCGAGGAAATTCTTAAAAAGGATAAAATCACCATGAGCAGGGATGCGTATTCTATTTTATATCCATTAATGGCTGACAAAATGGTTGAAGAATTTTGGATTTTACTTTTAAATCAAAATAATAGAGTTCTCTCCAAACATTTAATCAGCTCAGGAGGTGTAAGTGGTACTGTGGCTGATATTCGCGTGATTTTGAAAATGGCAATTGAGGAGCTAGCCTCTGGTATCATTTTAAGTCATAATCATCCTTCTGGTGCCGTGCAACCAAGTCAAGCGGATAAGCAACTTACTCACAGAATAATAGAGGCTGGGAAATTGATGCAAATAAAAGTCCTAGATCACATAATAGTATCTGATGAAGATTACTTTAGTTTTGCGGATGAAGACATTCTAAAATAGAATCAAAGTTGAAGATTTATATCTATAGTGAAGCGGTTTCTCCAAGATTGACTTACATAGCAAAATTGTTATTTGATGATCTATTAGGCATTCCATCTGAGATTATTTCTAATCTGGAATCGGTTTACGAAAAAGAATTTGTGATAAATTACTCTAATCAACAGGGTGTTGGATTGCAAATAGAACCTTCCAAATTATTATTTGAAAAGCGTATTCTTAACGAAAATCCGAAGGTTGGGCAACTGGAAGGATTTCCAACCCTATTTGCAAGTGATAAGAATAGTTTTCAATTTGACGTGTTTAGCGCTGCTTTCTACTTGGTAAGTCGATACGAGGAATATTTACCGCATAGAACAGATAAGCATAATAGGTTTGATCCGGAGCAAAGCATTGCTTTTCTAAATGATTTTCTCGATAAGCCTGTAGTGAACATTTGGGCTGAATATTTGGGTAAAAGACTTAAAGAAGTGTACCCACGTATAGAATTTCAAAGCAAGAAGTTCTCGTTCATAAATACCATTGATGTAGATTACGCTTATGCGTATTTGGAAAAGGGCATAATTCGTACTATTGGAGCCTTAACGAGAGATTTTGTTACCGGAAACTTCCAAGAATTTAAAAGTCGTTTTCAAACCTATTTTGGATCTAAAGAAGACCCTTTTAACACCTTTGAGCATATTTTAACTTTCCATAAAAGGTTAAAATTAAATTCTATTTTCTTTTTTCATGTGGGTGATTATGATGAAAATGACAAAAGCATTTCAATTTCAAGTCCCAAAATGCAGTCACTTATTAAAGGTGTGAAAGATTATGCAGAGGTTGGATTACATCCAAGTTATGCATCAAGTACGAATCATCAAAAACTAGGAATTGAATTAAGACGGTTATCTAAGGTTGTTCATCAACCAATTACAAAAAGCCGGAATCATTTCATTAAATTTAAGTTGCCACAAACATATAGAGAGCTAATTGAGTTAGATATAAAAGAAGATTACTCTATGGGCTATGCCTCCAAAATGGGATTTAGGGCAGGTATTTGTTCTCCGTTTTATTTTTACGATTTAGATTATGATGCACCAACTAATTTGAAAGTATTTCCTTTTTATTTGATGGAAGCTACAATCAAGTATTACTTTGAAGAAGGACCTGAAAAAGCCATGAGATATTTTGAAACTTACATCGATTTGGTAAAAAAACACAATGGAACTTTTGTGAGTTTATGGCATAATGATTCTCTTTCTGAATGGGGGCAATGGGAAGGTTGGTCAACCATATATGAGCAAATGCTTGACTATGTTTTGAAGAAGTAAATCCGATTTACTTGTGATTGAAATGTGTAAAGTGTTTTAACCACTTGTTATTCACTTTTGATATGCGCATGTAAGGAGTTAAATCGCCTTTAAAATTCCCAAAGAAACGTTCGATGTTTTTATTCATACTTCCTCCGAAATTAAAAGCCAAATTTCTTGATTTCGCCTCTGAGATAGCCTCAAACATTAATAAACTCATGACTCCAGAATCTCTAAAACCCTCATTTACTGCGCCAAAAATGTAGTGAACAAAGCTTTTATCCAGCACAAGGTAATAGGCCGCGATTACCTCATTATTAGAATTCACGGCTTCTAAAATAATTCGATTTGAAGGTTGTAAAGCAGAGTCGATTCTTTGAATATCAGACAAATTAAAAGAAACCTCTAATTGTTTACGGTGATAATCTTGTTGATATAAATCGTATACTTTGCTTGGAGATTCTCCAATTCGTAATTTAAAGTGCTCTTTTGATTTGGTTATTGCTTTTTTCGCTGCTGGTTTAAAATCTGCGTAGATTTCATCTAGTGACTTACGTGTTTCTAGAGTGTATGTATAACGCGTGGTTTGATCGTATCCCTTCCAGTAAAATGGCAACCAGTAATCAAATTCAAAATCTGTATGGGTAATGAATCGATCTGATTTCGGAATTTTATCTACAATACTAGAAATAACTTTTCTTTTAAAGGAAAGCTTATTTTCTGCTTTTAAATCGTTTGGATAAATAATTATTGGTCCCAAATAAAAGGTGAGTAAGGGAAGCGTTATTTGTTTCAGCCCAAATTTTGAAGATGTTACATAAGGCATTGCGCCAGAAATTTGATTTCCCTGGTAGATTAAAATAACATCCCAATTTTCATTACCTACAATAGCATCCAGCCAAAGTGGTGTTTGAAAAATCAAAGGGCGATTAGATTCCTCGCAAAATTTTCGATATGCAGATTTTGAGTTTAACAAAATTTATTCTCAGATTTCAGTTTAGTGTAATTTTCAATATTTCTTGTTTTGAAAACTTTCGCAGGATTTCCTCCGGCAATTCCATATTTCTCAATATTTGATACCACAACTGCTCCAGCTTGAATTATTGCACCTTCGCCAATGGTATTGCCTCCAAGAATGGTAACGCGGTCACCTACCCAAACATTGTCTTCAATCACTACATCTTTATTAATAATTTCCTTGGTATCATAAGGAATAGCGTTTCCGAAATCGTATTTATGGTAGGAGTTAACAATAAGAATTTCCTTACCTGAATGAAAATTGTTTCCAATTATAACATTACCATTACCTCTAATGATGGTGCCGTTAAAATTAACATTATCACCCAAAGTTGTTTTTGATGTTAATCTTGTATAAAAATTTACCCGAAGCCCAGTGCCGAATGATTTTACGGTCCTTTTTGTCCAAAAGGTGAAGATGCTACGCATCAAATATTTAAGAAAATTTCTCAATTCGGTAAATTTTAAATTTTGCAACTAAAAATGTGGCGATCAAAAATAGAAACCAAGTAATTGCGGTGGAATATGCAACACCAATCACTCCAAGTCTTTTTATCAAAAAGTAATTGAGTAACAAATTTAACAAAGCCCCTGAGAATGTTATGGTCGCAAGGATAGTAGTTTTTTTACTATAAAAAATAAAATTGGCAAAGAGGAAATAAAGCGATTGAAAAATGAAACCTAAGAGAAGCCATGGGAAATATGGCTTGGCGTCATAGAATGTGGGATTAATCAGCAGGTCAAAAATTAAATCGGATAATAAAAAAACCCCTAGACCCACAACAATAAAGGTGAAAAATAAAATGGAAGTAAAGGTCTCAATTTGTTTAAAGTTTTTGTCGCCTAATAACGCATAGAGAATAGGGCTCCAAGCTTGATTCACAGAACGACTAAAAAGCAACATCAAGGCACCAATTTGATATGCTACTGTATAATAGCCCACTTGTGAATTCCCATCATAAAATGAAATAAAATACCGGTCAGACATTGCAATGATAGTTCCTCCAATTGCGTGTGGGATTAATGGTAGGCCAAATTGAAGCACGTCTTTAATTTTTTTCTGATCAAATGTGAGATTGAAATAGTCCATTTTGATCAGAATACCTACTCCCATGATAGTGGCTATAAAAAAGGCAATATACGTTCCTTCCAGTCTGCCAAAATAACCATGAGACAAAATAAGAATGAATAAGGCGGATAATCCAAAATCTATAATTGTTTGAAATACACTAAAAAACAAATAGTTCATAGCCTTTTGCTGGGCTTGAAAAACAACTAAAACAATGGTTGGAATTAAACGTAAAAGAACAAATATTGGAAGTAATAAAACGATTTCACTTGGAATGTCTAGAACTTGTTCAATAAAAGATTTACCAAAAAAGAACAAAACAAAAACCACCGAAAAACTTATAAGGGATAGAAGAACTCCATTCGTGAGGTATTTGGAAAGGTTTATCTTATCGGATTTGAAATACTCCACGCCTATTCCAGCTTCAAGATTCAATAGAATAAATGGACTCAAAAAAAGTATGGAAGTTTCAATTAGGGATAGGATTCCAACCCCTTCTGCAGAAATATAGGAGGTAAGAATGGGCAACATAATAAATGGAACCAACGATTTTAATCCGTTGCTTAATCCGTAAATAATGATGTTTTTTGATAATTTTTTACCTGACATGGAATGTGTTTCCTAAATATCTTTAACCTCTATATATTTTTGACAATAATCATAAGCTTTTTGAATGTTCAAATGATTTTTCGATTTTGAATAATCAAATCGATAAGCAACCGTTTCCACTTTAAATATTTTTTCCAAGGTAATAAGTGCCGTAGAAAAAAACGATAGGATTAAAAAAGGTGAGAAGTCACCAAAAAGAGGTAGCAATTCAAGGGGATAATTCAGCTTGATTATTTCAATGTTTTTTATCGTTTCAATTCTGTGCAACTTTTTGTTACTTTCTGTTCGATGTGCGATATAAGTTATCTGTTGATTTGAATATTTTTGAGCAATTTTTGTTACTAATTCAACATTTTCATCCTCACTAATAATGTTTTCTTCAGATAATTTGGACCCAATAAATAACAAAACTTTTTTCTTTGAAGAATTCCTATTTTCGACAAAGGCATTTAGAAATTTGAATCTATTCTTGAATATCTTCTGGCCGTGAAAGGGCGTAAGGTCAAAAATGGTGAACCAGTTTAAAAAGCGGTTTTTTGTGAAGCTATCTTGGATGTGAATCGTACTTAATCCATCATCAAGTAGGATAGTTTTCGAGGAAATATGGATTACTAATTGCAAAAATCGTGATCTATAATCTCCAACAAAAACAAACCCTTCAATTCTATTAATGAAAATAATTCGAACCCAAAAAAATACGATTTTAAGGACGTCATAAATAGACCTATTGGTTGCGTTTATTGTGAATGTCTTAACCTCAACATTTTTCGGCAGCTTGATAATATCCAAGGTGCTTTTTAATTGGGCGTCATTACCTGTGGATCCTGAAAAACGAACAAATAAAGTGTTATTTTTTGCTGGGAATTCATTTATTGCTTCAAAAGCATTTAGAAGCTGAAATGGGGTCTCAATTATTAAAATATTTTTATTGTTCATCTCCACGAGTTAAATTGCGGTCCATCCCCCATCAACCATCAAGTTATGACCGGTGATATAACTAGCACCATCTGATAGTAGGAAGGATACCGAAGGAGAAATGTCATCAGGTTTCCCCATACGTTTAAGTGGAACTTTGTGTTCGAAATTCGATACAAATTTTGGGTTTTGGTTATCAAAAATACCACCTGGAGAGATGCAGTTAACCCGAATACCATCTTTCCCGTAATAGGAAGCCAAGTATCTAGAGAAGTTAATAATCCCACCTTTAATAGCCGAGTATGCCGCTGGAGAAGTCATGTTTGTGCCATCATATACAGTGAAATCATTACCAACAACTCCATATATGGAAGTGATATGAATGATTGCTCCCCTTTTATTAGGGATCATATATTTTACCACTTCTTGAGATAGGTTGAACGCCGAATTCATTTGCATATCCACATTTTTAGCCCAGGAATGTGGATTGATATCCTCGATTTTATTCCCCCAATCACTTGTTCTAGGGTATGCGTTATTCACTAGTCCATCTATTTTACCAAAATGTGCATTTATTTCCTTTAAACATTTGTTTATCGAATCTCTATCTGTAATGTCGCAATAAGCATTACCTGAAGATATTGTAGCATCTCGAGAAACGTTTACGTCAATGTTTATAGCAAATCCTCCTTGGTCTCGTATTTCTCTTACAAATGCCTTTCCCAATAATCCACTTCCACCTGTGACGATAATAATTTTATTTTTTAACATGTTCATTGCAAACAAATTTTTAGATTTTTTAAAGATTCTTCAAATGTATTGAAAGTCGTAGTTTTATTGTTTAATGCTTTTATGAAGTACTTCATCTGATAATCGTAGGTATCCAAGATTGTTGATTGACTTTGAAAAAGAACTTTGCCATTTTCATTGTATACTTTTTGAGAAAGCAGGTCAGCCGTAATGACACCGGAATTTGTGAGAATTTCAATTTTTCTTTTGGGTTGTTGTCTGTAATAATTTAGAACGATGTTAACCGTTTTGTCTGGATATAATAGGTTATAGTTTGCGAAATCATAACTGTCTATTTTCAATTTTGAGACCTTTCTTTTTAAGGAAATAGAACTATCGGGAAATCCAAATAGCCAGGTTGAGTAGTCTATTTCATGAATTAAATCAAGATGAACTCCACCTCCCATTTCCTTTATCGAACTATAAATTTTTGTGTAGTCAACTAAAGGTCTCCAATTTGGTAAAAAAGAACCGCAATATACATTTGCCTCAACTACATTTTCGGGGTCAATATTTTCCTTTAAGAAGGTCAGGATAGGATGGAATCTTAAATTAAAGGCAACATAAGTTTGGATCTTATTTTGATTAATATTTTCAATTAACCTCTGAGAATTATCCAAACTCATTAAACTAGGTTTCTCAATAAATAAGGGAACTTTTAACGTTAACGCATTTGAGATTGAATCAAAATGGAGATGGGTAGGGTTACTTATGATACAGAAATCAACTGGGCTTGGAAGTTCTGAAATTGAAAATATATTACCTACTCCAATTTCATTTGTTGACTGTTCATTTGAGCGTAATGCAAATATCTCAATTCTTGGATTAATTTTCCGCAAGGAAACAATATGTTTTCTAGCAATACTACCCAGTCCGATGATTAATACTTTCATAGTTCAAAGTCTAATAAATTATTCGAAAGGAGATAGTCCATGAACATAAAATCAATTTTTTCATCTAAGTCAAAACATAGATGTTTCATTTCAAAGATCAGAGAATTTTCAGAAATGGCAGTCTTCAATTTTTTTGTAAAATAAACCCTTCTGTAAAAATAAAAGGAGGCGTTCATTTCGAAAACCGCTGGTGCAGATTGTCTAGAAAGAAAGTTTATCGAAGATTTAATAACATTATAATACCCATTTTCTTTTTTTTCCACCA
>JBFFMY010000074.1:0-9970 GCA_041563475.1 Salibacteraceae bacterium
CACATTTACCTCTTTCCCTTCATATTCAGTACCATCCCATTTATCCATAATATCCTTTTTAATATTATCTATCCTAGTTTGAGCATCTTTTCTAATCATTCCATCCTTTTTGTATAATCCATTCCCAGTAAACTCAATAGTTGTGTTTATAGTTATGGACTCATCCGTTTCATCAACCCAAGTACTATCACCATAAGGGTCTTTAAAATAGATAGGATTATTATCCATACTCACATAAGGACTTTGCCAAGGAAAACTTGCCGCCAAAGGGTCTATACTTAACCATCTACCCAGCCTTGGGTCATTAATTCTAAACTCTGTATTATAGCTATTTCCTGCACCTTTCCATTCATCATCCTTTTCTTGTCCGTTAAACCCATACTCATAAGAATCAGAGTTAAACTGCCTCCCGGGTAGAGTGGAGCCAAATGGATAAAAATCATTTGTTGAATCCACTTCTGCAAAGTTTAGCTGGCTTCGGGGGTTACTATGTAATTGGTTTCTATTCACAGAATAAAAATAGGTTATTTCGCCTTTAATTATTTAGGTCCTTCTGAAATTTATTTAGTTCCCTTTCTTTTCGCTTGACCGAAAAGAAACAAAAGGTCAAGAAGCTTCAAAGGAATTAATCATTTTTGTTTTCTTTTCAGAATAAAAAAGAGTCCACTAGACAGGATAACAGACATTATAGCCCACTTAAAAAGAAATGGCCCCACCAAATCATTTACCCCGGATTGGTAATCAAACCCAGCAGCAAGAGCAGCATATACAAAACCGATAAATACTCCTCGTAAAATTGCGTCTTTAATAAGTGCAGCCATTTCGTAATTTTATTACATTCGATTTATATCATTTTCAACCGCCTCAACCACATCTGCTGCATCAATTTTTTCCATCCCTTTAAAAGCAGCTTTATACCATTGCTTGTTTCCTAATTTCGAATACGGACGAGAAACGCCTTTTGGTTCTATGATTTTTGACCCATCTCCGGGCATATACGGGTACATTCCAAACTCTGGAACAGTAGCGCCCCAAATAGAAATTACTTTCTTTTTCAATGCCGATGCAATGTGCATTAATCCAGTATCGTGCGTAATAACCGCATTGGATTGTTTCAAAATGGAAGCGCTTTGATTCAATGAGAATTTACCACAGGCATTAAACACATGATTAGAAGATCCTATAGAAATCTCCTCCCCATTCTGAGCGTCTTCTTCACCACCTAATAGAGTTACCGGATGGTTTAACCCATTACATATTTCAATGATTTTATGGTTTGGAAGCATTTTACCCAAATGCTGACCTCCTATAGCAAATGCATAATATCCTTTAGCGAACTCTGTAGGAAAAACATCCATAGATACTTCGTCTTCTTTAGGAATAAAATAGTCTAGGCCTTTATTGTCGTTTACAATTTTAAACGCTTGGGTGGTTTCCATGTACCGGTCAACAATATGCACATCGGGCATTTTATTGATTTTGAAATTTACCAAAATCCACTTTTGCAAATTGAATTTTCTAAACGTAAATGCCAATATTCCGAGTCCCTTTTTCACTTGTGCAGAACGTAAATTTCGATGTAAATCAAAAATGTAATCAAATCGTTCTTCTTGCAATTCGGATAAAATTGGCGGAACTCTTTCATCTATTAGATGTAACTTATCAATGTATGGGTTATTTTCTAAAATGCCTTTAAACTGCTTTTTACTTAAATAATGCACTTCCACATCCCCCGCATTCAATTGCAGCTTAATGTTTCGGATTACTGGAGTAGTCAATACTATATCTCCAATTGAACTAAATCGTATTATAAGAACCTTAACCGTCATTATCTATAAAAATTCATTTCATCTACATATTTAAAAACTTCGGGAGTTAGCATGTATTGAACATCTTTCCCTTCGGAAATCATTGAACGGATTAGGCTAGATGATATCTTCATTAATGGAGCATCAACCAATGTGATTTTAGGATGATTTAATAACTCTTCTGGGACGTTGCTTGCCTCTACTTTTTCAGAATGAGTATAAACACGTGGATAAACCAAAATAGAGTGATTTTCTAGAATTACATGATGATTTTTCCACTTATGAAAGCTGCGTAAATTGTCTTCTCCCATAATTAAAGTAAATGTTTTCTCCGGGTATTGCTCTTCTAAAACTGCCAATGTGTTTACCGTGTAATTGGGTTGAGGTAACGAAAACTCAATGTTGCTTTCTTTCAATTTTAGGTTGGTATCTACTGCTTCCCGTACCAAAGCCAATCTATGAATATCATCAAGTAAAGTATCTTTTACTTTAAACGGATTTCTAGGGGTCACAACTAGCCAAACCTCATCAATCTCATCACGTTGAGCCATAAAATTGGCCAATATCAAATGGCCCACATGAATGGGGTTAAATGTCCCAAAAAATAAACCGATGTTTCTTGCCATTAACGAATTGCGATATCTAAAGATATTCTCTTTACCCTCCTTTGCCAAGGAGGAAACTTAACTATTCAAAAAATTCTCAATTAAAACCCGCACCTTTTCTGCCGCTTTGTTTAAATCATCATTTACCACCACCACATCAAACTCTTTTGCTCGATCCATTTCTTGGGCAGATTTATTCAGTCGGGTTTGAATTTTTTCTTCACTATCCGTGCCACGACCACGGAGTCTGTTTTCTAATTCCTGAATGGAAGGCGGCTGAATAAAAATGGCCAAAGCATTCTCTCCAAATTGTTTTTTTAAATTTAATCCGCCTACTACATCAATATCAAAAATTACCGCTTTACCAGAATTCCACAAACGCTCCACTTCGCTTTTCAGAGAACCATAAAATTGATTTGGGTACACTTCTTCCCATTCAATAAATTCGTTGTTTTTTATGGCTATTCTAAAATCGTCAGGAGATAAAAAATAATAATGATTTCCATGAACTTCCTCCCCTCGAGGATCACGAGATGTGGCAGAAATGGAGAATTCCAAATTATTGAATGTAGGCAAAACTCTTCCAACAATGGTTGATTTACCCGCGCCAGATGGGGCTGAAATGATGATCAATTTACCTTGCATTCCTACAAAACATTTAAAACTTGCTCCTTTATTTTTTCGAGCTCATCTTTCATTTGAACCACAATTTTCTGGATATCTTGATGATATGCTTTTGAACCTAATGTGTTTATTTCTCGACCCATTTCTTGGGCAATAAAGCCCAATTTCTTACCTACTGCTCCACCCTGATTCATGGTTTCAATAAAGTATTTTAAATGCGCATTCAAGCGCACCTTCTCTTCGTTGATATCTAACTTTTCAATGTAATAGATGATTTCTTGTTCATGACGATTTTTATCTAAATTTTCATTTTTCAAAAGCTCTTCCACCCCTTTATTCAATCGCTCTCTAACCGATTCTACTCTTGCTACCTCATAATCTTCTACCTCAAGTAACAACCGGTCAATTTCATCAATTCTTTCCTTAAAATCATCTTCTAAAGTTTGACCCTCTACATCTCTGAACTCTGCATGTTTCTCCATAGCCGTTTGAACTAAATCCATAACAAACAACCATTCATCTGTAGCTAACTCTGGTGTTTTATTAATCAACACATCGGGCATTTTCAAAATAGTGTGCAGTAAATTGTCGGTGTTTTCACCTAAAGCCCCGGCTAAATTCTTCACCTCTTGATGGTAATATTTTGCCAATTCGGTATTAATGGTTTGTTGCGATTCTGCCGCAGGGCCATGAAGGTTTAAAGAAAGTTCAATTTTCCCTCGTAACAATGCCTTAGAAAGCACGGTTCTTAAATCCAATTCTTTCGATTTAAAAACATTGGGCATTCGAACATACACATCTGTTTGCTTACTGTTGAGAGATTTTAACTCCACATTATACGAGATATCTCCTCGTGTTCCCATGGCTTTCCCAAACCCGGTCATTGACTTTAGCATAGACTAACATTTTAAGTGAACAAATGTAAGTTAGATGAGTCATTTACAATAATGAAATAAACGTACATATACAATCCTTTACTTTGATTAGAATCAAATAATTAAGTCAATATTCTTATAATGCAAATAATCTATTGTTAAAAACAATTCTTTAATTACTTTTGCACCCCCTTATTAGGGAAATAACATTAAAACTAAAGAACATGTTTGCAATCGTAGAGATGGCAGGGCAACAATTCAAAGTTGAAAAAGATCAACAAGTATTTGTTCACCGTTTAGAGGGTAAAGAAGGATCGAAAGTAACTTTCGATAACGTTTTACTTATTGATAATGGTGGAAAAGTAAATGTTGGCGCCCCAGCTATAAAAGGTGCTAATGTAATAGCTACCGTTCTTGAACACGTAAAAGGCGATAAAGTTATCGTTTTCAAGAAAAAAAGAAGAAAAGGGTATAAAGTACGTAACGGTCACCGTCAGTATTTAACCTCAATTAAAATTGACGCTATTAACGAGAAAGGTGCTACTGCTGCTGCGAAACCAGCTGCTAAAAAAGAGGCCGCTCCTAAAGCTGAAGTTAAAAAAGCTGCTCCTAAAACAGCTGCTGCTCCGAAAGCAGAAGCAAAAAAGGAAACTGCTCCTAAGGCGGAAGCAAAAAAAGCTGCTCCTAAGAAAGCCGCTGCTCCTAAAGCGGAAGCAAAAAAGGATGCTGCTCCTAAAGCTGCAACGAAAAAAGCCGCTGCGAAACCAGCTGCTAAAAAAGAAGACAAGTAATAACTTTAAAATAATTAACGATGGCTCATAAGAAAGGTGCGGGTAGTTCGAACAACGGACGTGAATCGGAAAGTAAAAGACTTGGCGTGAAAATTTTTGGCGGTCAAGCCATTATCGCTGGTAATATAATAGTACGTCAAAGAGGTACGAAACATCACCCGGGTGATAATGTAGGTATGGGAAAAGACCATACTTTATTTTCACTAATCGATGGAGAAGTGAAATTCACTAAAAAAGCAAATAATAGATCTTACGTTTCGGTTGTTCCAGCTGAGAATAACTAGTCGCAAGATTTATTTACGATAATTAAATCCTCGGCTTTTAAGTCGGGGATTTTTTGTTTTGGAAGAATTCTAATTCTTTTTTTCCACTTCATAAAATCGTACGAATCACTCTAAAATACATCTCTTGAAAAACTGTACATTTTTCAAATCAGATAGTTAATTTTACATTTCGTAAAAAACAATTTAACCTCATGCTTTTGAGGCCAATTCTTTAAAAACGCACATACAAATGCTTCAGGTACAATATATCCGTGAAAACAAAGATTTGATTATTAATCGTTTAAAAGTAAGGAACTTAGATGCTTCTTCCGTTATAAATGAAATAATTGAAACCGATAAAAATCGAAGAGAAACACAGCAAAAACTCGATGATGTTTTGGCCGAATCAAACGCCAAAGCCAAAGAAATTGGAATGCTTTTCAAACAAGGAAAAGGAGCAGAAGCGAATGCTTTGAAGGAAGAGACCGCTGTGCTAAAAGAAAACACAAAGACCTTACAAGAAGCATTCAATACCTACAATGAGGAACTAACCCAACTATTGTATCAAATTCCAAATGTACCGAATGAACTGGTTCCGGAAGGGAAATCGGATGCCGATAATGTGGAAATTTTTAGCGAAGGGATAATTCCAAAACTTCATGACAAAGCATTACCTCATTGGGAATTAACCAAAAAATACGGACTCATTGATTTTGAATTGGGCGTGAAAATCACTGGTGCTGGGTTTCCAGTTTACACTGGAAAAGGGGCTAGAATTCAACGTGCTTTGGTTAACTTTTTTCTAGATAATGCCACCGCTCAAGGTTACCGAGAAGTTCAACCCCCTTTGTTAATTAATGAAGCAAGTGGTTATGGAACGGGGCAATTGCCTGATAAGGAAGGTCAAATGTACCATGCTACTGTAGATGATTTGTATTTGATACCTACAGCCGAAGTGCCAGTAACAAATATTTATAGAGATGTAATTTTAAACGCGGATGAATTTCCCGTAAAAAATACCGCTTACTCCCAATGCTTTCGAAGAGAAGCCGGATCTTACGGTTCTGATGTACGTGGTTTAAACCGATTACACCAATTTGATAAGGTGGAAATTGTGCGTATTGACCACCCTTCCAAATCATACGAAGCATTAGATGAAATGGTGGAATATGTGAAAACGTTACTTCAACAATTGGAGTTACCGTACAGAATTGTTCGTTTATGTGGAGGTGATTTAGGTTTTACTTCTGCTTTAACGTATGATTTTGAAGTGTATTCAGCTGCACAAGAAAAATGGTTGGAAGTGAGTTCTGTATCCAATTTCGAAACCTTTCAAGCAAATCGCCTAAAGTGTAGATACCGAGATGAAACCGGCAAACCACAATTGGTACATACGCTAAATGGTTCTGCATTAGCATTCCCAAGAATTTTAGCCTCATTGTTAGAAAACAATCAAACACCAGATGGAATTAAAATTCCTGCCGCTTTGGCTAAATATACCGGATTTGATTTCATCAAGTAATTCACCTATTTTTCCAATTATGAAAAAACTTCTTTTTTTCAGTGTATTTGTTCTTACAATTGTTTCGTGTAAAGACGAAGTAGTATCTGAACGATTAACGGACATTCAACTTCTTCAAAGTAAAGTTGACTCCTCAAATATTGAATTTCAATCTATTGACACTTCAAAAATTGTCCAGTACCGAGATAACGCCAAGCGACAATGTGATTTCTTAAAAGAAAATTACCATGATACCGTAAATTTTGATAATGCTAGATACATTGACGTTTACTACGGTAATTTCAAACTCCTACGAAAAATCATGAAGGGTTATGCCGGATTAGCTTCCGAAATTAATTATACCAGCGCCCAATTAGACCATTTGTATAATGATGTTGAAAACGGTTTAGTAGATGATGAATCTTATGCTAAGTTCTATGCAGGAGAAGAAAAAGCTGCCAAAGGAATTATTAAATCTGTTGGAACTTTGAGAGAATGGGAAGAAATTGCCGTAAATAGGTATAATGGAATGGTTCAGCCCATTGATTCTGTAATTTTAGAAATGCAAAATAGAGGGTACAGATAATAGATGCGAAAGGAAACTAACCATATTATTTGTGTTATTCTATTTCTTGTATTTGGATTTAGTAATCCAACCTATTCGCAATACAAAGATCCCCAACTCGCTGATCAATATTTTAATCAAGGTGAATTTGAAAAAGCAGCTGAATATTACCTGAAATCTTATAAAAAAACCAATTCTGTCCCGTATTTCGATAAATACATCGTGTGTTTATCCAATACAGAAAACTTCGATGAGGCAGAAAAAGCATTAAAAAAAGAAATTAAAAGAAACCCCCAACGTTTTGCTTTTCAAGTCAATTTGGGTGAAATATATTTCCAAGCTAAAAATGTTACAGAAGCCAATAAAACGTGGGATGAAGTGGTAAAAAAACTACCCGAAAACCAAGGCGAAATCATTCCAATGGCGTATTTATTTACCCAGATTGATCAGCCTCAATACGCCATAAGAAGTTATGAAATAGGTAAAAAATATATTACTGGATTTTACTCGTATTACCCACAAATGGCCGATTTGTATGGTGTTCTTGGCGATTATGAGAACATGATTGATTTGTACTTAGAGCTTATTGAAATCAATGCCGGGTACCTGCAAACCGTTCAAAATTTATTGAATCGCAATTTTGATTTTAGTGAACCCAATGCAAATACGCAATTACTCAAACAAAAGCTATTTCAACGTACCAATAAATACCCCGACAATATTTTGTATGCCGAAATGCTCATTTGGTTAAATCTCCAAGAATCTGATTTTGAAGGCGCTTATGTACAGGTAAAAAGTCTCGACAAAAGATTTAAAGAAGATGGCAGCCGATTAATGAATTTTGCCACTTTAGCCAGAACAAATAGTGCATTCGATATTGCTAATTCGGCATATACTGCTGTAATTGGTAAAGGGGAGTATTTACCCTATTACGAAGTGGCTAGAATTGAGCTTCTTTCAACACAAAAAGAAAAATATTATGCCCAACCAACTACTCCAAAAAAAACGTATTCATCGTTGGTTTTAGAATACACCAAAACCATTGAAGAACTTGGATTGTCTGATTATACGGCTCCTGCTATTAGAGAACTTTCTCAAATCTATGCGCAAAAATTGCAAACGCCAAAAGAGTCAATTATATGGTTAGAGAAATTGCTTGATTCGCCCGGTTTAAGTAAAAAACAAGAGGCGCTAACTAAAATTGATTTGGGTGATTATTTGTTAATGGAAGACCAAATTTGGGAAGCCGTATTGTATTATTTACAGGCAGAAAAAGCATTTAAGTATGATGAATTGGGTGATGAGGCCAAACTGAGAGCGGCAAAAGTAGCCTACTATAACGGTGACTTTTCCTGGGCGGCAGCCAAACTAGATGTGCTAAAAGGGTCTACCTCTAAGCTTATTAGCAATGATGCATTGTATTTGTCTAATCTAATTTCTGATAACACCACCATTGATACCAATTTAGTGCCTATGCAAATGTATGCACGGGCAGATTTACTTTTTCTACAGCAAAATTATTCAGCGGCAATCGTTGTTCTGGATAGTTTACAAGAACTATTTCCGTTCCATATGTTGGCGGATGAAGTCCTCTTTCAGAAATACAAAATTTACCTTGCCGAAGGAAGTTACACCAAGGCAGAGTCTCAACTATCTGACCTTTACCTTGGTTTTGGATATGATATTTTAGGGGATGATGCCGTATTTCAATTGGCTCAGCTTTATGAGATTTACCTGCTGGATAATACAAAGGCAATGGATTATTACCTCATTCTGATGACGGATTATCCGGATTCAATTTTCGTTACCGAAGCGAGAAAAAGATATAGGAAACTCCGAGGTGATTCCGTTTAAAGAATAACTTTTCAAAAAAAATTTCATGATTATTTATAATGTTACCGTAAAGATTTCGAACGAAAAGCACGATGATTGGGTGGAATGGATGAAATCAGTTCATATTCCAGAGGTAATGGAAAAAGGTAAGTTTGAAAAATATGTGTTCTCAAAAATTCTAGTGGATGATGAGGAAGGAACCAATTATTCCATTCAGTACCATTGCGTTAATATGGACGTTTTAACGGATTACCAAAATTATCATGCACCAAAACTTCAAGAAGAACATACGGCCAGATATAAGGACCATTTTGTGGCTTTTAGAACCTTATTGGAAATCATAGACTAAGCCCATGCACGTACGCGCAAAAAAACATTTAGGCCAACACTTCTTAACAAGCGATCAAATTGCACATGATATTGCGCATACTCTTCAAGGAGGTGAATACACAAAAGTATTAGAAATTGGGCCCGGAAAAGGTATTTTAACCAAAGAACTATTTCGTATCCACGGAGAAAATTTAACGGTTATTGATATTGATAAAGAGTCTATTGTTTACCTGAAGAAATTCTTTCCGCAGCTTGAGAATAGAATTATTGAAGGAGACTTTTTGGAAATGAAACTTTCGGATATCACGGAGGAAAAAATAGGACTAATCGGAAATTATCCGTACAACATTTCTACTCAAATAATGTTTAAGGTACTCGAAAACAAAGACCAAATTTTGGAAGTTTCGGGAATGTTTCAAAAAGAAGTAGCTGTTCGTTTAGCCTCTGAACCTGGAAATAAACAGTATGGACTTACGAGTGTTTTGCTGCAAACTTGGTATGACATTGAGTACCTATTTAGTGTTGGCCCAGAACATTTTGACCCACCGCCAAAAGTGAATTCTGGTGTAATTCGCCTTACGCGAAATGAAAGAAAAGAACTCAATATTCCTGAGAAATTTTTCAAAAGGGTTGTAAAAACATCATTTGGACAAAGACGTAAAACTTTACGTAACTCGCTTAAGTCCATGTTGAATGAATACAATGTGGAATTACCTGAGAAATACGCATCTCAACGACCAGAGCAATTAAATGTTGAACAATTTTTAGATATTGC
>JBFFMY010000075.1:0-9699 GCA_041563475.1 Salibacteraceae bacterium
AGAGAGGCTACTTCATTATTACCATTGGTTTTATAGCTCTTCAAGGCCCATATTGCACCAAGTTGACAATCTCTTAAACCATCCCCAATTAGAGGTTCTAAATTGAATTGATGTTTATTGTCAATAAAGTATGACATATTGATTGTTTTTAATTGGCTACAACTGGTGCTATACCCAAAAGTTGCCTATAGCACGTTTAAATTATTCTTATTTAATTTTTTTGCAAATCAATAGTTTACATTGATTTACCTCTGTTTTTGTTATCTGATTACAAACGTTTTCCGCACATTTACAAACGGATAATCATTCCAAGAAAAGCCACAGAAAATATTGGTTAGTGGTTCAAAACGGAGAAGCTAAGGTAAGCGCAACGGGGCACAAAAAAAATCAGGGTAAACCCTGATTTTTATGATTTTTGCGCATGTATACATGCCCGTTTTTTTACACAAAAAAAGCCACTGCAAAATTGCAGTGGCTTTAAGACCGTAAATAGAAGCGTAATTAATCTACTTTGGTAATGGCATTTGCATCTAGTATAACGGCTGTTTGTGCGAGTGCACGTCCGTTCATACTGGCGCCTGTTAAAAAGGTTATGCCGGTCATAGATAAGATGTTTCCTTCAAAGTGCGCGTTAGTACCAATTGTGGCTTCTCCGGCTACCTGCCAGAAAATGTTTTTAGCTTGCGCTCCACCATTCAATGTAACCTCAACGGCTGCACTTTGGGTAAGATCACCCGATATTTGAAAAATCCACACATCATCCACTCCCCCGGTTAGGGTTAGGTTGGTTGGTATGGTTACGGTGTTTGTCCATTTATACAATCCTGCAAACAGCGTTTTACCACCAATATTTCCGGTGCCTAACTCCAAATATTCGGGTGTTGGTCGGCCGGCCGCATCATTATACGCAGTTATCATATTACTCACCGCAGTAGTTAATGTTACCGGTGTAGGATCTGCCATATCTGCCGCATATACATTTCCTGTAACTTGCGATGAAGTAGCATATCCGGTAAAATCAACCAGCGCTAATCCCGTAATGTACGAAGTAGCTGCCGGGCTCAAGCCCAGGTGGCCTGTAATAGCCGAAGTAGAGCTATTATTAATAGCTGTTTTAGCCAAAATAACATAATTGCTTGCTCCGCCTAAATCCACTACGGTTAGCACCTCAGCGTCATTTCCCGTGGTAAAACTCCACGTAGTGTTCGCTACCAAAGCCACTTCCGTAAGATCTTTCGCTCCGGTAGTAATGCTAGCCGTATAGGTTGAATTTGCTTCAAAATATACATTTGGTGTAAACGTAGCCGTCTTACCTGTATAGGCTACTATACCTGCTTGTGCAACGTTTCCTTTCTTTACCATAAAGGTATTTGCATTTATTGTAGACGGGTTCATTTCCTCACTAAACACAATAGAAACAGTCTTATTCCGAGCCACATTGGTGGCATTACTCAGGGGCGCTTTAGAGGAGATGAATGGGGCGGAGCCTACAGGTGAATTAGGTGTAATAGGATCATCCTTTTTACAATTGGTAAAAAATAAAACAGGTAGCAAAATTGTTGCAACCATCATCATTTTCATATTCTGATTCATAAATTATTTATTATCAAATGTCTTTAGTGACATTATGGATGCAAAGCAACGGCCATTGGCAAGATAATGTGTTACACAACAAAAAATCATTGTTACAGATATCACATGTTTGCTTCGGTACGGAAATGAGATTTTCCTCTATGGCATCAGGCATTGCGCGAAATAGGAGCGTTACATTTCCTTTTCATACTTATTTTTAGTGGAACACAGGGTAAAGAAGAAACGGCTTAAAAATCTTCCAAATTTGCTCTACGTTTATCTTTCAAACGTTTGAAAAAGGATGGGGTTAATCCGGTAACTTTTTTAAATTGATTTGACAAATGCGCCACGCTGCTATAATGCAATTTATACGCAATTTCCGTTAGGTTAAGTTCATCATAAATAAGAAGCTCTTTCACCAATTCTATTTTATGGAGAATAATATATTGCTGTATGGTTATCCCCTTCACCTCCGAAAAGGTATTGGCTAAATAGGTATAATCATAGCCTAATTTATCGCTGATGTAATTGGAATAATTTTCTTTGGGCAGCTCACTAGAATTACGAATCATCTCAGTGATTACATTTTTAATCTTTTCGATCAGGATGCTGTTCTTGTCATCCAGTAGTTCTAACCCCGATTTTTGTAAGTTTTTTTTGAGGAGTACGCGTTGCTTATCCGAAATATCCTCTAAAATCTTGATCATTCCCAAATCAATAAATACCTCATGCAGCCCCATTTTCTTAAGCTCTTCTTTCACCATTATTTTGCAGCGCTGGCTTACCATGTATTTGATGTGCAGTATCATAAATCCTAATAATAGTTTTAGACCAAAAAGAAACCGCAGAAAATTATGCCTGCGGTTCTAAAAGATACATTTATAAAATGGATAATACCTGATTTTTATGATTTTTGTACACCTCAATTAATTAGGCTTTTGATTTGCGAATTAGAGAATCAATACTGCCGTAGATGCCGAATTTCTTCTTCAATTTTAATATTCTCCCGTTGATCTAAAATGTTTTTGGCCATTTCTTCATACACTTTGGCTCTTTCCTCTTTGCCCAGTTTACGATACACTTTAGCCAAACCTTTTAACGATGGTAAATGCATTACATTTAATTCTACACATTTAGAATACTCGGTAAATGCTTCTTGGTAAAACCCTTTGTTAAACAACTCTTGAGCGGCATTGAAAGAGCTTTCTATATCTCTCAATTTAGTTTCAATTTCTACGGTAATTACGTCTTCTTTTTTGGTGGTAATAAACGAACATGGCAATTCTCTAATCACACGTTCGGTTACACTCCCCATTAAAATTCGGTTTACTCCAGATCTGCCCGTAGTTCCCATAATGAGCAAGTCGGATTTTTTCTCTTTAATCACCTTCAAAATTTCTTTTGACGGTTCGCCTCCTTTTACCACTTTTTCATACGCAACGTCAATCAAATTGAATTTTTTCAAGAACATATCAAACTCTTTTTCGTAGGCCAAAAAACGTTTTTGGTTAACTGATTCGATATCCATGGTCACAAAACTGCCCATAAATCGCTCGTACACACTCAAAATAACCAGTTTGGCTTTATACAAGCGCGCCATAACGGCCGCAGTATGTAATGCGCGTTCAGATTCTTCAGAAAAATCTACCGGACAAATAATGTTGCGTATTTCAGGAAATTGATTGTTTTTTACCACCAATACAGGTTTCGAACTTTTACTAACTACCCGAGCAGCTGTGGTTCCTAATTGAAAGGCATCGGTTTCTTCTTTAACCCCAGAACCCACTACAATTAAATTTGCGTCAATGGTGTTTGCAGCATTCACAATTTTATCGCTGTAATTTCCATAATCTATAAGATATGGACCCGCTTTTATGCCTGCATTTGCCACTTTTTCAGCGGCTTCTTCCATTTCCGTTTTCAGGGCATGATTCACCAATTTAGAAACCTTTTCATTATCGATTTCTTCGGGCAATACATGCACAAGCGTAATCGTAGAATTAAATGTTTTTGCGAACATCATCGCGGTATTTAACACGTTTCTTGCCGGCTTACTAAAGTCGGTCGCTACAAGAATTCTATTTATTAGTTTCATGGGATGTGATTTTAAAACTCATTATCAAATAAACATTTCATGAGGATGAAAATTTATTTGCCGAATTTTAAACGGGTACACACCGTTTCTTCTTGGGAAGTTGGTTCAAAATAAGCGGCAAACAAACTCCATTAATGCCTCATTTTGCGCCACTAAGTTACGAGATTTAATGCAGAAATGCCACTAAAATTGCGGCTACTTTTTGGTGGTGTTTACGCAGATTGTTTTCTAATTATTTTTTGTGTTTTTATCCTGGTAGTAATTATTCAAAATAGAATCTAACGGCTGCTGGCCTTGGGTAATGGCATGTATTTTTTGCCATAGTTCAGGATGGAGCAACTCCGAAAGGGGTTGATTTAGAGTATTAATTCTCGGAAACACGCTTTCAATTTTCTTATCCCATACTTTATGGTATTTCACCAAATCATTGGGGTACACTACTTTTCTTCGGGTGCCTTCATCCATGCCTCTAAACGGGTTGGCAATGTTTAAATACCCATAATCATCGGTAAGTTGCTCGCCTGCCTCAATATCGCGCACCGCAATTTCAAAATCGTATGCCGTAGTGAGGCAGTTGGAGTTAAAACTATGATTTACAAAACGGCCAATATCCCAACACAAAATCAAGTTGCCTTTGTTGTTTCTAAAAGTGTAGGTGTCTAAAATGTTTTGATAAAAGGGCGTCATCTCCTCAAATTGCTGTGGCGTAAATTCTTGATCTAAATCATCCAGTACCCAAGTAATGGTTCCGGCAGGTATAAAAGCGGTAGCTACTACTCCATAGCCCACTTCTTTACTAATAAATTTTACTTCCGTATGCGGGTGAATCATTTTACTAATTTTTGGTTTTAACGGTTCAATTCATTTATAAAATTACATTTCTAGGGTGGAGATAGGTGAACGAAATGTACAGATTATTTTAATGAAGCACGCTTTTTCCAAAAAATATTTTTACCTGCTAAAAGGCTTATTTTTAGGGAGTTTTGAGCTAAGTATGGATGTAAATAGAGATTTAGCTTAAGTCGAAAGGTATCACTTTCAGCATGAAAACCACCTTAGGCTCCTCACCCGATGCTTTTTCCATTTCGTCTTGCACAATTTTCATGGCCGTGCGGTAATTGCCAAACACCTGCGTGCTCATATTGTTTTCTTGGGTAGTGATTTCAGAATACGCTTTTAGTGCTCCAATAAACGCTTTAATAGACGGTTTGTAATCTGGATTGAGCGGGTACATACTAATATCAATAGAAACTTTCATGGTGTATTTTTTTAGTTACAGTCGCATCTGGGCGGAAACAGCTTGACGCAATCTGGAGGTAAATTATTTCGTATTATCACTTCTTTATCGGCATCTACCCCAGAGTCACGTACATTAAAAAATTGCAGCTTGGTGCAGTTTTTAATTTCTGTCGGAATATCCGTCAGTAAGGTATGCGCCACATCTAGGTATTCTAGATGGGTTAAATTACCCAAGGTTGGGGGTAAATCTTCTAAACGGTTGTTGTGTAAATCAAGATAAACCAAGTTATTCAACGCCCCAATTTCAGCGGGTAGATGGGCAATTTTATTGCGTTGTAATTTTAGCTCGGTTAACTGGGTCAGCGCCCCTATTTTATTGGGAATAACGGCAATCTTGTTTTTGCTTAAGTCTAATTTCTCTACGTTTTTTAAGGCCAATATCTCGGTAGGGAATTGCTTGAATTTTTGATGCTTCAGCACTAGTACTTTTACACTATCGCCTGCTTTTATGGCTTGTTTCAAATTGGTATATACGCCATTGGTTTGCGCGCTGCTTAACGCTGCCCATCCAACACATACGGCTACCAAAAATGCTTTCATCTATGCAGTATTTCAAGTGCTTTTAATTGATCTTTTTGCAATTGCGCACGTAGTTCTTCTAACCCATTAAATTTTTGTTCGCTCCGAATACGTCTTTTAAAATGAATGGTGATTTTACTTCCGTACAGATTACCGTTAAATTCAAAAATGTGTACTTCAATGCTGCGTTTATCGGTAGTTGTAACGGTGGGTTTCGAGCCAATATTGAGCATCCCGCCATATTTCTGGTTTCCAATACCTACCTCCACCGCATACACGCCATTTACCGGAACCAATTTATACCCATTATTAATCTCGATATTCGCGGTAGGGAAACCCATGGTTTTACCCAATTTATGCCCGTGAATTACTTCTCCGGTAAGCAAGAAATCGTACCCTAAATATTTATTGGCTCGATCAATATTTCCTTCGGCCAATGCGTGCCTAATTTTGGTGCTACTGATATTGATATCTTCAAATGTTTGTACCGGAATTTGTTCAATTTCAAAATCATACAAACGGGAGTATTCTTCTAAATCTTCAATAGAACCTTCTCTATTTCTGCCAAATTGATGATCGTATCCAATAACCAATATTTTGGTGTGGAGTTTACGAATCAATATATCGCGTACAAACGACAATGAAGTGGTTCTAGAAAATTCTAACGTGAACGGAATTATCACAAAATGATCAATACCTGCTTTCTCCAAGCGGTCAATTTTTTCGTCAATGGTATGAATCAATTGGGTATCGAAATCGGGATGAATAACCGTTCTCGGATGTGGATCAAACGAAACCACTACCGATTCTCCGTGATGTTGTTTTGCTAATGTTTTGAGTCGGTTAAGTATTTCCATATGACCGGTATGCACCCCGTCAAAGGTGCCGGTGGTAACAATCGGAAATTCTGGAGCCACAAACTCCTCCACGCCATGGTAAACTTTCAATCTGCTTTTTTTAAGTGAATGCAAAACTAACAATCAGCGTCAATTACGGGGCATTTTCCTTTTTCATTGTGGGTGTGTCATCGGATACGACCCTACGCAAAACCTGATAAAAATCACTACTTTTAGGTAGTTCTTTATGACTTTAACATGACAACAAACTCTTCTTTCTTGTCTTTAATTTGCACGGTAATTATAAACAACATCAATAAACAATCATGAAAAAATTATTACCATTATTTCTTACCGTATTCGTACCTTTTATAACCTTCGCTCAAGAAGATTCCGTTTCTATCGGTGCAGGGTATGTTTCGCAATCGTATTACAGTTTTAGTAACGGCATCGTTAAAACCTCCACTTCAGATTGGGATTTAGCGTTTGGTATTGGCGGCTTTAATGTAGATGTACGCACCAATGACGGTCACAAAGTAGCCCTTTATTTATATCCAAACGGAGATACTTCTTCCTGGAACACCATTGACACCACTGGTTTGTCAACATGGACACCCAGAAGAAACAATGAAAACGATTGGAGCGAAACCGTTATGTCGACTGGTTCAAATCACCCTGATTACGGATGGGGTATCTATAACAATGTTAGCCACAATGTAGAGGGCGATAGCATTTACATTATTAAAACCAAAGCAGGTGATTTCAAGAAATTTGTAATTACTGGAATGATGGCTATGACTCAAAGTTGGGATTTTAAATATGCCAATTTAGATGGTTCTGACGAAGTTTCAGGTTCTATTGTGAAAACAAATTATACTGGAAAAAACTTTGTGTATTATTCTATTGATCACGATTCAACTATGGATTTAGAGCCAATGGCTACCGATTGGGATATTCTTTTTAGCCGTTACACTGCACGTTACCCAGTAGGTGGTTACTACAACGTAGCAGGTATTCAAACCAATAAATTTAGAACTACCGGAGAAGCGAAAGACGTAGATGTGGATAATGTAGACTGGACAACCCTAAACTATGTGGATTCAATTGGAGAAATTGGTTGGGATTGGAAAACGTTTAACAACACTACTTTCATGTATGATATTTCAGATAGCTTGACATATTTCGTGGCAGATACCAATAACAACGTGTGGCAAATTACCCTAACAGGTTTTGACTACACCATTGCCCAATTTAACTTCAATAAAAAACGTGTTGAAGGTGTAAGTGTGCAAGATTTAAACACGCCTTTAACCGGTATTAATGTGTATCCTAATCCAGCTACCGATGTATTGAACATCTCGATAGAAAATGAAGCGTTAAACACCGTGAATGTGTCTATCTTTTCGATTACTGGAAGTCAAGTGTATCAATTAAACAGAAATGTATCTGGGGTAAATAACCTCGAAATTTCTGTAGCCGATTGGCAAAGTGGGGTGTATTTCGTTCGTATTGAAAATGGCGGAAAAACAGCTATCCAGAAACTAATCGTTCAATAAAAACTCATCGAGTAAAAGACTATTCTTTTGCAAAATTCAACCAACATATTTCGAAAAATCATCCTCAGTTTGGGGATGATTTTTTGTGTTGGATTAATTCATGCCCAAACCACCCAACTTACCATTACCGATGGGAACTTAGGCGGCCCCCTACCCTCTGCCCACGTTAAATTTACGGATATTACTTCAGGACATTCGGAATATGTTATTGCAAACCAAAGCGGAATTGTAACATTACCTAACCCAACAAAATTTTCTACCGCAATTAAAATCCATGTTTCATTTATTGGTTTTGACCCGTTTAACGACACGATTACACGCGGTACGTCTACGACCATTAAATTAAATGAAAGTGCCGAAATGCTTTCCCAAATGGTGGTGACAGGTCAGTTTACCGCAGGAAGTCCTGAAAAGGCAGTGCATAAAATTTCTTTGATTGGCCGAGATAAAATTGATGCGTTAAATGCCGTTTCGCTCGACCAAGTTTTAGCCCGTGAGCTGAACATGAATATTTCACAAGATGGTGTTTTAGGAAGTAGTATTTCTATTCAAGGTCTTTCTGGTGAAAACGTGAAAATTTTAGTCGATGGCGTACCGATGATTGGTCGCTTAAATGGCAGTATTGATTTGAGCCAAATCAACCTCAACGATGTGGAGCGTATTGAAGTGGTGGAAGGCCCGTTATCTGTTTCGTATGGAAGTAATGCCCTAGCCGGAACGATTAACATCATTACCAAAAAAGATACGAAAAAGCCCTTTTCTACCAACGCCAAAATGTACACGGAGAATATCGGAACCTTCAATGCCGATGCAGCCGTTAGCGTAAGCAAAGGCAAAAACTTTGGCGGCATTAATTTTACGCGTAATTTCTTTAATGGTTGGAATATTGACGACCCTATTTTTGGTAATCCAGAGCCGTTAGCCGACTCCTCACGCGTGAAACTATGGAAACCAAGAACGCAATTTTTAGGAGGATTAAAATACGGGCGTATACTTAAAAAAGGGTCTATTATTTACAATTTTAGTGGGTTTAATGAAACGATACTCAACCGTGGATATCCAAGAGGGCCATACCAAGAAACCGCTTTTGACGATAAGTACATTACCAATCGTTTTGACAATAGCTTGAACCTCGACTTGCAATTGGATTCTACCAATAAGTTAAATGTTTTAGCGGCTTACAATTATTACGAACGTCAAAAACTTTCGTACATCACTGACCTTACGGGTGTTTCGTCTATTGAAAATCCAACTACCTCCGCAAATGACACTACGCAAACCGATTTAATGATGGTGCGTTCTACATTCACTAGCCAACCGAAAGGTAAAATTTGGGGCTACCAGGTAGGATTAGATTTGAACAACGAAACGGCTCGCGGTGCCCGAATTTTGGATCAACAACAATCTATTGGCGACTATGCGGTATTTACGAGTTTTGAGATTTCACCCAGTATGAAATGGACTATTCGTCCGGGGTTGCGGATGAGTTACAACACCAAATATGGCTCACCTTTAGTTCCCTCGTTAAATATAAAATACTTACCTCGCAGCGGAATGGCTATTCGTGCATCGGTTGCGCGTGGGTTTAGAGCGCCATCGGTAAAAGAATTGTATTTAGATTTTGTAGATATCAACCACGACATTCATGGCAACCCAGATCTTCAAGCTGAAACTGCACTTCATACAAGCGTAAATTTTAGCTATGCACGTTTGCATAAAACAAGGAAGTATAAATTCAAATTCGGTTTGTTTTACAACCACATTAACAATAAAATATCCTTGGCCCAAGCCTCTACCATCCAGTATATGTATGCCAATGTAG
>JBFFMY010000076.1:0-9159 GCA_041563475.1 Salibacteraceae bacterium
AAACTCTTCAATTATGGATCGTCCGGTGGAGTATAGGATGAGATACAAAAGAAATAGTTGACCCGCAAAAGCTTGTTTTTTTTTTACTAGCCATAAAATCCCGAAAATACTAATGAGCATAAATGCGCTGAATAATTGGGTTGGATACAAGGGCGTATTTAAAGGCTCGGCCTGACTTAAGGGGTCAGTGAATGTCACAGCTAAAGGCCCATGACTTTCTATTCCATGACAGCACCCAGCGAAAAAACATCCAACCCGTCCAAATGCATGCACTATCAAGGTAACAAAGGCAATTAAATCTAAAAACTTCCAGGTAGAAAGTTGATATTTTTTGATAAACCAATAAATAAATCCCATGGAAAAAATTAATGATCCATAAAAAACAAAACCAGAATTACTAAAAAGTACCTTGGGGTTGGATAGGTAGTATGATGGATCCTCGAAAATCATAAAAAACTTCCCACCAAAAACAGACATGATAATTAATCCTATGAGTAAATTTTGGGAGGATTCTTCAGATATTCCAAATTCACTTTTTGCATTCTTTTTTAAATAGCTATAAGCGGCAATTACGCCAAGAAATATAAGTGCGCCATATGCATAAATGGTTATGTAATTAGGAAGAAAACCGTGTAAGAATTCTGGCGTACCGAATTTAAATAGTTCTGGATGCATGCAGCTAAATTAATTATTAATCCAGTAAAATAATGCTCAATATCGCAAGGATTGTTCTTTTTGAAATTAAAATATTCTAATAGCTTTGTTGTGATAAACCGAAAGCAATGAACGTAATTGAGGTAATTGAAAATCAAGCAGCTCGTCCAGACCAGATTTTCATGATTTTGTTTTTTGTAACATTTATTGTGGGTGAAATGGTCGTTTCTGCATATCAGACCACAAAATTGTATGAAATTAAGGATACGCTAACGAATATGTTCTTGGCTATTTTGACTTTCATCGCCATTATATCAGTAAAGGGAATTGTATTTGTATGGTTCAGTTTTGCCTATGAACACCGCATTTTTGATTTAGCCAAGGAACCGTGGTATTTGGCTGTTTTCTATTGGGCAGCTTTAATACTATTCAATGATTTTATGTTTTATGTTTTTCACTGGATTGCACATAAAAGTCGTTTTTTCTGGGCACTTCATGTGGCACACCACAATTCTGAGCAATACAATTTAACCGTATCTATCCGTGGATTGTTTTTATTACAAGTATTTAAATTTCCATTGTGGACGGTAATGCCTTGGTTTGGTTTTAGTCCAATAGATGTTTTTTTCACAGACTCTATCGTTTATTTCTATCAGTTCTGGGTGCATACTAAATTGATAGGGAAACTGGGTGTTCTTGAAGAATTTATGCAAACTCCTGTTAATCATTCTCTTCACCACAGCAACGACCCAGAATTATTGAATAAAAATCTTGGAGGAATATTTATTATTTGGGACAAGATGTTTGGAACTTTCAAAAAAACAGATGAAGAAATTGTTTATGGAATTCCGAATAACATTGAAACTCAAAATCCTTGGGTGGTTGGGATGCACGAATTTGTCGTAATTTGGCGAGAGGTAAAACAGCCAGGATTAACTTTTAAAGAACGATTCAATATTGTTTTTGGTGACTTACCTTTTCGCAAATATTGAAAAAGGGACAAGTAAGTGAATATTCGAAAATTATATCATAAAATATCGGATCCATTCTTTGAAACCTATCATAGGTGGTTCACAAATAAACCACAGGTATTTCGGTATAAAGATTTAGAGGTAAATGTTTTGGAAGGTGTGTTTTCACCCCTTTCTTCTAATACAACTCTGGGATTGCTTAACTACATTGAAACCGTTGATTTAGAGCAAAAAACGATATTAGAATTGGGTTGTGGTACAGGAATAGTTAGCTTGATTTGTGATTCAAAAAATGGTATTGTCACAGCTTCAGATATTAATGAAGTAGCTTTAAATGAACTTTCTGTGCGCGCAAGAGAAGAAAACAAAACCATAATTCCGGTATATTCTAACCTTTTTGAAAACCTTCATTTTCATTTTGATTATATATTCATTAATCCACCTACGATTCCAGAAAATCCCACCTCCGTTTTTGAAAGGGGATATATGTGTGGGAATAATTTTGAATTTTTTAATGCGTTGTTCTCTCAATTACGTATTCGAGGAATGCGCGATACGATGGTAGTAATGGTTTTACCCGAAAATGCAGAGCTATTTTCAATTACAAGAAAAGCAAACCATCATCATCTTAAGTTTAAAACATTGAAGGTGAATATAATAAAAGGTGAAAGGGTAGTAGTATATCAAGTTGTTTTAGAAGAATAAAAAAAAGCCGCAATCAATTACAGCTTTTTTTTCTTAGAACATTTCTGGAAACTTTTGCGGATTTGTTTCCTGCATAATTTTGTACACTTTTTCAATAATATCTTCAATAGAGGGTTTTGAAAAATAATCACCATCTGTACCGTAAGGTGGTCGATGATCTGTAGCCGTTAAGGTAGCTGGTTTAGAATCGAGGTGGTAATATCCATTTTGTTCTTCTAAAATTTTCTGTAGAATATAGGCAGATCCTCCAGAAGGAACGTCCTCGTCCACAATTAACAAACGATTGGTTTTTTCTAAGGAAGTTTTAATATCATGATTCAAATCAAATGGCAAAAATGTTTGAATATCAATAACTTCAACTGAAATTCCGAATTCTAAAAGTTGTTTGGCGGCATCTTCCACCATTCTAACCATAGAACCATAGGTAACAATAGTAAGATCGTTTCCTTGTTTCATGACTTCAATTTGTCCCAATGGAATTGTAAACTCGCCTAAATTTGACGGTTCCTTTTCTTTTAATCGATAACCATTCAATGACTCAATAACGATGGCTGGATCGTCTCCTGCAATAAGTGTATTGTAAAAACCTGCAGCTTGGGTCATGTTTCTTGGGACACATACATGCACGCCTCGCACAGAATTAACGATAGTGCCTAACGGTGAGCCAGAGTGCCAGATACCTTCTAAACGGTGTCCACGTGTTCGAATAATCAATGGAGCTTTTTGCTTACCACCCGAACGGTAATGAACCGTAGCTAAATCATCTGAAATAACTTGAATGGCATACATGATGTAATCTAAATATTGGATTTCAGCAATGGGTCTTAAACCTCTCATTGCCATTCCTATACCTTGGCCAATAATAGTTGCTTCCCGAATTCCGGTATCAGAAACGCGGATTTCACCAAATTTTTCTTGAAGACCTTCCAATCCTTGGTTTACTCCTCCAATTTTCCCCGCATCCTCTCCAAAAATTAAAACCTCAGGGTGAATATTTAGAATGACTTCAAAATTATCTCTAAGTATTTGTCTTCCGTCTACTAATGGTGATTCGTCAGTAATTGTAGGTTTAATGCCCGTAATGTTAAGTGGCGATTGTTCAGAATCAGAATAGGTAAAAGAGTGAAACACTTGGTCCATTTTACCTTGTTGATTTTTATACCAGGTCAATAATTTCGTTCTTGCTGGCATGGAATCGTTTACACTTAAACGAATGACTTTTCTAACTGCAGAGGTGACTTCTCTTTGTAAAGCCTCGTCTTCTTTTTCTAATTCAGTAATGGCTTTTTCAATAAAAACTTTTTTACTGCTCGATGCAGCTATTTCTTTCATGATAGAAACAACCCGTTGTTTATCTTCTTGTATTGGATTAAAAAATCTGGCCCAAGCTGCTGTTTTCGCATTTCTAACATCTTTTTTAGATTGTTTTTCAATAGCTTCTAATTCTTCCGGAGTAGCTATGCCTTTTGCTAGAATCCACTCTTTAAATTTTACTATTCCATCAAAATCTTTTTCCCATGTTAAACGCTCTTGCGATTTGTAACGTTCATGTGAACCTGAAGTTGAATGACCTTGGGGTTGAGTAACTTCTTCAACATGTACTAAAACTGGGGTATGATTATTTCGGGCTATTTCTGCTGCTTTTTCATAGGTCAGGCATAAATGGGCATAATCCCAACCTTTTGTTCTGAAAATTTCGAAGCCATTCGTTCCGGCTTCTTTTTGGAAACCTTTTAAGGCTTCTGAAATACTTGCTTTGGTTGTTTGATATTTTTTCTCAACAGAAATACCATAACCATCATCCCAAACTGACATTACAATTGGAACTTCCAACACGGAAGCCGCGTTCATAGTCTCCCAAAAAGGGCCTTCAGAAGTAGACGCATCACCGATGGACCCAAAGGCAATTTCATTTCCTTTTTTTGAGAATTTTTTAAAATCTGGGGTATGAAGTAGGGTGTTATTTCGGTAAATTTTTGAAGCGAGTCCCAAACCAAGCAACCTAGGCATTTGGCCAGCAGTAGGAGAAATATCAGAAGATGAGTTTTTTTGACTCATTAAGTTTTTCCAATTCCCGTTTTCATCAAGAGAGTGAGTGGAGAAATGGCAGTTCATTTGACGACCAGATGAATTTGGATCCGCTTTAGGGTCTGGATTTGCATATAATTGACCAAAGAATTCTTCTAAAGATAAAAGCCCGGCAGACATCATCCACGTTTGATCACGGTAGTAACCTGATCTGAAATCACCATTTTGAAACTGTTTAGCTAAGGCAATTTGTGCTAATTCTTTTCCATCACCAAAAATTCCGAATTTGGCTTTCCCTGTAAGAACTTCTCGTCTTCCAATAAGACTTGCTTCTCGGCTTTCGTTAGCAATCCTAAAATCAGTTAAGATTTCATTTTTCAACTCTTGTTGAGTCATAACATCCACATCTTCTAAAGCTTCTTTAACGTCTGCCATATTTCACTGTTTAATTAGTCATTTCAAGAATGCAAAAATAATGTTTTTATACCTATAAAATTGCCTCGAATTTCTAGGCATCCTGAAAGTTAAAATAATGGATTATCGCCAGTGTTTACGGTAAATTTACGAGCTGATAATTGTTTTTTATTCGTAAAATTTGAGACAAAAAAAGAGATGAAAATCATTTCGATTCTCACCTCTTTTTCCACATATAAATTGATTTAGAAATAGTTAAACCCAATTAGTGGGTTGAAATAACGACTGAATGTTCTTCTTCTCCGTCTATGATTTTTAATTCTAATTTCTCGTCAATATCGGTGATTGTCGTTTTATGAATACTAATTTCTTCCTTTTGAGTAATGGAAGGACAAACTAAGCCGGAGTCAGTCATAGTCCAAAAATGCTCCACCATGTATTTATCGTTGGTGTTCGTGTAATTATCTACATCATCCAATAAATACTTGTAACTTTTCGGAATATAAACTGTTTTTCCTACAGGTAAAAACACGTTTAATTGAACTTCTTGATTCCTCCAGGTATCGTTAATATTAAAACTGAAGTACGGATCAATTTTTAGATGATTTGAATCTTGTTCAAACTTAAAATCAATTTTAGAAGCTCTTTTATCGGCAGATTCAAAGGAATTACCTCGGGCCGTTTTTACTATTTCAAATTCTGTTTGATATCCATTAGATGGCACAATATCTACGTCAATTCCATCAATAGTTAGGATTCCATCTCGTAATTTAAAAAACTCATTATACACATGTTTTGTCTTTTGGTTACTCGTCATTTTTTGATGATCTAAAATGTCAAGATATAAGGTGTCATTTTGGGTGTTATTAATAGTAACAACCTCCGTAAAACTAGACTCTTTCGCAAAATCAACTGCGGTACTTACTCCCCCAATCGTAGTGAGGATTAAACCTAAAACCCATGCACCAGCCATGGCCAGGCCTGTATATTTTGGAATCTTAATATTGAATAAAAGAGTAAAACCCGCGAGAAGTAGAGCTAAAAAGGGAATTCCAATTAAGAAAATGGATCCCATAAGAGCAATCCAGAAATCGGTGCCTGAGGCGAAAAACACGTTGGATAATTCCATTAAGTTGTAACCCACAACAACATCATTTGAATCAAAAAACACGTTGTTTATTGGAGCAAAGGTTCCAAAAAGCAAAGAAATTAGTAGAATTCCTCCAATAATAATGAATAGAAATCCTAAGATTTTACCTACTGCCTTTAGAGCGAATTTGAAAACGCTGAGAATGAAGTCTGCAACGTTTCCAACAAAACCATGAATAGAATCTCGGTGTTTTCTAATATGATCTTGATCTAAATTGTTGAGCTTTTTTTTTACGTTGTTTATTTCGTCTTCCACTGTTTTACCAATATTCTCAAAGGTAACAGGCTCGCCTTTCATGGCGAGCTTTTCTGATGGAGTACGGGCTTCTGGCATTATAATCCATAAGATTATGTAAATTAAAATCCCTGAAAATCCTGCGAAAACAGCTATTACAAATACTAATCGTATCCACAATGGATCTATACCGAAATAATATGCAATTCCTGATGCAACACCACCTATCACGCTTTCATCGGTATCTCTATACAACCTGCGTTTGGAATGGCTATATGTTGTAGATCTAGGATTTGAATATCCACGAGAAGGTTCATCATCCAAATCTTCAGTAATATAATCCTCAGGTTGCCCCATAATGGATATAATTTCACTGATATCTGTCGAATTGATAACTTGTTTACCACCATGTAGTTTCTCTTGCAACATTTCTGCAATGCGAGATTCTATATCCGTCATAATTTCATCTCTTCCTTCGGAAGTTTTGAAATATCCTCTAATGGTATCTAAATAGCTTTTTAATACGATGAATGCATCTTCGTCTATATTGAAAACAATTCCGCTTAAATTTATTGTTAATGTCTTTTTCATAAGTTCACGTCTTTTGTTAGAAAAGTCTTATGGAAGTCGCCAAGCAATTTACTTCATTTTTTTTGAAGGATATTGAATTGGTTCGTTTCATTTTATAGTTCTGAAGTTATTTACTTTGTTTTTGTGCTGATTTTACTGCGGTTTCAAGTGCATTCCAAGTGGTTGAAAGTTCACCTGCAAAAGCTTCCCCAATTTGAGTTAAGCTATAATATTTTCGCGGGGGTCCAGATGTGGATTCTTCCCATCTATACGTTAATATCCCTGCATTTTTTAATCGCGTTAAAAGTGGATAAAGAGTACCTTCTACAACAATTAACTTGGCTTCCTTAAGCTTTGATATTATTTCTGAAGGATATAATTCGTTGTCTTTAATCAACAACAAAATGCAATACTCTAAAACCCCTTTTCGCATTTGCGCTTTTGTGTTTTCTATATTCATGCGTTGTGTTTTTAAAATTCGTTAAAATATTTCTAAATGAAATTGAAGAATAGCTTTATAAATTCTGGAGATTCATTTGTAATGGATTCAATTAAATACGTTCTATTTCCATTTTTATCTACACTAATAAGTTGCGTCATGTTGGATTTCAATTCTTTTGAGAAAATTGAATTGGATTTAGGTTTCACATATATAATATGATCTTTTGAATTTATTTTAAAAATTTCAAAACCTTGACTCTTTAATTGTTCCATATCTTTTTCCGAAACTACTTTTTCAAAATGACAGATAAAATACGCTGTGGACATTTCATTTGATTTTGCCCAAACGGAAAGACTTATTAAAAGACCTATTATTATTGTAATTGTTGTTTTCATGACCTTACTTTTTTCGTGTAATTGAAATGTATATAGTAATTGGTTATGCAAATATATGTATTAAAGCAAGTACTATGCAAAACATAGTAGTATATATTTTTAAAATTTGTGAGGTTCGGTTAAGATTAATGATAAGTGGAAGGGGAGTAGGATAAAGTGGGTTACATCAATAATCAATACGTAAATAGCTACTAATCAGTAAATAATGATATATTCTATATAAAATAAGGAACAAAAAAATCCCCATTCGTTAACCAACGAATGGGGATTTAGAGATATTCCTTACTTGAATATATTTAGAATCTTTCGAATCTTGAAAAGAAGAAATTTGCTTCAATTTGCGCATTTTCATCTGAATCAGAACCGTGGACAGCATTTTCACCAATAGATTTTGCAAAGCGTTTACGAATAGTTCCGTCTGCAGCATCAGCTGGGTTAGTTGCACCAATTAAGGTACGGTAATCTTCAACTGCATTTGCTTTTTCAAGAATCGCAGCTACGATAGGACCGCCTGACATATACTCAACAAGCTCTCCATAAAATGGACGTTCTTTATGAACTTCGTAAAACTCACCTGCTTGTTCCGCACTTAATTGAACTTTTTTCAAAGCCACAATTCTAAATCCAGCATCTGTAATCATGCCTAAAATATGTCCTGTATGTCCTGCGGCTACTGCCTCAGGTTTAACCATTGTATACGTTATAGTACCTGCCATTTTAATTGTTTTTCTGTTTTGAGCGCGCAAAAGTAGTGTATTCTACTCAAAATTGTAAAGGGTTTATACATTGAATTAAAAATCAGCTAAAACCTTGAAATACATTTCTTTATTGGTAATAGGATGAGAGAATGAAAGGGATTCAGCATGCAAGTGCAACCTACTTTTAGGGTTTCCATATAAATCGTCACCTAAAATCGGAATATTTAGTCCTAACGAATGTGCGGCATGAACCCGTAATTGGTGTGTTCTTCCTGTAATGGGTTGAAAAATTATGCGTGTTTGATTGTTTGACCGTTCCATAACTTGCCAGTGGGTTACGGCATTTTTACCATGCTCAAAACACACCAATTGACTGGGTCGGTTTTCAATATCTACCCGAAGTGGTAAATCAATCACACCAGAATCCGAATCTACTACCCCATCCAGTATAGCAACATAGGTTTTCTTTATAGAGTGTTTAGCGAATTGGTTTTGTAACGAATGGTAGGCCTCTACGCTTTTTGCAATAATCATTAAGCCAGATGTAGATCTATCTAACCGATGGACTATTATAGGGCCAGTGGATTTGGGGAATTTATTTCTCATTCTAAGTGCCACCGAATCTTTAGTGGTTTTTCCAGGTACGGATAACAAATTGGAGGGTTTATTTATGATTGCAATAAAGTCATCTTCATAAACCAATTCAATTTCCTTTTTTGGTTGAACCTGAATGATATTGGGCATTACATCAAGACCTTTCAGCATGTGATTTAAAATGGGCTCGCATTTGGTTTTGCATGCGGGATAAAAATACCCTTGTTTTCTAATTTCTTTTTTTGGGGATTTCCCCCACCAAAACTCCGCTATAGCTAGGGGTTCTAGTTTATTCTGAAAAGCA
>JBFFMY010000077.1:0-8979 GCA_041563475.1 Salibacteraceae bacterium
ACTTTTTAATTACGTTCTTTTTCCGGTTCATACTTGTAAACAGTACAGTTCATAGAATTCATAATAGAATTATAGGTTACAATACCTTGATTATAGGAAGTAACGAAAATGCGCTCAAACTTTACAATGATTTAGAATCAGCTAAAAAATCAAGTGGATTTAAAACCGTAGGTTTTGTGCATGTAAATGGCACATCTCAGCACCTATTAACGGGTGAGGTTAGCCATTTGGGTCATGTTTCAAATGTGAATCAAATTATCCAAGAGTATGACATTGAAGATGTGATAATTGCCATTGAACCTTCGGAACACCATAAAATTGAAGAAATCATCGCCATTTTAGATGAAGGGAATGTTAATATCAAAATCATTCCTGATATGTACACTATTTTGACTGGTCAGGTTAAAATGTCGGCCATTTTTGGGGCGCCTCTTATTGATATCAGTAAGCAAATCATGCCTCCGTATCAACAGTCGTTAAAACGATTGTTTGATTTCGTAGGCTCCTTATTTGTGTTGATTGTATTTTCTCCATTGTACATTATTGTAGGATTTATTGTGGGAGTTACCTCCTATGGGCCCATTATTTATTCGCAAGAACGTATTGGAAAAAATGGTAAAGCTTTTATGATTCATAAATTCCGTTCCATGTATAAGGATGCTGAAACGGACATGCCGCTTCTTTCCAGTACACACGACCAGAGAATTACACCAATAGGACGATTTTTACGTAAAACACGATTAGATGAAATTCCTCAATTTTATAATGTGTTGATTGGTGATATGTCGATTGTGGGGCCAAGACCAGAACGTAAATTCTACATCGATTTAATTAAAAATAGGGCTCCCCACTACTCTCACCTTCAAAAGGTTCGACCAGGAATTACAAGTTGGGGACAAGTGAAATATGGATATGCAGAGAACGTGGATGAAATGGTTCGAAGATTAGAGTTTGATATCCTATATATTGAAAACATGTCGCTTTTGGTCGATTTAAAAATATTAATCTACACCATTCAAATTGTTTTGAAAGGAGCAGGAAAATAACTCCTCGCAATCCACCCATAAAAGTCATTCCTTAAATTCATCAAATAACCTAAATTTGCCGCCTTTTCAGGAGGTAATCTCTTATTTAGAACACAAAACAAAAACATTTAGAATGGAAAAAGTTGCAGTTATTGGAGCGGGTACAATGGGAAACGGAATTGCCCACACTTTTGCTCAGTTTGGTTACAAAGTATCTTTAATTGATATTTCTCAAAATTCGCTTGATAAAGCTATTGCTACTATTACGAAGAATTTAGATCGAATGGTGAGCAAAGAACGCATTACCGAAGCAGATAAAACTACCACGTTAGCCAACCTTACCACTTATACGGATATGGGTGAAGGTGTGAATGGTGTGGGATTAGTTGTGGAAGCCGCCACTGAAAATGTAGATTTAAAATTAAATATTTTCAAGACTTTGGATGAATTAACAAGTCCTGAGGTGATTTTAGCAAGTAACACTTCCTCTATTTCTATTACACAAATAGCATCTGTTACTTCTCGTCCAGATAAAGTTATTGGAATGCATTTCATGAATCCAGTTCCGGTAATGAAATTGGTAGAAATTATTCGCGGATACCAAACCAGTGATGAAGTTACGGCTATCATCATGGATCTTTCCCGTAAATTGAAAAAATCGCCTACTGAAGTGAATGATTACCCTGGATTTGTGGCCAACCGTATTTTAATGCCAATGATCAACGAAGCCATTATTACCCTTCACGAAGGTGTGGCTGGTGTAGAAGAAATTGATACAGTGATGAAATTAGGAATGGCACATCCAATGGGACCATTGCAATTAGCTGATTTTATTGGATTAGATGTTTGTCTTTCTATACTTAGAGTAATGCATGATGGATTTGGGAATCCAAAATATGCTCCCTCTCCTCTATTAGTGAATATGGTTCAAGCGGGACATTTAGGTGCAAAATCTGGAAACGGTTTTTACAACCATACGCATGGAACCAAAGAATGGATTGTAGCGGATAGTTTTAAGAAATAAGACTTTTACAAATTTGAAAAGCCTCGTAACTACAAAGTTACGGGGCTTTTTTTTGTCATTCTTTGTCACTTCAATTGACCGAGGAAAAGCTTTTAAATGTCCTTTTTCATCTAGGAAAAAGGACAAAGAGTTATTCCTATCAATTTATTAATTCCCTTTCTTTTCGCTTATGCAACGAAGGTTGTAACGAGAAGCAATTCTTCTGGCTTTTGTTCTCGATACGATTTCTTAGAAATCACTCGAACTGACAGCCATACACATTCATTGTCACTTCGAGTGATTCGCTCTGGTGAGAATTGTATCGAGAAGCGATTTACCCAGCCCTTGTGCTCCATATACAATATCTACGAAATCATTCGAATTGATATTCGTAATTACTAAAAGTTCTTTTTGCTCAAGCTAGGTAGCAATTCAAATTCTTCGTTGATAAGTGCTTCCTTTTTCTTCCTCGACCATTTTTTAATTTGTTTCTCCGCTAAAATGGCTAAATCAATATCTGTGAACCCAGCATTAAAAACTAACTATATCGGTCTTCGTGAATAGGTATAAGAGTCTTTATGTGATCCTGATTCGTGTTCCAGAATTCTTTTGGACAGGTTACTGGAAACCCCAGTATAGTAAGAATTATCACTACATTTAAGAATGTATACATGATATAAGTGATGTTTAATCATAATTACATTTTTTGTCACTTCGAGTGGCTATGGTAAAACTAGAGGTTGGATCGAGAAGCTTTTTACTGGGCTTCTGTTCTCGATACGATTTCCTAGAAATCACTCGAACTGACAGCCATACACATTCATTGTCACTTCGAGTGATTCGAGCTGGCGAGAATTTTATCGAGAAGCGATTCTTCTGGCTTTTGTTCTCGATACATTTTTTCTACGTTTCCCTTCGAAAAAATACTCGAACTGACAGCCTAAAGACACTTAATATTACCCCCCAATTCTAATCATACTCCGATTATCTTGGTTTTGCTCTGCATCTGAGAAATCTTCAAAATCGGTCATGCCACCTCTCACCGCTTTTTTACCCCAAATACCTTTTAAAATGGTTTCTTTTAATGGTAATCCTTGACGGTAAACACTCAAAATATCGGTTTCAGATTTGGAGAATAAACAGTTTTTCATTTTTCCATCTGCAGTTAACCGAATACGGTTACACGTATCACAAAACGGATTCGAAACTGTGGCAATAACGGCAAACTTTCCGGTAGAGCCTTTTACTCTGTAGTTCTTAGAAGTGTCGTTGGGTTCATCTTGAACCTTCTCAATATTATCCTTACCGAATTGATTATAAGCTTTTTCTAATACATCATCTAAAGTTATTCCGTCCTTTTTCCAATCCCATTTATTTCCGCTAAACGGCATGAATTCTATGAAACGAACGGTTATAGGTAGATGACGCCCCCATTCAATAAAATCGGCTATTTCATCATCATTAATCCCTTTCAGGAGAACTACATTTATTTTAACCTTGAACCCACGTTTTATGGTTTCTAGGGTATTCTCCATAATCACATCAAACTTTTCGCGTCTAGAGAGCTCGTTCATTTTCTCTGGAATCAATGAATCTAAGCTGATATTCAAAGAGGTACACCCAGTACGTTGAAGCAAATCCCAGTGTTGGTGTAAAAGGATGGCGTTGGTTGTCATTCCTAAATCTACATTCAGAGCTTGTAACCCTTCTAGGATATTGTCTAAACCTCTACGCATTAAAGGCTCTCCACCCGTTAACCGAATTTTAGTTACACCTAGTTCTACATATTGCCGCGCAATATCCACTATTTCTTCATTTCGCATAATATGCTCTTTCGGAAGTAGTTTAATCCCTTCCTCCGGCATACAATACGTGCAACGTAAATTGCACCGTTCGATTAAGGAAATACGCAAATAGCTATGAATTCGTTGATGCTGATCAATTATCATGGCGCGCTCCTTTCATAATTCTGAACAAATGCAATACAAATGGGAAAACGGCATCCATAGACTCCTCAGCGCCTCTTGTTGAGCCAGGAAGAGCAAATACAAGTGTTTGTCCTTTTATCCCAACAACACTCCTAGAAAGCATGGCAAAAGGCATTCTTTCTTGGCCGTAACTTCTAATAGCTTCAGCAATCCCTGGTATCTCCATATCTAATAATGGTTTCAACGCTTCTGGAGTAACATCTCGTTTGGATAGCCCTGTTCCTCCCGTATAAATCACTAAATCGAGATTTACATCCACGTAATCCATCAGTTTTTGAGCGATAATTTCTTTTTCATCCGGAATTACCACGTAATCTTTAATCTCAACGCTGCTTTCCTTTAACTTAGATATAATGGCCAACCCCGCCTTGTCTTCTTTTTGGCCGGCTGCAATCGTGTCTGAACAAACCACAACGGCTGCGGTTAAGTCGGTTCTAAAACGATCTTTAAAATCGGATTTACCGCCTTTTTTGCTCAATAGTTTTATAGCATGAATTTCCACGCCTTTATCAATCGGTTTTAGCATATCGTACATTGTTAGTGCTACAACACTCGCACCATGCATTGCCTCTACTTCTACTCCTGTTTTATAAATCGTTTTAACGGTCATTTTTACAATGATAGTTAACCCATCAATTTCATATTCAATGCCTGTAAACTCAATAGGTAGCGGATGACAATCGGGTAAAATTAATGGCGTGTTTTTTACGCCTAAAAGCCCCGCTGCTTTTGCCATTTCAAATACATTTCCTTTTGGAACCGTGTTATTTTGAATTGCTATTATCGTTTCTGGTTTACTCACTTTCACTACTGCCTGAGCAGTTGCAACGCGTAATGTATTTATTTTATGTGTAATATCTACCATGTTTATTTTATGATTTCCAATGCATTATTACCGGTTTACCGTAGCCGTGCCATAATGATCGGTTAGTGTATTTAAAACTTAACTCTTCCGGTATTTCTTGTATGGGATGAAAACCTAGTTTTTTGAAATATTTGGGTTTTACGGTTATGAGATACAAGGAATTGAATTTGGATTGTAGGGTTTTAATAAGTTGTGCTCCAATCCCTTTATTTCTAAAATCTCTCAACACCCCTAGAGTAGCCAATTCATTGATGTTTTCTCTTTTCAACCCTCGAATAAAACCAACCAATTCTGAATTAATAAAAGCCGCATGGAACTGCATTGCTTTACAATTAGTCACATCGAGTTTCATACGGTTTGCTTTGGTCAGCAAATCGACAAATTCAGTATTTGTTGGCTGTCTAATAATCATCCTTAGTTATTCACCTTCCATTGATGACTTTCGTCTTCAAAAATTTCCTTTCCAAAAATGGGCGCTTTCGATTTGATTTCTTCTACTAAAAACTCCAAAGCCTTTCTGGCTGGCACGCGATGGGCAGAAGAAACAAAAACAAATAGGCAAATCTCACCCGTATTTACGTTGCCTAAGCTGTGATAAATATGAATGCAGCTCAAATCGAACTTATTAAAAGTTTCTTCGCGGATATCATGAAAAATTGCATTTGCCATGTCTTCATGGGCAGTGTATTCGATAGATTTCACCACATTACCGTCAATTTGATCTGCACGAACTTGTCCTAGAAATATTTCATGCGCCCCAATATCTGTTTTAGGTTGATGCGCAGCTATTGATTTGGCAATCATTTCAGAGGTGATTGCCCCCTCTCTAAATACGTTTTTAATTTTTCTGGTCTTTTCCATTTGTATTCTTTTATAAAGCGGCTATTCCGCCATCTAAATGATAAATCGTTGTAAAATTTTCTTGTATTAATAGTTCTTTGGCCCATTGGCTATTAATTCCATGCGCGCAAAAAATGAGCGTTGCCTGATTTTTATCTAATTGATGAAGCTGCTGTTGTAACTGATATACTGGAATATGCACAACCTCTATGTTCATCATACTTTCAATATCACATTCCGGACGGATATCAATTATTTTAATATTCGGATTGGTTTGTAATACATTCTCCAATTCACTACCTGAAATATGCGTTACAATTTGTTCTTGTTGATTCATTTTCAAGTTCTTTTGGGAAATATGTTTAGAGTTTGTATTCTTTTGAATCGCAATGATTTGATGTATATTATTCAATAAATCAATGAGTAATATTTTATTTGACAAAACCTCACCAATTCCAGTTACAATTTTAATTACCTCCATGGCTTGATACATCCCCACAATACCAGGTAAAACGCCTATTACACCCAATTCTTCACAATTTGGACTCGCGTTTTTGGTTTTATCCTCTGGAAATGCGCATCGGTATGTTGCTCCATCTTTATAATTGAAAACAGAAACTTGTCCTTCAAACTTATGAATGGCTCCATACACCATTGGGATTTCAAAATGTTGGGCTACATCATTGATTAAATATCGCGTATGAATTTGATCTACACAATCAATTATAACATCATGATCTATAGCTATTTTAATCGCATTGTCTAAAGTGAATTTCTCCGTAATATATTTATAAGAACCTTCACTATTTAACGCTTTTAACCGTTCAACCGCAACTTCTGCCTTATACTTTCCAATATCCGATTCGCTAAAAAGCACTTGACGTTGTAAATTGGAAACATCTACCTTGTCGTGATCTACAACTGTTATGAAACCTACTCCAGCACCGGCTAAATATGGCAACACAGAATTACCCAAACCGCCTGCACCAATAACCAATACACGTGCTGATTTCAGAGCCAATTGTCCAAGCTCACCCACTTCGCTTAATAGCAAATGACGTTTGTACCGTTGTATTTCTTTAGTGGATAATTTCATTTAAGTTGATTAGCCTCCTGCAAAAGGGGGAAATAAAGCAATTTCATCATTTTCCTCGCATACTACTGAATCATCCGTAACCATTTGTTGATTAACCGCTACAGAAAAAGAAATTCTCTCCAATTCTTGATTCCCATTAATTAAATTGGATTTTAATTCTCCTACAGAAATCCCAGAACTCACCTCCAAGTCTATCTCACTTGCTTTCATTAATTCAGCGATTAAGCCAAAGTATTTCAAATACAATTTCATTTTAATTACTATTAATCAATGACTTATATTCTTCATTTGTATTGATGTTGGCCAATTGTTCTGCCTTTTCAGGATCCAATGGAAGAATCTTACATTTTAAACTATCCACTACTTGCAGAACCTTTAATTCACTGGTCAGTAAAGAGTTTTCCCATTTATCTTTACTAGAAACCTGATATAAGGCTACCAATGGGTGTTTTTTATTATTTTCAGAAAACAGAATGGCTTCATACCCACCTTTGTTATTCCATAATTGAAGAATCAATTCTTCTGTAATAAAGGGAGAATCTACTGAAATCACAAAAAACCAATCGCTGGAAACGTGGTGTAGTGCAGATATAATTCCGGCTATAGGACCCTTGTTTTCTTGTTCATCCATAATTATTCGATATCCCAATCCTTCATAACCACTTAGGTTATGGCCACCTACCGAAATCAGAATATTTTCAGAAAAAGAGGTGACTATTTTTAGGACTTTATCTATAAATTTCTCTCCTGAAAGCTCTAGTAAACCCTTATCAGTTCCCATTCTCGAGCTTTTTCCTCCTGTAAGAATAACAAATGTACAATTGGTCTGAATGGAATCCTTTTTCATCAAAATTGTAATTTTTCAAATTCCGTATCCATAAAATCTGCACATTTCTTCTTTAAAGCTAAAAAAGTTTGTATTGCGTCCAAACCATTTTGAGTGACTTGGGTTCCTCCACCCTTTTTACCACCAATTTGTCTTTCTACCAAAGGTTTTGTTGCTTGAGAATTCATCACATCAATCATTTTCCATGCTTTACGATAGGAAATGCCTAGATCTCTAGCTGCAGCCGAAATTGACCCATTAATCTGGATAGATTGCAAAAGTTTTACCTTACCATCCCCTAGGAATGTACCCTCTTTTGTCTCAATCCAGAAACGAGATTTTATGTGATAATCTTTTTTCATTCCGTTATGCATGCAAATATATAACGATATGTTTGGATACAAAAAAAGCATCTATAAAAGATGCTTAAAAAAGTATTGAAATCTAGAACTACACAGCTATAGCGACAGGTTTAGGCTTTTTAGGCGCTTTTGCTAAACGAATTTCGGACTTCATTTGATCGATTATCATTTGTTGTTTAAATCCCAAATGCCAAGCAATCCGACCCAATGTATTCATGTTAATTCTGTTACCACTTCCTAGTCTAAAGTCAATTTCATAGGAAGAAACATATTTAAGATCCTTTTTAGCTGCTTCCTTAAACTTTCCGTTTTCGTAAAACTCCGGGAACTTTTCCTGTAAAAAGTCATCTACCAATTTAAAATCTCGATTAATGGTTTGAGCGATGACTTCGGGCGTTTTTTGCGCATGGTAATCATCGTGATATTTCTTATAAAAATTGGAATTGTCCTCTAGAAAATTCACCATAGATGAATTTAACATTGCTTTTGAACTGATTCTTGATTCGGTCGTATGATCATAAATAAACAAGCCGAAATACTCGCTTAGCCGAATTATGGTTCCTTCGTAAACCTTTAGTTTTAAGGCAATTTCCTCTATTGTCATTTCCATTATTTACACTTTTGGGTGGTGATATACTATAGACGTAAGATTAATACAAATATTTTATACTTGACAGTCAATCTGTTAAACTAAAAAAGCGTTCATAAAACCTAAAATCCTGTAAAATAATCCTATTACCTACTTTTGCCGCATGGAAAAAAGTACAGCTAAATTTAATAGAGCTAAGAAACATTTACGAAGAGATGTTTGGGCTGCTTGGCAAACGTATTCACTAATTGAGAATGGTGATAAGGTTATGGTCTGTTTATCTGGCGGAAAAGACAGCTATACTTTATTGGATATGTTACTACACTATCAGAGGGAGTCAGATATCGATTTTTCAATTGTGGCAGTTAATCTAGACCAAAAACAG
>JBFFMY010000078.1:0-8953 GCA_041563475.1 Salibacteraceae bacterium
CTAATGGTTAAACTATTTTGCCTTTCTACACCTAGTTGATTTCCGTTACCATCATAGGTAACTGTAGCTGCATCAAAAGAAGAGGTGGTACTTTGGCTTCCGCCAGTAACCACAATGTTATTTGAGTTTTGTATTTCAACGCTAATGGCACCATCATCTAAATTAGCATAATTGTAGCGGCTAGCCCACATAAAGGAACCACCTGAATTTACCATTATGGTTAAATAATCGTTTAGGTTAGTTGTTTTAAAACTTGTACCTGTAACTACTACACTGCCATTTGAGGTTAAGGCTATATCCGCTGAAATGTCATCTTCGCCAAAAGCATCGTATATGTACTGCCATTGTAATACCCCCTGATCATTATAATGCAAAACAACATAATCAAGGCCATCATTTACGTTATTAGAAACAACTCCGGTAACATAAATATTTCCTAATCCATCTACCACAACTCCTGTTCCGTAATCATCGTTTGAAATAGCGCCATTGTATTCTACATCCCAAAGAAGGTTTCCTCCTTCATCGTATTTCATTAAATAAATATTGGTCATTTGAGTTGCGTTGAGCGTGTTGCCAACTACAACCACATCTCCATTGGTTGAGGTATAAGTTTGTGTCCAATCTACTGAAAGGTTAGGGCTACCACCTTGCATTTGCCAAGATTGGTTCACATAGGTTTGGGCGGTTAATGAAAAAGTTAGTAAATAAAAGAACACTACATAAAGTAAGTTTACTAATATTTTAAATTGGTGCTTTGGTGCTTTGGTGCTTTGGTGCTTTGGTGCTTTGGTGCTTTGGTGCTTTGGTGTTTGGTGTTTGGTGTTTGGGTAAGATAAACATAATATAAGGTTTTAAATTAACAATTAACTCCTCAATATTACCTCATAATTTTATAGCATCCTATCAGGGTAAACCCTGATTTTTATGAAAAAAAAATGCGTGAAAAAACCCCAATATCATTTAATTCATTTAATCGGTTCAATGCCCTAAGCTGGCCAAAAATCCAAACATTTTAAGTATTAAAAACCACCTATCCCAAATTAATCCCTTTTAAATATGCTTTTACACGCTCTTTAAAATAATAAAAAATAGCCTGAAGGATATTCTAAATTTGTTGAGATTAATACCGTAATTATGACAAAATACCTTTTGACTTTTTCGCTCCTTTTTATCTCTGCGATTTCGATTTCCCAAGAAAGCTGGAGCCTTGAAAAATGTGTAAACTACGCACTCGAAAACAATTTGGATGTACGTCAGGCGGAATTAAATGTACAAAGCACTCAAACAGGGGTGACACAATCAAAAAGCCAATTTTTGCCAAGTGTAAATGCAAACGCATACTATGGGTATAATTTCGGACAAAGAATTGATCCATTTACCAATCAATTTGCGCAAAGCACTGTGAATACAGGAAACTTTAACCTTTCTGCAAACTGGGTTTTGTTTTCTGGTCTGCAGAATTTCAACCAATTAAAGAAATCAAATTATGATGAATCAGCGGCAGACTATGCCTATAAAAACACACAGTATTTAACCTCTTTAGCGGTGACTACCTCTTACCTTCAAATTCTTTTCAATTCCGAATCACTGAGTGTTGCGGATAAACAACTTGAAGTTACTCGATTACAGGTGGAGCGCACCAAAAAGTTAGTAGATGCTGGAAGCGCACCAAAAGGAAGTTTATTTGATATCGAAGCACAATTAGCGCGCGAAGAGCTCGCTCAAGTAGAAGCCGATAATCAAATGGTATTATCCTATTTATCCTTAAAACAGTTATTACGCCTTCCGGGAGATTTAAACATTCAAATCATTACACCTCCTTCCTTTGATTCCGCTTCACTCGCACTGCCTCAAAGTTTGGACGCGGTTATACAAACGGCTTATGACACCTATCCAAGCATAAAAAGCAGCGAATACAATTTAATGAGTGCCGAAAAACAAGTAAGTCTTTCCAATGGCTCGTTAATTCCTACACTGGTATTAAGCGGTTCTGTGGGTTCTGGTTATTCGGGAAATGCAAAAGATATTTTAGGGTATACAATTGATGGAAATTCTCCTATTGGATTTGTTGAATCTTCCAATGAAATAGTGGTTGCTCCGAGCTACACCTCCATAACTCAAACACAAGGTTTTAGTAACCAAGTAAGTAACAATTTTAACCAAGCATTAGGTCTAAGTCTGCAGGTTCCAATTTTCAATAAAATGAATAATAGAGCTACCATTAATAGGGCTAAAATTAGTGTGGCGGTTGCGGAAACAAACTTAGATCGAGAAAAACAAAAAGTACGGCAAGATATTGAGCAGGCATATGCCAATGCTACAGCTGCTTTCAAGAAATTTAAATCTACCGAAAAAGGTATGATTTCATTGCAAGAAGCATTTGATTATGCACAAAAAAGGTTTGATGTTGGTATGATCAATGCGGTGGATTATAACATTGCCAAAACAAACCTGTATCGCGCTGAAAGTGATTTAATTAGAGCAAAATTTGATTATATATTCCGTATTAAAATACTGGACTTTTATCAAGGCAAATCACTTACTCTTTAATATAAAACTGCCATGAAAAATAATAAAATACTCATTGGTTTGGTCGTAGTTGTGGTAGCAGGTCTACTGTACTTTGTATTAACTAAATCAAAATCTGGCGATGCTAAATACACCATCACAACAACAAAATGTGAATTAGGAAACATTACGGAAATTGTTTCCGCCACGGGAAGAATTCAACCTGAAAAAGAGGTTAAGATAAGCCCGGAAGTTCCCGGAGAAATTATCGAACTTCCAGTTAAAGAAGGACAAAAAATAATGGAAGGTGATTTGCTTATTAAAATCAACCCAGATTTATACGTTTCTTCGGTGAGTAGATCAGAAGCGGGTTTAAATTCATCCAAAGCCAATGTGGCAAACTCTCGTGCCCGACTGGAACAGGCAAAATCAAGATTTATTAGCTCCAACGAAAACTATAAGCGGCAGAAAAAATTAAATGCGGAAGGTGTGGTAAGTGATGCGGATTTTGAAAGTGTGGAAAGTGAATTTCTTGTGGCGCAATCGGAAGTAAACGCTGCGGAGCAAAGCTTAAAAGCCGCAGAATTTAACGTAAAAAGCGCACAAGCTACCGTAAAGGAATCTCGAGATAATTTGAAAAGAACCACCATTTATTCTCCGATGAATGGAACGGTTTCTAAGTTAAGTGTGGAGCTTGGTGAACGTGTTGTGGGAACTGCTCAAATGGCGGGTACGGAATTAATGCGTGTAGCCGATTTAACCCAAATGGAAGTGCATGTTGAAGTAAACGAAAGTGATATTGTTCGGGTAAAAGTAGGTGATCCAACTACCGTAGAGGTAGATGCTTATCTGAATCGGAAATTTACGGGTATAGTGAAAGAAATTGCCAATTCATCCGCTTCTTCTAGTATGCAAGCAAGTAATGAAATTACCGTATTCAACGTGAAAATAAGTATTGATAGAGAGTCATATAAGGATCTGATTGATGCAGAAAACCCACATTTGAGTCCTTTTAGACCAGGCATGTCTGCAAACGTGGAGATTAAAACAAATGAGTTAGATGACATTCTTTTAGTTCCTATTCAGGCTGTAGCCATGCGGCCAGACACTACAGAAAAGGTAGAGCGTAAACTAACCGTGAACCTAGATGAATACGAAGATGATGAATTGTTTGAAGTAGTCTTTGTTTTTGCAGACGGTAAAGCGCAAATGCGCAAAGTAAAAACAGGAATTCAAGATTCTAAAAACATCCAAATAATTGAAGGTATAGAAGAAAGTGAAGAAATTATTTCGGGGCCCTACTCCATTGTCTCAAATAAATTATTGCATGACGATACGGTAGAAGCGAAAAGCAAAGAAGAACTATTTTCAGACGATAAATTTAAGGATTAGCGCTCATTAAAGCAGTTCATTCTACTTTTGCCACATGGCTACCATTTTAAATATTGAAACATCTACTACTGTTTGTTCTGTTGCCGTTGGAATTGACGGTAAATGCATTTCTTTACACGAAATAAACAATGGGTACTCCCATGCCGAGGAACTCGAGAATTTGGTAGAGAAAGCCTTAAATGAGGCCAAAATCACGCTAAAAAACCTCGATGCTGTGTCAATAAGTAAAGGTCCTGGCTCCTACACTGGTTTACGCATTGGGGTTTCATTTTCAAAAGGCTTGTGCTATGGCCTAAACATTCCATTAATTTCTGTTCCAACTCTCGAAGCGATGGCGCTTCACCCTTTGCTTGAAAATCAAACCGCCACAAAAATCCCTCTTTTAGACGCTCGAAGAATGGAGGTGTATTCCTGCGCGTTAGATGCAAATAATCAGGTGATTACTCCAACACAAGCCGTGGTAGTGGATGAAACATCTTATCAAAAAGAACTGCAAGAAAAGGTGGTGTTTTTTGGCCCAGGTATGGAAAAATGCAGAGAAACTTTAGAGACACATCCAAATTCTATTTTTGTGGAGAACATTCTTCCTTCTGCCAGACAAATGGCTCAAATATCAGAAGAATTGTATGGGAAGTCATCATTTGAGAACGTAGCTTATTTCGAGCCATTTTACCTAAAAGATTTTGTAGCCGGAAAGCCTAAAAAACTACTCTAAGCAAACCTTTTCCCAACCTTTTGTATTCTTAACAAATATCTTAATTTCGAGCCCTTTACTTTACTAGTAGGTTATCGGAAATATCCGAGTTTTTATGTGGGAATTACTCGCCAGGTTTATAGTTAGAAAAAGCGCATACATTTTGATCACCATCGCTGTGGGGACCATTATTGTTGGCTATAATTCTACGGATATACGTTTGCAATGGTCGTTACCTAAAATGCTGCCCGATAATGATTCGACACTTGTAGAATATAACAAATTCAAAGATATGTATGGTCAAAATCAGCAAGTTTTGCTTTTGGCCATTGAAGAAAACCCTTTAGAAGATTTAGCGCTTTTTAATTCTTGGTACCGTTTCGGACATCAGCTTGAATCTATTAATGGAGTAGATACCGTTGTTTCCATCAATCGATTATTCAATGTTATAAAAGATACTTCTAATGCGCGTTTTGATTTGGTTAAAATTGTAGATCATGAGCTGCAAACCCAAGCGGAGTTAGATAGCGTTAGAGCTCTGGTATATTCACTTCCGTTTTACAAAAACAGAATTTATAACGATACCAATCACATCAATTTAATGCTGATTTCTCTGGATTCAGCCATGTTTAATTCTAAGGGAAGAGAGCCACTTGTATCGGAAGTATTTGATGATGTAACTCAATTTATGGAAGCTAACAATGTCGTTGTCCATTACAGTGGAATGCCCTTTATCCGTACCATGATTACCCATTTAGTAAAAAAAGAACTGAGTCAATTTTTGGGATATGTAGTTTTAGTTACCATCATTATCCTACTCATATTTTTTAGGTCCTTTTCCCCCGTTATGGTTTCCATGCTAGTGGTAATCCTGGGTGTAACTTGGAGTTTTGGCATAATTGCATTTTTAGGGTACGAAATCACTATTCTAACCGGAATTATACCTCCTCTTATTATTGTAATTGGAATACCGAATTCGATTTACCTCATTAATCGGTACCATTCTGAATATGCAGTTCATCAAAACAAAATATTAGCCATTAGTCGTGTTGTACGCAAAATTGGTCAAGCCACCCTAATGACCAATCTAACCACAGCCGTTGGTTTCTTGGCATTTGTTTTTACCGAGAGCACTATTTTAGTAGAATTCGGAATCGTTGCCTTCCTAAACATAATTGTGCTGTTTATCCTTTCTATATTTATGATTCCTTCTATTTTGAGTATTATGCCTCCACCCAAAGAGAATCAAATGCGCCATTTAGATAGAAAGGGATTAAACAAGTTTATTGACTTCCTTATCCTCTTAATCACCCACCATAGAAGCAAAGTCTATGCGGTGTCATTGGGTATTGTTGCGATTTGCATTTACGGATTAACTTTAATGAAAACTACAGGCAACCTAACGGATGACTTACCAAGTCATAGTAGCGTAATCATGGATCTTCATTATTTTGAGAAAAACTTTAATGGCGTTATGCCTTTTGAAGTTGGGATTGATGCCTTATCCCCAGGTAAAGCAGTTACGGGCGGGACCTTAAAAAAGATAGATAAACTCACGGAGTTATTTGAAGAATACCCAGAGTTTGGCAGACCAATGTCTCTCATTGAGGGTGTTAAATTTTCTAAGCAAGCCTTCTATAACGGGGATGAAACAAAATATGCACTAGTTTCTGGAAATGAAAAGTTGTTTATCAAAAAATATCTGGATAATACAAAAGGGAACTCTGATCTGCTAAAAGCTTATGTGGATAGCACCAAGCAATTTACACGGGTTTCAGTGCCAATGAAGGATGTGGGTACTATTGAAATGGACTCGCTTATTGCGGATTTAACACCCAAAATTGCGGAGATTTTTCCAATAGACAAATACCAAGTAGAATTAACAGGGCCGGGAGTAGTTTACTTGAAAGGAACAAAATATCTGGTTAAAAATTTATTGCAAAGTTTAGCCTTAGCCATCCTAATAATTGGGGCCCTTATGGCTGTTTTATTTCAATCATTTAGAATGATTGCGATGTCCATTTTTGTAAATATGATTCCGCTTCTCGTTACCGCAGCCATGATGGGTTATTTTGGAATACCATTGAAGCCAAGTACCATTTTAGTGTTTAGTATCGCATTCGGAATTTCCATTGATGATACCATTCACTTTTTGGCCAAGTACAGGCAGGAATTAGGTAAGGAGCATTGGAATTTAGAACCGGCCATTATTGAAACCATGAAAGAAACGGGTGTAAGCATGATTTACACTTCAGTTATTTTATTTTTTGGGTTTGGGGTATTTGCCTCTTCCGAATTTGGTGGAACACAAGCACTGGGTATTCTTACTTCCCTAACATTAATTGTAGCCATGATTGTAAATCTTACGCTCTTGCCATCTCTACTTTTAACAATGGGTAAACGATTGACGAATCAAGCTTTTAAAGAACCATTAATCGAACTTATCGATGAAGAAGATGACATTGATTATTCTGGTTTGCGCATTGATCCTGAAACGCAAGTTAAACCTTCAGATAAGTAAATAAATAGCTTAAATAATCAACTAACTTACAGGAGTAATTGCGATAGGCAAACACTTGATTTACGTAAAAATACATGCAGCAAGTAAGCGAAATTTCAAAAAAATTAGATGAGAGTATCGAAAAGATAAACTTATCAGGTGAACCCAATGGTTTATACGAACCGATACGGTATATTTTATCCCTTGGCGGTAAAAGAATTCGTCCGTTAATGACGCTTTTAGCCGCTGAGATGTTTGATCACACTCCGTATAATGCCTTACCTCAGGCTTTGGCCATTGAAGTCTTTCATAATTTCACACTACTGCATGATGATATTATGGATGATGCTCCCTTGCGGAGAAATCAAGAAACAGTCCATTTAAAATGGAACGTCAACACTGGGATCTTATCTGGAGATGCCATGCTGATCAAAGCGTATCAATTATTAAGTGCAAGTCCACCCATTTATTTAGCTGAGATATTGACTCTTTTTAACGATACTGCAATAGGTGTATGTGAAGGGCAACAAATGGATATGGAATTTGAAACCCGGGAGGATGTTTCGATTTCGGAGTATATGGAAATGATTCGGTTAAAAACCGCTGTTTTATTAGCCTGTGCCTTAAAAACAGGAAGTATAATTGGTGGAGCCGATGAAGCGTCTACCGATAAAATGTATGTGATTGGTGAAAACTTAGGACTCGCATTTCAACTACAAGACGATATTTTAGATGCATTTGGTACAGAAAAAGTAGGTAAACGTAAAGGAGGAGATATCATTTCCAATAAAAAAACCTATTTACTTATCAAGGCCAAACAACTAGCTACTGGAAACGATTCTGAAGAGTTAGCAAAGTGGTTAAACGCCAAAGATTTTGATGAAAAGCAAAAGGTAGATGCCGTTTTAGCCATTTTTGAAAAGCTGAGCATTAAGGAACTCGCCACTGCGGAAATGAAGAAGTACTCTTCAAAAGCTACTGAATTACTTCAAGAAATTGAAATCCCTGAAGAGAAAAAAGAAAATCTAAATCACATCATCAACACACTGTTAATTCGAGACTTTTAATCGTGAACGAACTGTTTTGGCAAAATACCAATCAAGAAATTATTCAGCAGTATCCAGATATTGTTGAGTTGGTATGGCAACAGGTTTTGAAAGATTTTAGTATGGAAGCGCTGCCCATTGAGGATACGCCTATTGTTACATTAGACGATGTATTTAATGCCGTCTACCCGCACGTGACCCATTACATCAAAAACGACTTTAGTAGCTTAATGCGTTTGCTGTATCGTATTGATATCAGCGAAAAATCGGTACAGCGTCAAATGGATCTCATGCCAGATGATACCGCGTTAGCTATAAGCACACTTATTGTAAAACGGGAAATTCAAAAAGTAGTTTTACGAAAACAATATAGCGAGTAAGTACAATTTTGACACAAACCAAACCGGGAGTTATCTGATTTTTTTGTGTAAACCCTTTTGGTGATTAATTTCGTGCAAATTATTGGCTGCGTAGTTCAATGGATAGAATAGAAGTTTCCTAAACTTTAGATCCAAGTTCGATTCTTGGCGCGGCTACAAATCTTTTTTAAAAACCTTTGTATACTTTCTTCCCATACCTTATGTATAGTGAATTAGGGTAAAAAGTTTGAGTTTTTTAAACGATGGATATGGAAGGGGGTTCCATTTAATTGTGGGTAGTTTTTTATATATTGGAGTTCGATTATTTATTAATTGTAATTCGTTATCATTGTTAAATAATAAAAGGATTGAGGATTTAATAATCAATATGGTAACTGCGATTATTGGAGAGATAATAATTACAATAATCATTTTTACAATTTTCTGCTTC
>JBFFMY010000079.1:0-8890 GCA_041563475.1 Salibacteraceae bacterium
ATAAAAACCGTTAAACCGTACCCTATTCCTGTGTAATTCGCTTAATTTTGCGCGCTTTAAAACAGGAAGAAAAATGTATCGTACGCACACTTGTGGAGAATTAAATATCAGTAATGTAGGTCAAAATGTAACCCTTGCAGGTTGGGTGCAACGCGCGCGTAAATTGGGCGGAATGACCTTTATAGATTTGCGTGATCGCTACGGAATTACGCAATTGGCTATTAACCTAGAAAACAACGAGGCGTTAAGTCAAACGGCAGGTAAGTTAGGTCGTGAGTTCGTTATTGAAGTAGGAGGCGAGGTTATTGAACGATCAAGCAAGAACATGAAAATGCCAACGGGTGAGATTGAAATTAAGATTGCTACCCTGAAAATTTTAAACGCATCTAAGGTTCCACCCTTCACCATTGAAGATGAAACCGATGGTGGCGAAGAAATTAGAATGAAATATCGCTACTTAGATTTACGTAGAAATCCACTACAAGAAAACATTAAGTTGCGTCATAAGCTGACTTTAGAAACACGAAATTTCTTGGATAGCCGTGAGTTCTTGGATATTGAAACTCCCTATTTAATCAAGTCTACACCAGAAGGTGCGCGAGATTTTGTGGTTCCATCACGTATGAACCCAGGTGAGTTTTATGCCTTACCTCAATCGCCTCAAACGTTCAAGCAACTTTTAATGATTAGCGGGTACGATCGTTACTTTCAAATTGTTCGTTGTTTTAGAGATGAAGATTTACGTGCCGATCGTCAACCGGAATTTACGCAGATTGATTGCGAAATGGCCTTTGTGGAACGCGAAGATATTTTAGAAACTTTTGAAGGGTTAGCGAAACATCTGTTTAAGAAACTGAAGAATATCGATTTACCTGAATTTCCACGTATGAAATATGTGGATGCCATGCGGAATTACGGTTGCGATAAACCAGATACGCGTTTCGGAATGACGTTCCAATATCTTACAGAATTGGCTCAAGGGCATGATTTTAAAATATTTGATGAAGCCGAGGCGGTTATCGGAATTGTAGCCAAAGGATGCGCATCGTATTCTCGAAAAGAATTAGATCAATTAGTGGACTTTGTAAAACGTCCGCAAGTTGGGGCATTAGGATTAGTTTGGGTTAAATTTAATGAGGATGGAACTGTAAAATCTTCCGTAGATAAATTTTATAGCCAAGATGATTTAAAATCTTGGGGAGCGATTGACAATGCTCAGCCAGGAGATTTAATGTTAGTGATGTCGGGTAATGAAGAAAAAACTCAAAACGCACTGAATGTTTTACGTTTAGAAATGGGTAACCGATTAGGATTGCGTTCAAGTGGTTTTGCACCATTGTGGGTCGTTGATTTCCCTTTATTAGAATGGGACGAAGATTCGCAACGATTCCATGCCATGCATCATCCATTTACATCGCCAATACCGGGCGACTTAGAAAAAATTGAAACCGACCCGAAGAATGTATTTGCGAATGCATACGACATGGTAATAAACGGGGTAGAGTTAGGTGGAGGATCTATTCGTATTCACGATAAGAAAATTCAAAGCCAGATGTTTGACGCTTTGGGATTCACCAAAGAAGAAGCAGAAGCACAGTTTGGGTTTTTGATGAACGCCTTTGAATATGGCGCACCTCCGCACGGTGGAATTGCCTTTGGATTAGATCGAATAGCAGCTGTAATTTCTGGCCAAGAGTCCATACGTGATTTTATAGCCTTCCCTAAAAACAATTCGGGTAGAGACGTTATGATTGATTCGCCTTCACCCATTGCTCAGGAACAATTAGAAGAGTTAACTTTACAAGTTGTTCATCCAGAGAAAAAATAAAATTTGTGTATGAAAAATGTTTTGAAATTTGTTTTGCCGGTAGGGTTTATAGGACTTTTATTTGTCTTTTCTAGCTGTCAACAGCCCCCACAAGTCAACCTGAACCCAGATCTTACTTTAGAGGTTATTGGCGCTTATTCTGGCAATTACGTAGTGAACTATGAAGCCGATCCACAAAATGATTTTTCGAGTCAAATTAATTTGAACGTCAATAGAGTGGATAATAAAATTATTCGTGTGGATGCCCAAGGGGGCGATTCCTTTGAGTGTTCGGTTACCGGGTCACTGAAAAATTTAACGCTATCCAATATTACCAATAAAACAGGCGTGTATAAACTGGCCGATAAATTGGAAGGGGCGTACATCAACGGAAGATTATATTACAAGGTTACGGGAGTATCAAATGGAGGAGATTTTAGTGCAGAATTTACAGCAATATAAAAGTATTCTTATTGGATGTGTCATCGCGTTGGTACTTTCATCGTGTGGCGATTCAGAGAATAAAGATATTATTACTGGAGGTGCTGATGCTGAAATACTAAACCTTCACGATTCCACTGTTCATTTATTTTCCTATCAATCACCCCTAGAAGAGGTAAAAGGTCATACCCCATTTTTTGATGAAAAAATTACGGTCGATTCGAATGGCATTTTCATTTATCCGCACGTTTTCCCAGAAGGCTTTTATTTCTTTGAATACGATGGCAACAAAACCAAGTACTTCATTCAAGAAGGGAAGAAACTATCCTTAGATTTTGACGCGACCAAGCCTACTGAAAGCCCTGATTTTTCAGGTAAGATGAAATATGAGTCACGTTATTTATTCGAAAAACATCTGGCTATTGCCAATTTCACGGCTAATGAGTCAAAATATTATGCGTTATCTGAAAATGACTTTATGGAAGTGGTAAACCAATTTCGGGGTAGATTAGATACGGTGCTGGTAATGTATATAACCAATCGGCCAATGGGTAGCAACTATTTCATGCAACAAGAGTCGCTTTCTAATTTGTATTTAACCGCAACTTTAATTGAAGATTATCAAATGAAACATTCTATGTATACCAACGATTCCAAGTTTACGGCATCTGATTCATTTTTATTGACGACTAAAAAGCTAAGCGTAAATGATACTGTTGCTGTAGCGAACTCAGATTTTTATGCTTTTTTGGAAGCACGAGTAAATCGTGTTACTGGGTCACCTGAAAATTATAAAAGTGTATTTAATCGCATTACTTTTATTGATAGCACTTTTACCGTTTCTGATTACAAGGATTATTTGTTTTTTACCAGTACTCGAGAAGTGGCTAAATGGAAAAATACCGAAGACCGAACCGAAATTTTGGACTCGTTAATTTCCCGTGTATCCGATGAAGACATAAAAAGGTTTTTAATTCAAAATATTCAGAGTGATACGGCCACACCAGTAGCTACTGAAAACATAAATAGTTCTTTATGATGATTTTTACCTCCATAATTTGGGATGTAAATCCTGAAATTTTCCCCGTGTTATTTGATTATTTACCTATTCATCCGCGTTGGTATGGAGTGCTGTTTGCCTTTGCATTTTTAATTGGTTTTAAAATTGAGGAGAAAATATTTGCGCATGAAAAGTTGAAACCAGAATGGGTAGATTCGTTATTCATGACCGTTTTGATTGGAACTATTTTAGGTGCACGGTTAGGGCATGTGTTTTTTTACGGATGGGAATATTATTCGCAAAACCTCGGAGATATTTTAAAAATATGGGAAGGCGGATTAGCCAGTCATGGAGCCGTAATTGGCGTGATTTTCTCCTTATGGATTTGGTCGAAATATATCGTACAAAAACCTCTTTTGTGGGCTTTAGACAGAACAGTTTTAGCGATGGCATTTGGGGGTTCATTGGTACGTTTAGGGAATTTTTTCAATTCCGAGATTGTAGGTAAACCATCTGACTTGCCATGGGCGGTTGATTTTGTGCGTTTAGGCGATGGTATAAGTCGCCACCCGGCACAACTGTATGAATCTATAGCCTACATGATTTCATTTGGGATATTGTATTTGGGGTATTGGAAATACAACAAAGGCGAAAAGCAAGGATTTTTATTTGGGATGTTCATGGTGTTGGTTTTTGGCTTCCGCTTTTTTGTAGAATTCTTCAAAGAAAACCAAGAGCAATTTGAACAAGGCATGACTTTAAATATGGGGCAGTGGTTAAGCATTCCTGTGGTTATGGTCGGTTTGTATTTCATTTGGAGATCCAACAAAACAACAACACTCGTGTAATTAATTAGGGTTTTCCAGTACGGAAACCTGTAACTTGTTTCAGTAATATTTGAGTCATGGTTAAACAAATCAATCTTGCAGTCTCGCCTGGTGCCGCCAATCATTCTGAAAAAGTTCACGAAATTGCGGCCCAACTTCTTGAAGTCGGAGAAGACGAAATCAGCCACATTACCACCGTCAAAAAAAGCATTGACGCCAGGAAGAAAAAGGTGTTGGTGAGACTTCGTTTAGATGTGTACATCAATGAAGAACCTCCTGTTGAGGTTAATTATATGCGCGATTATCCCAATGTGGAGAAAGCCAAAAAAGTGATTGTAGTGGGCAGTGGACCCGCAGGATTGTTTGCCGCATTGAAGTTAATTGAAAGCGGTTTACGTCCAATAATACTGGAACGCGGTAAAGATGTGAGTCTGCGAAGGAAAGACATCAACGCCTTACACACGAAAGACATTGTAGATCCCGATTCGAACTATTGTTTCGGAGAAGGGGGCGCAGGAACCTATTCGGATGGAAAATTATATACCCGCTCAAAAAAACGCGGTAACGTATTGGAAGTAATTGAAACCTTGGTTTCGTTTGGAGCTGATCCAAATATATTGATTGATGCGCATCCGCATATCGGTACCAACAAACTGCCGAAAATCATTAAAAGCATGCGCGAAAAAATTATTTCGTGCGGAGGAGAAGTGCATTTCAATACCCGGGTAACCGATTTTATTATTGAAAGTAACACCATGAAAGGGGTGCGTACCCATACGGGAAATGAATTTATTGGCGAATCGGTGGTTGTTGCTACGGGGCATTCGGCACGCGATATCTTTGAAAAAATTCACGAACTAGGAATCATCATTGAAGCCAAAGATTTTGCACTAGGGGTACGTGTAGAGCATCCGCAACGCATTATTGATTCTATCCAATACCATTGCGGTACGGAGCGCGATAAAAACCTTCCTGCTGCAGCTTATAACATCGTAACTCAAGTGGGTAAAAAGAGTGTGTATTCTTTTTGCATGTGTCCGGGCGGATTTATTGTTCCGGCTGCTACTTCACCGGGTGAAATTGTAGTGAACGGAATGTCTACTTCTACGCGTGATTCACGGTATGCCAACTCTGGGATTGTTGCCACTGTAGGACCCAAAGAATTTGGCCATTTACAAAAAGAGTTTGGTCCGTTAGCGGCTATGGAATACCAAAAGCAAATGGAGCAAAAGGCATTTAAAATGGCCAATGATTCTCAAAAAGCACCTGCTCAACGGTTAGCCGATTTTATACGCGGTAAGTATTCAAAAGAATTGAATGACACGTCTTACATCCCAGGATTAACTTCGGTGAATATGCGTGACTTGTTACCGATTGATATTTCAAAAGCGCTTCAAGGGGCGTTTAAAACATGGGGAAAATCAATGGATGGGTACGTAACCAATGAAGCGCAAATTGTAGGCGTAGAATCGCGCACCTCCTCACCGGTAAAAATTCCACGAGATAATGACACGTTAGAAAACCAGCAAATCAAGAACTTTTACCCATCTGGAGAAGGGGCTGGATATGCAGGCGGAATTATGAGTGCCGCGGTAGATGGGATCCGTGTGGCGCAAGCCATCGCACTTAAAGTGAAAAGTTGATAAAGAAATACGTCAATTAATCATAATTACTACATTTGCCATCCAAATAATGGGGGATTAGCTCTCCCGATAGCTATCGGGATTGCTAGAGATTAAAAACATAATGGGGGATTAGCTCAGTTGGCTAGAGCGTTTGACTGGCAGTCAAGAGGTCATCGGTTCGATTCCGATATTCTCCACCAATGATAGAAAGGGATACAGACGATTTCAGTTTGTGTCTCTTTTTTCATTTGCATAATAATTTGCATAAAATCACTTTTTGATTATCCCAGCTTCTATTTATTTGATGATGAAAGTGCTTTTCTAATTCTGCAAATTGTTCTACTATAGCTATCTGATTTGACAATTCATCTAAATGAATCCGACCTTAAAAAAATCTACAAAATCAAACCTTTTAAAAGCTTTATTATCCGATGACAAAGCCTTATTCATAGCCCTTAGTTATGAGAATCAGATGAATTTCCTTAATTCAATTTGGGATCTGTATTCAATGCCCTCCGAGGATGATCGATATAAAAATGCTTACGATGACATTGTTCAACATACTCTGAATAATTCCGATTATGACAACGAGCACCTATTTTTTCAAAGGTTAGAACTCATTGAAAATGATAAAACATTTATTTTATTCTTAAACAACGTTGTTCTACCAATATATAGGCAGTCGGAAGATGAAATAGTGAAATACGTGCTTTTTATCAATTCGTTTATCAATAAAGAGGGTCATGAAATGACTTTATCTGAATTGGATGAAAATGACACTCCTATCTACGTTTTTGGAGAAATAAGCTCCACAGATAAACCTATAGACTTACCTCCAAATAACATTCCATTTTTTGTAACAGATGATGGTAAACAAGTAGGATACGGCCAATATCACCCTGAAAAACCCGACACTTTTCCTTCTTTTGTTTTGTTGACAGATGAATGGGATGACTTTGGAAATAAAACCACGTTTCAATTATTTTACTTTGACTCCGATGAAAAATTAACTCAAATTGGATATACACGTATAACTAATGGAGAGAATTCCAGAACAAGTGAAATTATTGATGAAAGGTTTCTGAATTTAAATAATGAATTCATTTCTCTTAGCTACGATGACGAATACTACTCCAAACTAAAAAAAATATTTCCAAAAAGATTTCCTTCAATTTTATTTGCGTTAAAAGATGTTGGGTTGTTTCCTGAATTGTCGGATAAATATACTCATAATGACATTTTTAACGACTCTCTTCTGAGAGATGATAATTCAGAAAGAAATTTCAGAGAGATAAAACATAAATTATTTGATTTTGATTTAGATAACCTTTACAATTTTTCATATTCATTTTGTCCAAAATATTCTAAGGAACCAGTAGAAATAGAATTTGATTTTAATGAATCAAATGATTTTGGCAATAGAGTGTTTGGGGTGATTGGAAAAAATGGTGCTGGTAAAACACAGTTAATATCCTCGTTGCCACTTGATATTGCAAAGAAACGTGATGGTTTATTCTCACCAAGAGCACCACTATTTAGCAAAGTGATTTCGGTTTCTTATAGTGCCTTTGATAACTTTGATTTACCTAACAACACTACTCAGTTTAATTACCATTATTGTGGCTTATTAAATGACAAAAACCGCAAAAGCAAAGAACTTCTATCCGACCGACAACGCATTTTACGATTTCACATTTCCCGTAAAAAAATTGATGAAATGGGTAGAATGAATCAATGGGTTAAGATTCTAAATAATTTTTTAGATTCTGATTTTATGGCTCAATTATTTGATAAAAAAACTCATTTCCAATACGGGTCGACATACGAGTTTAATATGGATAATTTCAACACTATAAAACATCAATTAAGCTCTGGGCAAAATATTGTACTGTTTATAATAACAGAAATAATATCTCATATCAGATATGACTCCTTAATTTTATTTGATGAGCTGGAAACACATCTCCATCCGAATGCGATTACTCGTCTTATGAACTCAATTTTTGATTTAGTCAACGAGTTTCAGTCCTACTGTATTATAACAACTCACTCTCCAATTGTTATTCAGGAGTTGTTTTCTAAAAATGTTTTTGTTATGGAAAAGAACTATAATATACCTTCCATTAGACGGGTTGGAATTGAGACCTATGGTGAGAATTTATCCACATTAACTGAGTTGGTTTTTGGTGAGCGTGAAGTGAAAAAACAATATAAAAAAACCATTGATGAATTGGCTTCCTCAAATACATATGAAGAAATTTTGACTTTACTGGAAACAAATGAATCTCCCCTCAGTATTAACGCTCGGTTATATATAAAAAGTAAACTGAAGTAATGAAAAACATTAGGCCATATCCAAATGATTCTTTGTCATTTCATATTGACATTGTAAACAATACTCGGGCTGAGAACAAAGCGAATAATCAAAGAATTTTATCTTCAATTAAGATGAAATTTGACGAGCATGAGATACTCCATAACACAAATAATCTTCATTTAAATGAAGCTCATGGTTTTATAGACCCGGAAAAATCAAGTTTAAAGAAATTATACAAATACAGCAGAACTCAAATACAACAGTTGATGCTGTCGCTAACTACTGATGAGCGAAATAGGAGAAGAAACACTTGTCCAAACTGTACAATTAATTCTATAAATTCCTTTGACCATTTTATTCCTAAAGAAAAGCACCCTGAATTTTCTGTTAATCCAAAGAACTTAATTCCATCATGTACCGTGTGCAATGGTCTGAAAGGTGAGGATTGGGTAAATGAATCTAAAACCTCAACTATCTTTTTGAATATGTATACGGACATACTTCCAAATAGACAGTTTTTGTTCATTGAAAACATAGTTATCTCACCAAATGAAATAGACTTCAATTTCAAAATTGATAATTTATTCGGGATTGAAGAAACTATGTTTAGAAAAATTAAACATCATTATACTGAATTGGACTTACTAAGTCGGTATAGAATAGAGTCCGATATTGTAATTCCTGACTTTATTAGAGATTTTAGTATGTATCGTGATGAAGTTAGCTTAGCAATGAGGATTGAAACTATTAAGGAAAGAGTATTATTGGATCAAGTAAGTTATGGTTTCAATTATTGGAAGGCTATCCTTAAATTATCTCTACTTGATAATGAGGAATTTATAAAATATTTCGGGTAGTAATTATCGATTTACA
>JBFFMY010000080.1:0-8849 GCA_041563475.1 Salibacteraceae bacterium
ATTTTAACCATGTAGTAATTGTTGCCTCTGCAACGCTTTCTCCCATTTTAGGAAGTTTTACTTCTATTAGTCCCATTGTAAATAATAATTTTAGGAGTGCAAAAATAGTTTAAAATGTAATGGCTAAAAATGTAATTAGCCAAATAATAGGTTGGTATAAATAGTTTTTATTGAGCTAATTATCTAAATTGAATTTAAGTTGCCAAATAATCACTAGGTCTCTAGAGAATTGATAGTTTTTTGAGTAGGTGTTATTGAGGTTTTTGTAGAAGTCAATGGATTTATTTTGACTCTTATAGGGCATTCCTATATTTAATACGGAGGGTTTTATGGTGCCATAAATTTCCTTGTGTTCTGCTATTTTGGCAAACCCTACCCATGTTTTTGATCCCCAAAGTACCTGAAAAATATTACCAAAAAATTTCGATTTATTCGATTGAAAAAAAGTAAGCAAGGGGGCAAACAGGAGAATAACAATTGAAATTACAAAGTCAAAAAGTCGTTTGTTATTTCTACTTTCTTCTTTTAAAAATGTATTAGAAGCATTAATAGATAATATTTCTCCAGAGGTATTTATAGATTGACTTCCAATAATAAATGCACTTTCGGGAGGAGCAATTTTAAGTTCAATTTCGGAATTTTGTTGCAACATCATTTCATTAATTATGGTTGCTGAATCCATGTCTTCCGCACAATAAATAATTTGATTAATGTTAAAAATATTTAATGCATCTGGCAATTGACCGAGGTTAACTACAAGATGATTGGAGGTATTCGTAAAATTATAGGAAGGGTGAACTTCCAAAATCATTTCAGGAATATTGGTTGTTTTTTGTAATAGTTTTTTTACACGTTGAATGCCACCTTCTTTACCCACAATTGCCATTCGAATATCTGGTGCCGTTTTAAAAAGTATTGCCTTGAATCCAAACTTATTCAATGCCCATCTATACAAAACAATATTAATACTGGCTGCTATTGCGCCAATCAAAACTACGGCTCTGGAAAACCTGTAATCTTCATCCAGCAATCCGTAAAGAATCAATCCCGTTAATCCACCCCAAAAAACACCTTTTAATATTCTTGTGATATATGGACTCGAAGTGTAGCCGTTGGTCATGTAAATGGCTACCAAAAATATCAATCCGTATACGGGAAATAACCATTTTAAAATTTCAGAAGGATAAAGCACTCCAGAGTAATCGCTGTAAATTTTGGAAGTCAGCATGAGGGATGCAACGATTACAATAAGGTCTAAACTTGGGAGTATAGACTTTTCTACAAACCTTCTAAATAGAGCCAACCCAGCTCTTAAGTAGATGGCCATTTTAATGAGGATTTCAAAGGTTTTGGCGTGGGATTTTGTAAAATGTTTTTTAGCGAAAATGATCATTGCATTGTAAAATACCAATACATAGTTCACGCTACTTTTTTTCGTACTTTCTCCTTTATAATGTATTATTCTAGTTTTGGGAAAGTAATAATTATCATAACCGCCTAATCGAATACGCCACGAAAGGTCAATATCTTCACCGTACATAAAAAACGCTTCATCCAAAAGTCCGACTTCATCTAAAACACTTTTGCGCATCATCATAAAGGCACCTGCTAGAATGTCGATTTTATGGGTTTTCTCTTTATCCAAATGCCCGAGGTGATATTGTCCAAACGTCTTGGATTTCGGAAACAAGGTGGATAGACCGAAAATTTTATAAAAGGCGACCATTGGAGTAGGTAAACCACGTTTACTTTCGGCTAAAAACTGGCCTTTCCCATCTACCATTTTGACGCCTAAACCACCCGCATTTGGATGTTTATCCATAAAATCGATGCACTTTTTGAAGGTATCTTCTTCTACTAAGGTATCTGGATTTAGAAGCAATACATAATCCGTAGTTGATATTTTAATGGCCTGATTATTGGCTTTTGAAAAACCTTTGTTGTTTTTGTTTGCTATTACTTTGACTTCAGGGAAAAGTCTTTGTGTCATTTCAACTGAACCATCTGTTGAATTGTTATCTACCATTATGGTTTCAATGGGAGCTAGTTGAGCAGCCTTACGCACAGAGTATAGGCATTGCGCCAAAAAGTACTCTACATTATAATTTACAATAATTACGGTAAGACGTGGATTTTCACTCATTTACCTACTATTTATAAGGATGAGTCGAAAGGGGTGCGATGTAAAAGCGAGCGGCCCAAGGTTATTTCATCTGCATATTCTAACTCATCACCCACAGGAATTCCTCGTGCAATTACAGAGGTTTTAATAGTGAAATCCTTCAATCTTCTATAAATATAAAAACTGGTGGTGTCTCCTTCCATAGTTGAGTTTAGAGCAAAAATAATTTCTTCAATTTGTTCGTTTTTTACGCGTTCAATTAAAGAATCTATATTTAAATCAGATGGACCGATTCCATCTACCGGTGAAATGTGTCCACCTAAAACATGGTACGTGGCAAAATATTGTTGCGTGTTTTCAATAGCAATGATGTCACGCATATCTTCTACCACACAAATGATTTTGTTTTCGCTGCGTTTCGTGTTGTTACAAATATCGCAAAGTTCAGTTTCCGAAATATTATGGCATCTTTTACAAAACTGAATATCATCTCGCATTCGCGTAATGGAAGACGAAAAATTGCGAACATGTTCATTGGATTGACGCAACATATGCAAAGCCAACCGTAAGGCTGTTTTTCTGCCAATTCCCGGTAAAGAAGCAAAAGCTTCTACACCTTGATCCAAAAGCTTTGATGAAGTATTGTTCATGCGTCAAATTTAATATTATTCGGAGGTCGCAGTAGTGCTTTTGAACTAAAATTTTATCACAAAACCATGCGGTTCAATGTGAATATCTATTTGAATTTTTGGATGTTTCCCCAAAACAAATAGACTTTATTTGCCACATGTCGCCAATAACCATAGTAATTGTAATTGCCGTTTACTTTCTTGTATTAATGGCCATTGCCCATTTTACAGGAGAAAATTCAAACTCTGGTTTCTTTATGGGAAACCGTCAATCTCCTTGGTATGTAGTTGCTTTTGGAATGATTGGCGCATCTCTTTCTGGAGTGACTTTTATTTCTGTTCCAGGTTGGGTATCCAGTATTCAGTTCACATACATGCAAATGGTATTGGGCTATTTGGTTGGTTACGCAGTTATTATTACGGTTTTACTTCCCTTGTACTACCGATTAAATCTAACGTCAATTTATAGTTATTTGGGAGATCGTTTTGGTACAAATTCATATAAAGTAGGCGCGTGGTATTTTATGATCTCCCGGGTTATTGGGGCTTCGTTTCGATTGTATTTAGTGGCGATGGTATTTGAAATAACCATTTTTGAAAAACTTGATCTTAACGTGCCATTTGCAGTAATCGTTATTATTACTATTGTTTTGATTTGGTTGTATACCTCAAAAGGGGGAATGAAAACCATTATTTGGACAGACACATTGCAAACGGGGTTTATGTTATTAGCCGTTATTGTGACCCTTTATGTTATATCCGATAAAATGAATTTGGACTTTTCGGGAATGGTTTCTACCATTAAAAACAGTCAATATTCACAGGTATTTGAATTCTCAAATTGGCGGAGTAAACATTATTTCTTTAAAGATTTTTTTGCTGGAGCATTCATTGCAATTGTAATGACTGGGCTTGATCAAGATATGATGCAGAAAAATTTGACGTGTAAAACGTTAGGTGAATCGCAAAAGAATATGGCATGGTTTAGTTCTATTTTGGTAGTGGTCAATTTGTTGTTTTTATCCCTTGGGGCGCTTTTGTACATTTTTGCGAATAATCAAGGTATTGAAATTCCTGAAAAAGGGGATGAACTATTTGCAACTATTGCCACGGATGGGCATTTAGGTCCTGTAGTAGCTATATTTTTTATTTTAGGTTTAATTGCAGCGGCATATTCTAGTGCCGATTCAGCATTGACTGCTTTAACGACTTCTTTTAGCGTTGATATTTTAAACATAAAAAAATATGATGAAGAACGACAGGTTAAAGTTCGGAAAAGAGTGCATATAGGAATTTCAGTCGTTCTGGCCATAGTCATCATTATTTTTAATGAAATCAATAATGATAGCGTAATAAGCGAGTTATTCACTATGGCAGGTTTTACGTACGGACCTATTTTAGGCTTGTTTGCATTTGGAATTTTCACTAAAAAACAAATACAAGATTCTGCAGTAATTCCCGTGGTAATTTTTGCTCCAGTTGTAACCTACCTCTTATTTACCAATTCTGCCTTCCTATTCAACGGGTATAAAATGGGGTTTGAATTGTTATTGATAAATGGGGCGTTAACCTACCTAGGGTTACTATTAATTTCAAAGAGAAATTAGTTACTCGAATACACTCAAAATGTAAATACTGCTCCACATTTTCCCAGTGAAATAAAACTTTTTTGTTTCTGGGTTGAAGGCAATTCCATTGGTTTCTAGTGCATCGCTACTTTTCCTATCTTCCTCTAGTTTAAGATCGGTTAAATCAATTTTTGCAACAACTTTTCCGGTATTTAAATCAATCTTCACCACCCAATCTGTCGTGTACACATTGGCATAAATAAATCCATTAACGAATTCTAGCTCGTTTAAATATTGAACAGGACGTCCGTTATCCAAAACATTCAGAGTCCCAATCTTTTCAAGGGTTTCTGGATTAAGAAAATGCAAACTCGAAGTTCCATCACTCATAATTAAGTTTTCACCATCGGTTGTTAAACCCCATCCTTCCCGTGTAGGAAGAGTAAATGATTTCAATTGTTTTTTTGATTCTAAATCATATATAAAGCCCTTACGACTTTGATAGGTAAGTTGGTACACTTTGTTGTTCAGAATGGTAATGCCTTCACCAAAATACTTCGGGTCTAGTTGATTATGAATTTCAACATCTCCCGTTTCCTGGTTTACAACTCCGTAATACGATTTAGTTTGGGGTAGATTTTCAGGAGAACCAGTACTTTCAAAAATTTGGTTTTCATACATTAATAGACCTTCTGTAAATGCGTTTACGGAATGAGGGATTTTAGCGTCTACTGAAAATTTTAATTCAGGAGTTGGTTTATGTATGGGCACGTTAATCTTTTTACTCCTATTTGAATTTTCATCTGTACAAGAAGAAGCAAATACTAAGAAAGTAAAAAAAGAGATGCTTGAAATTTTATTGCCCATGGCTATCCTGAGGTTTGGTGCAAATAAACCAAATTTGAATGAAACCGTATCCGAAAAGAAAATTTATTCTATGAAGTGGACGATACCCGAATTCACATCATAATTTGCTCCCACAATTACAATTTCTTTTTTATCCACCATTTCTTTAAGAATTGGGCTTTTTTCAGTGATTTGTTTCATAGAAACTTTTGCATTTTCCCTAGAAACCTCATCTGCATCTAGCTCATAATCATCAGAGTGACGTGATTTTACATTAATAATGGCCGGTTTTATTTTAGCTAGAAGAGGAGTGATATGGCCTAACTCTACATCTTTACAAGCCGCATTGACAGCACCGCAAGATGAATGCCCAAGAACCACAATTACCTTGGATCCAGCTACCTTACAGGCATATTCCAATGAACCTAAAACATCCTCGTTTATTACATTACCTGCAACACGAACACTAAAAACATCCCCAATTCCTTGGTCAAATACGTGCTCAACTGGAACACGAGAATCAATGCAACTTAAAAACGCAGCAAATGGAAATTGACCTCCACTGGTTTGATCAATTTGCGTGTGATAATCACGATGTAATTTTTTATTTTCAACGAATCTCTGGTTTCCCTCCATAAGTCTTTCAAGAGCCAATTCTGGCGTTAAATTTTCTTGAAACTCCTTGGTAGTTGCATTTTCAACTTTAAGTTCAAAATGTGAAGGAACCTCTTCCTCATTGATGTTATCAAAACCTAATCGTTTTACGGTAATGTTTCTTGCCTCGGCACCCGCTTCAAAGTTGGAGAAAATCTCCATTACATCGTGATGTACAAAGTGGGTTCCCCTACCATCAATGGTGACTTGAGTATCATTAGGAATTGAAGCAAGTGAGTTTTGAATTGCGGCCTTATTTAAAAATGTCACATCCTCTGATAAAATCATTTTCATACTTCCGGTTCCCATAAATGAACCCTTAAGAATTGTGAAAGGCACCTTTAAGTTATTTCTTAAAATTACGAACACGGCCACGACCATTCCGAGCCCAATTCCGCGCAATAAGTCCGTAAATAACATCGCTAAGATGGTTACAATAAAGGGCAAAAATTGTCCCCATCCTTGGTTGTACAGATTACGGAACAACGCTGGCTTCGCTAGTTTATATCCGATTAAAAGTAAAATGGCAGCCAAAGTAGCTAGAGGAATTTCGTTTAGAAGGTGCGGAATGAAAATTATACTTAGCAACAACCAAACCCCATGTAATATGGCAGATAATTTAGATGATGCTCCAGATTGTGCATTTGCCGAACTACGCACAATTACCTGGGTAACCGGTATACCTCCTAAGAATCCTGCTAAAATATTTCCAATACCTTGCGCTTTTAATTCTTTATTTGCTGGGGAAACTCTTTTTAATGGATCTAATTTATCCGCGGCTTCTAAACTTAAAAGTGTTTCTAAACTGGCTACAATTGCAATAACTATGGCAGTAGTGTAAACCGCTGGGTTCAGTAAGCCTGCAAAATCTGGAAAGGAAAAATTACCCATAAATTCCCCAATATTCTGAGGAACTGGAATGGATACTAAATGTTCCGAACTAATTTCAAAATCAGCGTTCCCTTTAAAAAAATTAGTCAATAAAATACCAGAAATTACAGCTACTAGAGGGCCGGGGATCAGTTTTGTGAAACTAAACTTTTTCATGAATGATGACTCCCATAAAATTAGAATCGCCAAAGAGATTATCGTAATTACAAGTGCGCCCGGAGTAACTTTATCTATCATATAAAACAGTTCTGAGAAAGTATTGTGGCCATCTGCTTGTAAAAAAGCTTCTTCACCTTCTAGACTTACGTCATATCCAAATGCATGCGGTAATTGTTTTAGAAAAATTAGAATCCCAATACCTGCTAGCATTCCATGGATTACGGATGAAGGGAAATAGTATCCAATAATACCGGCACGTAAATAACCCATGATAATTTGAATCATACCAGCTAGAATTACTGCTACGAGAAAAACATTAAACCCTAGACCATCAATTGCTGTTAAAACTATAACCGCTAAACCCGCTGCGGGACCTGTAACTCCAATCGCGGAACCACTAAAAGACCCTACAACTATACCGCCAATTATTCCGGATATAATTCCAGCAAAAAGTGGTGCCCCTGAGGCTAGTGCTATTCCTAAACAAAGGGGCATAGCGACTAAAAACACAACGATACTCGATGGGAAATCAGACTTTATATTGGCAAATATTGAAGTGTTTGTTGACATAATTATTTTTTAATATCGTTAAAAACAAGTTGTGTATAGAACTGCGTAATGTAATTTGAATCTTTATTTACATCTGTTAGATGGGGTATAAATTCGGCAAAAAAACGTTGCTGATGTGAACCTTCTATAACGGTTGAAATTAGCATATGAGGGTATTTGAAATCTGGTTGAATTTCTAAAATCAATTGACTTACTCTTTCGACAACCCTTTTATACACGGTAAAATGAATTTTATCTGAAGCTTTGGTCAGGTTTTTTGTATAGGCCTTCACACCCTCTGTCATGATAATTCTATCCAATAAGATTTCATTTACATGCGAAAAGGAACTGTCTTGCTCTACTGTTTCCGTGAGGATTTTCAATGAAGTTTGAAGTTTTAACTCTGGAGTATCTAAATTGGTGGTGGCAAAAACCAAACGATATTCTATCCAACTCCAATACCAGAAAATCAAGTATTGTAAAATCATTTGTTTACTTTCAAAGTACCTGTATGTGGAACTTTCCGGTGAACCAATCTTCACACTTAATTTTTTCATAGTAAATGACTCATATCCAATTTCATGCAACAGTTCAATGCTATTTGAAACAATTGATTTACCTAATTCCGATGAATCTGGATTTTTAAGGAATAAGTCTGAATTTACTGAAATTTGAATTGGAAGTTGATTCATTGTGTAAAATTGTACGCGAATATAATAGTATTACTATCGATTATGAAAGTATTGTTATCAAAATGTTTTGTTAACCTTTTTCTTACTGAATTTGAATCCAACAAATCCTTTGTTGCAGTCATTTCAAATTGGTAAATCGGTTTGGAAATTATACTTTAATTTTCCATTTTTAAAAATCATTGCATGATAAGATTGAGTTTATTGATTCCAGTCCTTTTTGTTTCTAATATTATTTTAGGGCAAGGCCTGTATACGACCAAAATGGAAGATCCTTCAATCAATTTCTATGAAGTTTGTAAAACCGCAGATCAATATTTTTCTACAATCGATAAATATGCAAAGGGTTCCGGATATAAAGGATATCAGCGGTGGAAATATGCAAACGAATACAAGTATTACCCATCTGGTATTCGAAGTACTGTGGATCCTTTATTTCCTTCTCATGCATTTCAAAATTTTGTGAACCCTACTAGCACATCTAAACGCGTTTCTTTTTCTAATGGTTGGCATGAACTGGGTCCGTTCAGAATTGATAGTATTTCTGGGCATTATTCTGCCGGTTTAGGAAGGGTAGAAGACCATTATGTAGATCCGTTAGACACTAATGTGATGTATTTAGGCTCTAGAAGTGGTGGGTTTTGGAAGACTTCTGATGGGGGAATTTCTTGGCAAGGTGGGTTTACAGATACTCTCATGGCTAGTGGAGTCAATGCCATTGCGGTTTCTCCAACGAATCATG
>JBFFMY010000081.1:0-8757 GCA_041563475.1 Salibacteraceae bacterium
CGTTACACTTCATCAAAACCGAATTGTAAAGGCTAAAATGGCTCCAAGGCTTCGCCATTTCTTAACGCCTTTTCATTCTATGCTGCCCGAAGAGGACTTCCTTTCTACGAAAGGAATAGGTTTTGTTTTGTCATTTACTTCGGCTGCGCTCAGAAGAACTCGAGTGGCCGCAGTGAAACGGAGTTTGTACCGAGAAGCACTTAACCCGGTTTCTTTTTTTGATAGGGTTTCTACGAAATCCCTCGAACTGACAGCTAATTAATCACCTCAGTAAAGTAACACTCCCCACTCGAGTTACACTCTCCGAGCTTTCTCCGGTGTTATACCAAACTTTGTAAGAGTATATTCCTTGTTCGGCTGGTTGGCCATTTACCGTTCCATTCCAAGAGGAGTTTAAGTTGGAAATTTTATGACGTCATTTTTTCAAAATCGAGTATAATATTTCTAATTTGATTTTTAGTTTCAAGTTTCGGTTAAATATTATTACCACAATACCCAAATCAGATTAACTTCGTAATCCAAACTAATAGTCATTTAATGCTCGGTCAAAAACTTCATTTAAAGCTGCAACAAAAGTTGTCTCCACAGCAAATTCAATTAATGAAATTGTTGCAAGTGCCAACTGCCGCAATTGAGCAACGCATCAAGGAGGAGTTGGAAGAAAACCCTGCATTAGACGAGGGTCGTGATGATGATTATGAAAATGACCAAGAAGATGAATACAGCGATGTATATGATGAGGTAGATGAAGCGGAGCAAGAGTTTGATTTTTCTGATTACGTAGATGATGACGAGACCCCATCGTATAAATTAAACACCAATAATCACAGTAAAGACGATGAAGAAAGAAGTACCCCATTATCGGTGGGAGCCTCTTTTACAGACGCTCTAATTAGCCAATTAGGATTACGCGATTTAACAGAAAACGAACAAGTAATCGGCATTAATATTATCGGTAATTTGGATGAGTCAGGCTATTTAAGACGTGATTTAGATGCCATAATGGATGACTTGGCTTTTACCCAAAATATTTTTGTAGAAGTTCATGAAATTGAAAAGCTATTAGAAGTGGTTCAAGACTTGGACCCAGCAGGCGTTGGCGCACGTTCTTTACAGGAATGTTTACTACTTCAATTACATCGGAAACCGTTAGAAGATGAGGCGGTTGCAAACGCAAATTTGATTCTTACACATGGGTTTGATCAATTCACAAAAAAGCATTACAAAAAATTGATTCAGCGATTCGACTTTACCGATGAACAATTGAAAGATGCGGTGGACGAAATCACAAAATTGAATCCAAAACCTGGAAGCACAGGTTCATTGGGCGGTGCAGGTGCTACGGTTGTAGTTTCCGACTTTACAATAACCGTAGATGATGGGGATATAAGTATTGCCTTGAACGGAAGAAATGCACCGGATTTGAAAGTAAGTAGACAGTATTCAAATATGATTGCGGATTACCAAAGCAAAAAAGGGAAAGTAACAAAATCCGAGCGTGAAGCAATGATGTTTGTGAAGCAGAAATTGGATTCGGCAAAATGGTTTATTGATGCTATTGTTCAGCGACAAAATACCTTGATCCATACCATGCAAGCCATTGTGGAGTATCAAAAACCATTTTTTTTAAGTGGCGATGAAACGGATCTAAAACCTATGATTTTGAAAGATGTTGCGGATATTGTTGGGTTGGATATTTCAACCATTTCTCGTGTGGCTAATAGCAAATATGCACAAACGCCTTACGGTACATTTCTATTAAAATATTTCTTTTCAGAATCGCTTACTACACAAGATGGAGAAGAAGTTTCTACCCGTGAAGTAAAAAATATATTGAATTCTGTAATCGGTGAGGAGGATAAGAAAAAACCTTTAACCGATCAAAAATTAATGGATATTTTACAAGAGAAGGGATATAATATAGCCCGCAGAACTGTTGCGAAATATAGAGAGCAATTAAATATCCCAGTAGCTAGACTTCGTAAAGAATTGTAATCCCATGCGGTTAGCAAAAGCAATCTCCTATATCACACATCCAGTTTTTGCAACCATTGCAATGCTGGTCTTTGTTCTGTTTCAAAAGGATAGTTATGTTTATTATACTATTTCGGAACAAGGAAGATGGTTTTTTATTTTAGTTGCAACCGTTTTAACCGTTGTTGCCCCAATGGTATCTGTAGGGTATTTGGTGTATTCCAACCAAATATCGAGTTTGCATATTGAAAATCGAAATGAAAGAATAATACCCTTGGTGATTACCGCTGCCTATGGTTTTGGTTTGTATTACTTATTTAGCCAATTTCAAATACCATCTATTATTTTGGCAATTGCGGGTGTAGGAGTTATTGGGGTAATTACCACCCTTTTAATCACCATGTTTTGGAAAATTAGTGCCCACATGGTGGCAATTTCTGGTTTTGGAGGAATGGTTTTGGCTTTATCCCATCAAGTTCACCCTGTTGAAACTTGGGTAATAATGGTGATTTTTATTTTAATGGGAATTATAGGATGGGCGAGATTGCGCCTAGAAGCCCATACGTTTTGGCAAGTTATTGTGGCGTGGATTATCGGCTTTATAATAGCCTACCAAGCCACTATTTATTTGCTGTAAAATTCTCGATTAAAATGGAACCAATGAAATGGCGAATCCCAGTTGTTTCATTTCTGGTCCGCGTCCTGGAATAAAAAATTCTGTAAGCGAAAAGAAAGCCGTAAAATTTACCTTCCCATACCCTGCACGTGCAATTAGTCCAGCTCGTACACGATTCATATCTGGAAAGTAATAGGTTTTGAATTTAACTCCATCATTATTTACAATTTTATCGTGCGTATCTATGAGGAAACCCACTTTTCCACCAATTGAAAATTTCCATCGGTATCCCCAGTCATCTAACTTGGTTCTGTATCTAAATTCAATAGGTATTTCTACCCAAGAAGTACTGACTTTATTTTTTTGATAAGGAACGTAGTCCGGAGTTGACCATTTAGAATAAAGCAATGGGCTATAGGTTGTGTCTCTTCTAATTTGACGATTGGAATAGTAACTTTGAGAACTAAATCCCCCACCAATCGCAGCACTAAATCCTGATTGGCCGAAAAGTTGGTCGTAAAATAATTGAATATTTATTCCATTGTTGTACCATTTAAATTCAACCCCGTTAGGCTTACTTGTAAAGGTTTCCCAGCCAAAATCAATTAGCATATGATCTTGATGTGTGTTTCTTTCGGTTGATTTACTACCCGTTTTATCTTGCGATAAACCCGCAAACGAGAAACTAAATATCGTGATAAAAAGAATGAAAAAATGTTTCATTTATAAAATTTAAGCCGCAAAAGTATTTAATTACATGGTACCAAAGCAAGAGTAAACTTTTTATTGACTTATACCGTGATTTTACTTTAAATTCGTGCTGAAATTAACCAAATTTATAGTGTTATGTTAAAAAGCTACATCCTTTCTATTACCCTTATTTTCAGTACAATTACCGGATTTTCTCAAAACTTGTTTAAGTATGCGTATGAAAATAATGTGGAGGTAGTTAAAAATAATGGATTGATGCTAGAACCCTGGGGGGGCGGAATGAACAACCCTCAATTCAATGAGTTGGATGTAAATTTTGATTGTGTAAATGACCTTGTAATTTTTGAAAAATCAGGAAATATTGTACGTGTTTTTATTAATGATAACACCGCAAACGAACCTTCGTACCATTATGCACCTGAATACGCGAAGTTTTTTCCGGAGACCTTAAGCGATTTTTTGTTGATTCGTGATTATAATAATGATGGGAAGCCAGATTTATTTACCTACCGAATTGGGGCCTTAATGGTGTTTAAAAATGTGAGTGATTCAACACTTAAATTTGAGCTGTATACGGAGAAACTACCCGCTATTGTATATGGTGATTCTGCAACAAATGTGTACACTATTCCTATTGACTACCCTGTAATTGACGACATTAATGGCGATGGATTAATCGATATTCTTTCCGTAAATGTATTTGGCATTTTTATCAATCTGTATGAAAATGTGTCAACGCATCCCGATACCATGTGGGTGGAAAGTAGCAATACGTGTTGGGGTAATTTTTATGAAAATCAATTAAACGATTCTCTCGTCTTGGGCGCAACATGTAAAGGAGGTCCAAGTAATTCTGCAGGTGCACAAAGACATTCCGGGGCATCCATGTTGACATTAGATTTGTATGGAAATGGCTCAAAGGATTTATTACTCGGGGATGTAGGGTATTCAAACTTGACTCGTTTACAAAATGGAGGCACACCCAATAGTGCGAACATGATTACTGTGGATTATCATTATGATGGAGATGACAGCAAGGAAGTGGTTATGCCCACTTTTCCTGTTTCTTTTTTTATGGATGTAAACAATAATGGAAGAAAGGATTTGATTGTAAGTACCAACCAAGTTGACGGGGGTATTGATACTGGAAATGTTTGGTTTTACGACAATTTTGGCGCCAATAACAACCCAACCTTTCAACACAATCGCGATAACCTTTTAGTAGGAGATCAAATGGATGTGGGGACTGGAGCATTTCCTGTTTTAGCTGATATTTCTGGAGATGGATTACCCGATTTAATGGTGGGGAATTTAGGATATTTCTTGAGTTATGATGATAACACCTTTCAAACAGAGTACACCGGAAGAATTGCATATTATAAAAATATTGGAAATGATAGCGTGCCTAAATTCGAATTTGTTACGGATGATTTAGCTGGACTCTCTTCAAAAAATTTCAAAAGAATCGCTCCTGCTTTTGCTGATTTAGATGCAGATGGGGATATGGATTTATTGTTTGGGGAAAATAACGGTTCATTGAGTTTTTATAGAAACATAGCACCGCCTGGACAAATGGCAGATTTTGTTTTAGTAGCCGATACATTTATGGGGCAGTTTTTTGGCGTTCAACCCAGCCCGTTTCTATATGATATTGATGGAGATAACGCGTTGGACCTACTGGTAGGACAAAAAAATGGAAATATTCAGTTATTCATTAATCAAGGGGATAGCACGAATCCATTGTATACCCTTTCTGCTACGGATACTTTAGGTGGAATCTATAACTATTACGTAAATTACCAAAGTAATGCCATGCCATTTATTGGTAAAATTGATGGCTCAGGAGCAAATGTTTTGGTGGTAGCCGATGGTATTGGAAACTTGCTTTACTACGATGGCATCGATAATAATTGGATGGGTAATTTCACAATGATTGATAGTATGCGCGTTTCTAAATCATATATTGGGGTAACAGGAGCCGATTTAACCGGTAACGATACTTTGGAATTAATTGTGGGCGAACGTCCGGGTGGATTAATGTATTTAAATATAGATGAAGAGGCGTATAATTATAGTCCGTATCCTAGAGATACGTGTGTTATTGATGCCATTTGGGAATGGAATGAACGAAAATCAAACAATTTTGATATTATTCCGAACCCAAATAATGGAGATTTTAGAATACACCTTGAATTGACCACAAATAGTAATGCTTTGGTAAGTGTGTATGACTTATCGGGCAAAATTGTGAATCAAACACGACACAGCGTAGTAAATGGACTCAACGATATTGAATTATCGAATAGAAACTTGAAACCGGGTGTTTACATTGTTCAAGTTCAGATCGATGGTTCTGTGTATCGATCTAAGTTAATTATCCAGTAGGTATAAAAACGGAGTTTAAAAGAGCATAAAGTATAATTTATGCTCTTTTTTTTATTTCAAGCTATTTCTTGTGCAATACATCAGTTTGAATTTCTTTGTTAGTCAATATGCGCAATTCATGGTTTTTTGTAATAAATCCGGTTTCTGGAAACAGTAAGGGATTAAAGGTTTGGGAAGAAATTCAAAAGAATCTCGATGAATCGGATGTTTCCTATGAATACAAAATATCCGAGTACCATAAACACACCATCGAAATTGTTCGTGAAAAGTACGCCTCCGGATTTCGAAACTTTATTGGAATTGGAGGAGATGGTACAATAAATGAAATTGTTAACGCCCTGTTTAGTGATGTAGCACTTCCTGAAAGTCATACTACGGTTTCTCTTGTTCCGGTGGGCACAGGAAATGATTGGGTACGAAATCATCAAGAAATTTTAAACCCAAGTAACATAGTACAAAAGATCCGAGAGAATAATACACTAACTCATGATGTTGGTGCAATTGATTCGGAAGAACATAAGATAAAACACTTTTTCATTAACGTAGCAGGTTTTGGTTTGGATGGAAGTGTTGTGAAGGAGCTGGAGAAATTAAACGCTTCAGGTAATAAAGGAAAGCTTTCCTATGTGAAAAGTATGTTGAAGGCTTTGATTCAATTCTCCTCATTTGAAGCACAAATTGCTACCGTAGAGGAGAAAAATTTTGAAGGCCAAACTCTTTTGTTGGCCGCTGCTAAAGGCCAGTTTTTTGGTAGTGGAATGCATATAAGTCCGTTATCAAAACCCAATAATGGCGAACTGGATATTACTTGGGTCAAAAACGATTCCAATTGGGTTATTTTACCGCAACTTTATAAACTTTTTACCGGAGAAATTGCAAAGGTGACATTTGTGGAGAAATCCACCTGTTCAGAAATTCGCATTGTTTCTGATCGCTTAATTCCAATCCAAGCAGATGGAGAATATGTGGGAGAAGCGAATCAAATCAAATTTTCAATTATTAAGCAGGCAGTATTGGTTTTGACCTAGATTACAAATTGTATTTTGCGCCCTCCAAAACCAGTGAAATATGAATTACCTCTCCGTTGAAGATTTATCAAAAATGTATGGCGAAAAAGTCCTTTTTAGTGCCCTCACATTTGGATTAAATAAAGGAGATAAAGTTGGACTGATTGCGCGAAATGGGAGCGGAAAAACGACCTTACTAAAAGTACTCGCAGGTCAAGAAGAACCAGATTCGGGAACGGTAGTTTTTAGAAATGACATTAAAGTGGGCTTGCTGATGCAAGAGGTGTCTTTTGAGCCCGGTCTAACGGTATTGGATGCCGTTTTTTCTTCGGATTCTGAATTATTTCAGGTAGTGAAAAACTACGAGGAGGCGATTCAAAACAATGATCATGAAAAGGTTACGGAGTTGCATGAAAGCATGGAAAGGTTAAATGCCTGGAATCTGGAGAATAATGTAAAGGAAATTCTTGGAAGACTGGGGTTAGACCGCATTCATGCAAAAGTGGGTACGCTCTCCGGAGGACAACAAAAGAGAATCGCATTAGCAAAATTACTTATCGAAAACCCCGACTTACTCATTTTGGATGAGCCAACCAACCACTTGGATATTGAAATGATTTCGTGGTTGGAAGACTATTTGAGCAACAGTAACACCACTTTATTTATGGTGACCCACGACCGGTATTTTTTAGATGCGGTTACGAATAAAATTATTGAAATAGACCGGGGTGAAATGCATTTTTACAAAGGCAATTACGGCTATTTTTTGGAAAAAAGAGAAGAGCGCCATGCCAACATTTCTTCGCAAAAACAAAAGGCGCAAGGCCTACTTAAAAAGGAGCTAGAGTGGTTTAGACGTCAACCGCAAGCCAGAACAACGAAGTCGAAAGCACGAATTGATGCCATTGATGCTATTAAAGAAACGGCAACTATAAAAACCACCGAAGAAAAAGCTAAAATCACTACTCAAATGGAGCGTTTGGGAAGCAAGATTTTGGAGTTCCACAATGCTTCAAAGGCTTATGGAGATAAGGTGCTATTTAAAGGGTTTGATTACAAATTTGGCCGAAATGATTTCGTAGGTTTAGTGGGTAAAAATGGAAGCGGAAAGTCTACTCTTATTAATATGATGCTAGGTACTATTCCTCCAGATACGGGTAAAGTAGTGGTGGGTGAAACGGTAAAAATTTCTTTGTATTCTCAAGATGGTTTGCAAGGCGGAATGGATCAACGCGTTATTGAAGTCATTAAAAAAATTGCTGAAGTATTTCCCCTTAAAGGAGGGAAAACAATTTCTGCGGCACAAATGCTTGAGCGATTTTTGTTTCCAAGAGACATGCATTATATGCGTGTAGATCAGTTAAGTGGTGGCGAGAAAAAGCGGTTACATTTAGTGCAGGTATTAATGAACAACCCAAACTTTTTGATACTGGATGAGCCTACCAATGATTTGGATATCCTCACTATAAATGTATTGGAAGATTTTCTCCAATCGTTTCCAGGTTGTTTGGTAATTGCGAGTCATGATCGATTTTTCTTAGACCGAATAGTAAAACACGTTTTCTCCCTAGATTTTGCAGAAGAAATTAAAGATTTTCCGGGTAATTATACGGAATATGAAGCCTGGAAAAAAGCACAGGAAAGTGTTAAAGTAGTGGAAACAAAAGTTGCCGCACCAGAACCTAAAGCAGAAAAGGTTAAAACTAAATTATCGTTTAACGAACAACGTGAATTTAAGATGTTGGAGAAAGAACTTCCAGCATTGGAAAAAAGAAAAGTGGAACTTACCGAAGAGCTGAGTTCTGCGGTTGATGATCATGAAAAAATTATGAAAATTTCTGCTGAACTTACCCAAATAGTGCACGATTTAGACCATAAAGAAATGCGTTGGTTGGAGCTTTCTGAATTTATGTAAGTAGGTGATTTCCCTATTTAAATTTCCCTTTTATCTTCCGGTATTATGCACTATTTTGTCAAAATATTAGGGACAATGGAACAACTTAAAAGATATGTTAACCAAGCTTACGATGAACTGAATCAGGATGTGTGGGATTTGGTCACCCC
>JBFFMY010000082.1:0-8613 GCA_041563475.1 Salibacteraceae bacterium
CCTAAAAACATCCTTCAATAGCTATAAAACCCACTCAAATTCAAGGGGTTATCGTTAGGGGTTTAACGGACAAGAAAAGGATGATGAGTGGAAAGGAGAGGGAAACTCATTAGATTTTGGGGCTAGAATTTATAACACATTAAAGGGGTAGATAACAGACAAAGAGTTTCACATTGTGGATATTTCATAGGCTTTTTACTTCTATTTCATTCAACAAGTTTGACTCGTAAGAATAAAAAAACCGGTCCCTTTCGGTAACCGGTTTTTTGTCTGGCGGAGAATGAGGGATTCGAACCCCCGGAACCTCGCAGTTCAATAGTTTTCAAGACTACCGCAATCGACCACTCTGCCAATTCTCCGGTGCGAAAGTAATTTTCTTTTTTAATCTGAAAACAAATTTTTTCAAAAAATTATAAATTTCTTTTACCATGGATTTGTAGCCCACACCGTTACTTCTGGTATCATGCCACGATCATCCATGGAAAGTGCTGAAACTATGGTATGTGCAATTTCAAGGGGGGTGATTTTTTTCGGAACATTTGGTCTTTCAACACGGTTCTCTGATCCAAAAGCAGTGGGTACTTCACTTGGATTCACTAAAATTACGCGAATATTATGGGGTCTTAACTCCGCTTGTAGACATTGAGTGAGCCCTCGGAGCGCAAATTTTGAAGCCGAATATGCAGAACCCGTTTTGTACCCATTTAATCCCGAAGTAGAACCAATGTTTATAACCGTACCAGAACCTTGAGATTTAAACATTTCTGCTGCATACTTGGTCATTATAGCCACTCCAAAAACATTGGTTTGAAAAATTGAATTGAAGTCGCTACGTTCCAAATTTTCAATGGGTAGGTGTGTGCCGATACCTGCATTATTGATTAAAACATCTAATCTTCCATACTTTTCCTGGATGATTTCATAGGTCTTTTTAATGTCTTCATCTTTAGATACGTCAGCATGAATACCAAATACGTCTAATTCTTTGGCAACTTCATTTAATTTATTTGGATTTCGCCCTGTAATTATTACAATCGCACCCAACCCTGTGAGTAATTTTGCCGTTGATTTTCCAATACCTGAACTGCCTCCGGTAATTAAAATAATTTTTTTGTTTAAGTGCATTTTCAGTAATTTTAAAGCGTTATAAATTCCAGTAAAACTAAGTATTACTTTTTTTATCCGCTATGTTTGCTTGTTGGAACATTTGAAAAATATATTTATACACCATGACCAATAAAATCTTCGTAATATTATTCGTTTTCGTTGGAACATTTAATTCAATTTTAGCTCAATCTATTGATAAACAACCCCGTGCTTTGTTTTCCATTCAGCGTTTCTACCATCCTGAAGAAGGAGCGTACATTGAATTGTATTTGAGTTTTGATGCGTCCTCACTAATGCAGGTTAAAATTGACGATTATTATCAGTCGAAAATGGAGGTGTTATACGTAATTAAGAAAAATGATAATATTGTTAAATATGATAAATTCGAGGTTTTAGGTCCGAAAATGGCTCAAGCCGATTTGTATCAAGACTTTTTGGATGTCCAAACCTTTAAATTACAACCAGATCAATATGTGGTAGAAGTTTCTTTGCGTGATGTGAATTCTTCAACCTCGCCAATAAAAGTAACCCAGAATTTAACGGTAGATTTTAATGAGAAAAAAATGGCGGTTTCCGATGTGATGTTTGAAAAATCAATTGAAGAAACTTTTGCGCAAGGGCCACTCGTGAAAAATGGGCTGAAAATGATTCCTTGGCTAGTTTCTGTTTTGCCTGCATTTATGGACCAAGTCTATGTGTATGCGGAAGTGTATAACTCCGATTTTGAATTGGGTTTAAATGGTGCGTATGTTGAAAAGCATACGTTAAAAAATATTGATGTAGATTCTATCTTTCCGGCATATTCCAGTATTAAACGTGTGGAATGCAAAGAGGTAAATGTTATTTTGAAACCTTTGGACTTAACAACGCTCCCAAAAGGTTCTTATGTGTATTCTATTGATTTATATAATAGAGATAACGAATTAGTTGCATCCAATGGAATTCAATTTTATAGGGAAAGCCTAGTGCCAGAATTGAAAAAGGATTTTCTAGTTCAAGGTTTCGCTGATTTTGCAACTATAATAAATTCCGAAACGAGTAGAGATTCCATTGTAGATTTTTTTAGATGCATCAGACCTTTGGGAGATTATGCTCATCAAAATTTCATCGATAAAAACTGGGAATCAACGGAGTCTGAAATTCTTAAATCGTACATTATTTCGTTTTGGACTAGCTATAAACCAGAGAGCCCAACCAATGAATGGTTAAAATATCGTGCATTGGTAAATGTAGTAAATAAAGAATTCGGAAATAGTATTCAAAAAGGATATGATACAGATAGGGGAATGACTTATTTGCAATATGGGCCGCCAGATCAGATAGTTGTTAGGGAAAACGAACCTTCTTCCTATCCGTATATCATCTGGCAATATTATACACATCCGAAGCAAAGCAATGCCATGTATGTTTTTTATGATCCATCGTTAACATATAGAAATTATGTTTTACTGCATAGTAACGTGCGTGGCGAAAAAACAAACACAAGATGGCGCTTGATCCTTCAATCGCGAAATAATCCAAATGCAGACATCGATCAGGAAGAAGGTGTTCAACACTGGGGAGGCAGAGCAGATGATTACTTTGAAAATCCAAGATAATCTTTGGTGTATTTGCTTATTGTACCTAAAATTGCAGCTTACGTAAATACACATCACCATTGGCGATTTCACCGGAAAATAAATTAGAAGTAGCTGTTGTTCTATTGAGCTACAACAGCTTGTCTTTGGTAAAAGATTTTTTACCCAAAATTATTGCCACAACACCCCAATCGGAGACCGTAAAAATCATCGTAGTGGATAACGCCTCAACGGATGGAACTTCTAATTACATTAAAACCAATCACCCTGATATTCAAGTGATACGATTCGATGTAAATCAAGGCTTTACAGGTGGTTACTTAAAGTCATTATCACAAATTGAAGCCACTAATTTTGTTCTAGTAAGTTCGGATATAGAGGTAACTGAAAACTGGTTTCAACCCGCAATTGACTTGTTAAATTCATCCGAAGATATTGCAGCTGTTCAGCCAAAAATTATGTCTTACGACAGAAGGAACGAGTTTGAATATGCTGGAGCTGGAGGGGGGTATATTGATGCTTTTGGCTATCCATTTTGTAAAGGAAGACTTATTAATGTTTTGGAAGAGGATAAGGGGCAATACGATGAAGAATCAGAAATTTTCTGGGCTTCAGGAGCCTGTTTTTTTATTAAATCGAAAGCTTGGAAGAAAGCTAATGGGTTTGATTTAGACTTTTTTGCACACATGGAAGAAATTGATATGTGCTGGCGATTAAAGGGAATGGGTTATAGAATTATGTATCAGCCCAAATCTGTAATTTATCATATGGGTGGATTTGTCATTAAATACGGCTCTCCCCAAAAGATATATCGAAACCATCGAAATAATCTGTTAATGCTGATTAAGAATTTATCTACTGTGGATTTGTTGTGGAAATTGCCTATCCGTTTATTATTGGATCATGCTGCAGCTTTAAGCATGTTACATGAAAAGAACCCAGAAGGTGCAATGCAAGTATTTAAAGCCCATTGGGATATTTTAAAACATCTTCGCTTTTGGCTAAAGAAACGTGAAGAAACTCAGTTAACAAAATCTAATATTAACGATAGAGGAATCTACCATGGAAGTTTGATTTATCAATTTTTTGTAAAGGGAAAAAGAAAATTTAGCGAATTAGATTGGATACCCTAATTTAAGATTTCATTTTGAAGCTTAACCCTTTTAATTCCCGCCAAAGAGCTAAAAATGTTACCGATGCAGATAAGGTGTCTGCAATTGGAAAAGCCATCCAAATACCGTCAATCCCAAAATATTTAGGCAGAATATATACTAAAGGAATTAAAAACAAACCCTGCCGTGTAAGGGTTAAAAGTAGGGCAGGAGTAACTTTCCCAATGGCTTGAAAGTAAGCAGCACCAATAAGCTGAATTGGGATCAAGGGGGTAACTAAGAATACTACAAGAATTGCCGGAGGAGTTAATTCGAGTAGAATGGTATCATTTGTAAACACATTTACCATTAAAGTTCTACCCAATAGTATTAGTACAAAAATTATAGTTGCTATTCCAGAACCAAAAATGATTGCTTTTTTAATTACATCTTTTACGCGGTCAAAATTCTCTGCTCCATAGTTAAAGCCCGCAATAGGTAACATTCCTTGTGCAAGGCCAATTACAGGAAAAAGCACAAACATTAATATCCGATTAATAATTCCGTAAATAGAAATATAAATTTCTCCACCATACTTGAATAACGAATGATTTAATACAATAGACAAAATACTTACAGCCCCTTGTCGAGCCAAAGTAACCATGCCCAAGCTATTAATTTCCTTTACAATACTTGAGTCCAGTTTAAGGTGGCTCCAATTGATTTTCAGCTCACTTTTTTTACTGGATAGGAAATAAACAGAGTAGGAAAAACTTAAAAAATAAGAAATGGAAGTGGCCCAAGCCGCTCCAGCTAAACCCCAGTCTAAAAAATATATAAAGATAGGGTCTAAAATTAAGTTTGCTATGGCAGGAACAAGCATAATATTCATCGCTACCTTAGGAAAGCCTTGCGCTCGAATAACATTGTTTCCTGCCATCGCAGGAGCTAAAAAAGGAACACCAATCAAAATAATATGGTAGTACATTTTTGCAGGTTGCATAATGTCACCCTGAGCTCCAAAAAACAATAAAATTTGATCATCAAAATAATACCCAGGAATTACGGTGAGCATAATTAAACCCACTACCATGGTTATTTGATTTCCAAATGTTAAAAGAGCTTTCTCAGGTTGTTGTGCGCCTAGAGACCGAGAAATTATGGATCCTCCTCCAACACCAATGGCCATCCCTACAGAAGAAATAAGAAAGGTAATAGGCAAAACAACGGTTATTGCAGCAATTGCTAAGGATCCTACCCAATGCCCAACAAAAATGGTATCCACAATCATATAAACTGACATTACCAAAATACCAATAGAAGCTGGAACCGACTGGCTTACAAGTAGTTTATTGATATTTTCTGTGCCTAATTCTGAAGACTTGGGTTTCCCCATATAGCGTTTTTTTAAGGTCGCAAGATAGTTTTATTTAAAGTTTTTGGGTTTTATAATTTGGTGTTGTTATCAAAAAAAAAGCCTCCCAATTTGGAAGGCCTTTCTTTAAAAAAAATACGGGTTTATTTTGCAATGAAAGATTCAGCGTGTGCTAAATACTTCTCGATATCCCGACCTTCTTGAGAATCTGGATATTGCGTTTTAATTCTTTGGTAAAATTTAACAGCTTTTTCGTAATCTCCAATTTTCTCCGCAACGATACCACCTTTCTTAAGGTAGATAGGTGTAGAAAAATCATTCACGTAAGCATTTGCCGCCTTTTCATAAGAAGTAATGGCTTCATCGTATGCTTCCAATTGAACCAAACAATCTCCAATGCCACCTTGTGTTAATGCCTTGGTCATGTGATCTTCTGGAGAATATGCTTTATAATACTCAATAGCTTCTTCATAGCTACCCGTATGCATCAAAGAAACAGCCATATAGTATTTAGAAGTATTACCTATAGTTGTTGAACCATAAGTATCAATAATTTCCTCAAATCCAATAATTTCCTCATTTCCATACATCGCTAAATTGAATGAATCAATTGCGAATGCTTTTTGAGCTTGAAACACACTTTGCTCAGCCTCTTTTTGAAGTGGTGGCAAATACATGCTAAAATAATAAAAAGAACCAAAAACAATAACAATAATTGCTCCTAGAGCAATGGTTATAGGTTGTTTTTTCTGATCCAAAAACTTCTCAGCTTTTGAATAGGCTTCTCCAATATTAATATCTTCCTTATGATCTTGATGTTTGCTCATATTAAATGTAATTTTTAGGCGTGCAAATATATTTATTTACTCGTATTGATTGTTGAAAAAATGAATCGAAGCCCTAGTTTTTTGTACGTACATTTGTTCACAACTAAAAGTTGTGGATGTATCTCAGGCAAATATCTATTGTTAATTTTAAAAATCACCTGGAAGGTAAGTATGATTTTTCTAGTGATATCAACTGTTTCACAGGAAATAATGGTGTTGGAAAAACAAATGTTCTAGATGCAATTTATTATTTATCGTTTTCCAAAAGTTTTTTTAATTCGATTGATTCTCAGAATATTAATTTTAATCAAGATTTCTTTATAATTCAAGGAGAGTATTCCTTTGGTGACCAAAGCGAAAAAATCAGTATTGGTCTAAAAAAGGGGAAAAAGAAAACAGTTAAAAGAAATAATAAAACGTATAAACGTTTATCTGATCACATTGGGTTGTTCCCGCTTGTAATGGTTTCTCCGGCTGACGTTAATCTAATCACCGATGGAAGTGAAGCAAGACGAAAATTTATTGATGGCGTTATTTCCCAATTCGATAGTGTTTATTTAGAAAACCTTTTAAATTATAACAAGGCTCTCATCCAAAGAAATGCGTTGTTAAAACAATTCTCTGATAACCAGTATTTTGATTCTGATTCATTAGATATTTGGAATGAAAAACTAGCACAATATGCCATGCCGGTGCATCAAAAAAGAAAGGCGTTTCTAAATGATTTCATTCCTATTTTTCAAAAATATTATGCGATTGTTTCTGGGGGTAAAGAAATTGTGGGCCTAACCTATACATCTCATTTAGGTGAGAATCATTTTTTGGACTTATTGCATGAGAATCTTTCATCGGATTTACGCTCACAACATACCAAGGTAGGCGTTCATAAAGATGATTTAGAATTTTTGATATCTGAGAATAGTGTTAAGAAATATGGCTCGCAAGGCCAGCAAAAAACGTATGTTTTGGCACTTAAACTAGCACAATTTGAAATAATAAAGAGTGCCAAAAATATGAAACCAATTTTGTTATTGGATGATATTTTTGATAAACTAGATAATCTACGTGTAAAAGCGTTAATGGAACTCGTTAGTGAACATAATTTCGGACAAATATTTATTTCGGACACAAGCTCACAAAGAGTTTTAGAGCAATTTGAAGATATTGATATTACGCCTAAAATATTTGAAATAGAGTAGGTATAAATTTAAAAAGTTAGTGAAAGATTATAATCAAAATTCATTAGGCGATGCCATTAAGCAAATGCTTAAAAGTTACAACCTTGAAAAAAAGGTTACAACTACAGAATTGTACCAGTCGTGGGAAACTATAATGGGTCCTTCTATTAATAAACACACTCAAAAAATTGAGCTTCGCGATAAAGTACTTCTTATAAGGCTTGACTCCTCCGCTTTGCGACATGAATTAGGTTTTGCAAAAGCCAAAATAGTAGAAAAGATAAACGAACACGTGGGCTATAAATTTATTGAAGATGTTTTGTTGATGTAAAGTATGGGATTAATTCTAGTAATTATAATGCATAAAAAAGACCGAACAATTGTTCGGTCTTTTTAAAGATGTTATGGGTTAATTGCTATTAACAACCTTCAGTAACTTCTGCGTCTCCACATTTACCTTCACCACATTTCATTTCTCCTTCAGCTGAATCAGCTACCATTTCTACTGCTTCTTCAACAGCTGGCTCTTCAACAACAACAACTTCTTCTACAACAACTTCTTCAGCTGGAGCTTCTTCGCCACCTCCACAAGAGGTTAAGGTTACTGTACCTGCAAAGAAAAAAGCTACAGCAGCCATTGATAGTAATGTCTTTTTCATAATTAGTTGGATTTAATATTTATTTTATAATAGCGCAAATAACCAATATTTTAGTAAATAAAAAAAATAAAACCACAATAATTAAACAAACTGAATTGTTAATAACATTTAGTTGGGTTTGATTATCGCTAACCAAAGAATTTCTACTGGGTGAAATGCCCTAGTATTTGTTCCATCTTTAATTTGCTGACGACAACTAGTGCCTGGTGCACAGGTAGTTATTTCGTGATTTTGATTTTTAATAGCTGGGAAAAGAACTAGCTCGCCAATTTTCATGGATAAATCATAATTCTCATATCCAAAAGACCCTGCCATTCCACAACAACCAGAAGGAATAACTTTTATCGTGTAATTTCTTGGAAGTGTCAACATTTTCTTTGTAAAGGATACCGAAGACAAAGCTTTTTGGTGGCAATGTCCGTGAATGGAAATTTCTTTAAAATCATCCACAAATAAATCAGATGAAATATTCCCTTTGTCCATTTCTTGACAAATAAATTCATCAATTAGAAAACACTGGTTTTTAACGAAAAGTGCATCTTCACGCTGACTCTTGTTAACCAAATTAGGATATTCATCTCGAAATATTAAAAGGGTAGAGGGTTCAATTCCAATAAGGGGTAATTCATTCGATAATATAGATTTAAAAATGGAAATATTTTCATTTGCCACTTCCTTCGCATAATCTAAAAAGCCTTTTGAAATAGCCGTGCGACCGCTTTCTTTATGATCAATGATAGAAGCGTCATATCCCAATACCCATAAAAGCCTTAGAGCCGTTTTACCTTGTTTAACGTCC
>JBFFMY010000083.1:0-8161 GCA_041563475.1 Salibacteraceae bacterium
AGTTTAGAGGAGATGAAGCTCGGGGTTTCCTTTTTGATGGTTGGTACTCTAACTCCCAGTTTATTTCTACGTTAATTGTTGTTTTTGCACTGATTATGTATGCATATAGATCAAAAACAGCCCAGAATATTACTCACTAATAAATTTCACAATAGCTAGTCTATATCCATCCATTCCCATCCCCGTAATAACTCCAGCACATTTTGATGCGGATAACAAAGTGTGTCTAAAAGGTTCACGCGCAAAAACATTTGAAATGTGAACTTCTATTACTGGAGTAGAAATTGAACCAATAGCATCTGCTAACACCACCGAAGTATGCGCCAACCCGCCCGGATTCAAAACAATTCCTTGTGCTTCAGCATGGTGTAATTTATCAATAATTTCACCCTCGCTATTACTTTGGAAATATTCAATTTCAGCAAATGGGAACCCCTTTTTTAGTGTTTCTAAATAGGATTCAAATGTCTGGCTCCCATATACTTCAGGTTCACGTTTACCTAATAAATTTAGATTTGGACCGTTAATTATTAAAATTTTCATTTTGTTTAATTCTTATACAAATTAATGGCTTCTTGATGTTTTTTCACGATACTATCCACCAAAATTTTGGGTTGTAATAATTTGACTTCGTTTCCAAAACCAACGAGCAGCTGTTCTAACTCAAATGTAAGGAATACCTCCAAACTCACAATTACCGAATGCTCAGACTTGGAAACCTTTTGAGACCAATGAATAGGTTGGGTCTCTAAATATTGCACTAAAACAGGATTACACTCGAATTTTACTAATTCCTTTTTCAAATTGGGATTTGCTGTTATTCCAATGGAGTATTGAAAAAACTCCTTGGGTTTAAATGTTTCGTCTCTATCAAAACTTTCTCCCATTACATTAACTGAATTCATCCGTTCTAAACCAAACACTTTGAGTGCTTTAGACTCCTTTTCAATACCAATTAAATACCATCTGTTGTTATGTTCTTTAAGTAAATAGGGCTCAATAATTCGGTTTTTTGAGTCCGTTGATTTAAAGCTTTTATATATAAAATTGACCATTTTCTTTTGCCGAATAGCATTTAACAAAGGGGCCAAAAATTCATTTCCATTTATTGTAGGCGTATTCTCAAATTGAATAAAATTATCATTTTCAACAGCATTATTTCCTGTTAGATTAACCTTGTCCAAAACCTTATCAATGGCATTTTGGTAATCCTTAAAAATCGCAATGTTTTTAAATTGATTCAAAATATTAGTTGCAAACCTAACGGCCTCAATTTCATCGCTATTTAAAGGCACAGAGTCTATGCTATAATCCTCTTCATCATAAAAATAACCTTTATAGGTTCTACTAAACTCAATTGGGGCAAAATAGCCTAAAGCCTCATCATACTTCATCGCTCGGATATCCTTTTCAATACTGGATTTAGAAATGGGTTTAAGTAAAACTTCGCTGCACTTGTCCATGATATCATCCACAGATGGATAAGGCTTGTATTTATTACGCAGCATTTTATCAATTACATGATATCTTATTGTTGCGAATTTATTAGCTGGCATTTTTGGAAATTTTAAACAAATATACATTTTGCATAAACTTCAATTCAAACAACTTAAAGATTTGTGGTAGCTTTGATAGATGAACAAAAAGGTATTGTTTTTCGCTTGTCTAATACTCATTTTATCTGGGTTTACATCTGATCAAAAAAACACCTTTTTACCTGAATTTGGCGATCAAAAAATTATTCTTCACCAGTATTATTCCCTTTCATTTAACGAAACATATCTTCAAGCTAATTGGGTCGCCTATCAAATTTCTGATTCCACTGCATTTGGTTCCTATTCACGTGGCAATAATTTTAAAGAAGATCCAGAATTACCCAATCTTCATCTTAAATCTTATTACGAAAAATCCGGATATGATCGTGGGCATCTTTGTCCAGCTGGTAGTATGGCTTTCAATCCAATTGCTATGAGCGAAAGTTTTTATATGTCGAATATGAGCCCCCAATTACCTGGTTTCAATCGAGGTATATGGAAAACTTTGGAAACACAAGTACGAACTTGGGGGTATGAAAACAAATCCATTTTCGTAGTTACAGGTCCAGTTCTAACAACGTTCATTGATACTATTGGAAACATCCCTGTCCCTAAATATTATTTTAAAGTCATATTAGACTATCAAGAACCAGAAATAAAGGCTATTGGATTTTTACTAGAGAACCAGTCATCCTCTTCCCCTCTAATTGATTATGCCGTAAGTATAGATTCTGTAGAGTACCTGACAGGAATAGACTTTTTTCACGAACTCCCCGATAGTATTGAAAATATACTCGAAGGCATTTTCAATACCGAACTATGGAGTTGGAAACCCATTAAAGTTTCCATTAACAAATCTGAGAATATTACGAACCAATGTATTGCTATTACTTCTTTTGGAGATCAGTGCTCTCGATTGGTTTCTATTAACCATTACTATTGTTGGCAACATCAAGTTGAAACTGGCCAAGTAGTTTGGGTATGTGAAGGATCCAAAATCTATCATACGGACCAAAGTCATCGAGGCTTAAGAAAATGTAAAACGAATCCAACACAAATGAAATTAACTGAAGCCATTGTATTAGGACTTAGACAATGTAAGGATTAGCTAATGGGGCCAAATAGTTAAATAACTGTTAGAATAAAAAAAGAATTTAAAAGACGACATCCATTTACGTTTATATTCGTATTCTGATAAATATTTCGAATGAACAAATACATCCTCACATTTACATTGTTTTTGTCTTTTCTAATGGCTAAAAGTCAATCGGTTAATTGGGAAGGCGAAGTACATTACGTTACTACATACACCTATTTCCCTGAAGCGTTGAAGGGTTACAAGGACTACCTGCCCGTTACAATGGATATTTATATTCGAAAAAACCTGGTATGTAAAGAAGGTCCTACCGGATTGGCAAATGGATATCAGATACATATCACTAATCTCGCTACCCAAAATGGATATACGGCCATGACTGTTGCCGATAATCAAGTGGCATACCGAAAAGGCCCCGCAGAATACGCATCAGAATCGGAAGCAATGCCTTCCCCAACAAGTATTGAGTATGTAAACGAAACACGAACAATTGCCGGGTTTCCGTGTAAAAAGGCATTAGTCTATTTAGCAAATTCTTCTAAACCATTTACAGTATTTTATACAAATCAATTGCCCAGTGAAGCATATGTAGTGTATAAAGGTTTGAAGGGTTTCCCGCTGTATTTTGAAGGCTCAATGAATGGTGTAACCTTTTACTCTGAGGCAAAATCGGTTAATCCCACAAAACAAACAGACTCAAAGTTTCTTCTACCCCAAGAATACCATATAGTGAGTTACGAAGAATTTAAAAGCACCTTGATTAAGGACGTGAATTAGCGGTTCCATTTATTCGGGTCCTGATATTTAAAATACTACTTTATACCCTCCCAAGTAATTCGATCTTAATTTTTACTGTGGTAAAATTGGGGTTTAAAATTGATGCAAAATCAATAATCCATTCATCCAAAATTGACCCGGAATTGAACTAATGTTTTGGACTTTTGAAGTCGTTAATTGTTAATAACCGTGCTGAAAACTAAAGCACATCGCAAATAAGACAGGGGTTTCAACGTTTACTTTTGAAATTAGGCGCAAAAAATGAGCAAACAATATGGCCAAAAAATCAAATAGACCAAAAAGTAAAGATACGGACCATTTTTCAGATATAAATGAATCAAAAAAGAGCAAAAAATCATCCTTAAAAAACCCAAAAATCAATGGGGATAAGTTTAGAATTGGCTTTGGTTTAATTTTACTTTTCCTTGCATTTACTTTTTTAATCGCCTTCACCTCATTTTTATTCACTGGAAATTTTGACCAAAACATTTTAAGCACTGGAATTAACCAATTGGAAGAAAATGAAATTCGTAATTGGTTGGGGAAGTTTGGTGCAGTTATATCTCAAAAAATTATTGGGGACTGGTTTGGGGTTACCTCATTTATTTTCGTTCCTATTATTTTTAGAATAGGGATTAAACTCCTTTTTAAAACCACCCTTGTACCTACAAAAACTGTATTTAAGTACACTATATTTTCTTTGATATGGTTTCCATTATTTTTTTCCTTTTTCTTTCACTCAAGCACACTTCTCTTTTTGGGAGGGGGTGTTGGTTTAAGTATTAATCATTACTTAAACATGTCGGTAGGTTCAATTGGAACCTTTGCCATCCTCTTTTTTACTTTTTTCGCTTTTGCAATTATAAATTTTGATATCTCATTGGATGAATGGTTAGCTAAGTTTAGTTCTAAATCTCAGGGTGTATTAGATTCTGAGAATGAACAAACTTTGGATAAGAAATCAAATGCAAATGAATTAACAAACCTTGAAACGGATTCTAACATTGAAGAAATTAATCCTCAATTGGAATCAGAAGAATTTATTCAACCAAGCTCTGAGTTGGATTTAAGCTTTGAGGTACCCGTTGAAGAAGAACCTGTGTCTAACCTTCCTCTTGAAGTTACCATAACCGAACAAGAGGTTCAGCTCGAAGCAATTGAAGAAGATGATTTAGAATTGGAAACTATTGTAGGTGAAGAAGAACAATTGTTGGATGATAGAAAAATAAAAGATTTAGCTAAGGAATTCGGGGATTATGACCCCACACTTGAGTTATCAAAATATCAGCGCCCAAGTCTTGATTTATTAAAAGATTTTGGAGACAAAGGAATTGAGGTTAATCGGGAGGAACTAGAGGCGAATAAAAATAGAATTATCAATACGCTCAAAAACTACAAAATCGAAATCTCTCAAATTTCTGCGGTAATTGGTCCTACGGTTACTTTGTATGAAATTGTACCGGCTCCTGGGGTGCGTATTTCTAAAATTAAAAACCTGGAAGATGATATCGCCTTGAGTTTATCTGCTCTTGGAATTCGGATTATCGCCCCAATCCCCGGAAAGGGAACCATTGGTATTGAAGTGCCTAATAAAAAATCTGAAGTGGTTTCCATGAAAACCATGTTGGCTTCGGATAAGTTTCAAAATACGGATATGACCTTGCCTATAGCGATTGGTAAGACCATTTCAAATGAAACATACATTGCTGATTTGGCTAAAATGCCTCATCTCCTTATGGCGGGTGCAACCGGACAAGGGAAATCAGTTGGTTTGAATGCAATTTTAGTGTCCTTACTCTATAAAATGCATCCCTCTCAACTAAAATTTGTTTTGGTAGATCCAAAAAAGGTAGAGCTTACATTGTACAATAAAATTGAACGTCACTATTTGGCTAAACTTCCAGATACAGATGAAGCAATCATAACAGATACGCATAAAGTAGTCGCTACTTTAAATTCATTATGTATTGAGATGGATCAACGTTATGAGCTCCTAAAGGAAGCCATGACACGGAATATTAAGGAATACAACGTGAAATTTGTTGCGAGGAAATTAAATCCTGAAAAAGGGCATAGATACCTGCCGTATATTGTTTTGGTAATTGATGAGTTTGCTGATTTAATTATGACCGCGGGAAAAGAAGTTGAAACACCTATTGCGCGTTTAGCGCAGTTAGCACGGGCGATTGGGATTCATTTAATTGTAGCTACTCAAAGACCTTCGGTGAATGTTATTACAGGTATTATAAAAGCAAATTTTCCAGCTCGATTGGCATTTAGGGTGACATCTAAGATTGATTCAAGAACAATTTTAGATGCGGGTGGAGCTGATCAATTAATTGGTAGAGGTGATTTACTTTTTTCTCCAGGAAACGAATTAATTCGTTTGCAATGTCCATTTGTTGATACACCTGAAGTGGAAAGAATATGTGAGTTTATTGGCAACCAACAAGGATATTCGGATGCCTTTCTATTACCAGAATACGTAGGAGAAGCAAGTACCAGTCAAGGTTCAATGGAAGATGAAGACCGAGATGTATTATTCGATGAAGCAGCCCTTATCGTGGTTCAAAACCAACAAGGTTCAGCTTCTTTATTGCAACGTAGATTAAAATTAGGATACAACCGTGCCGGTAGAATAGTTGACCAGTTAGAAGCGGCAGGTATCATTGGTCCATTTTCCGGGAGCAAGGCTAGAGATGTGTTAATTTCTGACGAAATCACTTTGGAACGGAAGTTGCGTGGAGGTGATTAGTTTAAATTTGCAAAAAACAATTACGATGTACAAATCAATACTAGCACTGGTTACAATTTTTAGCTTAAGCGTTACTGGATATTCTCAAAATGAAAATCCAAAAGACCCTAAGGCTAAGGTTATTTTAGATAAAGTAAGCAAAACAAACAAAGCCTACTCTACTATTCAAATGGATTTTAGTTTCCGATTAGTCAATAAAGAGAATGCCATAGACGAAACCCAAAAAGGACAAGTTTGGTTAAAAGGAGAAAAATTTAAATTAATTCTTCCGGGAATTGAACGTTATAGCGATGGTAAAACCATGTGGACGTATTTAGAAGATGATGATGAATGTCAAATTTCAAATGCACAAACGAAAGATGATGAAGAATCAATTAGTCCCTCCAAATTATTAAGTATGTACGAGTCTGGATTCAACTATGTTTACGGTTCTGAGGTTACTGTGAACGAAAATAGAACAGACATGATTAAATTATTTCCTGAAGGAGGAGGCAAACCTTATCATACGGTAAAATTGTATGTAAACCAAAGTACTTCGCAAATTGCGAGAATTGAGGTTTTTGGTAAGGATGGAAACACATTCACTTACGACCTTACTTCCATCAAAAACAATGTACCTATGAATGATAGCATGTTTACATTTGATACTAGTTCAGCTGGCGATATAGTGGACTTGAGATAAATATTTCTAAACAAATTAAGAAAGCCTTTTATTTAACCATAAAAGGCTTTTTTTATTTCACCTTAACCAGTCTCTAAACATCATTCAAACCTTCCTTTTAATTGTTTTTTACCTATGATCTACTATCCGTTTTTTCATTTTATAAAAGCTTATTGCAGGTCATAAAGCGAGGTTTTAAATCTAACATAATGTGGTTGTACACAATTCAAAAAACCAACTAACGGTGATTATTCCACATGTAAAATTCGTTAACAACAGTAACTTCAATCTTGGTTTTTTCTTTTGAATACCCACTAATTTTTAACCGTTATGAATTGATTTCAAATAATTTGTGTATTTTTAGAAGCGCTGTTTCGCTAATTGACTACCCACTTTTTCAGTTGTAATCTATATAAACTAAAAATAAATGTCATGAAACAATTAAGTAAAATTGCAATTGGAATGGTATTATTCACGTTCCTATTTACCCCTTATTCAAACGCACAAGAGAAAAAGGATACTTCCCCAAAAGCTACCCTGTTAAGCGTGACTAAAGTTCATTGGGATTTTTCAAAAGAAGATGGATCTAAAGAAGAATGGTTGAAAATTGAAAAAGAATATTTTGATAAAGTCACTATGAAAAATGAGTTTATACTTAGCACTAATTTTCTCACGCATTATTTCACAGCCGATAATACCGAGGCGTTAGCAGTTACCGCCTATGAAAACTGGGAAGCGATTGATAAGGCAACAAAACGTACCGAAGAGCTAGAAAAAAAAGCGTGGCCAAACGAAGCTAACAGAAAAGCGTTTATGAACAAACGTAATTCCTATTATCAATCAAAACATTCCGATGAACTTTTGCGCGTTCTTCCAGGGGCTAAACCCCTAGCCGATAGAGGTAGCGAAGCCATGATTTATTACGTACGTGTTACTCAAATGGCTTTTCCTGAGGATGGAAAAAATGAAGAGATTACAGATTTTCATCAGCAATACCTGGATAATGTAGTGTATAAAAACAAATATGTTCAAGGATATTATGTTTATCGTCATGGTTGGGGAGCTGATAGCAGAGAATTTACAGAAGTCTTTGTGGTTAATTCTTTGGCAGACATAGAAGCAGGATTTGATGAGAACGGAAGACTCTCTGATGAGGCTTGGAGCGAGGAAGAACAAAAAGAAATGGGAAAGATCTTCAGCAAATATAGAACGGGAGTTCATGGAGATTTTTTGTATCAAAGTGTCCCTGAATTAATCAAGTAATAAATCTTATTTAAAGATTCTTAATACAAAAAATCCCGAGTTTTACGACTCGGGATTTTTTGTATTAAGATATC
>JBFFMY010000084.1:0-7980 GCA_041563475.1 Salibacteraceae bacterium
ATAACCTAAGTTTTGAAAACTGGAAAGAAATAGAAAGACATGATTCTATTGGTTTTAATTCTTGGGTATTACATGATTTTGTTCCAACTTTTTATGCTCTTGAGACATCGAAAAACAAAGTTATAGCTGAGTCAAGGATTAATCAACTGAACCTAAGAAATGAGGAATATAAGAATATTCCAATTTTCATTCAATATCAGCATATGATTTCTGCTAAGATGAATTACGCGAAATTAAATTTACCAAAAAATAATATTTTTTATAATGCACCATACATGCCAAATACTACCAATTTAAATGTGTTACGAAATTTGATAGGTAAGTGGATTGAAAAAGGGCACTCTAGCTTTTGTGACTTGATGCACTATTCTGCTAGTTTATCTTATATGATTGGGCTAGGTTATTTTATGGGGTATGAGAATATTGTATTATTAGGAATAGATTTAAATAACTCCAATTACTTTTTTGAAGATGATATAGCTAATAAAAGGTCTAAGGAGTTCTCGATAATGTATAGTGAACATATCAGAAAAAAATTAAACTATACTGCAGAAAATAGTCATTTAACCATTTCTAAAGAGGTGACTTCTGGTTATGGGTGTTTACCAATAGATGTATTTGTTGAGGAAATAAAGGCTGCATTAATAACAAAAGGTGTCAGGCTATCAATAGGAGATAAAAACTCAAGATTATTTCCACTTCTTCCCCTTCATAATTTTAGTTAGAAAATGAAAGTAAGTGCCCAAGATATTATTTTGACTTCCAACTCAAGAAGTTCTTAGCTTGATTATTTAAATCAGGTGAAATGTTGTATTTGAGAATATATCCAATAAAAATCACTGAAAATAATCCAGATTTTAAAATGGAAATAATTACAGGATATCCCATATCTGGAACAAGAAATATAATCAGCCATAGACCTAATGTGATAGTAAGTAATCGAATAAACTTCTTGTCAAATGGCCAAAAATGCAGTTTGGTCTTTACGAAAAACAAACCTACAAATTGATAAATTGCATTTGAAATCAACGATGCAATAGCAGCTCCTGTCATCCCCATTATTGGGATCAAAACAAAATTGGTTAGAACTAGTAGAATCATGAAGCCCACTAAAAAGATTGTAGACCATCTAAAATAGGGTGAGTTTACAAGTATAATAAATGTGGCTCCTGAAGACATTGTAATTAAATTAGCTAACCCAATGTAAATCATTACGTTCGTTCCTTCAGAATATCCTACTAATAATACATTAAAAATAAATGGAAGTACGAGGGTTAAATTCCCAAGGAGAAATAATCCAATAATTAAAGGATTAAAAGAACTTTTTTTATACAAAACCGAAATAGCTTCCATATCCCCATTTTTAAAATATTCGGCAACCACGGAATTCGTTATTTTCCCTAAACTTTTAAAGGGGATAAGGATTAGTGTGGCAAAGAAAAATACAGTGGTATATATGCCGACTGCAGCAGAATCAATCAATTTGGAAAGCATTATGCTATCAATAGAAACAATGGCAACCGCAGATAGGCCATTTATCCAGCCGAATAAACTTACTGAGACATAGTCGGATCTTAATTTTTTGGATGGAAATGAAATGGAAGAAGGTACCAACAATGCTGATTTTCTCGAAAGAAATATTAAGATTAGAATTAGGGGTATAAATTGCACGTAAGTAATGGCTTGGATTAATTGGCTAAAGTGAATTTGATCTAAAAAAACAAAAAGAATTAAAGCCAATAAAATAAATCCACGAAGAACAATATCTTTTAAAAAAACTCCAATTGTGGACTCTTTATTTGCTGTAGCATAATTATCAAGAACATTATAAAATAAAGTCGCAATAGTAAACGGAAGAATTAGCGGGAAGTATTCCCCAAAAATAGGCGAATTTATTATGTCGGATTTTAGGAAATCAGTTGAAAAAAGCTCGAAGATGAAATAAAATATAACTGCACTAACTCCTGTAATTAATACACTTAATGATAATATACCATGATTTTTATTTCCCTCATTTTTAAAATGAGGGAACATCCTTATAATAGATTGTGGTATGCCTAATGCAATGACCGAACTTATTACAAGCGCGTAAGATTGGATTTGCATTCTAACACCAATTTCTTCTGGGGTTAAGAATTTAGGCATCAGAATTCCTACAGTTACAAAACCCAAAATCACTCCTATATAGGAAAAAATAGTTGATTTTAGAGATTGGTTAAAAATAACTCCCATTTATTGCTTATTACCAATAATTAATCCGCGTAATACCCAAAACCGGAATTTGGCAAGAGTCCACCCTTTAACGAATTGACCTTGGATGGAATAATAAAAAAATAAAATACCAGTCGCCCCCCATTTAAATAACTCTTCAATTATTTTTTTTGTAGCCATAGCAATCCCCTCTTTTTTTATTCGGGTTCTTTCACTAGTTCCAACGCCAATGCCCATAGCCTTTATATATTGCATTTTTTCACGATGTTCTCCAATAATGTGATCCACAATAACATTCGGAACATAATAAATTGAACCCCCAAATTGACGTAAACGATGGATAAGATCTTTCTCATCACCACCCTCTAATCCACTCCCTCTTCTTCCCAATTCAGTATTAAAAACACCTATTTTTTTGAATACCTTTTTTCTGTAAATCATGTTCGCTCCAATAGGGAATTTACCGCTCGGAAATTTAATTATTTTTTCTCCCATATCCTGAGCGGCCATCAATGTGAGTAAATATGGAGACATCCAGTCTGGCTCTTTTCCGGATTCATAAATGGGGATTATTTTCCCACCAATAACATCAACTTTGGAGTAACTAGCGAAAAACTCAATAATATTTTTGCAATACTCAGGCCTTACAAAAGCATCATCGTCAATAAATGCAATCAAATCGGCCTTAGATTCATGAATCCCTCTATTTCTGGCAAATGTGTGCCCTTGATTTGTTTCAATGACATAGGTGATATTTAAATTTGGGTGTTTAGAAATAAAATCTACACATAATTCATCCGTGTTGTCTGGACTATTGTTATTTACTAAAACAATTTCGAACTCATTAAAAGGTAATGTTTGGGTGGTAAAACTTTTTAGGTTTCTAAGAATGTATTTTGCCCTATTATATGTGCAAACTACGATTGAAAGATGAGGTAATTCATTATTTGTTTCCGTTTTCATTCTTTTTTTTTGATAAAATAAACTACCTATACTCATCTAATTTCACGTGCGTACTTGCGTGATTAATAGCTGCATTTAATTCGTAACCAATGAGTACAGCGAGACTATTGAGGTAAATCATTAGCATTATACCCATTATCGTTCCAATAGACCCATAAAGTTTATTGTACGTAGAAAAATTCTCAACGTAAAAAGCAAATCCCAAAGTAAACAAAATGAGAAATAGAGTAGCCAAAGACGCTCCTGGAGAAAAGAATTTTTGCTCATGTTTAGGGCCGAAAAAGTAAATTGTTGCAACGGAGAAATACACAAAAGCAATGATAATTAGCCATCGTGCAATGTTTATCCAAAATAGGTGTGGACTACTAAAGTTTAAAACGACATCAAAAACATAATCAATGATATGTCCACCAAAAATGGTCAGAATAGTTGAGATTATTAGAAAAATTGTAATTACTAAGGTTAAGGTTATTGCGGTAGCTTGCTGTACAAGAAATGTTTTATGTTGTTCTTTTTCAATGTGGTACGACATAGTAAAGGCCGTAAGCATGGAATTAATTCCGTTTGTTGCAAAATATAAGGCCAAAATAAACCCAAGAGATAACAAACTGGAATGTTTATTTTCAATAATATCGAAAAGAGTATCTTCCATAAACGTATCCATAATATTGGGCGCAGCAAAAAGTAATTCGGTTATTAATTCCTCCTGAAAGCCATCAATTGGAACATAAGGAATTAAACTAAAAAGAAAGATTATGGAAGGGAAAAGGGCTAAAAAGAAATTAAATGCAATTGCCGCTGCTCGAGTGGTCAGAAAACCCTCGATAAGCCCATTGAGAAAAAACTTACCTAGTTTAAACAATTCTAATCCACCAAAAAAAGGAATTTTCACATGCTTAACTATGTACATGAATTTTCTAACTAAGTAGTTGTTTTGAACTTTATTTAAAAAGTTATTTTTCATTTTCACTTGATGTAGTTAGATTTAATCAATGGCTTTAAAGCTTAAATCTAAACTTTTTACGGAGTGAGTTAGCGCACCCACCGAAATAAAATCAACCCCACATTCTGCGTAGTTCCGAATTGTTTCAAGAGTAATTCCTCCAGAAGATTCGATTTCATATTTATTTCTAATTAGTTTTACGGCCGTTCGAGTATCAGAATAGGTGAAATTGTCTAACATAATACGATGTCCCAAACCAGAATCCAAAATTTCTTTTACTTCCCCCAAGTTACGAGCTTCGATTTCAATTTTTAAAGGGTTATTGGTCTTTATACAATAATCATGAGCCTTTTCTAGTGCCGAACTAATTCCACCCGAAAAATCAATGTGATTATCCTTAATCATGATCATATCATATAAACCAAATCTATGATTTTGGCCTCCACCATGTTTAACTGCTTGTTTTTCGAAAACTCGAAGGTTTGGTGTCGTTTTTCGGGTGTCCAAGACTTTTGCTTTTGTATGCGAAATTTCCTTAACGTATTTTGCTGTTGTGGAAGCAATTCCACTCATGCGTTGCATCATATTAAGCATTAGGCGTTCGGCCTTTAAAAGGCTTTGCGAGTTGCCGCTAGCAATAAAAATGATATCATTTACCGAAATTGTATCCCCATCCTTATAGAACATTTCAAGATGAACTTTCGGGTCTACCAATTCAAATACTTTTTTTGCTACTTCAGTTCCAGATAACACACCATTTTCTTTTACCAATAGATGTGCTTTGCCTTGGGCATGAATTGGAACGGTTGAAATAGAAGAATGATCGCCATCGCCAATATCTTCTCGGAGGGCGGATTTTAAGAATTCAATATCGTTCATAGAAAAAACGCCTATTCAGCGTCAATAATAATTTGCTGAATAGTTTCCTTGTTATTTGAATTATTGATGTAATAAGATAATCTGAAATTACCATTATCCGTAACTAACTTACCAATAGTATATTCCAAACCCGACTTTGATTTCCCATTATGCAGCACTTTAAAATCTGAAGCGTGGTGAGAATAGAAGAAATCGTACAATAATTTTTCAGCTTCTAATTTAGTCAATAAATCACTTTCGTCTAGTATAGTAATATCCACTTTTGAACTAAAAAATGCGGAGATTTTAAATGCATTACCTTCTTTTAAAGCCGCATTTATTTTCTCATCAATTCCAGTAAAGGAGCTTAATGAGATGAAAATTATAGATAATGAAAGAATTTTGGTAAAAGTCTTCATGATTTTAAATAATTATGCCAAAGGTAAAGGATTTGACTCTAGTAAAAGTAAAAATTTATTTACAAGGTTGCTTAACTAAAATTATGCCACAGACCGCAGGTTGAATTATTTTCGTTCTTTGAAGAAATTAGTATGAAAATTACGTTAATCGTTGTGGGTAAAACACAGTCCAAAGAATTGAAAAATCTTATGGATGAATATTCAAAAAGGTTGAAGCATTATATTGGTGTAGATTGGATAGAATTACCTGATTATAAAAACAGAGGAAAGGTAAGTTCGGATGAATTGAAAAAAATTGAAGGGAATATAATTTTGGGTAAATTGGGTAGTGGTGATGATTTATATTTATTTGATGAAAAGGGTGTAGAATTTACCTCAATTCAATTTTCAAAGTTTTTCAAAAAGAAAATGATTGCTGGAACTCGAAATTTAGTATTGGTTGTAGGTGGCGCCTACGGGTTTAGTGATGAGGTGTATTCAAAATCAAAAGGAACAATAGCCATTTCTAAACTTACATTTCCGCATCAATTAATTAGAGTATTTATTTTAGAACAAATATACCGGTCGTTCACCATTATTAAAGGGGAACCTTATCACCACAATTAATCAAGTTACGTAATAGTCATTTTATTTTCAATTAAATATTGTTGCCATTTCCAGGCGGAAGACATCATATCATTAATGTCAAATTCGCATTTCCAATTCAATGTTTTCTCCGCTTTTGTACAATCACTGTAAATAGCTTCAACATCTCCTTCACGTCTTTCTCCCACTACAAACGGAACTTTTACCCCCGTATTTTTTTCAAATGCTTGGATGGTTTCAAAAACAGTTACCCCATTTCCACTACCTAAATTGATCACATCGTAATTGGCACTCATTCTATTAGATAAACCCAATTCTATGGCTTTCACATGTGCTTTAGCGATATCGGAAACATGAATGTAATCACGTATACAAGAGCCATCTCTGGTTTGGTAATCATCACCAAAAACCGTAAGTTGATTCCGCAATCCAGCGGCAGCTTGGGTGATTAATGGTGCAAGATTGTTAACTACTTTGGAGGGCATTTCGCCATTTAATCCACTAACGTGCGCCCCAACAGGATTAAAATACCGTAAGGCGATGAAATTTTCAGGACAAATCTTAGCAAAGTTGCGCATGATATCTTCACCCATTTGTTTCGTATTTGCATAGGGGCATTCGGCTTCATTCCATCCCGTGGTTTCCACTACAGGAAGTTGTTCTGGTTTTAGGTTTCCATATACAGAACAAGAAGAAGAAAAAATGGTCGCCTTAATAGTATGTTTTTGAACTTGTTCTAGAGTATTTAAAAGACTGTCGTTATTGTTGCGATAATATTCTAACGGTCTTGCCACAGAATCTGGAACGGATTTTAAAGCGGCAAAATGAATCACACCAACCGCATCTGAATGTTTATTAAACATTTCATTCGCGGTTTTTTGGTTCGTAAGATCAACAACTTCAAACGAAATTCGTTTACCTGTTATTTTTTCTATCCTATCGTAGGTGTCTTCTGAAGAGTTAATATAATTATCGAAGGAAACCACATCAAAATTTGAGTTCAGTAATTCAATAATAGTGTGACTTCCGATATAGCCAGCCCCTCCGGCAACAATAATTTTTTGCATTGCATTTTTTTAAGAACGCAAAAGTACGGAATAAACCAAATTTTCTAGAATGAAGAGGGGTATAGAATTGAAATTAAGGGAATTCATATTTAGGAATAAATTGTTAGCCGTTGAAATTGTAAAAATTACATTTGTAAAAATTAAACAAGTAGATGAAAAAGTTGTTGGAAACCGCCATTCAAGCGGCAATTTTAGGCGGAGATGAAATTTTGAAAATTTATTCAAAAGATTTTGAAGTAGAGTTTAAGCAAGATGAATCGCCCTTAACTCTTGCCGATAAAAATGCCCATATAGCCATTGAAAAGAAATTAGTAGAAACTGATTTACCCATTTTAAGTGAGGAAGGAAAAAGTATTTCGTTTGAGGAACGAAAAAACTGGGCTAGGTTTTGGATGGTTGATCCATTGGATGGAACCAAAGAATTCGTGAAAAGAAACGGCGAATTCACGGTAAACATTGCCTTAATTGAAAATGGTAAATCCATACTCGGGGTAATTTATGTGCCGGTAACAAAGGAGTTGTATTTTGCAGCAAAGGGAGTTGGTTCCTATAAAATGGAAGAGTTTTTAAAAATGGAGGAAATTGATTCTTTGATTTCTAATTCTTCATTACTTCCTAAAAAAGAGAATAGAAAAGAAACGGTAATCGTTGCGAGTCGCTCTCATTTGTCGGCCGAAACGGAAGCATTCTTTGAGGAACAAAAAGGACTGGGTAAAAAAATTGAAACGCTTTCAAAAGGAAGCTCATTAAAGTTATGTATGGTTGCCGAAGGTAAAGCAGACTTTTACCCAAGATATGCCCCTACAATGGAGTGGGATACTGCAGCAGGTCAAGCTATTTGCGAAATTGCAGGGCTTACTGTGAATCAATACCTCACTACTACACCAGTTGAATATAATAAAGAAAACCTTCTAAATCCATGGTTTTTAGTTAG
>JBFFMY010000085.1:0-7777 GCA_041563475.1 Salibacteraceae bacterium
ATCTTTCATAATGAGATCATACAACTCTGGGATTTCATCCGGACTATCTTGTAGGTCTGCATCCATGGTTAGAACAACATCACCCTTGGTTTCATGAAAACCAATATGTAGAGCTGCAGATTTCCCATAATTTCTTCGGAACTTAATGCCTAAAATGTTAGGATTTTCTTGGGATATTTTTTCGATTATTTCCCATGAAGTATCGCTACTTCCATCATCAATAAATAGCACCTCATAGGTGAATTTATTTGCGTCCATAACTTTGGCAATCCAACTTGCTAACTCCCTTAGAGACTCCTCTTCATTATACAAGGGAATAACAACAGAAATATCTTTTGATTTTAAATCAGTCATCCGTTACGCGTTATTTTCAACCTCAGCAAACGGATTTGGATTGTTTTTTTTGGTTATCGCTCCTGCAATAGCAGCTCCAATAGCACCGAATAAAAGAAAATAAACATACGATAAAAAGAATCCTCCTAAAGTAAAGCTATCGTACACTTCTTCTTTTTTGGAAATCATTTCATCATAGACTTTTTCAATTTCGTTTTCTCCCATTCCAAATTTCTCCATCATAGAAATAGCAGTTTCCACCCCTGAATCAAATAATTTACCTGGTAAAGCGGGATCTATCATTGTATTCAAAACAAAATTGAATAACAAATACAAAAATGCACCTAAGGCAAACGATAAGAAAATGGATTTAAATGCATCCGAAAATGACATATACCCTCCAAAAATTTTTCTTGCCTCCAAACCGATATAAACAAATAAACCTAAGAAGACTAAAAATTGAATTAAACTATTCCACATACTCGTCATTGCAGAAATGCCCATGAGGTAAGTAACCATCAAATAAACTATTGATGCAATACCGTAAATCAAACCATTTTTGATGTAAAAATCCTTATCTAACATAACATTCGACTTTTAAATTGTTGTTCAGCAAATATATTCAAACCAAAGCAAAACACCTTGCCTAATTGTTGAATCTCGCATCAATTAATTTTGTGGAAAACACCTTTCAAATTATTACTTTTGCCGCCCAATGAAAGCATTTAATACAGCAGCATATTACACCTTGGGTTGTAAACTCAATTTTTCAGAAACTTCGACCATTGCGCGTAATTTATCAGAAGCGGGATATGCGAAAGTAGATTTTGAATCGGGAGCGGATGTATATGTAATAAATACCTGTTCTGTAACGGAGAATGCGGACCGTAAATGCCGAAATGTGGTTAGACGTGCTCAGAAATACAATCCTAGTGCGAAAGTGATTATTTTAGGATGCTATGCGCAACTCAAACCAGAAGAAATTAAAGAAATACCTGGAGTTAATTTGGTTTTGGGTGCCAACGAGAAATTTGATGTAGCTACTTATTTGGAAGATTTAACAATTGATGATAAAGTTGCGCATTACGGAAAAGTGAGTCGCGCTAAAACCTTCTACCCTTCCTATTCTGCAGGCGATAGAACCCGAACATTTCTGAAAATTCAAGACGGTTGTGATTATTTCTGTTCCTTTTGCACTATACCACTAGCTCGTGGAAATAGCAGATCACAGAGTATTGAAGAAACCATGAAAGTAGTTACTGAAATAGAAAACACCGAGGTTAAGGAAGTGGTACTAACAGGGGTTAATACCGGTGAGTTTGGTATTGGTACAGAGGAGAATTTTCACGATTTAATTCAAGTTTTGGATAAAACTAAAATTGATCGATTTAGAATTTCATCTATTGAACCTAATTTACTCACCAATGAGATTATAGAATTTTCTGCAACTAGCAACAAATTTGTTCCCCATTTCCATGTTCCGTTGCAATCTGGTTCAAATCGCATTTTGACGGATATGAAAAGAAGGTATTTGAAGGGCCTTTATATCGATCGTGTGCATACCATCAAAAAACACATGCCTGATGCGTGTATTGGTGTTGATATTATAGTTGGGTTCCCGGGTGAAACCGATGAAGAATTTATGGAAACCTTTGAAATGGTAAGAGATCTACCCGTTTCCTATTTTCATGTTTTCACGTATAGCGAGCGCCCAAATACCATTGCGAATAGAATGGAGAATCCTGTACCGATGCAGAAAAGAAATGAACGAAGCGAACAATTGAGAATTTTATCTCAGAAAAAAAGACGCGCTTTTAACGCAACCCAATTAGGCAAAACCAAAACCGTTTTATGGGAATCTGCAGAAGATGAAAATGGATTGATGCACGGTTTTACAGAAAACTATATCAAAGTTTCAAAACCGTATTCTAAAAACCGAGTTAATACATTTGAAAAAGTAACCCTGAAAGGTTTAGCACCTGAAGGGATGATGACGGTATAGTTAACTGTTTTTGTTTCCTTAAGTAATTGTGAAGATTACGACTCACTAGCAGTAATTCATTCATATCGTGCAGAACATTCAAACAATTTTATCTCTGCCCTAAATTATTGAATAATCTTTTCTATTTTAGTAGAGACTTAATAAACTAATTTATGAAGAAGAAGATTTTTATAGTAGATGATGATGATTTTTTTTCTACCATGATGGAAGATCATCTTTCAAAAAATGTATTATTTGAAACCTCAAAATTTCCTACTGGAGAATTATGTTTAGCTAATCTTCACGAAAAACCCGATGCCGTGGTATTGGATTATAATCTCGACTCACAAATAAAGGGAGCAGCAAATGGTCTAACAATTTTAAAACAGATAAAGAAATTGGTTCCTGAAACGCATGTTATTTTATTGTCTTCACAATCAAAATATGGTGTTGCTGCTACCACAATTGCTGAAGGTGCTGATCATTATATAATTAAGGATAACGATGCTTTTAAAGCCATTGACTCAATTTTAAGCGATTTACTTTAAAGAGATTTTAATTCTTTGTTCAACTCCGTTTTAGATTTTATACAGTCGTTTATAAGCTGTTGAATCATTCTATCCAATTCATCATTATAATCTGCAAGGTCAATTTGTGATTCAATTTCAGATGCAATAACTGAAGTTTGGTCCATTCCCATATATTTCAATTGGGGTCGAATAGAATGTACTAAGGTCTTTATATTATCATATTGTTGATTATTTTTATTCAGTTGGATTTTAGAAATAATTTCATTAATATTTTTCAAATACATCTGAATATACATTCTTAGTTTCTCCGTATCATCCTCAACAAAATTCTTTAAAAAATTGAGATCCGTTACCTCGCTAGAATTTTTACCGGAAGTATTACGCTTTAAGGGAACAGAAAATTCTTCTTGATTATATGCATTATATATTCCAATTAACAATTCGTTGGTTCTAAATGGTTTTGGTACAAATCCGTTCATTCCAGCTAAAGAGTATTTATCGATATCTTTTTTAACAACGGAAGCAGTAAAAGCGACAATGGGGATATTTACATTAAACTTTCTAATTTCTCGAACGGCCTCCATACCATCCATTTCTGGCATATGCATATCCATTAAAATTAAATCAAAAGTTTGATTTTTAACCAACTCTACTGCTTCTAATCCGTTTACAGCTTCAAATAATTGTACATCAGGAATTTTAATTTTTAATGTGTCTTTAGCCACCAACCTATTGTATTCGTTATCCTCTACAACAAGAATTTTTAAACCTGAAATTTCATCTGCCATGGATTTTGTGAAATTTTTACGCTTTGCTTGTACGGTTTCATTTTTGGATTTCTCCAAGTTTACAGTAAACCTAAATTCACTTCCCTTACCTAGTTTGCTTTCAACTTGAATCTCCCCTCCGAATAATTGTACTAAATGTTTCGAAATGGAAAGACCTAAACCCGTCCCTCCATATTTTCGTGTTGTATCTCCAGTAGCTTGGGTGAAATTTTTAAATATTCTATGCAATTGCTCTTGAGTCATTCCTATACCCGTGTCTTTAACGCAAAATTGAACTTTCACCGAATCTCCCAAATCCTCCATCAATTTAGCACCCATACTAACTGTACCCCTTTCTGTAAATTTTATAGCGTTCCCCACTAAATTTACGATCACTTGGTTCAAACGAGTAGGATCACCCATCAAAACTAGTGGGATCCTATTATCATACTTAATTCGAAGTTCAATCCCTTTAGAATCGGCTTTGAAATGCAGGGTTTGATAGACCAAATCCAATAATTCTTGAAGACTTATATCAATATGCTCCAATTCCATTTTTCCCGCTTCAATTTTACCCAAATCAAGTATGTCGTTTAGAATAACCAGAAGATTTTCGGAAGACCGTTTTATAACATTTAAATACTCCATTTGCGACTTCGTTGGATTTAAGTCTAATAAAATATTCACCAATCCAATCACCGCATTCATAGGTGTTCGAATTTCATGACTCATGTTGGAGAGAAACTGTTGTTTAAACTCTTCCGATTTTTCTGCCCGTTCTTTTTGTTCTTTAAATTCATTGGTTCGTAAAGCCACCTCATTTTCTAGTAATTGGGTTTGAATATTAAACAAGTTAACGCGATATCTATTATAAAAATAAATAAAGGTTACAAGTGCCAAAATGCACAATCCATAAAACCAAAACGTTCGATAAAAAGGGGGTAAAATAGTTACCCTAACTTCGGAAGGCCTGCCGCAGCCATCACTTATTCCGCATGAGGTAACTTTGAAAATATAATCACCAGGTGATAAATTCCTATACTCCACACTATTAATTTGGGTGAACTCGCTCCAATCCTTATCCACCCCTTCCAACATATATTTATAGCGTACGTGGTTGGGTTCATTGATTTGCATTCCCGTAAAATAAAAACGGATAACATTGCTCGAATATTCTAACGTTAAAGCGGAAGGAATAAAATAAGGCGGCTGCAAATTAGTCCAACTTTTAACCAGTGGAAATGTAACTATTGGTAATGTACTCGATGTGTAAAAAGTATCTAGTGCCGTGTTCCAAAGGGTATCAAAAGCAATCCCTTTAGTAGCACTATTTAATACCCTTTTAAAATTCTGCTGCACTCCATTGATTTCAATGGAAGTTATACTTGTAAGGTTTACATTGTGAAATATTTCTTTCGGTTCCAAAATACAAATACCATCCACTATCCCCCACCACAATTGATTATTAATTGTTCGCAATTTGGATCCTATTTGAAAATCTGTGGAGGATAAACCTTGAGTTTTATCGTAATTTTTTAGGGAAAAATCGAATAAGTCAATTACTGTTAAGGATTTTACGGTTGTTACATACATAGATTTTCCAGTCGGGTTAAAGCTCAATATTTGAGTTTGTGGAAGCCCATCATCTTTTGAAATGTGCAGCAGGACCTTATTCGTATCATACACGTAAATTCCATCTTCATCACTCCCTAACCAAATCCGACCATAAACATCTTGCGATATTTCATTTACACGTTTATTTGGAACCTCATTCATAAAGTTTAGTTGAAACCATTTTTCGGTGGATAACTCATATCTAAATACCCCTGAATTACCGGATAACCAAATATCTCCATCTTTTGCCGCAAAACCGGATATAAATGAATGACCTGGTAATCCACTTTCTTTATCGGCTAATTCCAAGGTACTGTCGATGGGGTTAAATCTATTTATCCCACTTTGAGTACCAATCCACACTCTTCTACTATTATCTTCAAGAAAAAAAGAAGTGCCATAATTTCCTAAGCCTTGTCTTTGACCTAAATGAATTAAGCTATTTTCCTTTGGGTTGAGTATTGAGACTCCACTTCCAAAGGTTCCTATAAAAATAATACCGGAAGAATTTTGAAACAAACTATTAGAACCCGTTTTGGAATAGAAATCACTAGGATTAACATAGGTAACAGTTTTATTGTTTGGGTTAAAGATATCAATACCTGAATTCCCAGCTATCCAAATAGATCCGTCTTGAGTTTCCATAAGTGCGTTATTATTTTGGTCACGTACTCCACCTTCAACCCCTATTCGAGATAAATTTCCTAATGCATTGTTTATTAAATGTAAGCCGTTAAATCCACCCACCCAATGCTGCCTTTCCGAATCAAAAAATTGAAAAGGAACATAATCCCCACTTAATCCTTCCTGGCGCCAAATGGTTTTAAACGTTTGATTTCTATCATTAAAAACAATTATTCCTTTATTTCTTGTTCCAATAAATACTATTCCTTCATGGTTAATTTTTATAGATCGGATATCATTATCTGGAAACCCCGTTTTTTGAGAATACAAGTAGACTTTAGATTCTTGAATATCCCATAAATAAGTTCCATTATTACTCCCAAAATAAAAAGAAGATTTATTTTTTTGTTCAATACAGCTTACTCTAGATGAGGTTATTCCTTCCTCCAAACCGATTTTAAAAATAGTTTCATTCCTTATATCAATTATGGAGATACCAATATCGTGTCCTGACCATATTCTACCTTCAGAATCCATGGTTAAATTTCTTGCCACAGAAGAAATTAATCCCTCATTTTTCGAAATCCGGTAAATGGATTTTGACGCTTTATTTATTTGGAAGATTCCGCGAACCGTACCTACCCATACCTGTCCATTCGAATCCGCCAACAGAGAATGTCCGTAATTATTCGCCAACCAACCCGTAGAGTTCACATGACTAATCGTATTGCTCTTTGGATCTATTACATCTAATCCAAAAAATGTCCCAACCCAAATTAAACCAGCAGTATCAATAGCCAAACTCCAAATTCTGTTCTCACTTAAACCCTGTTTAGTCAAGTACGAATAACTCTGTTCCCCGTCATAGACCGACAAACCTCTGCTTGTCCCAATCCACAACCTTCCCAATTTATCCTGAACCATACAATTAACCTTATTATCAGTAGTTATACCTTGGTCCTTATTGAACAATAATACTGGTCCGGTTGCTCCAATATTCATTTGTGGAAGTGTGGTTTTAGTAATTTCAGGGTCACCTAAAATACACGTAGTAAATTTTAAAGCTTGGGATGGAGCGTTTTCAATCGAGAATTTTGTTTGACGGCATGAATTTAGTTCTAAAGTAAAAGAATCGGGTTTTTGGCTCAGTTCTTTGAACTGGTTTAAGTGGATGGGCTTAGCAGGCAATGTGGACAAATCCAATTTACCATGAAATCCAGAATTCACCGTTTCATTCGTAAATTTCGTCCAAGTAATTCCGGAGATTTCTACCCATAAATTATCTGGTATGGTTGTTTTTTGAGGCAATAGGCTAAAAGAGTAAGAAAGTAAAAGGGCAATTATACATAAAGGTCGATTCCAAGTTCTACCAAAACTCAGAATCAAAATGAATAGGCAGTTATACTTAAAACGAAGTTTCTCGTAAAACATAACCGACCCAAGATACTAAAAATTACAATAACCAAATATTATTTGACATCAAACCCTTTCCAATACCTTGGCAATATTTGGTCTGAAATAATTCTCTCCTTTTAAAACCTTTCCGTCTTCTCTGTAAATGGGATTCCCGTCCGCTCCAAGTTTCGACATATTACTGCGTTGGATTTCTGTAAACACTTCCTCTATTTTATCATGCATTCCATGAGCTAAAATAGTTCCACATAAAATGTACAGCATATCTCCCAAAGCATCTGCCACTTCTATTAAGTCACCATTTTGTGCTGCCTCAAAATATTCTTCATTTTCTTCCTTCATTAAATCAAAACGAAGTTGAACAGTTTGTGCGTCCATTTCAATGGATGGTTTTTCTAAATTATTGATTCCGAAAGCATCGTGGAATTCGCGCACCATATTAATGGTGTTTTGGAGTGTTAAAGCATTCTTCATTTAGCAAATATTGAAATCCGAAAATAAATTGAAAACCTCAA
>JBFFMY010000086.1:0-7630 GCA_041563475.1 Salibacteraceae bacterium
AGTCACATCCATATTTATTTTGGTAACTTATGGTTAATGTGCCCGCAGTTTGAAAAATCAAAGTACCATTTGACATGGTTGATTGACCCGTATAAGTGATTATTGCATTTGAGGGTAAATTAAACGGAAATGTATACGGAAATAAGCATGTTTCAAGAAATGGAGGATACAAATCAGAACCTATTGTCCAGGAACTATAATTTTCTCCGTCAATTTGATCTATGAGCAGATATAGTTGTCTGGACCAAATATCCAAATCCGTGGCCGGAAGATTAAATGTACTATTATTATAGGCATTGGCATAGGATAAATGATTTGAAATAGTTTGCGCAGAAATGTTTACAGCTGATAATGGGTTGTTCTCATCAGCTAAATTGGCTAGACGATTATTACCAACAAACCACAATTTACCATCAACTCCTTTTTCAATCATACCTATTCCAAAATCCATTGTCCCTGATCCAGTCAAAATGCTTCCCCCAAAATTTAACATGGGATCATATTGAAAAGGTTGATTTAATCCTCCTCGACTAACATAAATAACATTGTTACCGGAAATCACTGAACTACCTGTATTATTTAAGGTCATAATACTTGCATATAGCGTTAGTCCATCAGATGAAAACTCCAATCCTTTAACTATGGCTCGTGTGTTTTCCTCAGATGGTAGTTCAACGTCATAATGGCTCATAATTGGACTAGTGCCGCTCATGTTAAATTCAAAAATGGTTAAATAATCCCATGGTGTTGACCCCTCGTAATATGACATTGCTATTTCATATGTATCTTCATTTTTAAAAACTTCCATTTCAGACCTTAAATTTGGTAAAAACGCACCGCTATTTTGGTACCCATCAATGTAAGAAACGCCATAATTATTGATGCTAAGAACACTAACGCAATTTCCATTCGCTGCGAATAAATATCTATTTCCATTTGACAAAGCCTTGGTTGTTTCTAAATGAATTGCAAAATCTCGTTTGTTTTCAGTTTCCGTTGACCTATTATCACAGTTAATATCTTCTTTGGCTACTCGTAAGCCTGTTTGTGGTAGTATTACTGCAGTTCCGAGTCCATTTGACACATCAATTTTACACCAAACAATATCAGTAACTAAAGTAAAAGGGTTAATATAATAACTACCATTAGAATAGCTGTTTATTCCATAATATTGATCACATTCTCCTGGAACAGGAACAAAAATAAATTCGCTGAAACCTTTAAGAGTAAACGAGGTAATTGGGTTGATTCCATACAAAATTTTTGCTTCATTTTCAATATTCAATATAACCCCACCATTTTTGTTATAAATAACCCCGTCTGCTTCATACAAAACGAGGTTGCCGTTTACATCCCAAACGGCATTTTGCGTATAATCCGGATTAGGGGTCGTGGGTAAAGGGCTAGCGGCAAGATTTGAGTAATCTACAATGCTGTTATGGATCCCCCATTTTGGCTGCTGCGCCAGCAATTGTGTGTGTGTGTGTGTAGAGAGCCATTAGTCCTCCAACAACTAAGAGTTTGTTTAACTTCATAGTACATAGAATTAATTGGTTAATAAAAAGTATTTGACAGGTTACTGTCAGGTTAAAAAGTTTAATAGTTTAAATGTAAAACAATTTTCACTATTGTTTCTAACTATTTGGGCTTTAGTTTTAAATATTTAAGCAAAAAAATATTTAAAAGCTAGCTGTCAGTTCGAGTGTTTTTTGTGCCGTGTAACGGAGCAAAAAATGTATCGAGAACAATGCCCCATTTACGAGCCCCGATACACGGCACAAAAATCACTCGACTTGACAAAATTCAGTTTGCAAAAAAAAATCGGAAGAAAAAGCTTTTTAAAAACCCTTTAATCCGATTCTTTCAAGAAAAAGTACCTTAATAACTTTTAATACTTTACAATTTTTTGAGAGTAGCTTCCTGTTTCACTTTCAATAATTAGGATATAAATTCCTGCATTTAATTTAGATACATTTAGTTGCGTTGACCCACTAAAATTAGTTCGTAGAACCTCATTTCCAGTAATTGAAAAAACGCGTACATCCGTATTTAAATTTAACTCACTTTCAATAGTAACTATAGCATTTGAAATTGTAGGATAAACCTTGATATTAGTTTGAGCACTTACAGAAGGAATACCAACCGAAACATTTGAATTAGATGTTGGTGACAAAGCTTCTGCTTGAGTTACCTCTTTGGTATCAGAATCTTGCAAAACCGCTAACGCATAAATTCGAGAAAAATCCCAATCCGCATGTGCTGCGGTAGTGTGCGTAAAAACAACAGAATCACCAACTGAACTTGGAATACTAATAACCGAACCCGTATTACCATTTAGTGCTCTTCTAAACACATCATAATGTTGGTTTTCACCATTTGGCGCATTGTAAAAAACGATATCCTCTGCCAAGACCAAGTAAAGGCTTTGAGAAGGAAGAGTATGACTTGCGACCACCGTAATCACTGCACGAACGCGAATAGAATCTGTACCAAATTTTTGTTGATACAGGGTAATTTGAACTGGAGATGTTAATCCTAAATATGGGGAGAAAATGGTGGGTGAATTATAACTCGTACTAGCTGAAATAGGCGTTCCGTTAATCACTAACCGAGGCGTAGAACCGTAAATACCATAATACTTTGTTCGATCATCATTTCCTAAAACATCCTGATTATTCAACACACAATTGCTGTATGGCGAAGAGGGATGAATTGTTAAGTGCATAAAATCACTCGTTTTATGCATGTCATAATTGGCATAAAAACCAGGGTTTCTAGATGCACACGTAGAGCATCGGGTATTAGTAAAATGTTCTACAATTAATTTACGTGGAATTTCTTGTGCAATTCCAGAAATAATAAAAAGAACCGTAAAAATGGAAGTTGTAAATAATGATTTCATGAATGATATATTTTTAACCAACAAAATTAATAGGCATTGCGGTCCAGAAATGTAATTCTCACGACAACAACGGGTTTATTTTTATTTAAAAAGTAATAAACATATCCATCTGCTTTTCAATGGTTGCAATCATTTTTTCATCCGTAATTACCCCTTCTGGACTCATTAAAGCATAAATGGATGGCATACTTACTTTATAGGGTAAAACGGGCATATTAGTGTAATTATAGATACTCGTTAATTGATCCATTCCACGGGTGTTTCCAGAACGTCCGGAAGCAACTCCTACCAATGCAACTTTTTTCTCTCTAAAATCATCGGGATTAACCCCATCAAAAAATGCCTTAATTGCGCCCGGAAAACTGCCATTGTATTCTGGGGTTAGAATCACAAATTTATCAGCTGGAATAATAAATTTTTCAACAATTTTAGAAAATTCCGGGTTCTTTACACCCATGGTATCATTGTTGAACACATAATCTTTGGGAAGATCTTCAATATTCAAGAATTCAACATGTTGTCCCTTATTTCTAAGCAGATTAACATAATGCGCAGCGACTAACTTTGTTTTGTTTTGAGGTCTAATTGTTCCTGAAATTACCGTAATCATAAATAGCAATAAATTTTGTTTAAAAAATGATGATTCAATTCGTCAAAACTGGTTTTGTTTCATACTACTTTTACATCGTTGACGTTTGCACCTTTTGTATGTCAAAGTAAGGCAAAAATCAATAGTAATAATCACTAACAAGGTTCAATTTTTAGATGGGAAAAATAATAGCGATAGCCAATCAAAAGGGTGGAGTTGGTAAAACAACTACAGCTTTGAATTTAGGTGCCAGTTTAGGTGCTCTAGACAAGAAAACATTAATTGTTGATGCTGACCCACAAGCAAACGCAACTTCGGGTTTAGGTTTTGATCCTCGAAATATCAAATTAAGTATTTATGAGTGTATTGTAAATGGGGTTGATCCAAGAGAAATTGTATTAAAATCTGAGAGTCCTAATTTGGATATTATTCCAGCCCACATTGATTTAGTTGGTGCTGAAATTGAATTGATCAGTTTAACTGATCGGGAGCAAATGATGGGTAGAGCGTTGGCCGAAATCCGTAACGATTATGATTTTATTTTAATTGATTGTTCGCCCTCTTTAGGTTTGATTACTGTAAATGCGTTAACCGCTGCAGATAGTGTTATTGTACCTATTCAATGTGAGTATTTTGCTTTAGAAGGATTAGGTAAATTATTAAATACCATCAAAATTGTTCAAACCCGCTTGAATCCAGAATTGTCTATCGAAGGTATGTTACTTACTATGTATGATCAACGATTACGATTGGCGAATCAAGTAGCGGATGAATTAAAAACACATTTTCATCAGTTAGTTTTTGATACTATTATTCACAGAAACACCCGTTTAGGTGAAGCCCCAAGTCATGGCGAAACCATTATCACCCATGATGCCAGTTCGAAAGGAGCAGTAAATTATTTGAATTTAGCAAGAGAAATTTTGCAGAAAAATAATTTAACGCAGATCAATCAGAAGGATAAAATTATTGAGGTAAATGGCTAAAAAAAACGCACTCGGCCGTGGATTAAGCGCCTTACTTGGTGATGCCGATATTGAAGCTCCTAGTAGTTTAAGTAATCCAGCGCCAAATATTGGTATTGCTGAAATTAAGATATCACAAATCATTGCCAACCCGAATCAGCCCAGACAACATTTTGATGAAGATTCTTTAGCGGATTTACGAGATTCTATAAAATTACATGGATTGGTTCAACCCATTACTTTGCGCAAGATCACTCCAAACCAATACCAAATTATATCCGGTGAACGTAGATGGAGAGCAAGCCAATTGGCTGGATTAAATTCAATCCCTGCATACATTCGATCGGTAAACGATGATAGTGTTTTGGAATTGGCTTTAATTGAAAATATTCAACGGGAAGATTTGGATGCCATGGAAATTGCGATTTCCTATCAAAGAATGCTGGATGAGTTATCTATAACACAAGATGAACTAGCTAAAAAAGTGAGTAAAAATCGTTCTACAGTAACCAATTTTTTACGCCTTTTAAATCTTCCAGCTGAAATTCAATTAGCCCTTCGAAAAGGAGAAATTAGTACTGGACATGCGCGCGCATTGCTTTCGGCTAAAACAAAAGAATTACAACTTGGCATTTTCAAACGCATCCTAAAATTAGGCTTAAATGTGCGCCAAGTAGAACAATTGGTGAAGTCGGACAAAGTGGCTAAAAAAACCACGGACTCCTTAAAAAAAGCAGAGCTCACTTTTGAGCAACAGAGCAATTTCTTGGAACTTGAGCGGATTGTAAACAATAAAATTGAAATTAAAAAAGACAAAAAAGGACAAGGTAAAATCACCATTAATTTTAAAAATGATGGGGATCTTTCGCGGGTTTTAGATTTGTTGCTTCCATAAATTTCAGCCAAAAATTCGTTTCTTTCCTGCTGTAGAATTTTCTTAAAGAATCTAAAACTTCTATAGCTATTGATTTACCATCAAAGTAATTCTTGTACTTTCGCAGCCATGTTCACAAAGCGAATATTCCTGTTTTTATTTATGGTGGCATCATTTGCCACCACAAGCTTTGGGCAAAAAGTAATAACCGATTCTACGGCTGTTTTTGAAGGAGAAAAAAAAACGGTAAAACAGGAAGATGTTGAATTAGAACATTCCCCAAAAAAAGCTACTATTTTATCTGCTATTTTCCCTGGTGCTGGGCAGATTTACAATAAAAAATACTGGAAACTTCCTATTATATGGGGAGGCATTGGCGTTTCTTTATATCTGAGTCAGGATAACAAAAATGAATATCAATTCTGGAAAGATCAATATATTAAACGTCTGGATCCTAATCAGGAAGATGATTATCCTCAAGCATCTGATGCCAGTTTAGAAAATCAAATGACCACCTATCGCAAATGGATGGAGACCTCCTATGTAGTCGCAGGTGCTTTCTATATTTTACAAATATTGGATGCCAATGTGGATGCACAACTAATGACTTTCGATGTGTCGGATGATTTGAGTCTAAATGTTCGACCGGATGCCTACATGAACCAAAGAATACAAAAGCCAACCTACGGATTAACACTAACCCTAGGCTTTAAGTAAAACCAAATTTTTGAATAAATGAAAATCGCCATTATTGGATATGGAAAAATGGGCAAAGTCATTGAACAGCTCGCCATAGAAAGAGGACATGAAATAACAGCCAAAATTGGTTCAAAAGACGCTGATTTTTCACCGGATATATTAGTTGGAAGTGATGTGGCTATTGAGTTTTCTGTGCCATCGGCTGCCATAAAAAATATAGAAAAATGCTTTGAAGCAGGTATTCCTGTAGTAGTAGGTACTACCGGGTGGATGAATCAATTAAATGAAATAACAGCAACTTGCAAATCAAAAAATGGTGGGTTATTCTATGCTTCCAATTTTAGTATTGGTGTAAATATTTTTTTCAAGGTTAACCAACTTTTAGCCAAGTTGATGAATTCTCAACCCAGTTATGAAATTAGCATGGAAGAAATTCATCATACCCAAAAACTTGATTCTCCAAGTGGAACTGCTTTGAGCATAGCTAACCAAATTATAGAAAATTGCGATCGAAAAACGAATTGGATTGAAGCCGAAACGGGAAAGCCAAATGAAATTTCCATTCATGCAAAACGAATTGCAGACACTCCAGGAACACATAGTGTAACCTATGAGAATTCTATTGACAAAATAGAAATAATGCACGAAGCCAAAGGTCGAAAAGGATTTGCGTTAGGGTCTATTTTAGCTGCAGAGTTTATGGCGAACAAGAAAGGTGTTTATGGCATGAATGATCTTTTAAAATAAAATAATCTATTACAAATCGTATTTAATTTTCCGTTTATAATGGGTAAAATCCATTTATAAACCGTTTAACATTTGTTAGATGATTTTCCCTAAAACCAAACCTTTCTAATACTATTAATTGCACTACTTTAGCGGCACATATTACACTATTTCATGATATCAATAATCGTTACATCCATACTTTTAATAGCCATTTTTGTTGGACTATCTCAATTATTTCCAAAAGCAAATGAAGAGTATAAAAGTTGGTACGCCTATATTCCAATATACAACCTTTACATCTGGTTAAAAATCATCCAAAAACCATGGTGGTGGATTTTCTTGTTGCTTTTCCCGGGACCGAACGTACTGATGTTAATGATTATGGTTGTTAACACGGGAACTGTTTTTGGGTATAGAGAAACAAAAGATGTGGTGTTGGGTGGATTTCTTCCTTTCATATACTTACCTTATTGGGCATTTACTGAAAACCCTAAATATATTGGGCCAATTGATCGGGTTAAATTTCCAAAAACCACTACCTTAGAATGGCGTGATGCTATTTTATTTGCGGTAGTTGCTGCAAGCATAATTAGATCCTACACTTTCGAGGCTTTTACGATTCCAACAGGATCAATGGAAAAGTCACTGCTTATTGGAGATTATTTATTTGTAGATAAATTAGCGTTTGGACCTAAAATTCCATTGACGCCATTAGCCTTCCCTTTTGCGCATCATTCACTACCAGCAACAAATAATACAATACCCGCATACCTAAAATGGATTCAATTGCCATTTTATCGTTTACCTGGTTATAGTTCTATTGAAAGAAATGATGTCGTAGTTTTCAATTACCCTGAAGGGGATACGGTAGA
>JBFFMY010000087.1:0-7425 GCA_041563475.1 Salibacteraceae bacterium
CCTTCCAACATTTTAGGATTACCTTTTGTTTTGGCTGTAAAAATGGTTGCCTTGCCTTTAAGTTTAGCTAAAGCAGATTTATTAATCCGGTCAACATCCACATTATGCGTGTATAATTTTGTGGGCTCCCAATGGTCTTCTAAAACCGTATTGGATGACTGCTGAAGTAATTGGGTAGAATAAGACGAAACTTGACCCGTTCGAATTTCATTAAGTATGAGATTTAATGAATTATTACTTTGACGATATTGATCGGTGAGGTAGCATACTTTCAAATTAGCCTCTACCCAAGCGTTACTCATAAAAGCGAAACGTTCCTTTATGGGAGTGTCGCCAATGGGAGGTAATTGAAAGAAATCACCCGCAAAAACTACTTGAATATCACCAAAGGCAGTTTTGGAGTTTTTGAAATGCTTTAAAATGGTATTCACTATATCCAATTGATTTCTATGGAGCATTGAAATCTCATCGATAATGAGGACTTTGGCTTTCTCTAAATTCTTAAGTAGATATTTTTTGGTTCCCATGGAACGTAAATCGGAACTTGAAATACTGTCCTTTATTCCAATCCCACTCCATGAATGAATAGTCATTCCGTTCATATGGGTAGCTGCAATACCTGTACTTGCCGTAACGGCTACACGGACTTTACGTGCTTTTAAGTACTCAATGTACTGGTTTAAAACAAAAGTCTTTCCTGCGCCAGCAGATCCAGTAAGAAATACATTTTCGCCAGATTTTAAAATTTTGAGCGCTTGGGCTTGATTCATGAATTGGAATTAGGTCGGTAAAAGTAGGGTAAACCACTTGAAATAATAATCTAAATGTGTAAAGTAAACGAACAAATGATTCGAAAACTCAAGGTTGACTTCAACTGTTTTTACACCTACATTTGATTCACATTAAAAAGGGCTAATGCAATGAAAAAAGTGATTTTAATCTTTACCTTATTTGTCGCTACTATCATACACGCTCAAGATTCTGAAAAATACAAGAATGAAATTGGGGTGAATCTGTTTCAATATTCAAATGCGCTAGTTTTCACTTCTGAAGATGATTATTTTTTTATGTATACGAATCAAATTCAATTTTTGAATGGATTAACCTATCGAAGGTTATTGGGCCAAAATGTTTTGCGTGTGGCAGGAAGTTATCAATTTTCTAATTTGCCAGATTTTGAATGGGGAAAGGATAATTATAACTCGGAGGAGTTTTATAACGGAAATATTTGGAATGTGGAGGTGAGAATGGGTTACGAAAAACAATTTGGAAACGGCAAATTCCAGCCACTCGTAGCCATGGATGCGTTTTATTCTTATGGTGAGAATAATGGTTCTCCAAGCTGGTACTTTAACCCTGCCATTGATTTCGCGTATTTTCCAGAGAAATATATTTCACAAAGTGTAGGCCTTTCAGCTTCTTTGGGTGTTCTTTATCAATTTACCGAAAGGTTTTCGGCAAGAATTGAAACAAGCGGTAAATTCGGATGGTATAGCCAGAAAACGAAAACTTTTTGGGCATGGAATAATACAGATGAAATTGGTCTAGAATCTGGATCTTTACTTATGTATAATCCAATAACCGTTTTAACGATTGGGTTTAAATTCTAGAAGTTTAAATCTGAGTTTTGAACTCTTTACTTTTTTTCTGCCGCTCGTTTTGCTTTTTGCATTTCATTTTCACCTACTGCTTGCCGTTTATTTTGCTTTTCGGCTTTGTATACGTCAAATCTCGATGGCATCAACTGCTGCGGCCAGTAGTTATTTGATCTATCCACGTCTGCAGTTTCTAAATAGGGGTCAAGGATAACCCGAATTACTTTTTTGTCAAACCAATAAAGTTTAGTGGCTACATTATTTTTCTTTCTCCAAATTTCTGCTGGGATTCGTTTCGTTTCTTTTGTGCCGTCTTCAAATTCAAATTCTAAAATAATTGGCATAACTAATCCCCCAATACGTTCAAATTCAAGTTCATAATAATTTGTATTGGTGTCTAGAAAGTCCTTTTCATCTGGACTTAATCTAGCGGAGTAATTTTCATATTTCTCCACATCCAAAATATCAAAGCTATACGGATCTTTTTTATCATAAAAATCGCGCATGGATTCATCTGTTTCCACAATACTAGGAGGGGAATCTATTTCGCGTAAGGTTCCAATATCTTTAATAGAATTACTGTCTTCCACTTTTTTCCTGTCCATTTCAACTTGTGGGTTTTGGGTATTCACTTTGTACCATTTCACATCGTTTAAGGCAATATCAACGTTGTCAATGGTGTAAAACCATCCTCTCCAAAACCAATCCAAGTCAATAGCCGAGGCATCTTCCATGGTTCGAAAGAAATCTGCAGGAGTAGGGTGTTTGAATGCCCAACGATTGGCGTACGTTTTAAATGCATAGTCAAAGAGCTCTCTCCCCATAATAGTTTCACGCAAAATATTTAAAGAAGTCGCGGTTTTTGCATAGGCATTATTTCCAAATTGTAATAGAGATTCTGAATTGGTCATGATTGGAACCATAGAACTTTGGTCGCTATTCATATACGGTACAATATTTTGAGCAGGGCCTCTTCGAGAAGGGTAGTTTTTATCCCATTCTTGCTCAGTAAGATACTGAACAAAAGTGTTTAAACCTTCATCCATCCACGTCCATTGGCGCTCATCTGAATTTATGATCATCGGAAAGAAATTATGACCCACTTCATGAATTATCACAGACTGCATACCGTGTTTGGTGCTTTCTGAATATGTTCCATCCGATTCTGGTCTTCCTCCATTAAAGCAAATCATGGGATATTCCATTCCAATCCATTTGCTATGTACAGATATGGCTACTGGATAGGTATAATCCATAGTGTACTTTGAATATGTTGAAATGGTATGTGCAACCACTCGAGTAGAATATTGTCCCCATAAAGGGTTTCCTTCCTTTGGATAGTAGCTCATGGCCAGTACTGTATTTTCACCCACTTTCACACCCATAGCATCCCATATAAATTTACGCGAGGAGGCAAAAGCAAAATCACGTACATTCTCGGCATAAAACACCCATGTTTTGGTTGTGGATTCGTGACTTTTTTCGGCTTTTTCAGCTTCTTCTTGATTGATTATTAATACGGGTGTATTTGAGTTTTTTGCTTGCTCAAATCGCTTTCTTTGCTGAGAAGTCAAAACAGAAGAGGCGTTTTGTAACGAGCCAGTTGCTCCAATAACATGGTCCTTTGGAGCAGTTATGCTTACTTTATAATTACCAAAAGTCAGTGCAAATTCTCCGCCCCCTATAAATTGTTTGTTCTGCCAACCTTCCACCTCATTGTATACAGCCATTCGAGGGTAGAACTGCGCAATGGTATACAGATAGTTGCTATCCTTTTCAAAAAATTCATATCCACTACGCCCGCCAATTTCCATACGATTATTAATGTTATACCACCATTTTATGTTAAAACTCATTTTAGCACCGGGTTTTAGGGAGGTGGGAAGATCTATTCGCATCATGGTTTTATTGATGGTATATTCTAAATTCTTTCCGTTACTTGTAACTTCGGTTAAATTAAACCCACCATCAAAATCATTGTGAAGACTTTTTATGGATTGAAATGAAAGCCCTTTTTTTCCAATTTTAGTTTCTTGTAAGGCTTGTCTATCCGATCCTTGAGCACGCATATTTTGATCCAATTGAATCCATAAATAGGTGAGTTCGTCTTTAGAATTGTTATGATAGGTTATAATTTCTTCACCAGTGATTTTTTGATTCTCGTCATCTAAGATCACTTCAATATCGTAATCTGCCTGTTGTTGGAAATATTCTGGACCTGGAGCTCCACTTGCCGTACGGTACATATTAGGTCCAGGTAATTCTTCTTTTAACTGCTTGAACTTGTCTGTGCTATAAATAATAGAGTTGTTAATGGAGTTTTGTCCGTAAACGGAGGTAGATAGAATTGCGGTAAACACCAAAAAATGGTAAATCTTCTTCATGTTTTGAAATTAGGCCACAAAGAAAAAAATAAACCTTAGGGTAGGTTAACCGTTTATAATATTTGTCAGAATACGTTTATAAGTATAGGTTATATTGCATAATCACTCTATAATCCACGTTACACTTGTGTTTTTGTTGGTTAACAACGCTTTTTCTTTACCCGATTTAGAATTAAAATCTATAATGTTTTGTTGATCTGGAAAAATTTGAACTAAAATTTCACTAAAAACAGAAAGACTTGTGAAATTGGGTAAATCGCTTAAGCTAAAATAAATAGTTGTTCTGTCTGGATTAGACGCTGTAGGCAAAAATTTTTGATTTTTAACAACTACACCATCAATTAGTATAGTGAATTTTGATGTGATATATTCTCTTATTACACTTTCAGATTCGCTACTTAGGGAATCACTTCCCAAAAAGAATTTTTCCGGTTTGTATTCCAATTTTATGGCATTTTCTAAGTCATCTGTAAAAACTTCAACTGAAAAGGTAAGCTCATGCGACACAGAATTATGGGTTATTTCCGTATAGGAAACGTGATATGGATGGGGTGAAAAGGAGAAAAAAGAGACGGAAATGAATAAAACAAATACAAAAAACACTGATTTAGCGTCATTTAAACCATACAAATTCCGTTTATCAAATAATTGGTCGTTTTCCCACATAATCGCATTATTTTGGCGCAAAATTAAAATTAATATTTCCATGATTAAGAAAATAGCATTAGCAGGTTTATTATTAGCTACCTCACACGGAGTTTTATTTGCGCAAGAAGCGGATACAGTTAGAAATGTAGAAGACGGAGGATACCTCTTCACTATAAAAAATAGCATTGAAAATACCGATGTTAAAAATCAATACCGCTCTGGAACGTGTTGGAGTTTTTCTGCACTATCATTTTTTGAATCGGAATTAGAAAGAATGGGGAAGGACTCTGCTAATTTATCGGAGATGTTTGTGGTTTGGCACACGTATTCAGATAAAGCAGAAAAAACCGTACGTATGTATGGAGAATTGAATTTTGGTCCTGGTGGAGCATTCCATGATGTGTTATACGTAATGGATAAATATGGAATGATGCCTGAGGAGGCTTATTCTGGTTTAAATTACGGAAGTGATAAACATATTCATAATGAAATGGATAACGTTTTAAAAGCCATGGTGGATCAGGTGGTGAAAAATCCAAATGGTAAACTTTCAACTGCTTGGCATCCTGCTGTAAATGGTGTGTTAGATGCTTATTTAGGGGAAATGCCAGAAGAGTTTGAATTTAATGGAAAAAAATACACACCAAAATCGTATCAAGAGAAACTGGGATTAAATCCAGACGATTACGTGGCCATTACCTCATTTACACATTACCCATATTATTCCGAATTCCCTCTAGCGGTAGCCGATAACTGGCTTTGGAAAGAGTTTTACAATGTAAAATTGGATGAAATGATCCAGATTATGGACAATGCTTTGGCCAACGACTATTCAATAGCTTGGGCAGCAGATGTAAGTGAGAAAGGTTTTTCCTTTAGAGATCGCTTAGCTATTGTTCCTGCTGATTTGGATAATATTGAAGTAAAAGGAAAAGACAATAAAAATTTTAGTGACGCTGGGGCTGAAAAAAAAGGGTCTGCATTTGATGAACCTGTAAATGAATTAGTTGTTACTCCAGAAATTCGTCAAGAAGGGTATGATTCTCAAGAAACTACCGATGATCATGGAATGCACATTGTTGGTGCAGCTACCGATCAATTTGGAACAAAGTATTATTTGGTAAAAAATTCTTGGGGCACAACATATAGTGACGGATACTTTTTTGCTTCAGAAGCCTATATTCGTTACAAAACGATGAACATTTTGGTGCATAAAGATGCCGTTCCAAAGTCAATTAAAAAGAGTTTGGAAATAAAATAGTAAAAATGTTACTCTATTATATTATTTAGGATAATGAGAAATTATTTGAAACTATTCGGGGTTTATAAATACTAAGAAAGATGAAAACTTTTAAATGGGTTAAAGTGTTGGGATTAGGGCTCCTTTTGGTTCCGTTTTATTCAATGGGCCAAATTACGACTCCTCCCAGTGGAGATAATCAAAAGGCTTCTGTTACCCAATACATGGGTTTTGCAGCCGTAACCATTTCATACAGCAGTCCTGATGTACACACCTCAGCGGGTGAAGATAGAACGGGTGAAATTTGGGGAGAGTTAGTTCCGTATGGCAAAAAGAATCTTTATTTTGGATGGAGTTCAGATGAGAATCCATCTCCCTGGAGAGCTGGAGCAAATGAAGCAACTACAATTTCCTTTAGTGAAGATGTTTTGATTGAAAGTGTTCCCGTAAAAGCGGGTTCTTATGGATTGTTTATGGTTCCTGGAGAAAAGGAATGGCAAATAATTTTGTCAGCCAATTCCACGTCTTGGGGTTCTTATTTTTATAGCCAGGAAGAAGATGTAGCCTCATTTACTGTTGTTCCTAAAGAGTCCATTTTTCATGAGTATTTGACCTATGAATTTGAGGATCGTAAACTTGAATCGTGTAAAGCGATTATGCGTTGGGAAAATTTAAGCGTGGAATTCACTGTAGCAATACCCGATTTTAAAACATTGTACGTTGAAAAAATTGAGGATGAATTGCGTTCAAAAGCTGGTTTTAATTGGGAAAATTGGGTTGAAGGAGTGAATTTTTGTTTGAATTACAATACTCATTTAGAGGACGCGCTTAAATGGTCAACGTTTGCTTTGGAGGGTAAATATGTGGGGGAGGAAAATTTTACAACTTTACAAACTAAAGGATTGGTGCTATTGGCTTTGAACAGAAATACGGAGGCAAAAGAATATATTATAAAAGCTGTAAATCATCCCACGGCTTCTGCAGGAAAGGTGCATCAATTTGGAAGGGGATTGATTAAAAAAGGGCAGCCCGAATTTGCCTTAGAAGTTTTTAAAATGAATTATAAGAACCATAAAGGAGAATGGCCTACAAATGTTGGGATGGCTCGCGGTTATTCCGCCATGGGTCAATATAGTTCTGCTACAAAATACGTAAAGAAGGCATTAAAGATAGTTCCAGACGAAGAAAATAAAATCAACTTAGAAAAGGCTCTGGATCTATTGGAAAAAGAGAAGGATATTAATTAATCCGCATTTTCACATAGAGAAAGCTCAACTTTGTTGGGCTTTTTTTATGGATTAAGGGCACTTTTTAATTTAAACCTGGCAATTCAAACCCTCAAAATGCAATTCACATAACGCATAATGCAACTCAGATAGAATGTTTGACGAGTCACATAAATAACTGTTTATCAGGTGGTATAGTCGCCATACTTTTGGATTATCAAAACAATCGAAAATTATTATTCATTTAAAACAATTAGTTATGATCGGGCCAAATAAATATTTCTTATTCTTATTCGGAGCATCCATTGCTACCGTGACATTATTCAGTTTCA
>JBFFMY010000088.1:0-7382 GCA_041563475.1 Salibacteraceae bacterium
CCATAAAATAGCCCGATTCACCCGATGGGTTAATACTAATGGAATTATCAATATCACTAAAGTCTAATAATATTCTCATTGCCGGACCAGAACGCGCAATGTACTTACCTTCACCATTAAGCGTGAAGGCTAGTTTGTTCAATACTTCTTCACCTCCAGAAGATGGGAAGGGGCCCACATTAAAAATGGTATTAAAAGGTTTCTTTCTTCCGATGGGATGAGGGTGTTCTACAAAATGAACCTTGTCCCATGTCCAAGATTCTACATCATTCCCCAATTGTGTAGTTAATTCCTCAATGGTTTGTGCATAGCTTTTTTGAAAAATACCCGCTCTAGTTTCTATTTCGGAAGTAGTAATGTTATCCCACCAAGAAGAAGAGTCATTGCGTAATAAAGGGCCTATAGAATGCAAATAAACAGGGGTTGACAGAAATAAGTCAAAACGTTTTTCACCAATTTCATCATCCATAGTTTTATTCAGTATATGATATATCAATTTGTAATATATTGTGGGAGCAATACTATTTAGTTCATGTTCTCCATTCCAGTTTACTAAAACCTCTTTGGCATTTTTCTCCATTTCTGAAGAAGCTACTATTTGCTTGAGAATGACTTTTAAATTGGCTGGATAAATAGGTGATTGATTATTCATAACAAGTTCTTTCATGGAAGCCATATCCCAATCATCACGACTTTTGAGTTGGTCATGAATTACTCTTGCACGTGCACCAGAATAATAGTAACCCGGATAAAATTTTCCATTCACACTATCTGGTGGATTGTTGGCTGAGTAAACAAACCCGGACTCAGGATTGATGTTTTTAGGGTTAAATTTAAAATCGTAAAACCCTAGTGGGTCGTCTTTTCCAGAAGACCCATCCAATACAATTTTAGAGTTCACATGCGCTGGACGTTCAATTAGTTTACCCGAACCCCACCAACCAATATTTCCTTCAATATCTCCGTACATTACGTTTAAACCAGGAGAGTCAATAAACTTAGTTGCGGTTTCTAGATCGTGAAAATTTGTGGTTCTTGAAAGTAAAGCTAATGCTTGTAATTTCTGGTCTACTACCTTATTCGCCACCCACCAAACGGATACTGCTGACGTGAAATCCTCAGAAAACGGATTAAGACCACTAATGATTGGTCCATGTGGGGTGGACCTCACACTAAATTTGTGAGGACTTTCACCTTTAATGTTTATCAACTCTTCGCGTTCTTGGATTAACGTCCATTCATTTTTATATTCTACACTATCGCCATTTACATTTTCTCTATACAGGTCTAATGCATCCGCTGGAAAAATAGTAAGTCCCCAAGAATGATGTTTGGTATGTGCAACAATAGGATAGGGAATACCGGCTAAAAAGTTGCCGTAAATTTGTAAATCGGGAGTTTCTATATGTGCTTCGTACCATACGGATGGTTGTGAAAAACCAATATGAGTATCATTTGCAAAAAGCACTTTCCCAGATTTGGTTTTACTACCGGAAATAACCCAAGAGTTGGATCCATAAAAAATGGGCAGAGGTAATTTATTCAAAACAGATTCTACTTTTTCCGAAATTAATGTCAAAGATGTAGTATCCACCCTTTGGTTTTGGGTAGGTATCTTTTCATCTGTAGATTGTGTTCCAAGGGATAAATCATTCAAATATTGTTCACCTAGGTTGTTATTAATAAAGGTGAAAAGCGGTTCATTTTTCAACTCCATTGAAAACCCAAATCCCATATAGCCAAGAATTCTATAGATATCAATGACTTCGAATGATCTTTTCTCAATGCCTAATACGGCAAATTCAATAGGAGTTATTCCGTTTTTCACATAGAGATTTACACCGCCCAAAAAGGCTAACACGTTTCGTTTTAATTCTAAATCAGGTTCACTTTCAAATGCAGCAGCCGCTCTTTGGGCATTTTGTTCCAAACCTATGGTTCGAATGTACATGTCGGTTTCCAATAAGTCTTTTCCCAATATTTCGCTTAATTGGCCACTTCCTACGCGCCTCATTAGTTCCATTTGAAACAACCTATCGCTAGCCTGAACATATCCAAGTAATTTAAATGCATCTTCATTATTTGACGCATAAATATGTGGGATACCATACGAATCAAAAATAATTTGGGCAGAGTCGTGCACGTTTGCATTCTTAATTGTCTGCGTATAATCTTTTACTTTTAAGTGTAAAAAAAGATAAACCCCTCCTAAAACAGTACTAAGGATTATGGTTATAACTAGTAGTATTTTTTTCATTTAATTAGACATTAAAAGTCAATTTGAAATTATATTTTGAATCATTCAAACAAACCAGATTCAAGGTCCCACCCAGTAAAAGGATATATGATTTGATTAGATAAAGGCCAAAATCCATATCTAAACTTTCGGCCAATTTAGAATTGGAAAATTTTAAGAATTTATCAAATAGGATTGGGAGGGAATCTTGGTCAATGGTGTTACTTTCATAAATGATATCAAACAACAATTGAGTTCCAAATTGATTTACATGTATAGAAATATCACTTTGAGAGTTGGCAAATTTATTGGTGTAAATTAACAAGGTGTCAAATACTGTTTGCATCATCTCCCTATTGGTATTTAAAAGAATATCGGTAGGAATATCTACGAATAGAGTTTGCTCTTTGTCCAAGAAAATTGGATTCGTTTTTTCAATGGAGTGATGGATTAATTGCGGAATGTTTATTTCATCATATTCGATTTCAACTGCACTTTCTATTTTTCGTATTTGTTGAAAGTTGTTTAAAATATCCAGGCCATTTTCAACGGCTAGATTTGAGGAGTCGAGGTATTCTTTTTGTTTTTTATTTAATTCTCCAGAGGCAGATATGAGGTAGTTTAAGCTGTTTATGGAAGCGAGTGGAGTGCGTAAATCATGCGTGACTTCAGATAATATTTTGTCTTGATAAATAGTTGTTTGGTTTAAATGCTGTATTTCCTGATCTAGGTGTTGCTTTTTTCGTACTAAAATGACCAACACAATGGCGAGAATTAGTATTAAAAAAATAGCCATATATATAAAGGTGTAATAAGGTATTCCCAAAAAGCTGATTTCAACGATTGTATTTAATGTGTTTTGTGGTGCGTAAATAAGAATGTGCGAGGGCATAAATGGGTGATTGGAAACAAAACTGTTGGTATGAAATAAATAATTTGGCAAGAGAATGTCGTATTAGAAAACGTAAATATAGAGGAATTTAGGTTGCGAAAAGTATCGGTATTAAATTTGAATCGCGATTTATTTCAATGAACTGTATTACCCATATTTGCTAATAAAAAAGTTCATTATTATGTTAATAATTGTGTTTTGCTGCCATTAAAAAATCTTAATTAAAGGAATACTTTTAGCGCAATTTTAAAATCATATGGCCGAAGAAACAGCATACACCGAAGATCATATTAAATCACTTGATTGGAAGCAACATATACGTTTGCGACCTGGAATGTATATTGGAAAATTAGGGAACGGAGGGAGCTATGATGATGGTATTTATATTCTGTTAAAGGAAGTAATTGATAATTCCATTGATGAATTTGTGATGGGAAATGGTCGCAATATCGAGGTGAGCATTAAAGAAGGGCAGGTTAAAGTTAGAGATTACGGTAGAGGAATCCCATTAGGCAAGGTGATTGCTTGTGTTTCACAAATGAATACTGGCGGTAAATACGACAGTGCGGCATTCAAAAAATCAGTAGGATTAAATGGGGTTGGAACAAAAGCGGTAAATGCTCTTTCTGAGTATTTTATGGTGGAGTCGATACGGGAAGGAAAGCGTAAAATCGCAGAGTTCTCTATTGGAGAATTAAAGGTCGATAGCGAAATTGAGCCTTCTTCCAATAGGAAAGGAACGAAAACTGTATTTAGGCCAGACCCTACTATATTCCCTAATTATAACTACAGATCAGAACATGTGGAGAGTCTGTTATGGAATTACGCATACCTGAATAGGGGTTTAACCATAATTTTTAACGGAAAGAAAATAATATCTGAAAATGGATTAAAGGATTTATTGACGAATAGGTTGTCGGCCACAGCCTTATATCCAATTATTCATTCAGAAGGAGATGATATAGAAATAGCCATTACACATACCAACAGCTACGGTGAGGAATACTATTCTTTTGTAAATGGGCAGTATACCACGCAAGGGGGAACGCATTTAACGGCTTTTAGAGAGGCGTATATTAAAACGATTAGAGATCATTTTGGCAAGAACTATGATACCGTAGATATCCGATCTGGGATATGTGCAGCCATTAGCGTTAAGGTTATGGAGCCCGTTTTTGAGTCGCAAACAAAGACCAAATTAGGCTCTAATGATGTAGGGCCGGACGGACCCAGTATGCGTGTTTTTGTATCCGATTTTTTGTCTAAATCCCTCGATAATTACCTGCACAGAAATCCCGATGTGGCTGCGGAGATTCAAAAAAGAATTCTACAATCTGAACGTGAAAGGAAAGACCTTGCTGGGATTAAGAAATTAGCACGCGATAGAGCTAAAAAAGCCAGTTTACATAACAAAAAACTTCGAGATTGTAGGGTTCATTTCAATTCAAAAAATGAAAACAATGAGGATTCTACGCTTTTTATAACAGAGGGTGATTCCGCATCTGGTTCTATTACCAAAGCACGACAAGTAACGACCCAAGCGGTTTTCAGTTTAAAAGGTAAGCCGTTGAATTGCTATGGTTTGACGAAAAAAATAGTGTATGAAAACGAGGAGTTTAACCTCTTGCAATCCGCATTAAATATTGAAGATGGCCTAGATGGTTTAAGATATAATAAGGTGGTTTTGGCTACTGATGCGGATGTGGATGGAATGCATATCCGTTTACTATTGATCACTTTCTTTTTGCAATTCTTCCCAGACTTGGTAAAAAGTGGTCACTTGTTCGTTCTAGAAACCCCATTGTTTAGAGTAAGAAATAAAAAAGAAACGATATACTGTTATTCCGATGAAGAGCGTCAAAGAGCTATCAAAAAGTTAACGGGTAAACCGGAAATCACAAGATTTAAGGGGTTGGGAGAGATTTCTCCAGATGAGTTTCGCGCCTTCATTGGGGACGATATCCGACTACAACCCGTGATAATTGGGCATGACACACCTATTGAAAATCTCTTAGAGTTTTATATGGGAAAAAATACGCCCGACCGCCAAAAATTCATCATCGATAACCTTAAAATAGAAATAGATATTGACGAAGAAGTGGTAGTTTAATATTCGTATTTAAACGAAAATATACCCCCAATTAGTTAGTATTATTGCAATAAATTGTAAAGAAACTTCATTATAAATGAGTGCAGAAGAAAACGACAACGTGAACGAAGAACCTGAATTTTCAGACCAGGAAACAGATGATTTAGAACATGTAATCCGCGTTTCAGGCCTATATGAGGATTGGTTTCTCGATTATGCATCGTATGTTATTTTGGAGCGTGCCGTTCCGCATTTAAATGACGGCCTAAAACCCGTTCAACGAAGGATTTTGCATAGCATGCGTGAGTTGGAGGATGGAAGGTATAACAAGGTTGCCAACATAGTGGGTAATACCATGAAGTATCACCCACATGGAGATGCGAGTATTGCGGATGCCATGGTGCAAATTGGTCAAAAAGACTTATTAATAGATACCCAAGGAAACTGGGGAAGCATCTTTACCGGAGATGGTGCCGCAGCGTCAAGGTATATTGAAGCACGATTAACGAAATTCGCTTTGGAGGTTGTGTTTAACCCAAAAACAACCGATTGGCAACAATCTTATGATGGCCGAAACAGAGAGCCTATTACACAGCCAGTCAAGTTTCCGTTATTATTAGCACAAGGAGTAGAAGGTATTGCGGTTGGAATGGCTTGCAAAATTTTACCGCATAATTTTAATGAGCTTATTGAGCAATCTATCAATGCTTTATTAGATAAGAAAGTTAAAATATTACCTGATTTTCAAACCGGTGGTTTAGCAGATTTCACTAACTATAATGATGGTTTAAGAGGTGGAAAGGTTAAAGTCCGTGCACGTATTGAAATTGTAGATTCTAAAACCCTTAAAATTGTTGAAATTCCGTTTGGTTCTGATACTGGAAACTTGATGGAAAGTATTGTTAAAGCCAACGAAAAGGGTAAAATTAAGGTTAAAAAAATTGAAGATAATACGGCTGATGTAGTGGATATATTAGTTCATTTAGCCCCTGGAACTTCCCCAGACAAAATGATGGATGCGTTATACGCATTTACAGATTGTGAAAAGTCGATTTCGCCAAATGCATCGGTAATTGAAAATGATAAACCTAGGTTTGTGGGGGTATCTGAAATGCTTACATACTCTGCTTTTAGAACGAAAGATTTACTCGAAAAAGAGTTAAGAATTAGATTGAGTGAGCTGCAAGAAAAGTGGCATTTATCATCCTTGGAAAAGATTTTCATTGAAAATAAGATCTATATAGAATTTGACGGTAAAACGTATGATGAAGCAAAAGAGTATACATTAAAAGCATTGCAACCGCTGGTTAAACATCTAGTTAGAGCGATTAATGATGATGATTTATCCAAATTGATGGATATTCCAATGCGTAGAATTACGAAGCATGATTCTGAGAAAGCGGATAATTTCATTATTGGTTTGGAAGAAGAAATGGAACAGGTGAATCATCATTTGAATAACCTAACCGATTTTGCGGTAAACTATTTTAAAGAACTTAAAAAGAAATACGGAAAGGGAAGAGAACGTAAAACAGAAATACGCTCATTTACCGCTATTGACGCTACAAAGGTGGCTGCAGCCAACGTGAAACTGTATGTGAATTACGAGGAAGGTTTTGTGGGTACCGGATTAAAAAGAAATGAAGGGGAGTTTTTGACTAATTGTTCAGACATTGATGATGTAATCGTTATTCTGAATGATGGTAAAATGCGCGTTACAAAAGTGGCGGATAAAACCTTTGTGGGTAAGGGCATTCTGTATGCGGGGATTTGGAAAAAAGGAGATCAACGAACCACTTATAATCTAATTTATAAGGACGGAAATACAGGCCCAGCACGTGTGAAAAGGTTCCAAGTAACATCAATAACAAGAGATAAGGAATACGATTTAACGCGTGGCTTACCAAAAACTAAAGTGCTTTATTTTACGGTAAACCCGAATGGGGAAGCGGAAGTTGTGCATATAGTTTTAAGAAATTCCGCCAAAACAAAGAAGCTTAAATTCGAGTTCGATTTTGCCGAACTAGCCATAAAGGGTAGGAGTGCAGGGGGTAACCTTTTAACGAAACATCCCATAACTAAAATAGAACTGAAAGAGGAAGGCGTTTCGACCTTATCTGCGCGTAAAATTTGGTTTGATGAGTCTGTTTCAGGGTTTAATTCAG
>JBFFMY010000089.1:0-7132 GCA_041563475.1 Salibacteraceae bacterium
CAATAATTTATTGTTTCCATTTAAACTGATTTCCAGTATGTGGAAAGCACGAAAGATTGTCAATTCATTCCGGCCAGATGTGGCAATTGGAACCGGAGGTTTTGCAAGCGGCCCAACGCTAAGAGTTGCCTCGCAAAAAGGTGTTCCATGTTTGATTCAAGAGCAAAACTCCTTTCCCGGAGTTACGAATAGAATTTTAGCTGGTAAGGCAAAAAAAGTATGTGTTGCGTATCCAGGAATGGAGAAATATTTCGGAGCTGAAAAAACAATTTTAACGGGTAATCCGGTTCGAAAGGAAGTGGTTCAAATTTCCGGAAAACGGGATGAGGCCGTGGCTTTTTTCAACCTGGACGCGAATAAAAAAACGCTATTAATTGTTGGTGGAAGCTTAGGCGCACAATCGGTAAATAATGCCATTTTAGAAAATATGGATGCCTTTTTAGAATTAGGTATTCAAATCGTGTGGCAAACAGGAAAGACAAGTTTTACAGAAATAGAAGCGGCAACAAAAAAGTATGCTAGTCAAGGGGTGCATGTAATGGAATTTATTTTCAAAATGGACTTGGGGTATGCTGCTGCTGACATGGTGATTTCACGCGCGGGAGCTATTGCGGTTTCTGAATTGAGTTTGGTTGCAAAACCGACCATTTTGGTTCCTTTCCCCCATGCTGCGGAAGACCATCAAACCAAAAATGCTATGGCGTTAGTGGATAAAAACGCAGCCATTTTGGTAAAAGATAGTGAAGTAAAAACAGGATTGATTGAAGCGGTTTCAACCTTGGTTTCTGATGACCAATTGGGACATTCACTCACAGAAAATATTAAGAAATTAGGTAAGCCAAATGCGGCAAATGATATTGCCAAGCACGTATTGCAAATAATTAAATGATAAAACTCGAAAACATAAAAACAGTGTATTTCCTTGGTATTGGAGGAATTGGAATGAGTGCATTAGCACGTTATTTCAACCTGCATGGATGTGCTGTTTCGGGTTACGACAAAACACGTACGCCTCTTACTCAAAAATTAGAATCGGAAGGAATTCAAATTCACTATACACCAAACGTACATTTGATTCCAGATCACACCGATTTGGTGATTTACACGCCTGCTATTCCGCAAGATCATGAGGAGTGGTCGAAGATTGTCCGCGGTAAACTACCCTTAATGAAACGCGCGGAAGTGTTGGGTTTAATTAGTAATGGTTTTGATGGGCTAGCCGTTGCAGGGACGCATGGGAAGACAACTACCAGTGCAATTTTAGCACATATTATGCAATCGTATTTTGGGGAAGTAAATGCCTTTGTTGGAGGTATTTTATCCAATTACAATACGAATTTCTTATTTAGCGAAAAGAGTAAATTTTACGTTTTAGAGGCAGATGAATTTGATCGATCATTTTTGCATTTAACGCCAAAATTTGGAGTCATTAATTCTGTGGATGCCGATCACCTGGATATATATGGAGAGCATAATTCACTGATAACTAGCTTTAAGGATTTTGCTAAAAAAATTCGTCCAGAAGGGAAGTTAATTATTAAGAGCGATTTAGCTGGAATATTTTCAGATGTATCATGTAGTCAAGAAACATTTGGGATTGATAAAACAGCAGATTATTCTGGACAGAATATTCGTGTGGAACAAGGCAAATTTATTTTTGATTTGAAATATCCGAATGGAATAATTTCTAATTTATCACTTGCCTTACCAGGTAAACACAACATTGAAAATGCTATTGCGGCCTCTGCGGTAGCTTTAAGTTGTGGCGTATCTGAGGCTGGAATTATAGAAGCCATATCGAGTTTTACGGGCGTGAAAAGGCGTTTTGAAATTAGCGGGTCGTTTAATCACACCATTTACGTAGATGATTATGCGCATCATCCAACAGAAATTTCAAGAGTACTCGAAGCGGGAAGAGAGTTGTATCCGAACAAACGTTTATCGGTTATTTTTCAGCCACACCTGTATTCTCGAACACGTGATTTTGAAAACGAATTTGCACAAGCATTATCCGGGTTTGATGAAATTATGTTGCTGGATATTTATCCGGCTAGAGAACTTCCAATACCTGGCGTGACTTCAGAAAATCTATTGGATAAAATCGCCTCCAATTCCAAATGTGTATTGCATAAAGAAGACGTTGTCTCCTATTTAGAAAATAAGGAATTCGATGTACTATTTACTTTGGGAGCGGGAGATATAGACACATTAGTTGAACCGATTAAAGAACTCGTAGTTGCGTGAAAAAGTTTAAAAACATAGCAATTATAGTGTTGTCCGTAATGGCAATAATAGCCGAATTGGGTCTAGCTGAAGCGAGTCGCAGAGACGTCAAGTTTGCCGATTTAAAGGTGAATATTGACACCAGTGAAGGCAACTATTTTGTGGATAATTTGGATATCGAAAGTCAGGTGTTTGCCCATGGATATCAAACGGGAATTGAGTCGGTATTGAATATTGATAAGCGCAAATTAGAAGCCCAATTTGAAAGTATGCCTTCTGTAAAAAAGGCCGAAGTGTATACCACTTTAAACGGGGTGCTATTTGTGGATGTTACCCAACGCACACCACTCGTACGAATTTTCACGAAACGTGGAAGTTTTTATTTGGATAAAGAAGGGTATGTGATGCCACTATCTAATAGTTACACCGCTAAAGTTCCGGTGGCAAATGGAGAGATTAATGTGGGGTACGATGATGTGGCCGGATTGAATTTTGCGAATTCTTTGGAAGACACGAAGGAAAACCACGAGTTTAATAAGCTCTATGAATCGTACACATTATGTAAAAAATTTAAGGAAGTAGATTTCTGGAATGCACAATTCAAACAAATCTATTTTTTAGAAGATGGAGATATTGAACTCATACCAGCAGTTGGAAATCATGTGATTTTAATTGATGGGGTAGAGAATTTAGACGAATCATTAACCAAGTTAATGATTCTCTATAAAGAAGGTTTAAGCAAAACCGGATGGAATAATTATGAAGTAATAAACCTCAAGTATAAGGATCAAATAGTAGGAATAAAACGGTAAACTATGGCACAGAAACAAAATGAAAAAAGGCAAATCGTAGCAGGATTAGATATTGGAACCACCAAAATCGTAGCTATGATCGGAACAATTAACGAGCATAATAAACTCGAAATTTTAGGTATGGCACGCACAGAATCTTTAGGGGTATCTAGAGGTGTGGTGACCCATATTACGCAAACTATTGAAGCTATTCAACGCGTAATGAAGCAGGCGGAAGAAATGGCTGGATATGAAATTGGAACGGTGAATGTAGGTATTGCCGGTCAGCATATTCGCAGTGTGCAGCACAGTGGAAGTCGCATGCGTGACGACATTGATTCAGAAATTTCGCAAGCGGATATTAACCAATTGACAGAACAAATGTATCAGTTGGTGATGCTTCCAGGTGAGAAGGTAATTGATGTTCTTCCACAGGATTTCACCGTGGATAATGAAAAAGGAATTCATGATCCAATTGGAATGGCTGGAGTGCGTTTAGAAGCGAATTTCCATATTATTACCGGAAATATTGCAGCAGCTAAAAACATTGTAAAATGTGTGCAAGGCGCAGATATGGAAATTGAAAACCTCATTCTTGAACCTTTAGCCTCAGCCGATTCGGTATTAAGCAAGGAAGAAAAGGAAGCAGGAGTGGTTTTAGTTGATATAGGAGGTGGAACTACGGATGTAGCTATTTTCAAAGAAGGTATTATTCGTCATACTGCGGTAATTCCATTTGGTGGAAATATTATCACAGAAGACATTAAACAAGGGTGTGCGATTATTAAATCGCATGCGGAGAAACTTAAAGTGAGGTTCGGTAGTGCCATTGCCGAAATGGCTTCGCAAAATGAAATAGTTTCAATTCCGGGTTTAAGAGGTCGCGAACCGAAAGAAATTTCTATGTACAATTTAGCCTCCATTATTGAAGCTCGAATGAGTGAAATTATTGAGCAAGTGTATTATGAAATTCAAAATTCTGGTTTAGAAAAACAATTAATTGCAGGTATCGTTGTTACTGGTGGTGGTTCACAGTTGAAAAATGTTACCCAATTTTTTGAATTCCTTACAGGAATGGATACACGGGTTGGATATCCAACGGAGCATTTAGCTACTGGTGATGAGGATGTTACAAGTCCAATGTACTCCACAGGTGTAGGTCTGATTTTAAAAGGATTCGAACGAATTAAAAACAAAGAATTGGCCAGCAAATCCAACACAAAAATCTCAGAGCCAACAGATTCTCCGAAGAAAAGAGAGTCGGGTGCGATTAAATTTTTGGACTGGATCAAACAAACATCCGATACGTTTTTTACAGATTTAACAGACTAATCTTAAAAACTAAATAAACAATTGAGAAATGAAGCGGTATTTAATACCATTTTCGTTTTAAGAGTCGCACAAAAAAAGTATAACAACAAACAGAATTATTATGGAATTTAACTTGCCAAAAGGAAAACCGTCAATCATTAAGGTGATTGGTGTAGGAGGCGGTGGTAGCAACGCGGTCAACTACATGTTTAAACAAGGGATAAAGGGCGTTGATTTCTTGATTTGTAATACAGATCAACAGGCATTGGATATAAGCCCAGTATCTGAAAAGCTTCAATTGGGAGGAACGCTTACCGAAGGAATGGGTGCAGGCTCGATTCCAGATGTAGGAAGAAATGCTGCCATTGAATCTGCTGATGATATCAAAGGAATTTTTAATCCGGAAACGAAAATGGTTTTCATCACTGCAGGTATGGGTGGAGGAACTGGAACAGGTGCCGCTCCAGTAATCGCTCAAACAGCCCGTGAAATGGGTATTCTGACTGTAGGTATTGTGACTCTTCCATTTATTTTCGAAGGTAGAAAACGTAAAGAACAAGCGGAAAAGGGTATAGAAGAATTACGTAATGCGGTGGATACGTTGTTGATTATCAATAACGACAAGTTGCGCCAAATGTACGGAAACCTAAAAATGGGTGAAGTATTCGCGCAAGCTGATAATGTGTTGACTATTGCAGCGAAAGGAATTGCTGAAATTATTACACGTACGGGTCATATAAACGTAGATTTCCAAGATGTTTCTACCGTAATGCGTAATAGTGGTGTGGCTATTATGGGTGCCGCTGTGGCGGAAGGTGAAAACAGAGCGATCAAAGCTGTGGAGAATGCTTTAGCTTCTCCGCTATTGAATGATAATGACATCAAAGGAGCACGTTTCATTCTGTTAAATATGGAATATGGTAACGAGGAAATTACCATGGATGAGATTGCCGATATTACCGACTTTATTCAAGAGGAAGCAGGTGCCACTGCTGACATTATTTGGGGTTACGGGAATAATGATGAGATGGGAGCAGAGCTTTCAGTTACCGTTATTGCAACGGGTTTTGAAATGGCAGATATTGGTAATGGCCAAACGGGAACAACTACAACAGCAACGGGTAGAACGGTGCACACTTTAGATACAGAAGCATCAAAACCAACGCCAAATCCATTAACTGCAAAAAAATCTACGGAGTTGTCTAAGCAAGAAGAGTCTTCAAGCTTAGAGCCATTTATTAAAACACCTAGCACTCCTGAAGTTCCAGAGACGCAAGGTAGAATTGAGTTTAAATTAGATTTAAATGAGGAGAAACCAACAACTTCTCCAGAACCAGAAATAAAAAAGGAAACATTAGAACCTTTTGTGCGCCCAACGAATGTTACGCCATCTCAACCACCAAAAATGGAAGAGCCAAAGCCGTTTATTCCAAAGCCTTTAGCACAAACACCTCCCATTTCCTTGAATCCAACCACACCACAAAACGAACGTATTGTGGAAACAGAAAAAAGGTCGATTGAACCGTTAAATCAAAATGTGGTAAGTGATGAAGAGCAACAAGCCCGGGTGAAAAGCCGGATGAATAAACTGAAGGACTTAAGCAGACGTTTACGTACAGCATCTGGATTAGGGGAGTTAGAAGATGTGCCAGCATATCAACGTAGAGCAGTGACTCTAGAAGACACGCCTCACTCTTCTGAGTCGCAAGTTTCAAAATATACGTTAGATGATTCTGGGACAGAAGGAGAACGAAAAACGAATATTGGAAATAATAATTCGTTTTTACATGATAATGTAGATTAGGAAAATTTCTATAATAACAAAAAAAGCCCCCATAGGTCAATTGACCTATGGGGGCTTTTTATTAGGATAAACTCCTACTTACTCCCATTGAATTTTTACGCCTAAACCTTGCTGAAATGCAGGGTTGGAAATTGTTCGAAGTTCAGGAATGGAAGTGAAATTTACACTAGGACGCATTTCGTAGAAAAGATGAATTTTATTCCAAAATGGGTTGTTATTAGAAATCCTAAAATCAACTCCAAGCGGAATGTAGGCAGAATATCCAATGTTCATCTCATTTGTTATTTGCTCTTGTTGACTGTTTTGGTCCTGGTATTTATTGTAATACGCTACCCCTTGATTTTCATACGGAACAATGTAAGAATATTCATACTTACTTATGCGTGTAAATGCGTTTATAGATGCGCCTACGGAAGCACCAACCCCACCAAATAATGTCCAACGGGCAGTTGGATTTGTACTAAAAAGTATAGAAATATCTAAGCGTAATTGTTGCGAATAATACTCCATGTTGTATGAGGAATAGGAAATAGAATCTACAGCAAATGACTCTCCCGTTTTCGATGAAATTAACGTGTCATATGGGGTGCTTATTTCTTTATACGCATTCGAAGAAAGCGATTGGTTAGCGGAATAGGTTAACCCTGCCCGGAATATTGGGTTCCATTTATACGATTTACCTTCCTTATCGGAAAATTTAAAGCCAAGTAAAAAACTGCTATTTATACTTCCGTTCGTGTAATAGAAATTATTGGTAGTGTATCCGTCCAAATTGGTAGGCAATAAAGTGGAATTAGGAGCAAGCGCACGAAAATCATCAATGGAGCCACTTGGGTTGCTTTCAAACATAACAGAAGGCAATAGTGTAAAGGACGTAACCTTCATTTTTTTAGTCGTTTCTTGGGCGAATCCGAATGTGGTTAATACGGATATGGCCAAAACGGGGAGGAATTTTTTATACATTTCGTTTAGTTTTTCTTGAAACGATAGTCCGACTGTCATA
>JBFFMY010000090.1:0-6270 GCA_041563475.1 Salibacteraceae bacterium
AGAGCTTCAAAAGCTCTCTTCTTTGTTTAATATGATGATTGACCAGATTGTCAACTTTGAAGGCAATACGCCTCAAGAAATCACTATTGAGGACAAAGCAGCCTCTGAACAACTAAAGCTTATTAGCCAATTGGATGATGATGACAAACAAACCGTTTTTACCATCATTGATAAAATGCTGACCAACAAAAAATTCAAAACATTCTTTAAAGAAAATATTACGCAGTAAAAAGCCCTCACTCTCGTGAAGGCTTTCTTTTCCTTTAAACAAAGATGATTAACTAAATATCTAATCAATCTTCTTCTTTCTTACATTCGATAAAAAACACAGGCACATCTTTTGGAAACACTAATTTATTATTAATAAAAAAATTTGATTCATAAACTCGCACTTTTAATATACTAGATAATTCTTCCCATGAGACTTTCATTAGACTATTTTCACTACAAATCATACTCTCTTCTCTAAGTATAATAACAGTATCCGATGTATTGGCAACAACTCCTTTAAGCCATAAATACCCAGGAAAAACTAAACTATCCACATCAATAATATTAATATCATCTAACCGAACAATCGAATCTTGCTGAGTTATTATAGTCTTTTTAACAGCAAAAAGACTTAATCCACTACACAGTAAAATAACCGAAATTAATTGCTTAATCATTTTTTTGGAATTGTTAAAACATCATACCATTGAGTAGTACCAAGTACCCTTGCTTGAAAAATAATACTCGGACCAGAAGTTACTTTATTAAATTCTAATTGAACCTGAACCCTGTCCAAAGAAGAAGCTGCATTATGAGAACTAGTATATGAGCTAGTGTAATTCCCACCAGGATCATTTGTAGCTCCAATATAGGCTTCATTTATTTCATGTATTAAAGTTTCACCTGGGGTTTCCCCAATAATACTTGCAACAGCATTTATCGCTTCCATATTAACATACTGAACCGCAACAACAACTCCTGCAGCTTGAATATCTGTACTACCCTCATATCCACCCGGAACCATTGGCCAAGGACCTGTCCCATCCTTGGAATAATAATTCTTTTCTTTTGTTGCATCAAGATTAACTACTGTTTTATCATCATTAATAGCATCTAAAAGTTTTTGATCTTTTGCCGTAGCAGCATCACCTGATGCGTGCAGTTCTCCATTCTCCCCACGAGTAATATCCAAAGACGTGGAAGCGTTTATTTCTTCTGTGGCCCCCTCTGCATCTTCACCCGTAACAAATACTTTCTCTCCATACCCTTTATAATCAATAACTGAAGTAGGACTATTTTTAAAATAAGCGTAAGGTGTTTGCCAAGAATATTTGTGTGCCCAAGGATCAACACTCAAGAACCTACCCAATCTAGGGTCATAGATTCGAGCCTCATAAGCAATCGAGTTTCCATTACCCTTAACTTCGTCATCTTTTTCTTGACCGTTAAAGCCATAACGGTAACCATTTGAATATGAGTAGGTTTTGTGATTTTTACAGGTTGTGTCTGTGGTTGGTGTAGGCATGGTCAAATATACGAAAATCTGATTTAAACTAAAAAACCACTAACTCATATAGCTGCGGCTCTTCATTCATCTCTTACTTATACTATCTCTAACACCTCACGCGTGTCAATGGCACGGACTGCAAGCCCTCGCAATCGGGTAGGCACATGTACCTGAATTAACTATTTCTCAAGCCACCAATTACCCTCAAGACATTTCAGCTTGTCACCAAAGTTATTGTTAATAAAATATGCTTTATCGAATATATAATAAAACGTCAATGTATCTTTTTCAAGATACAAAACGTGAGGATTATTGATGTTATTAATTGTTTTAATATTTGTTTTTTCCATTAGTTCAAAGCAATAAACCATTCTTTCACCCGACAACCCTATTGTGTCTAACTGTAAATAATCAGCAATGCTATCAATAGCAATCCAATTATCTCTTGTTTTATATCTTATTATTTTGTCATCTGTTCTTGTTAAAAGAAGGGGTACTCCTAGGCCAATACTATCATCAGGAAAATGGTATCTAAACAACAACACTTCTGGCTCTCGCCACTCCACACCAATATTTTTTAATTTTTCAATTTTTACATCTTTAATTTCATCAAAAATAGCATCAACATGGGAGCATTTATCTTTGTTTTGATTCACACCACTAGTGCAACCAAAAATTGTAAGGCAATACAAACAAACAATTATCATGATTATATAGACACGCATATTATTCCCTTAAACTATTTCGCCAAAACCACCCCAAAGTAATTGAAAACTGGTCATCCTTACTATCAAAATCTCTTTCATACCAACTTTTCCCTTGATTGTTTACATCATTTAAATAGTTATTTGCATGAGCTCCTAATAAGGTCAAACTTAAACTCACATCAAGTGCATTTGCTGAGGCACCCCACATGAAATTACCAAAATTATATCTACTATGAGCAATCATTTTATCATTAACCTTTGTGATATACAACTTATTACCTGGTAACCCAGCACCGATTTTTTCATCCCCAAAAGTGTATGAACCAAAAATCTCAGATTGGATTATAAAATCTAATTCACCACTATTTGTTCCTGCATGACTGTGGTTTTTCAAATAAAGAGGTCCATCAATAATCCCTTTATTTTCTTCTTTATTTACTCCCGCTCGGTCTAAGTCTTTAAGAATGATTGAATTTTCTACAATATAGAGTTCAGAAATTTCGCCACTTTCAATGCTTTTCACATCATTCTCGGGATCAGCAAAATTGAAAAAGAAACCTTCATCACCCAATTTTCGCCCAATATTGTCACCTCCTGGCCTAATTTCAACAAACTTATTGTCCGATCCAAAAATAGCAGTATCAGCACCAGTTGGATCTATCAACCAAATAGGATTGTTACTAAAAGTCACATAAGATCCCTCATTATATTTCACAACTGGATCTACATTCCACCTTCTCCCCAATCTACTATCGTATTGCCAGAACATTGCTGTCATTGAGTTTCCAGGACCCGAGATTTCATCGTCTTTCTCTTGACCGTTAAACCCATAACGATAACCCCTTGAATTTGAGCGGTTTTTATCGTTGTTGAAGGATGTTTTCTGGATTCTATGGGTGGACGCAAACATTACCAAATATACATTTTTCTAGAAGGTAAAAAGCCCACACATCTCTGTAAAGGCTTTTACTTTTAATTTCATACTTGTTAATGGCACAAAATTACAAGTCCGCGCTAACGGGGGGGGGATCAAGGGTTAATTATAAAAAACGTGCTAAATAAAACCGACAAAACACAAATCACAAATGAAAAAATAATATTCCGTTTTGCTTCAAAATATTTTTTCAAATTATACCTCATATCAGAATTTAACTTAGCGCACAAGTTTACATCTTTTAGAATTTCAGATGACACCATAGAAACTCCTTTGTATCGTGTATAACCCTCATACTTTTTATATTCTTTTTCATAGTGCACACTCAAATAGGAGGAAATCTCATACCCGTAGTATGATGCAATCCAAAAATTTGGCAAAAAAGCCAACAAACCTAATGCACACCAAATAATCATGAAATGGATATTTGTAATAAACAACAACATTAAAGCCAAAGCACTCATTACCACCGTAGATAAATACAAATTAGGGATTTTAGTCATCAGAACCCTTTTTACTTTCTTTTCCATCTAACTTTTGCTCCATATTTTCAATCGCTTTATCTAGCTGATTTGACATATCAATAAAGGAATTAATTTCAGAATCTAATTCATCAAGCCTCTCATTATCTAAATCAGATAAATTATTCTTACCTAATAAAGTTTGCTCCTCCATTTCTAAACTATTTAAATAATTGTCAACTTCTGTTTTCCCAGTTTTTAATAAGTCCAAGTTTTCAGCCGAATTTATTAATGGGCTCAATTTTGTATTTGTAACAAACCCAGAACCATCAAATTGAACTAACGAGGCTCCCCAACCAGCTGTGAAATTTATACCCCAGTATCCATCACCAGTTTCTGAGTACGATGCATTTACACTTCCAGTCCATCCAGCTGCTGGAGTAACACTACCTCCTGCACCAAAATCATAACCAGTACCACCAGCATACTCCACAAATGGCATTAATGGAAATATTGTAATAGACACTTGTTGACTTACACTAACATTTGACTCTATACCAATCGCTGTTGAACCATATGAATAAATACCATTTGGCCCCACTGCGATACCTGCTTCAGCATTGAAACTAACTATTGCTCCAACACTTGATTGCTTACCTAACAAGACAACTTCTAAACCTTCAAATTCAATTCCATCAATTACTCTATTCTCACTAAATGCATACGGACTATTATAAGCAAATTTTGGAGCTAATGGGTCAACACTCAAGAACCTACCTAGCCTCGGGTCATGCATTCTGTACTTGTAATTCACACTATTTCCCGCACCTTTCACTTCATCATCCTTTTCCTGCCCTTGGAAGCCATAACGATAACCCCTTGAATTTGAGTGGTTTTTATAGGTATTAAAGAATGTTTTTAAACTTCTGTGGGTGGACGCAAACATTACCAAATATACATATTTCTAGTAGGTAAATAGCCTTTGATTTCTCAGAGGCTTTTGCATATTCTTAACCCGGTTGCCATTATCGCGCGCTAGAAATGTCAACCTACTTCTCCATTTTTATTCAGATGGCACGGTACTAGGGGAGGGCAACGATTACCACACAACAGACCAGTAAAGAACCTTTCCTAGGCTTTGATTGATTGCCACTCCTTTTGAAAAACCCCTCTCCCATGTTTTTGGCATCAAAATAGGTTTTGAGTAATATGATTCATCAAAATACTTACCTGATTTTGACTCAAGTACATATATTTCATAATCATCTGACAATCCAATAACATCTTTCATTTTACCCTGCCCAATCCCAATAAAATTCGGAATTGGGAATTTGCTCTTTAAGCAATCATTCTTTTCTTCTAGCCAGTTTTCATACAACCACTCTTTTCCTATGTAGGATGAGTAGCTAGTATTTTTTTGAAATTTATTTACAATTAAATTACAATCATCAAAGAAACTATACGATGCTATCTTTCTTTTACTAAAAGAATATACTAATGAATCAATATTCTCACCTTCAACCTCCAAATACACAAACACAACCTTAGATGTAAACTTGTCTAAAATTGGCTTGAAATTAAAATAAAAACTAAATTTATTACTCTTATCAATATCCCTTGGAAAATGACTAATTAAACTACGTTCAATAGGGATTTCATTTATTGTCCTTCTATATAAAGATTCTTTATCCGAACAACTCGTAATTAAACACAGCAATACTAAAGCTAACAATAAAAACCTCATTATTTACTTATAAATACATCCCACAAAAATTCCCAACCAATAAGAAGTAAATTCTCTCCAGCATTGCTACCAAACCCATTTCCTCTTGGAACTTGTTGTGGGCTTCCATTAATAGTATATGAAAAATACTGTCCATTAAATCTATCAATTCTGTAAAAATCCCCTGCAGAATATCCAACAAATTCAGGTTGATGTATCTTATTAAAACTATACATTTCGTTCGTACCCGCTTTTGGTCCATACATCCCACTATGGATTAAATATCTTGTATTTAAAACCTTAAAATCTATCCTAGAACTTGTTTCCATTCTTCCAAAAGGCTCGAAATCATACGCAATTAAATCCTCATATTCATATGTCTGAATCGTAACTAATTGATATGACCATGATACACCCCAATCATAAAAACGCTGATCAATTTCTGACTTATCGTAGCTTTTATACTCATACTCATTCGTTGGAATTTCAGTATTCGAATTAAACTCCTTTGCATCCTTCATTTCTTGATCAGTGGCAAACAAGGTATAGTCCTTATTATTGACACCTTCCAATTCTATACCCTTTAGATTATCCACACCCGGAACATGTAACACATTACCTGTGGAGTCATTAACAAACCAACCCGAATTTGAACCCCTAGGATCAATATAATAAATTGGGTTATTATCAAACGCATTATATGGAGACATCCCCGCATGAACAACCGGATCCAAACTCAACCATTTACCTATCCTTGGATCATACTGTCTAAAATGAGTCGCGTAAGAATTCCCAGCTCCCTTTGCTTCATCATCCTTTTCCATACCGTTAAAGCCATAACGGTACGCCCTTACGCGATTTTTTTCCGCATACCCCTTTTTTCCTAGACCCCTTTCTATAAAAAATGGATTTATTTCTAGAGCTCTTTCCCTGTCCTGATATATTAG
>JBFFMY010000091.1:0-5999 GCA_041563475.1 Salibacteraceae bacterium
ATGACACTTTACTCAATGGAGTTTCTGTTATGCAAAACATAACCACTTTAGCGGATACAGTGAACTTATAAAATATTTTAATTCTTAAGAAAAGTCATCTTCCTTTTACGGTGGATGGCTTTTTTTTTTGAATTTTTCATTCTAACCTTCTATTGGCTTCTCATTTCGTGACCACTCACTCCATGAACCCACATATAAACTTGCGGTTTTAAATCCACATATTTCCATAGCTAAAATTCCATGACATGCCGTTACACCAGAGCCACAATGAAAAATAACCTCATCATATTTAGCATTAATATCCGCGTATTTTATGGCTAATTTATTTACTGGAATAAACAATCCTTCCTCATCTACATTTGAAAGAAACGGAATGTTAATGGCTCCAGGTATATGACCTGCAATTAAATCAATAGGTTCTACCTCTCCTCTAAAGCGTTGCTCCGAACGGACATCAATTACAATTTTATTGGGGTTTTGTCTCGCCTTATCAACAACCTCCATATCTACCAAAGGCCAAGTCCACCTACTTGCATGATAGTTGCTTTCATTTTGTTGTTTTGAATCCCCACTTTCCGTTGGAAAGTCATTTTGAACGGCATAATCAAATCCCCCATCTAATACTTGAACCTTTTCATGTCCTATAGAACGCAGCATCCACCACATTCGAGAGGCGAAAGCACCACTATTTTCATCGTAAATCACCACATGGGAAGAATTGGAAATACCCAACCTATTTAATACCAAAATAAATTTTGAAATGGATGGTAAGGGATGTCTCCCTCCATTTTTAGGGTCTTTAATTTCTGCTAAATCCGTATTAATATCTACATATAAAGCCTCTTTCAAATGAGATATCTGATAGGTGCCAACATCGCAATTTCTAGAATCTATTAACACAACAGCATTAGATTTTTGAAGGTTAAGTAATTCCTTGAAAGAAATAATTGGAGAAATTGATTTCGACATTTACACCTGAATTGATTGTTTACGAAGATAGAATTTCTGTACTTACCCTTTCCCCCAACAAACTACCCAAAGCCATGCCCATCCCTCCGAGTCTTACGGCCACAAAAGTGTGAGGGCTAACCCATTCTAAAATGGGTTTTTTAACTTCTCCGAACGCCATAATCCCACTCCACTGTTGATCAATTTCAAAAGAAGTAATTGGTAATAATTCCGTTTTAAGAATATGTATTAAGTGCTTTTCAATACGTTTATTAATTCCCTGTTCCGTGGTTTCTTCCCCCAGCATATCTAAATTTCTTCCCCCTCCTAAAAGCACCCGATTTCCTACATTTCTAAAATAGTAGTAACCCGCCTCCATGTGAAAAGTCCCTTGAAACTTTAAGTTAGGGATGGGTTGGGTTATGAGCACTTGCCCCCGACCAGGAACCAATTGCAGTTCTGGAAATAATTCTTTGGTAAACGCATTGGTGCATACGGCTATCTTCTTGGCGCTAAAAACCACATTTTGGCTACCATTTTCTACAGTAATTTCATTTCCTTTTATGGATTTGGCTTTCGTTCCCGTAAGGATTTTGGCTCCCAACAAATTGGCTCTTTTCCATAATGCACTAAGCGTTTTTCCTGTATCAATTTGGCCTTCCAAAGGATTGAAAATCATTCCAGAAAAACTGGATTTTTGAAACCCAAATGAATCAATTTTATTAGTTGCATTTAAAAAAACAGAGGTATTAAAAATGGGGGCTAATTGTTTATTTAAAGCATCCATTTTATCCAAAAAATGAACCTCAGATTCACGGAGTAGTTCATAGCCTCCAAATTGTTGAAATCCCAACTCAATATCCGTAAATCTAGACCGCAATTTTTGAAGACCTTCCCACCGCATTTGTACCAGATTCAAGCTTTCTTCAATCCCCATATTCTCTTGGTCTTCCAACAACTCTGTTAAACTACCAAAACATGCAAAGCCCGCATTTTTAGTGCTCGCCCCAGATGGAAAAATAGATTTTTCAAGGATTAGCACATGTAGATTGGGTTCCTTTTCCAGTAAAGAAATAGCAGATGACAACCCGGTTATTCCCGCTCCTATGATTACTACATCATAGGTTAAAAAAGATTCCGATTCCCAAAAGCTTAAGTTCATTTCTAGTACGCAAAAAGTTCAACTAACTTACTTTCAAAGTATTCATTAGCCAAAAAATGCTTTTCTAAATCCGCGGCAAAAGGAACAGCCGTATCCATACTTGCTACTCGAGTAACTGGAGCATCTAATTTTTCAAAACAATATTCAGAAATAATAGCCGAAATCTCTCCTCCAATACCATTAAACAAGGTGTCTTCGTGAAGAATTATGGCTTTCCCTGTTTTATTCACTTCTCTAATTATGGTTTCTTTATCTAATGGAAGTAACGTTCTTAAGTCTACAACTGTAGCATTAATCTGCGGATGATTTTCAAGAGCTGACAAAGCCCAATGCACACCCATTCCATAACTAATAATGGTCAAGTCCGTTCCTTCTTTAATGACCGCAGCCTCCCCAATTGGTAAGGTGTAATATCCTTCTGGCACCTCTTGGCGTAAACTTCGATAGAGTGCTTTATGCTCAAAAAACAAAATCGGATTTGGGTCCTCAAATGATCGTAAAAGCAACCCTTTTGCATCTGCAGGAAAAGCAGGATAAACGACCTTTAACCCAGGAATGTGTGTGAACCAAGCCTCATTACTTTGCGAGTGAAATGGTCCAGCTCCAACACCCGCTCCAGTAGGCATACGCACAACCACATCCACATTCTGACCCCATCGCCAATACATTTTGGCCATGTTATTCGTGATTTGCGTAATTCCTTCACTCACAAAATCGGCAAATTGCATTTCAACCATGGCTTTTCGACCCTTAACAGATAAACCAATAGCCGCTCCCAAAATAGCCGACTCACATAAAGGAGTATTCCTAACTCTTTTTGCACCATACTTGGCTTTGAATCCTTCAGTCACTTTAAAAACACCACCGTATTCTGAAATATCTTGCCCCATTAAAACCAGACTATCATGTTTTTGCATAGCCAAATCCAATCCGTTCTGAACCGCATCAATCAGACGCATTTCCGTTTTTTCTGCACTAGGTTCCGTAGTATTTAAATTAAACGGTGCATACACATCATTTAATTCAATATCTCGGTTAAATTCAATTTTGGGTTCATTTTCTGCCGCTACCCAGTCTCTATTTATTTGATCAGAAATCTCTTTATGGATATCTTCAATCTCAGTTGAGGATAATACCTTCTCCGCCACCAAATAGTTTTCAAAATTATCCACTGGATCTTTTAGTTTCCACGTATCTTGAAGTCCCTCTGGATAATATTTCGTGCCCGATGCTTCCTCGTGGCCATGCATCCTAAACGTCATCATTTCCACTAAAACAGGTCTTGGATTCTTCTCTTGGCTTTCAGCAAGTTCCTTCATTAAATGATAAACCTCCAAAATATTATTCCCATCTACTTGATGAGCCTCCATACCATACCCAGGGCCCTTCATGGTAAACGAGTCAAAATTGAACTGCTCCGCGCTTGGCGTGGAGAGTCCCCATTGATTATTTTCAATAACGAAAATTACAGGTAAGCCCCATACCGAAGCGGTGTTTAATGCTTCATGAAAATCCCCTTGACTTGCACCTCCATCCCCAGAAAAAACTACGGTAGCTTTCCCTGTTTTACTTAATAAATTATCTAATGCAATTCCATCGGCAACACCCAATTGTTGTGCTAAATGGGAAATCATACCCACAATATGATGCTCATTTGTACCAAAATGGAATGATCTGTCGCGTCCTTTGGTAAACCCATTGGCCTTTCCTTGAAACTGTGAAAAAAGACGTTTTAAGTCTATATTTCGAGTCGTGAAAACACCCAAGTTTCGGTGCATGGGTAAAATGTACTCATCTTCGTCAAGAGCCAATACGGTTCCAACGGAAATAGCTTCTTGTCCCCAACCCGAAAACCATTTTGAAATTTTCCCTTGTCTTAAAAGGATTAACATTTTCTTCTCTATTAAACGAGGTAATAGAAGAGATTTATACATTTTCACTAACTCTAAATTAGTGAGTTTTTGTTTGTTGAAGACCATAACGTACTGTTGCAAAGGCATTAAAAGATTTACACCAAATTCAATCCCCCCTTGAAAATAAGCTTACGAATTTAGAATATTTCGGTATCGAAATATCACCTTATTCCAAACATTTTTTTTGATTTTGTAAAAAATAAGTTTGTACCCAACCTTATGGTTTATTACTTCGTTACATACATGTAAGCCAACGTGTTTCAATATGAAAATGAAAAATATTCAAACTAAAACAATGGGATTATTCCCGCTTTCTATGGTGATTCTGCCAAAGGAAAGTGTTCGTTTGCATATTTTTGAATCGCAATTCAAGGCTTTGGTCAACGACTGTTTTGCTTCTGGAAATGATTTTGTTATTCCCTATGTATTTGATGGCAAACCTACATCTTATGGTACGTGTGTGCGTTTAGTGGATGTGGAACGTTTTTATCCAGATGGAAAAATGGATATTAAAGTAGAAGGCTTATGTGTGGTTCGAATTGCAAATATAAGTTCGAATAAATCAAAACCGTATTCGGTCGGAGAAATTGAAACCATTGAAAGTGCTATTCCAGAAATGTATTCGGAAGAATTGAACAGATTATTTAAAGAATATTGCTGTTATTCTAATGTAGATTTTGATACGGAAACAAATTACTCTGTATTTGAAATGGCTAGATTTCTGAAATTAAATAAGGAAACTAAAATTAAACTTCTTCGATACTCCAATAATTCAATAGTTCAAACCAAAATAATTTTGAATGAACTACGCTTAGAAGTTTTAACGCACAATTTACAAGACCAAGCAGGGTTTAGATATTATATGAATTAGTTTAGTTAGGTTTCAGAAAGCCCCATAGGTAATATTACTTATGGGGCTTTTTAGTTTTTATTCGGGTTGGTAACTATTCAATAAACTTGAAGAATATTCAGTACACTTCAATCACCTACTTTTTCTTTAAAAATCTTCTTAATTCTATCAAAAGTTCACTTCTGTCCTTTTCTTCTAGATGCATTCCTAAACCAATTTGTTTTCCAAAACAATCAAAAATTAATTGCTCATTTCCCATTACCCAAAAAGATTTATTGAAGCCCTCGGAAATAGATTTCCTGTTATTTTCTACTTTTCGTAACTCCTTAATATTCTCTCTGTCGTAACGATTCACTTTTCCATAACCAAAAAGAGCTCTTTTCACATACATTTCTGAAGGCGTAATTTTTATTAACTCGTATCCATACGCTCTAAAAAGCCAACTATACAATGCCTTAACTTCAAAATATAACCAGAAAGCTAAATAAGTAATGAAAAACCATAGGCGCTCATTCACCGCTTGCCCGCTGAAAACAACGTACATTACGTATCCGCCCATTATGGTCCACATGATAAGCCAACCCAATAAAGCATGATTCATCCAAGGCTCAATAGTACCTGAAATCTTAATAATGAATTCCTTTTCTTTTTTACTCAAAGTAATTCTATCTCCAATTGAATTTTTCATTCGTATTTTATTTTTGGAATACTTATTGTTTGTTGGCAAACGTTATATTTGCTGACTTTGAAACACGCCAAAATTGGTACTTTAAATTGTTTTGACCATGAAATTAATATCAGTTATGAAATCATTTTTAATTATCGCTTTATCCATGTTCCTTTTTTCAAGTAATTCTATTGCACAAGTTGCTGGAGGATCTGAACAAAAACTTTTTGACCTATTCGTTATGGGTAGATATGAAGATTGTCTTTCCAAAGCGCAATCCATCGCTGAAAATGATAAACACAAAAGTGAAAGTGAACCCTTATTATGGATTTCAATGTGTTTTAACAAATTTGTTGGGGACGAAGAAATGGAAGTTTTTTATCCTTCATGTGCGAAAGACGCCTTAAAGTATGGTGTGAAATTTAAGAAGAAGGACGATAAAATTAAAAGTAAAGATGG
>JBFFMY010000092.1:0-5907 GCA_041563475.1 Salibacteraceae bacterium
ATGGTGTAAAATCTTCTTTTGGTGTAGCCACTGGCTTGTATATTTTGGTGATCATCGGATTAGTTTATGCGCAAATGCATTTTATTACAGATAATATTTCGCGCGCATTTGTGGCTGTAATCGTTCTTCTTATTGCCTTGAATGTCTACCAAATTTGGTCGGAAAAAACACTGGTTTTTAAACCGAGCACGTGGAACAAAATCATTTCATTTATTGGCGTAGTGTACTTGGCTGCACTCGGATATATTATTTCAAATCAATTATTTTTTAATGTTTGATCACCTAAATAAATATCACGTTGTTTTAGCCAGTAACTCCCCGAGGCGTCAAAGTTTATTGCGTGAAATGGGAGTTACATTTACCGTTGTACCCTCACAAGGGGAGGAAGTTTTCTCTCCAGAATTACCCGTTACCGAAGTTGCAGAATTTTTAGCGAAACAAAAGGCCGATTGGTTTACCGACTTTAGGCATAACCAACTTTATATTACAGCCGATACAATTGTACTTCTGGAAAATGAAATTTTAGGAAAACCCCAAAATAGTGTTGAGGCGGAAAACATGCTCTCAAAACTTTCGGGTAAAAAACACCAAGTAATAACAGGGGTTTGCATTCGTTCAAAAACCAAGGAGATTACCTTTAAGTCTACCACGGAAGTAACTTTTAAAAAATTAACGCCAGAAATCATTTCCCATTACATAGAAGCTTATAAGCCATTTGATAAGGCAGGTTCTTATGGCATTCAAGAATGGATTGGAATGGTGGGGATTGAGAAAATTGATGGTTCCTATTTTAATGTGGTCGGACTACCCACAAGCACGCTTTTTGACCAATTGAAATTATTCTGATACACATTGACCTTTTCCTTAAACAATAATCCTTTACACCCTCATTCAATTCCCATACTTTTGGTTCATTAAAACCCCGTAATGTGCTCAAATAAAAAAATACCCCTTTACAGCCTACCCGATAAAAATCTCAAGCGGTTTAGAAAGCATCTGATTTTATTGATACTATTGACTTTGCTTATTGTATTGGTGTACTATTTGGTTAATCTTAATTCTAAACCAACAGATACTAATGAAGTACTCTTTTTCGTCTATTTCTTCATTCCTTTATACCTGTTTTGGGATGCAAAAAACAAAGAAAAATTCTTCATTCAGATTCAATCCAAAAAACTCATTTTTAAAAATACCATTTGGATTAAACAGTTTGAGGTATCTATTGATAATATCCGATTTATTGAGATTAATTTAACGGATATCTACGTGGTTACAAACGACCAAAAATCTTTTAAACTAGATATTGGATACATGCTTCATTCGGATATGCAGGAAGTTAAAAAAGAATTGAAGGTCTTTCGGATGAAAGCGTACGACTTGGTTAGGCCAAAGGGGTAATAATATTACTTTTGGCGAAATCAAAAAACGCACACTTTGGATTGGTTCAAAAATTGGTTTGATTCCTTTTATTATCACAAACTATATCGGCATAGAAATACTGCCGAAGCCAAAGAATTTATTGATGCACTCATTCAATTTATTCAGCCAAAAAAGAATGCGCGTATCCTTGATTTAGCCTGTGGAAAAGGTCGCCATTCCATTTACTTAAACAAGAAGGGGTTTGATGTGGTTGGCGTGGATCTCTCCCAAAACTCTATTGACGAAGCGAATAAACACGCCAATTCTACCTTACACTTTAGCCAAATGGATATGCGCAATTTACATTGCACAGAACCTTTTGATTTCGTCATGAATCTTTTTACGAGTTTCGGTTATTTTGCGCATAAATCAGAGAATATCCAGGTTTTAGAAGGCGTGCATGAAATTTTAAAACCCAAAGGAATAATTGTTATCGATTTTTTAAATGCTTCGCAGGTGATTCGAAACTTAATTCCAGAAGAGGTTAAAACAGTCGACAATATTACGTTTACCATCAATCGATTTGTGGAAAACAATACTGTGGTAAAAGCCATTAAGATTCAGGACCAAAATAAAATTCTACACTTTGAAGAACGCGTAAGCATGTTTGAATTGGAAGATTTTGAAGAAATGTTTACCCAAACAAAATTTAAACTTCTTCACCATTTTGGTAGTTATCACTTGGATGCATTCGATGCGGACCACTCAGAAAGATTAATTTTGATTGCTCAAAAAGAAGGTTAATATGTGGTATTTCGCTTTATTTATTGTTGTTGTAGTAGCTACCGGAGGATTGGTGGTTTTCTATCAACCTAAAAATATGGGTTTTAGCAAATTGCTTCTTTCATTCAGTGGCGCCTATTTATTTGCCCTCATTTTTTCACACCTTTTACCCGAAATATATAGTGATGGGAGTTGGGATATTGGTTTATATATTCTTGCAGGATTTTTACTACAATTGGCCTTAGATTTTATTTCAAAGGGTATTGAACACGGGCACGCCCATTACCACGGAACTTCCTTCCCCTTAAGTATCTTCATCGGATTATGTCTGCACTCCTTTTTTGAAGGAATGCCGATTATTCAAACTGGTGGAGAAGAAACTATGCATGTAAATTATGCACTAATTTGGGGAATCATGATTCACAAACTCCCTATTACGATAGTATTAGCGGGTTTATTGAAACAACAATTTTCTGCGCTAAAATCCATGGGGTTCATCTTCATCTTCGCCATTACGCTACCCCTGGGGAGTTTAACCAATATGAATATTGAAAATTTGCTGGCCGATTCTGCTCATTTCGAACATATTGTTTTAGCTGTTGTAGTGGGAATGATGCTTCATGTATCGACCACTATTTTATACGAAACAGATGAAGGACATAAATTCAACTACAAAAAAGTAATTTCAATTTTACTTGGATTTATCATTGCATTTTTCACTTCTTAGCGCATTTTTTTGGATAACTAATTTTTATAGTTCTTTAAGAAAACAAAAAACTTCTGTCATATATTGAACTTATTGAATACCCTACTTTTGCATCTCAAAATTGAATTAAAAATAAAATAAACAATAAAAAATGGCAGTATTAGTTGGAAAACAAGCTCCTGATTTTACAGCATCAGCAGTTACAAACGGAAAGGATATCGTAAAAGATTTTACCTTATCTCAATTTAAAGGAAAACATGTGGTTTTATTCTTTTACCCAAAAGATTTCACATTCGTATGTCCTTCGGAATTGCATGCTTTTCAAGCGAGTTTAGAAGAGTTTAAAGAACGTAACGTTGAAGTAATTGCCGTATCAACTGATACAGAGCAATCACACTGGGGATGGTTACAAATGGAAAAAAACAAAGGTGGAATCCAAGGGGTTACTTACCCGATTGTAGCGGATACCAACAAAACTATTTCATATAACTACGATGTGTTAGCTGGTGAGTTTTATTACGATGACAATGATAGTTTAGCTGCAGAAGGTGAGTTAGTTGCTTACCGTGGATTATTCTTAATTGACAAAGAAGGTATTGTACGTCACCAATTAGTAAATGATTTACCCTTAGGACGTAACGTTGAAGAAGCGCTTCGTATGGTAGATGCTTTACAGTTTTTAGAAGAATACGGAGAAGTTTGTCCAGCAAACTGGTCAAAAGGAAAATCAGGTATGAAAGCAACTCACGATGGAGTAGCTGATTATTTAACAAACAACTAAGAGATCAATCTCTAAGCAAAGCCATCTGTCAGTTGACGGATGGCTTTTTTTTTGCGCCTTGTTTTTTGTTTAAAACTTACCCCCTGGGTCCGTAATAAGATTTGATTAAATGCTTAGTTTTAAAAGAATTAAATCAATCAATTATGCGCACATTAGATAAAATTTTCCGAGTACTCGGAAAACGTACTTCAGCCACGCCATCCAATAATGAGAAAATCCCAAATGGATGGGGTCGTCAAAATTACGAAGGTGAAGCCAAAAACGCCATTTATGAGGAGCCCGTTGATTTGAAAAATATCAACCGTAAACGTGGTTGGATTCGGGCATTTTTAGCCAATAAAGTGGAAGGATTAAATCCGCGGATAAATAAAAAATGGAGATATCCGTATTACCCTTTGACCTACAATACAGAAACAAATTCATAAAAAAAGGGACGGTAATAATATCCATTATTACCGTCCCTTTTTTCGTGTAGACCTACTGAAAATAGCCGAGGTAGACTGAAATACCTACGTATGGTGAATTCATATCCACATTCAAAACGCCATCTAAATCTACCGCACTGGAAAGCTGATACCCTACAAAGGCCCGAATTTGAACCAATGACAAATTGGTGTAGGAAATACCGATTTGCGGTGACGCAGTGAAAATAAATGATTCGTGCTCTTCGAAAACAAAATCAGAAATTTGATACCGGCCCATTAAGCTGCCAAAGCCGAGTTTCACATCCGAAAAAAGTGCCCAATGATTAGAGGTATTAGAAGTAGCCCCAAGCCAAAACCCTCCTTGGCCAATAGACATTTTATAGTCCTTCTTTTGGCTTTCAGAATACTGAGATTCTAAATCGCCTCCGTACCCAAAACCTCCGATATAAAAGTTTCGGTACCGAAAACCGCCTTCCCCATGCAATAGAATGGTATTTGTATGCTTGGCGTTGAGACTTATGCCACCAAAACCACCAATGGTGTTGCTCATGGTAAATAACCCCGATTTGGTATCTTGGCCATAAGCCAGACTAACCGTTCCTAAACTAAATAGTAATAAAATTAAATTTTTCATATCCTTACATGTTTAATAGCCTCTTTAAATCCTTTACATACGTATCAAATGCCGTTCGACCCTTTTCTGTAATGATGCATTCCGTTAATGGATAATTCCCTTTGAAAGATTTCTTCACTTCCAAATAGCCTTCCTTTTGAAGTTTTGAAATTTGAACACTCAAATTCCCTTTTGTGGCTCCGGTGACTTCCACTAATTTCTTAAAATCTACCCACTCGGTATTTACTAGGAAACTAATTACCGCCAGCCGCAACTCTTGATGTAATATAGGATTAAGCTTTACCATTTTCCAATTTCATTAATAAAATGCCTGGAATAATGTACCCTAAAAATAAACTCCCCGCGAACACCAATGGATGGAACTCTGGCGCTACAAAAAAGCCACATAAAATAGCCCCGATTTCTAGAAAAATAGCTCCATAAACAAAGGGTTTAAATCTAGAAATTCCGCCACTAATAAAGGTAGCCCAACCCGCTAGCAGTAAAATTAAACCGTGTGGAGGGAAATGTTGAGAGACCGAAAATATAATGGCAAATACCAACGTGAATAAAAATCCTCCCCAAGTATATGCAGTGATGCGGTCACCTACCGTAAATACTCCAGATCTTTGAGATTCTTTGCGTCCATAAATGGTGGCGATTATACCCCCAATAATTCCCATCGCGGGCCATACCATCCAGTTATTAGGGTTTCCTTGAAGAAGGTACTCTACAATGGCGGACGGTATTAATAATCCTCCCCAGAGTAAAAAATAAAATGAATTTCTTTGTAGAGATTTCTTACTTTCCCAAATCATACTTTCAATGATTTCAATGCTTTTTAATGCTTCCATAGTTTTAGTTTTTAAGTACAATTACAAATTTGATGATGCAAACATAAACTAGTTTATGATATAAACCATATTAAGTGTAAAAAATATTTCAAAAGATTTTTACGCCACAAAAAAAGGGGACTCATCTGAATCCCCCTTTTCTACCCTATGTCGTATTCTAATTACTATTTATAACATTGCCCGAGCCTGTGATATTGGTGTTTATACCAGGTTGACCTTTAAAGTACACATTTCCAGATCCGCTTATGGTTACGTCCATAAACTGAATAACAGTTACTTCTACATTACCCGATCCAGAGATTAATATTTCCGTTGTAGGGGTGATTATTGGAAAACAATACAGATTCCCTGAGCCTGTAATAGTCAATTCTGATTTCGAAATGTTA
>JBFFMY010000093.1:0-5696 GCA_041563475.1 Salibacteraceae bacterium
CAAGAGTAGTGCTTGGCAGAGATGCAGCTGCTATCTGGAATATCTCCGTAACAGCGTTAAGGGTAACTGACTCAAAAGTAATAGAGCTATTCTCACCCTGAGTTGAAGGAATGTCTTTGAACTGAGAAGGAACTGTTAATACCAAAGAATAAAAAATGGAATAATTAGCAAAGCATAACCTGCCAATAAATCCAAATATCCAATGTCCATTACATCTTTCATTACAACGCAATTATTTTATCAGATTTCTCCATCCAGTATTTATCGTGTGTTGATGCAATAACGGTAAGATTTTCTATTCCTAAAATATAATCCGTAATACGTTCCCGGTTTCCTTTATCTAATGCCGAAGTGGGTTCATCAATTACCAATAACGGTTTTTGCAACAACAAACTGCTTATCAACATAATTCGTTGTTTTTGCCCTCCCGAAATAGTGGATGGCGTTTTCAACAATAAATCCTGCGGTAAACCAAAGATTTCAAATAGCTCATGAACTTTTGAGGTATTAGGTTTATGCTCCTTATTCAAGGCGAACTGGAATGGCGCGTATATCATTTCATGTACCGAATCAAATTGCAATACGGTTTCTTGTGGAACCCATGCCATATCTTGCCTGATTTCTGAAATATTCTCTTCATTTACCGATTTATCCAAGAGAAAAAGTTCCCCGCTCGAAATTCGTGTAAATCCTGCCAAGACATTCAATAAGGTTGATTTTCCAGTTCCCGATTCTCCAGTGATTGCAACCTTTTGACCAGCACTAATAGAGAAGGTCAACCCTTTTAAAATGGATTGATTCCCATGGTAAACATCAATATTTTTGCAATCAACAATCATTATATCACAGTTCCTCTAAATGTTTTTTCAATCCCGAAGAAGTATAGGTATGGAGTGCTCCATTTTCGTCACTATAAATTAAATATACATTAATTCCCAATTCCGGGTTTTGAAAAATGACTTCCTTAGATTTCTCTACTCCTAAAACCATAAACGAGGTAGCAAACGCATCGGCTAATCCACAGTTATTCATAACCACTGTTGCGCTTAAAAGTGAATGCTGTACAGGAAATCCCGTAAATGGATTAATCGTATGTGAATAGCGCATACCGTCTTCCTCATAGAATTTACGGTAGTTTCCAGAAGTAGCCACCGCCACATTCTCCAATTTTATAGTAGCCGAAAGAACGCGTTCATAGTTCCCTTCTACGGGTTGATCAATTCCAATTTTCCATAACGATCCATCGGCCTTTTTTCCATGGGCAATCAACTCCCCTCCTACTTCAATCATATAATTTTCAATTCCTACAGATAAAAAGTAGTTCGCTAAAACATCCACCGAATATCCTTGAGCGATTCCATTAAAATCTAAGTTGGATTGGGGGTTCACTTTATTGAAAATTAAAGAATCTCCCTTCTCAACCCACATTTGATTATCGTCAAAACCCACAGATACAAGTAAGGAATCCACCTTAGTTGAGTCCATTTTTTCTTTGTTTTTAAACCCAAATCCCCACGCATTTACTAAGCGTCCAACTGTAGGATTATATGCTCCCTGGGTAGCATGATACACTTGCTTGCTAAGGTTAAAATTATCTTCGAAAAAGTGGAAATCATCATTTTCAATTGGAAACCTCGTTTGTTGATTTTGATTTACTTGAGAAATAACAGAATGATCCACCCAAATAGAAGCGGCTAAATCCATTTGGTATAAAATAGAATCAATCTCCCTTTTTTGAACCACTAAACTATCCGTGAAATAAACTATGTTATAGGTAGTTCCTTGCGCCTCACCATTAATTTCATAGCGTAATTGTGAAATTTGCTTCACAACATTTTCATCCGAACATCTTAGCAATAAACCAGTCGCGACCAAAAAAGAAAAGCCCCATATTTGGAGCTTTCTTTTTACATTATGTTTTTCGTTACCCACCGAAATCATCGAAAGAAACGTTTTCTTCAGGAATACCCCAATCGTCACACATTTTCACAACAGCGTTGTTCATCATTGGTGGACCACAGAAATAATATTCAATATCTTCCGGAGATTCATGCTTAACTAAATAGTTATCAATCACGGATTGATGAACAAAACCAACAAACCCATCTCCTTCGCCATCAATACCCTCCTTAATTTTCCAATTATCCACCTCTAACGGTTCAGATAATACAAGATAAAATTTAAAGTTCGGGAAATCACGTTCTAAAGCGCGGAAATGTTCTGTATAAAACAACTCACGTTTAGATCGACCACCGTACCAATACGAAACCTTTCTACCTGTTTTCAGCGTTCTGAATAAATGATATAAATGAGAACGCATTGGAGCCATACCTGCACCACCGCCAATGTATAACATTTCAGATTCAGTTTCATGAATAAAGAATTCTCCGTAAGGACCTGAAACTGTGACTTTATCGCCTTCTTTTCTAGAGAAAATATACGAAGATGCAACTCCAGGATTTACATCCATCCATCCATTTTTAGCTCTATCCCATGGTGGCGTAGCAATCCGCACATTCAACATAATTTTACGTCCTTCTGCAGGATAAGAAGCCATTGAATATGCACGCTCCACAACTTCTTCATTCACCATTTTCAAAGGCCACAGGTTGAAGTTATCCCATTCTGTTTGGAATTTTTGGGGTTCTCCTGGATGTTCTTCAGGATGTGCAGTAATATCAATATCTTTAAAGTTAACGGTACATTCAGGTATTTCAATTTGAATGTATCCACCCGCTTTATAATCCATATCTTCCGGAATCTCCACAATAAACTCCTTTATGAAAGAGGCAACACTATAGTTTGAAACCACTGTAGCTTCCCATTTTTTGATACCAAAAACTTCTTCCGGTACTTCTACCTTCATATCGTTTTTGACCTTTACTTGACAGCCTAAACGCCATCCTTCAGCAGCTTCCTTGCGTGTAAAATGCGGTTCTTCAGTTGGCAACATTTCGCCACCACCTTCTAGTACCTGACATTTACATTGAACGCAAGTACCCCCACCACCACAAGCCGATGGCAAAAAGATCCCATTTTCTCCAAGAGTAGATAACAAAGTACCTCCGGCTTCTACCTCTAATTGTTTTTCACCATTCACATCAATTTTCATCAATCCCGATGGCAATAATTTTGCTTTTGCAAAAAGTAGTACTGACACTAGTAAAAACAATAGCAGTAAGAAAACGGCTAAGGTTACACTAATTACTGTAGTTAATTCCATAATTAACGCTTTTCAAATTATAATTCAATTCCCATAAAACTCATAAACGCAACACCCATCAAACCCGTAATGATGAAAGTGATACCCAACCCACGTAATGGAGCCGGAACGTTAGAGTATTTAATTTTTTCACGAATGGCTGCAATAGCTACAATAGCTAAAAACCAACCAATACCTGATCCAATACCGAAAGCAGTTGCTTGACCAATAGTTGAATAGGCTCTTTCTTGCATAAATAAAGAACCACCTAAAATGGCACAGTTTACAGCAATAAGCGGTAAGAAGATACCCAGGGCACCGTAAAGAGCAGGTGCAAATTTCTCCACAATCATCTCTACCAATTGTACCATAGAGGCAATTACAGCGATGAATAAAATAAATCCAAGGAAACTTAAATCAAGGGCTGCAAATTCAGGATCTAACCATTCTAATGCGCCTTCTTTAAGCACGTAGTTTTCTAATAAGTAGTTTACTGGAACAGTAATTCCTAAAACGAAAATTACCGCAGCTCCTAGTCCAACACCCGTTTTAACCGTTTTAGAAACAGCTAAGTATGAACACATTCCAAGGAAATAGGCGAAAATCATGTTCTCCATGAAAATGCCTTTTACAAATATGCTAAACAATTCTTGCATGACTTTCTATTTAGTGTTTTTCGATTAATTTAGGATTACGCGAACGTTGAACCCAAATAATAATTCCAGTAATAATCAATGCCATTGGAGGTAAAATGAACATATTATTATTCATGTAACCCATCGCATACAAACCGGTTCCTTCAGCTGCATCTCCAAAAAGTTGGTAACCCATTAAAGACCCAGAACCTAGTAATTCACGGAAAACCGAAATAATAATTAATATTATACCGTATCCCATTGCATTTCCTACAGCATCTAGTACAGATGGCCATGGCTTGTTGGCTAAAGCAAATGCCTCTAGACGCCCCATAATAATACAGTTGGTAATAATCAAACCAACAAATACAGAAAGTGCTTTTGAAATTTCAAAAACGTATGCTTTCAAAAATTGGTCAACAATAATTACCAAAGCGGCAACAATGACTAACTGAACGATAATTCGAATTCTACCTGGAATAATGTTTCTAATTAAAGAAATAATTAAGTTCGAAAATATTAACACGAACAAAACCGATAATGACATTACAATGGCTTGCTTAACCTGCACGGTAATTGCCAATGCAGAACAAATACCAAGTACTTGAATGGTAATTGGGTTTTCATCGTTAAGCGGATTCGTAAGGAGTTTCATGTTCTTTTTAGAGAACAACCCTTCTTTCGGCTTTAGTTGCTTAACTTCTATTTTTGGTGTATCGCTCATATCTAATTCGCTTTAACAGTATTAAAATACGGTACATATAAATCTAGAGATCTGTAGAACATTTCTCCTACAGCAACAGAGGTAATTGTACCTCCAGTAATTCCATCAATGGCGTGTGGATTACCTTTTCCTCCACCCCCTTTTAAAACGCTTATGGAAACATATTGGTCTCCTTCGTAAATGGTTTTACCTAAATATTGATCTTGAAATTTTGTGGTAGAAATTTCAGCTCCAAGCCCAGGAGTTTCTCCTTTATGCGCCAATGTTACCCCTTTAATGGTATTTAAATCGCCAGCAAGAGTTACATAACCCCAAATTGGACCCCACAAACCGGTTCCTTCCATTGGAATGATGTATGAAACCTCACCATTAACTTCCGCTACATATATAGGCCAATTCAAATCCAACTCCTTGATTTTTGCCACCATAGTTGCTGGATCTTTTTTGTACTTCGATTTGATAGGTTTCACCTTCGCAGCGTATACTTTTTGAAGTTCTATGTTAAAAGCATCTTTTTTATTTGCTCCATCAATAACCCCAGAATTTTCTGATTTAATTGATCCATCAATTCCACTTACTACTAGTCTTTTTGTAATTGTTTTTTCAAAAAGAGCAGGAGCCAACGACATATCTTCATCTGAAGTCATTACTCCTGTGGCCATTAAAATGGCTTTCATTTTTTCTTGCTTCAAATTGGCTTGTTGTGGTGCTTTTAATACCACGGCCAAAGTCGCGAGAATGGTCCCTACAACAATCACCAACACTGCGGCAAATGCAAAGGTGAAACTGTTACTATTTTTATCTAACGCCATAATAAATATCTTTAAGATTGGCTTACGGCCAATTTTGCTCTTTTTAAACGTTTCGAAATATTTCCTTCAATCACGTAATGATCAACCAACGGTGCCATAACATTCATAAATAGAATTGCCATCATCATTCCTTCCGGATATGCAGGGTTGAATACACGAACCAAAATAGCAATGAAACCTATTAAAAATCCGTAAATCCATTGTCCTTTATTTGTTTGTGCTGCCGTTACAGGATCGGTAGCCATAAAGACAATACCAAACATAAAACCTCCTAACATCAATTGATGCATTGGATCTAATCCCATAAAGGCATTTGCATCCCA
>JBFFMY010000094.1:0-5016 GCA_041563475.1 Salibacteraceae bacterium
GAGGGCTGCTTGGTAACTTTAACTTCATATAAATCGTTCTCTGATATTTTTTGGTCAACTAAATAAAAATCCAATATCTCTTGAGCCTTGAGTCTATGAATGTTTTTATCCGCATTTAGAATATTAGAAAATACCAAACTTACTATCAGTATCGTGCCCGTTATAATGGCTAACGAGATCAAAGACTCAATAACTGTAAATGCTTTTAATTTAACCATTTGATTAATTCATTGGACATATAATTTGGGTACTGAAAGGTTTGAACATAAAACTCATCCAACTTACTTGGAACTACCTTAAAGTCAAGAAAGTGATTTGAATACACCGCGGAGGGGGTTTTTAGTTCTGCCTCCTTGCAATAAAATGAACCCGCAATCTCAATTCCTGAAGAAACACTCACTCTATATGGAGAATAAATCACTCCTGTCACTTTTATGTTTTTTTTCAATACCAAGCTAGCCCCCGGAGAATATTCCACAACTCTTTCGCTTGGGATGATACAAACAGAACCTTCCACCATTGAATTTTCCCCCACCTGAAACAGCTTTCCCTTCTCATCTACTTTTTCCAATAACATTAAATTGGAAGGATAGTTTAATTTTACGTTTTCTCCAACCAAAAGCGAATCCGTTGCAATACATTGAAACTCTCCTTGAACACCATCCCCTATCCTAATCACCGGAGCAATAAAAACTACATCCTTAAACCGAGTATTACTTCTAATTTCTATTCCTTTGGAAGATATAATGGTCATATTTCCGCTAAATGATCTATTGTCCAACCGCAAAAATTGTTCTGATTTAATCACCCATCTTTCAGCTAAAAATGAATTTCTCTCTAAATCAAGGGCTTCCAACTGTACCAAACTATCATGCAAATAACTCACCCTTAATTGATTCATGATATTTGAATACAAGTTCTCTTGAAGAGATGGAACCATTCTTTTACTTGTAGAAACCGTTCCATAAATTAGCTGACTACCGGTGTAGTTTTTTCCCTCAATATAGGCCCTTTTTATTGGTCTGCCTGGTAAAAAAGCCTTTCCTTCTATTCTAGTTTCTCCACAAACACTAACGGAAAATGCATTATCTGCCAAATGCAGACTTATGGGAATATCTTCACTTTTCCAGCCCATTTGAACAGAAGCCTTTTGATATTGTCCATTTCTGTGTGCTAAAACAGAAACAATATTCAAAGCCCCATGCATTCTTCTTAAAATCCTTAAACTATCCTCTCCATCTGAAAACAGGTCAATTTCTACTTCCGTATTTAAGGGGAACTCATTTGGGTAATTTGACACTACCTCAATTCCAGATTGAATATTCAATAGGAAATCCTTGGTGTTATTTATCCTACTATTTATAATGTCAAAATTCATAAATAGAGTCATCAGCATGGTAATTGACACTCCTAATACTAAGGAAAATATTAACGTGTAATACAGCACCGAGGCTTTAATCATTTTCTATCTGTTTGTCCTTTGACTTAAAAATCCCTTGCACCCATTCCTTGAATCTCACCCAATTACTTACCTCTTCACTATTCGTATCAGGTTCTTGACTCTTATTTTCTTTAGTTCTCCTAGGCCTTTTGGTTTTCTCTTTATCCCCAATTGAATCCTCTTTCGTTTCGGATAATTCAATGATTTTATTTTGGTTTCGTTTCTCTTCCTTTACTTTTTTTGCTTTAAGTCTACTCTCCTTTTTTGCTTCTCGATCTACTCGATTCCCGTTTCTGTATCTCAGCTTGGTCATATTACCCAATTTATCAAATTGTGCAACTACACCGTGTTTCGTATTGTTCCTATATTTACCTCTTTCTTTAATTTTCCCATCTTCATAATAGGTCATAAACTTCCCATCTAACAATCCTTTTTTCCATAGAAAAATACCTTCCGTTTTCCCGTTTTCATACCATATTTTCCATTGGCCTTCTTTGGCTCCCTTTTTAAAAGTTCCACTTGTTTTCAGTTGGCCAGAAATAAAGTATTCTTGGTAATCCCCATGCAGTAATTGACCTGCGTAACCTCCTTCAGTGGTATGTACAACTCTATACTTCATCCAATAATACATTACATCATCTGAGGGTTTAATTTTAGAATCACAATAATGAAAGACAATTTTCAAGTCATTCTGATGTACCGATAAAGAAGGATACTTTTCTTGAGAATTAGCCTTGGATGGGCAAAACAGAATGAATAACATCAAAAGCAATACAGAAAGATCTCTCCGCGTATTATCCATTTCAACTTTTACATTTTCCGTCATCTTCTTTTTAATTATGTTGCTGCAAGTCAAATGTTTTTGTTACCAGATCCTTTTTAACCAATATAGAGGATCTATCAACAGCAATTATTTCTATGTCATCTATCACTTCCCCCCCAGAGACCAAAAATTCCTTTTTATTCACCAAAATAATGGCACTTATCCGGCTGCTACTCGTATTAATCATGTTACCTAAATACACAATATCTGGAAATACAACCTCTAACTTTGGCTTTAGCTCTTTGTCCTTTTTCCTTTGAGATTGGACTTTCACCGTACTATTTAAACTCACTTTACTTTTTTTAACTCGTATTCCTTTTAAAAAAGGATCCGGGTAATCTAAATTCAATTCAAACGAATCTACCCTGGATGAATTTGCCTGTACTTGTTCCGTGGAAAATGAAAATTCCCTGGGTTCATTCTTTTCCTCCTTGAAATAGGTGTCATAAACTTTATAGGTAATTAAGACCCAAATAATTGAAACAACAGTGATCATTACTATGGATGTAATCTTGGTTTTCATCCTATTGAATCGTTAGTTTTCTCATTCCTGAAATCCAAGAGTTATTCCCTGCTTTATCATACCTTCTTACCGCCCAATAATAATTACCTGAAGGTAGAGAAAAGGTATGGGCACTTGACATTGATTCTGCCTTTTCAACCACATTGTTTAGTATAGAATCACTGGCAACGAAAATGGTATCGAACTCTGGTGAACCCATAGTGCCCAATGATGACCACGTGAAAATGACATCCGTTGAAGCAGTAACCTGATTGTCTATCGGGTCTATCAAAACTGGCGTTGTTGGACTAGTTATATCTACCAAAAAAGTTCTTGAAGAATAAAGTGTTTTAGACAAATCATTTTCCGCTCTTACTCCCCAAGAATAAGCCTTCTCACTTAATGAAATTGGCAATGAAGTGCTGGTGTTGGTCGTTCGTATTTCATTGGTTACCGTATTACTATTTTCAAAATCTCCCTCGTATATTTTGAAACTATATTCCATGGAATTTGGCACATCCTCCCAAATAAATGTTGGGGTTACAGAATTAACATACCCGTTAGATAGAGGGTAAGTTAAAAATACCAAGGAGCCATTCAAATTGGCCGTGTCCTCAATAATCAAATCACGCACTAAATACGCAGTCTCGCTTGAACCATTTTGGGCCTTTATCCTCCACTGGTAAATTCCTGGTGGTAAACTATATTGAAACTTGGTATTTTCAATTGTGGTATCCACAACCAATTTATCTATTACAGAAAAACTAGGTTTAGCAATTTGCAAAGTATACTCCAATGCAAATTCTACTGGTTCCCAAACAAATTGTTGAACATTCTCTGAACTTATTGCCCCATCCCTTGGTGCAATTATTTCAATAGTTGCACTTGACAAATCCTCCTCTACAATAAGTTGGCAACTCCCTAAAAATAGGACAAAAAGAAGGAAACAACTACCTATTGTTTTTAACACTTTGAACATATATAACCGTAAATAACTCATATTTATTTGTTGTATGATTTTTTCTTGAAACCAATTTTAAAGTCTTTAAAAAAACAGGATCCTTTGTCGTTTCCAATTCATAAATAAGCTGAACTGTTGATTTAAAACTCCCCTCAATCTCAAAACTCTGATTAATAACTTTGTATCCATTTACCTCAAAAAAATGGGGTTCAAGTACCCGATTTAATATCACCGAGTTACCTCTTTTACTTATGAAATCAATCATAAAATGTTGAATATCAGTCTCATTTCTTCCTATATTCACGGAACTAGAATATTTATTCAGCTCCAATTTAGCCTGAGATAATTCCTTGTTCAACCCATCCATATCCATACTATTAGTGGCGCTATATATGTAATATGCTTGTTTCATTGTCGGAGATATTAATCTGGTATACACCAGAAAAAAAATAACTACCATCCCTAACAGAAGAAATACTAGTCGGTATTTATATTCCAAATTTTCCAACTCCCTTATAATTCAATTTTAATATTAAACTGGTGATTCTCACTCCTTGCAACGGGCATGTAATCTGTAATTTCAACTAATCTTATCCAATCCATTTTTGATAATTCTAGAACCCAATTACTTAAAATTTCATCCTTACCCACTATTCCACTTACACGAATTACATTTTTTTCCACCTGTATGGGTTTCCCACTTTTTAACTTCTCTTGAATCGGATTAACCTCCATCTCAACCAAGGTTATTGTTCTTGGAACAGATTTAGCTAACCTATCCATGTAAAAGGAATAACTCGTGTTGCTTGTTAAGCCAACGGAACTTAAAAATTCTTCTTTTGAATCTATTTCAGCATTTATACTTACGATCTCTTGTTCTATCTCGGACCTATCAGACTGCAAAGCCATAATATCATTATACCTCTGGGATAAGTAACCGTTGAGGGCAAAACTTCCGAAGGCTAAAACAAACAGTAGCGTTACTCCACCAAAAAGAAATCTATTAAATAAGTTCTTGTATTTTTCCTCCTCTCGAGATGCAATAACAAAAGCACTTGTTGGGTTATACGGACTACATGTTCCCACCAAATACGAAAGAGCACCCACCATGCTTAGTAAATAACTCCCAGAGTATGTTTTGTCCAAAATCTTGATCGTACTTTGTTCTCCCAAAGTATTAGGTTGGAAACTAAAACCACCCTGAGCATCAGTATCAACTTCATATTCTGGGGTAAGCAATCTCCGTTCATTAATACCTAACATATTAACACTTGAGGGAGCCAATAGTA
>JBFFMY010000095.1:0-4994 GCA_041563475.1 Salibacteraceae bacterium
ATAAATTCATTAAGACTTGGCGTGGCAAAAATTTAGTTGAAATAGATGGTAATAAGTTTAAGTTTACTAAAGCTGTTAAACTGTTTTTCACTTTTGCAATGGAAATTGCCGAAGAAAAACTAAAAGAAAAGACAAATAAAGAACAAGCCAACGCATAAAGCCATACACATTTGCAATTCGCACAAGGCAACCCTCCACCAAAAAAATATTTACTTTTATAGGGTAATGCACGACATTTGTAGTGCCTAGCATCCGTCATTTGACGGAACAGCTACGACACTATACACAAACCGTTGTACATCATTATAACCAACCAATAGCCAATGATAAAATTCTTTAGAAAAATTAGACAGAAATTAGTCTCAGAAAATAAATTCAGTAAGTATTTAATTTACGCAGTTGGAGAAATTATACTTGTTGTTATTGGTATTCTTATTGCCCTTCAGATCAATAATTGGAATGAAAATCGAAAAACACGAAAACTAGAAGCGCAGATATACACAGAATTAAAAAGTGATTTGCTACAAACTAGAAATGATATAAACGAAACAATTTCTAAACATAAAGAAATATTCAAATCAAGTCAGCAGCTTATAACGGATATCTATGATAAGAAATCAAATTCTAAATCAATGTATGAGTCATTGACAAGTTCCAGTGCTGAATTTCAAATTATTCCTAAAACAAGTGCTTTTGAAAATTTAAAAAACAGCGGTTTAAACACCTTATCTAATGACAGTTTACGTAGTGCCATAACCAATTTATTTCAATTAAATTTAAAACGATTAGATGATGAACTTGGAATGAAACAAGCGGATATGAATATGTCAAAGCTTATTCAACCTTTTCTATTCAAATATTTGATTGTTGATTATACGCAACCAATAAAATATGGGTTTATACATGCTGATTCTATATCTATTTACAAATTAAGAATAGATAATTATGCTAAATTTTTAAATGACAATGACCTTATGAAGGCTTTGCAGTTAGTACTCTTCAATAGAGGCAAAATAATTGATGAAGAAACAGAAACTATGAAGGCAATAGATCGTGTGATGTACGGAATAGAAGAAGAACTTCAAAAATTGAAAAAATAACGAAAGCACAACAATGGAAATAAGTAATTGCATAAACTCGCCTACTTCTGATCCCGATAGCAATCGGGGCGCCTTCCACATAGCGTCACGTTAAAATGTAGTTTAAGTGATAGATGGGCATAATTGTAAAACAACAAAACCAAAGCGCAAACCGTGTAGAGGTTTGCACTTTATTATCAATGCAGTAATATCCACATTTTGTTTTACTTTATTTTCTTTAGATAATTAGTTTCTAGGGTGTCTGATTGAATTTTGAATTGGATTGGAAGTTCTTTACCTGAACTAGTGTAGTAGTATCCTTCTAAGGCTCCTTCTTTCATTACAAAATTGAATTTAACGTCTCCAACCTTCCAAAATTTATTATCGGCACTGATTACAATACCAATGTAATCGTGATGCTTAGTATCATTTTTTACGATTGCTATTTTATAACGGTCATCTGGGCTGGAATAAACACCTTCCAATGGATGCGCATTGCCATTGTCTAAATAGGAACAGAATTGCGAAAAACTAAACTCGATGTTGTGTTTTGACAATGGTTCTAATGTTTTTGATGGGTTGGCATTGCAATAAGAAGAGAACAATATGCTAATACTTAATATGGCGAATAATTTTATTGAAGTTTTCATACTATTTTATTTTAATGATTTATTCAAAAATACAACCAATATAGTACTATGTATAGCATAATAGTATTAACGGAGTCTGAATTATATGGAAATTACTGTTTTACAGTTCTTTACACAGTCTCAATGAAAATAATAAAAGGATGAATGGCAGATATCTCGTAAATAAAAAATCAGTATAGAGACGCGCATTTGTCCGTTTACGGCCTCCTCAATTTTAATTAATGAAGTAATCCTATTCACATAACTTTGATTATTTTGTGCTAAGTTTCAGGCAATAAGGGAGCTTATGAATACCATTAATATAAACAAGAATTAAACGTTAACTCGGTTTGTGCATCCGTCAATTGACGGACTACCACCTTTCGATCCCGATAGTTATCGGGACGAACTAAACAAGGAACGTTCAAACCCTTTTTTTGGTTTATGTTGGTAGTGGTCTTAATACTATACCCGTATCTTTATTCGTTTTATAGCCTAGGATACTCCGTACCTCATACGGGGTTCATACGGGGTTGATACGGGGTAAAGCCTATGGCACCCCTTTACTAATTCATTCATTGCCCATGTTTAATGCTCTACAAATGGGGGTAGGAAAGTCCTTCTCTCGTAGCGCTTTAACACACAGTCTCACCACAGGAAAAGGATGATTTTGGCCCCGATAGCTATCGGGTCGTGCTAAACATAGCGTAACCTTCCCCCAACCCCAAAACATTTTAAAAGATGTAGTTACTTCAGGGCAATTGCAAGGGCAATTCCAAAACAGTTCTTATTTTTACGAGATAAACCAAATTTTTTTGAATCATGGAACACGAAAAAACAAAAATCCCAACGTGGTTTTGGGCGGTAACTGCCTTTTTTCTGCTATGGAATATACTGGGTGTATTGTCATTCGTAGCGCATGTCTTTATTACAGAGGAAGCTTTAGCAGCCTTACCCACCAATGAAAGAGAACTGTATAATGAATACCCGCTTTGGACCAACGTAGTTTTTGCCATTGCGGTATTGTCGGGGTTGCTAGGATCCATGGGTCTGGTGGTAAAAAAGAAATGGGCCAAATCGGCTTTTATCGTTTCCTTTTTAGCCGTTATTCCGCAAATGATTCATAATGTATTTTTCACCCATGCCATAGAAGTATATGGCACTGTTCAGGCCGTAACCATGCCTATTTTGGTAGTTGTTTTTGGTCTTTTCTTGGTGTGGTTTTCTACTTTGGCTACCAAAAAACAGTGGTTACACTAATTGGAATCTATACCTAAAAGATGATAACACTATTTAGAAAAACGCGTCAATACCTGCTTGGAGAAAATAAATTCACCAAATATGTACTTTATGCTATTGGAGAAATAGTATTAGTAGTTATTGGAATTTTAATTGCGCTGCAGATAAACAACAACAATGATATCCGTAAGGCGCGGAATAAGGAAGTCCATTATTTAGAAAACATAAAGACCGACTTGCACGTTTCCATCCAAGAGATGGATAGTTATTTGGCTAAGCGCAGAGGGTGCATGGAAGCTGCCCAGCGTATTCTCAATCATTTCAACGGAGAACCCATTACTGATATGGATGCTTTTAACGATGATGGCGTAAGGATTTACAGTTGGCAGAAATTCTATCAAAACAACAACACTTTTCAGGAGCTAACCAACTCGGGTAACTTGGCTTTGATATCTAATGATTCCATAAAAAATGCCCTATTAAACATAGAAGCGTTGTATAAGAAAATGAAGAGTGAAGAAGATCATTTCCGGTACGATTCCGAACAATTGATTTTCACCCCTTTGTATGCGCTCATGGATTTGGATGGGTTGGTAAATAATTTTGAGTACCGCTACACCAAAGGGAAAATAGGAAAGGAATTTATTTTTCCTCGCGGGTATTTTGATGAATACTTGAAGAGTTTGAAACTCAAGAACGGTTTTGCTATGGTTATTTTAGAATTCAGGACGATGAACTATCAAATGGAAAAGATGAAAAGATTATCCGAAGAGTTAATCGCATTGATTGATAGAGAAATAGATAAAAAATAAAAGCCTCCAAAGTGTGGGGTGCCTCCGCTTCATTTTTTTCAACCCCCTACCATTGCTTTGCAATTATTTTTGAAAATCGTATTTTCGGGAAACATCAATTAAACTAAATCAGAAAGTATGAAAAAAGGAATGACTAAAGTGAGTGTTTTGTATCCCAACGGAGCGGATAAAAATTTTGATATGGATTATTACTGCAACACCCATATCCCCATGGTAGAGAAACTTTTAGGAAAACATTTAAAAGGCGCTACGGTAGAAAAAGGAATTGGTAGTGCAGCTCCTGGTTCAACCGCGCCCCATGCGTGTATGGGAAATATGTATTTTGATTCGGTAGAAGATTTCGGGAAAGCATTTGGTCCAAATGCAAAACAAATTATGGGTGATTTACCCAATTTCACCAATATCGAACCCGTGATTCAGGTAAGTGAAGTCATGATGTAATATAGCGGCAGTTATATTATAATAAACGTTGAATTGAAATAAGCCGTAGTAAGACCGAGAAGCTGAGAACTTGTTCGAAGATCACTCGGCCGCACGGAGGTCAATTTTCTTTGATGAAGTAAACGATTTTTCAACCCATTTTTTCTTGGAAACAAGAATCAATTGTTGTGTAATTTTCGGTTTTGCTCAGTTTTATTACTAGCTAGATAAAGAGCAATTATTTTATAAACCACTAATTTAAAATTACTTATCTTTCGGAGTAATAAAAAAATTAGGGATATGAAAGTGTTTAAAAATTTACTTATTGGATTGGCAGTTATTATTGCAATTCCGTTGGTGGCGGCTTTGTTTGTAGAAAAAGATTACAACGTGCAAAGGCAAATCATGATCAACAAACCCAATCAAGAGGTGTTTGATTATGTCAAATTACTCAAAAATCAAGATTATTATAGCAAGTGGGCCTCTATGGATCCAAATATGGTGAAAACGTATAGCGGTACAGATGGAACCGTGGGTTTTGTTTCCCATTGGGAAAGTGACAATGAAGAAGTAGGTTGGGGAGAACAAGAAATCATAAAAATTACCGAAGGCGAACGTATAGATTTTGAATTGCGTTTTCTAAAGCCTTTTGAAGCTACAGAACCTGCATTTATAACCACTACCGTTATGAACGATAATGAAACCAAAGTAGTGTGGGGTTTCAGCGGCCATATGGATTACCCCATGAATCTAATGATGCTCTTCATTGATTTTGAAACGATGATTGGAGATGATTTAGAGAATGGTTTGAAGAA
>JBFFMY010000096.1:0-4983 GCA_041563475.1 Salibacteraceae bacterium
AATTGATCCACCACTTCCAAGTATAAATAAAGTGTCAGAACTTTTAAATGGACTTGGATCAAAATCACAAATGGATTGAAGTCCTAAAAAAGACATCCTCATTCTTGCCTTACCAGTTAGGTAACGATCATAATAACTATACAGACTTGAGTTATATATAAAACCTTTAAACTTTTTTATCAAAATGGATGCTCTTTCTAATTAATAAATTGTTTCCAAAGTAAACAATAAAAACACTTAACTAAATAAGACACATTTTATTTAAACGCATTTTAGTTGTAATAAGAAAACATTTAATTAATTAGGTTCAAAATAAAAAAATCATGTTACATGTTACCAATAACAATAATTAACGTAAAATTGTGACCATTTCAAGAAATAAATATTGCATACTAATAGGGTTTTAGAGAGAAATTATGACCACAAAAATAAATAACAAAATTCTAATTTCAGGACTACCTAGGTCAGGGTCTACATTATTAGGTAACATTATTGGATCCGCTAAAAACGTAGAATATTTCTTTGAACCACCCATGATTTCCCCTCTCTTAGGTGTAATTGATGAATTAAATCCGGAAAGTTTTAAGTCAACTTTTGAATATTACATAACGAATGAATTATTAACTCAATCACTTGCTGGCAGAAGATTAAACTTTAACGAGAATGATGATAGTTGCATATTTCGATATAAATCTAAAATCGAAATAAACAATCGATTGATTAAATCATGGAGAGCAAGTGAAATTAGAAGTGCCTTACCGGAATATAGTGTTGCTTTCAAAACCCCTGGAATTTCAACAAGTTTGCTGAAGCTAATGAATTATTTTCCTTCTTGGAGGTTAGTCATTATTTTTCGAACTTATGAAGATATTTTAAATTCTATTATGGTAAAAGGGTGGTTTGATGATAAAAATCCTAACATAATTACACCCTTCAAAAAATTTGGACCGTCAAAAGTACCAATTTCAATTTCTGACATATGGAAAGACGAATGGCCAGGATTAAGTCCTATAGAGAGAAGTATGATTTATATGAATGATCAGTTTTCAGCTTTAAGCGAATTAAAAAATTACACTAGAATATCTTATGAAGATATTGTTGGAAACTCGCATGAAACCGTTACTAATCTGTTTAACAGTTTAGGCATTAATGAAACGCAAAAAACGCATAAATTACTTTTGAAAATTTACGATAAAAAAGGCCTTGATAAAAAAACAATTCCATCTCATATCGATTCTCGAATTAAAAAGGAAGCACTGTTTCACAAAAAACAATTTAATATCTAACCACTTCAACTTTCTATGTAACTAGGGTGTTTATTTCGCTCATTATTTTTTTAGGTTTTCTTTACCTTAAATAAAAGAGCTACACTTCCAATTATTACTAATATCAAAATAATTGAACCTGCCATTGCGATTCTTTCTCCAACAAAATAACTAGAAGGCTCAAAAACAAATTCAATAGTATGCTCGCCCGCTGGAACGCTAATTGTTCTTAGCAAATAATTGGCTCTACCAATTTCAACTTCTTTGTTGTCAATTGTAGCCTTCCAGCCCACAGGATACCATATCTCAGAAAGCACAGCTACTTGATCTGATGTTGAATTAGATGAATATACCATTTTATCCAAATCATAACTAACCAATTGTATTGAACCAGAGCCATTTCCAACATCTCCAATTATATCCTTTTGATCCGTTCTTATAACTGCAGTTGAACGCAAATCCGTTTTTCCTAGCTCTAACATTTCATCATCCGCGGTATTTACCCATTTAATATCAGATACAAACCAAGCGCCACCTTGCGCCATGGAATTTGTTATTGGAGCTGTTTCAGGATTAAAAATAATATACTTGGTGTTTAACATATTCAATATTGGAATTTGACTCAATACTGGAGTAACATCATTCATGCTTTTAGCACCTTGCATTCCTGTTCTGAAAAGTTGAATTTCATTGGCAATATAAAAATCAACAACTTCCTGATACTTTTTTAGTTTAGCTCCATTATACCCACCAATGGAATGATGGAAATAAGAAGTTTCAGTCTCGTTAAAAGTACTTGCTGCAACATTCAATACGCGATAATCTGGAGATTTATCAGCCGCAATAATTTTGTTAACTGGTTGTATAGAGAAGGGCTCAATTACCTTTCGTGAGGATTCAAATCCCGTTTCGACATCCATATAACGCGTATTCACGTTCCACATGTCGACCAAAACAAGAATGGCAAAAGAAAATAAAATAAAGTTAGATTTCAATTTACCTTTTGCATACCCTAAAAGTAATCCTGTACTTACCAAAATAAAACCAAAGGTTCGAAGTGAATCCGCTTTAAATAATGCTATCCGCGCAGATTCAACATTTGCCAATAAATCATCAATTTGATTTAATGGCCATCCATTTTTTTGAAGCGTATTTATATAATTATCATATTCGCCTTCCTTAAAAAAATCAAAAAATGTAGTTGGCATCAGCCAAAAAACAAAAGCAAAACCACCTGTTAAAGCAAACGCAGCATAAATTGCCTTTTCATTGGTGTATTTCAAGGTTTTACCAAAAAGAACCATGGGTTGATTTAAAAAATCATCATTTGCTACCATTTTCTTCAGTGCAAGAATTGCCAAAACAGGAATAGCAAAAAGAGCCACTATTTCTATAGAAACTACAGCTCTAAATTTATTGTACATTGGAAAATAATCAATAAAGAAATTCGTCAGGCCTGAGAAATTCTTTCCCCAAGATAACATGGTAGTAAAAACGGTTGCGAAAACTAGTGCCCACTTTAGCATTCCATCAACTACAAATAAACCTAGAACAAATAGAAACATGATTATTGCACCAGCGTACATTGGTCCGCCAACGAAAGGTTGATCACCCCAATAAGCTGAAAACCCTTCCATAGATTTTCTAAACTGCCTATCCACTTTTTTCATTGCAGTTGGATGAGATGAAATGGCACTGGAACCTGGTCCTTTAGCATGTGGAATTAATAAACTCCATGTTTCCGCAATACCCCCACTCCAATTAGTTATATAAGACCTATCCAACCCTGAAGTAGCATCTTCATTATTCGTAATAGTTAATTCAGATTTTCCACGCGTACTCTGAGATGTATATTCTTGCGTAGTTAATAACTGTGCTGCTGAAGGTAAAATTCCCAAAATTATCGCTCCCCCAAAAAGCATAGCTGAAATTAAATAGTTCTTTGTCTGCTTGTTTTTTACATCAGAAATTAACTCCAACAAAAAATAAATAGAAATGAAAAACACAAAAAAGTAATATGTCATTTGTGGATGATTGGAAATCATTTCAAAAGACATAAAAAGTGCAGTTACTGTGAATCCTTGCAGATATTTCTTTTGCCTAATCAAAATAGCCCCTGCTAAAATCCCAGGTAAATAACCCAAAGCCATTACCTTAGCAAAATGACCTGCAGCCATTATCACAAAGTTATAGGATGAAAAAGCATAACCTATGGAACCCAAAATTCCAATTGGAATATCTACTTTCAAAACCATCATAAGGATAAAAAATGACACTAGACTCCAGAATATGTACAGAGCTGGTCTTTCTAACCCAAGCGTTGTAATAGGCCGGATGTATTTATTAACGTAATTTGTTGAATACCTAATACCAACATAATATGCAGGCATTCCACCAAACATTGAATTAGACCACATTGCAATTCGTCCGGAATCTCTATATTCTTTATTGATTTCTTCCGCTCCACCTTTCCATTGCTTTTGATCATGAGTAGCGAGTTGCTTCCCTTGCATTTGTGGATAGAAAAAACCTAGACTAATTCCCATAAAAAATAGAATTACACCCACATAAGGTAATGCCTTTTTATAATCAAACTGATTCATAATTTTCAAATTGTAATTATGTGCAAAATATAAGATTTACTCCAAAAATAAAGGAAGAGAAATAGAATTATTCAAATTAATCTGAACTTCAATCAGGGTTCAATTTAAACTACCTTCTTAGCAGAGTTACATTACCTAAGGTGGATTCTACACCTGTTTGGTTTGAAAATGATTTTTCCAGTCTCCAAACATAAATTCCTTGATGCATTAAATCACCGTCCACAAATCCATTCCAACCTTCGTTTGGATCAAATGTTTCAAAAACTAGTTTTCCCCACCGATCAAAAATTTGAAAGTGGTAATAACTATATATACAATTCATTTCCGGTAGGAAAATATCGTTGTTACCATCGTCATTAGGTGTAAAAGCATTCGGAATGTATACTAAACATGAACAATTTCCGTCAACCACTTTAATTGTATCGAATAACGATTCACATAAGTTTGAAACTGTCACGGTAACATTTCCAGTATCATTGATTTGAAACAATTTAGCTTCATTTGTTTCATTCCATAAATATGAAGCTAATGGAATTTGACCTTCAAGTATCACTGATTTATCTACACATTTCTCAATTAGTGAATCCCACTCAAGAAATAACTTATCATACTGGCTAACATTCACAGTATCCGAACCTAAACAATTTGAGTCTCCAACTTCCACCCAATAATTACCTGGATTATTAACCGCAATAGCACGAGAAGTTTCTCCAGTACTCCAATAAATTTTTAAAGAATCATCGGGCCATCCTTCCAGAATAGCCTGATCACCTATGCAAATAACCGTATCACTTCCTAGATCTACTACTGGGTTGGCAAATTTCACATCAACCTCACCGTTTGAGGTGCAATTATCAGGTAGGCTTACCGTAACGGAATATAGACCCTCAGAAACAATTGGTATACTGGAAGTTGTATCTCCTGTATTCCACATGTAACTTAATGCCCCAGGTAAAAATGCAGATAAATAAGTGCCATTACACATATTAGAATCCTCTGGGAAAATATTGTCACTCAAATTAAAGGTAACGTTAACTTGCTTAGACCCCACACAACCGTTAACATCCGTTCCTTCCACAGTTAATATTACGGAAGTTGGTGTTATCAAAATAGGT
>JBFFMY010000097.1:0-4932 GCA_041563475.1 Salibacteraceae bacterium
GGTATAGTCGCCATACTTTTGGATTATCAAAACAATCGAAAATTATTATTCATTTAAAACAATTAGTTATGATCGGGCCAAATAAATATTTCTTATTCTTATTCGGAGCATCCATTGCTACCGTGACATTATTCAGTTTCAACGCAAGAGCAGGGGAACCAGAAAACAATGATCTTTTTGGAAAAAAACTTCCAAAAACCGAAGCAACCGTAAATGTGGCGGTATTAGATGCTTTTGGGAATGTGCACTATACAGACGTAAAAACGCCAACAGACGCGCACATTGATTACAATTTAAACACACTTCCAATTGGAGAGTATACTGTAGCCGTAAAATTAGGAGACGAGGTAATTAACCATCTGGCAATGTCAAATGTTAGTTCCAATCCAAACGTACTTACGGTTGAAGTTCTGAACGAAGTAGGTAATCAAGTGTATGTATCCACAAATTCGAAAAACGCATTTGATTTGGAAGCTTTTCCAAATGGCGAATACACAGTAAATGTTTTCAAAGGAAGCAAACTAATTAATACTCAAATCCTAATGAAATAGAAATTCAGTAAGTAGAGTTTCAACATTTAAAATCTCGTAGCAGAGTAAAAGAGGAATAGGTTTCACCGTGAGGTGGAACCTTTTCTGTTTAGTTAAGTCTTAAAGCTTCATTTTTAAGTTGTGCTCCATCAATGGGAACAACACCCACTTTTTCACAAACTAATCCACCAGCTAAATTGGCCATTTTAGTAGCGAAAATAATATCTGTACCAGAACCTAAACAAAGTGAAGCAACTGAAATTACGGTATCTCCAGCACCTGAAACATCCGCAATATTCCGAATATGGGCAGGTACAATAGTGGAGTTTGTGCCGTTGGTAATAAACATGCCTAGTTCAGAAAGGGTAATTAACGCATGGGTACAGTTTATTTCTTGTTTCAATGAAGTAAATGCATTTTCTAAAGTTTCTTGGTTTACTGGGGATAATTCCATCCCTAAACCTTCCCGCATTTCTTTCAAATTAGGTTTAAATAAGGTTACATTTTTGTAAGATGTAAAATTTCGTTTTTTAGGGTCCACGGAAATAGGAATACCTAATTCATTTCCCTTGTCCACAACAGCTTTTATGAGTTCGGGAGTAATTAACCCCTTGTCGTAATCTTCGAAAATTATAACATCTACTTTGGAGGATTCCAAAATTGACAAAATTCTTTCTGTCATTTCCTTGGTGACGTTGATATCCAAAACTTTAGAATCCTCTTCATCAATTCGAAGCATTTGTTGTTGATGACTAATAACGCGAGTTTTAACAGTTGTTGGTCGTGTAGAATCTTGAACAACTCCCTCTCTGGTTAAATTGTTGGAAAGCATTAACTCTTCAAAAACTTTTGAATTCGCGTCATTTCCAACCACACAACATAAAATGGGTTTTGCGCCTAAAGCTTTAATGTTTAAAGCCACATTAGCCGCACCTCCTAAGCGGTTTTCTTTTGAGGTAATAGATACTACTGGAACCGGAGCTTCCGGAGAAACGCGGTCAACAGACCCAAATAAATAAGAATCAATCATTACATCTCCAATTACCAAAGCGGTAAGCGTAGGGAAGGTGTCAAAAACTCTATTTACTACATGCTGATTCACTTTATTTTAATTTGTCAATTGCTGTTTTTAATCTTTTTGCCGCTTCAATAAGAATATCATCGCTAGCGGCATAACTTAATCGAATACAATTTGGATTTCCAAATGCATCTCCAGTTACTAAAGCTACTTGCGCTTGTTCCAATAAATATAAGGCTAAATCATCTGCCGAATTGATAGTAAATCCATTATAAGATCTACCATACAACCCAGAAATATTCGGGAAAACATAAAAAGCACCTTGTGGTACATTTAGCTTAAAGCCTTCAATTTTCCCCAATTCTTTTAAAACTAAATCTCGTCTTTTCAAAAAGGTATCCGACATTTCCTTGGTTACACTTGGATCTGCTTTAAGAGCAGCAACCGTAGCCATTTGCGCAATAGTGTTTGCACCCGAAGTAAATTGTCCTTGTATTTTAGTGCATGCCTTAGCAATCCATTCTGGGGCACCAATATAACCTAGTCTCCAACCAGTCATGGCAAAGCCTTTAGCAACACCATTAACAGTAATAACTTGGTCTTTAATTTTTTCAATTGTACCCAAACTCGCGTGGCTTCCAGAAAAATTTATGAGTTCATAAATTTCATCTGAAACAACGTAAAAGTCTTTTTTAGTTGCAATAACCTCAGCCAAGGCCTCTAATTCCTCCATGGTGTAAACACTTCCGCTTGGATTACAAGGAGAACTAAAAATCATTAATCGGGAATTAGACGATAAATTATCCGCTAATTGTTTTGGGGTAATTTTAAAATTATGCTCGATATCTGTAGAGATTACAACCGCTTTGGCTTCAGCTACCTCTGCCATAGCTTGATAACTTACCCAATAGGGTGCCGGAAGTAAAATTTCTTCTCCTGGATTTACGATGCTTAAAACCACATTCATTAATGATTGTTTGGCACCTGTAGAAACGACAATATTGTTGGGTTTAAATTTCAAGTTATTATCTCTTTTGAATTTAAAACAAATGGCTTCACGTAGTTCATTATATCCTGGAACGGGTGGATAGTGCGTATAGTTGTTGTTAATGGCTTGAATAGCCGCTTCTTTTATAAAATCTGGGGTATCAAAATCTGGCTCACCCAAACTTAAGCTAATAATATCAATACCTTGTGCCTGTAATTCACGGCTTTTGGCCGCCATAGCAAGTGTTTGAGATTCACTTAAATTATTTACTCGATCGGAAACATGTGTACTCATAGTATCAAAAAATAGAAGATTCAAAAGTAAAATGATTTAGGGTTTAAAAAATGGTTTAGATTTTTTTATTTGAATTTGGAAAAATAAGGGAGTAATTGGCACGATTCGGTGGTGAAATTTGGTGTTGTCGGGATGAGAGGATTCGAACCTCCGATCTCGCGCCCCCCAGACGCGCACTTTAACCCGACTAAGCTACATCCCGAATTTAATTGGAGACAAATTTATTGAAATATAGAAAACGAGGTTTTTAATTTTTATTTAAAATTAAGCAGAAGAGAATATTTACAATTTTCGTAACAAAGGCAATTGTTCTAAACCGCTCTGAAATCAATACATTTGCATCAATTATGGCACAAATTATTGCAATTGATTTTGGAATTAAAAGAACGGGGTTAGCCGCCACAGATGATTTGCAAATTATTGCAAGTGGATTAGATACGGTGGCAACAAACCAACTTTTAGACTTTTTGAAACGTTACACTTCAGCGAACAAGGTTGAAAAATTTGTTATTGGGCAAGCCAAAAGAATGAGCGGAGAAGATTCGGCAGTTGAAGCGAACATTTTAGATTTGATTTCTGTTCTAGGAAAAAAATTCCCGTTTATTAAGGTTGCCCGTCAGGACGAACGTTTTACCTCTAAATTAGCCTTGGATGCTATGATTAAAGGTGGAGTAAAAAAAAGCGATAGAAGGAATAAACAATTAGGACTTGTAGATAAAGTAAGTGCTGTATTAATATTGCAATCGTATTTAGAGAATCAATCAGTATGATATTACCAATAGTTGGGTATGGCTCACCCGTTTTACGTGAGGAAACTCAGGAAATCGATAAAGAATATCCTGTTAAGGAGCTTATTCAAAATATGTTTCAAACCATGTATCACGCCAGTGGTGTGGGTTTGGCAGCGCCACAAGTCGGTTTGGCAATCCGTGTTTTTGTAGTTGATGGCTCGCCTTTTTCTGATATGGAAGATTTAAGCCCAAGGGAAGTCCAAGAATTAGAAGGATTTAAAAAAGTGTTTATAAATCCTATTATAATAGAAGAATTTGGAGATGAATGGGCATTTGAAGAAGGTTGTTTGTCTATTCCAGGTATCAACGCAGATGTATTAAGAAAAGATTCCTTAACAATTGAATATTACAATGAAAATTGGGAATTGATTGAAGAACAATTCTCCGGGTTGCCAGCCAGAATTATTCAACATGAATATGATCATATAGAAGGGGTTCTATTTACCGATTTGGTTAATCCATTAAAAAAGAGATTATTAACAAAGAAATTAACGAAGATTACCGTGGGCGATGTAGATGCAAAATATAAAATGAAATTTGCTAAAAAGAAAAGATAATGGGGAAAAGTGCTAAAATTTTTATGGGTTTGATGAGTGTGCTGATATTCGGTTTTACTGGATGTTCAGATAAAAATGAATCATCAAATGAGGAAGTTGTATTGGAGTCAAAAGTGCATACGCCTGAATCCTTACTAATGGAAATTGAAGAATTGGAAAAGGCGGCATCAAATCTTGATTTGCCAAATCATGTACAGGTAACAAATCAGTTGATTCAATATTATGAGGATTACGCCAAGTTGTTTAGTGGCAACGAAATGGCTCCTGATATGCTTTTTCGTGCGGGAAACCAATCTGTAAATTTAGAAAATTATCCAAAGGCAATTGAACTATATGCGAATGTGGAAAAGCATTATCGCCAATATCAAAAAAGACCAGAATGTATATTTCTTCAAGCTTTTGTTTATGAGACCTACTTAAATGAATTTGGAAAAGCAAAAGAGAAATATGAAAAGCTTATTAAACAATATCCAGATCACTCATTAGCAGAACAAGCCAAACAAAGTATTGATTTTTTGGGTGTTTCCGATGAAGATAGAATTAAACAATTCCAGAATTAACAGGTTATAGCTGAGGAATGAGTTGGTCTTTAAGTTTTTTTATGCTCACATTTCTGGAAAAAACATTGTTATGAGCGGTCATTATTTTCCCCGTTTCTTCGGATACCAAAATAACAAATGCGGTTGTGGATTCCGCTAAACCCAGAACAGCCCTATGTCTTAATCCAAAAGTTTTCGGCAAATCATTTCGATCA
>JBFFMY010000098.1:0-4862 GCA_041563475.1 Salibacteraceae bacterium
CCGTATGAAGACGACTTCTTATTAAGCGATTCTTCAAGAGCGATTGACCAAGGAAGTTTGGTTTTGACCGATACACTTTTATTGGATTTAAAAGGCGATATGCGTGATAATTTACCGGATTTAGGAAGTTACGAATTTTAGACTCTTATTCTCAACTATACTGGTTTTTGCAATAATGCTGCATACATCGTATCAGATTTAAATTCTGCTCCAGAATATACTTTCGAATGCACCCATTTTAACCCGAAATTATCTACCAGGTTATTTGCTATCTCGCTATTTTCCTGCCTATAAACCGAGCAAGTGATGTACAGCAAAAATGCCCCTGGTTTCAATTTGGTTTGAATATTCTGGGTAATCTCTTTTTGCAATTTGGAATACTGATCAATTTCTGATTTTTCAAAATAGGCTAATCGTTCGGGTGTGCGACTCCACGTACCACTTCCACTACAGGGAACATCCGCGATAATTAAATCGAAATTCTCAATACTTATCAAAGCATTTGGATCAGACAAATCAATTTCTTTCGACTTAAAACTAACAATTTGCGCTTGTTGGAGTCGCTTTTTCAGATTACGTAAAATACTCTCGCGAATATCACTAACCGTCATTTCAATTTGCCCCAATTTATCAAATGCCAAAATGGTTTTCCCTCCACTGGCTGCGCAACAATCCCAAACTTTTGGCTTGTTTATTCCAGCTGGAAATTGCGCCTTTACCAAGTCAAACATTCCTCCCACTCGCTGCGATGCATAATCTTGAATAACCACTTCCCTATTCACTTTTACTACCTCTTCAATTTTGGTAGTATTTTTTAATGCAATGCAATTAGAATCTACCATCGTATAATCAATCTCCGCATTGTCCAATTTGTTTTGTACGCTGTGCTGGTGGTTTGGGCGAATTCTCAAAAACAAATCAGGTTGAGTTAAATGGGCCAACGAAAATGAAATTTTATCAATTGCATCTTCAAGTTCGTTTAAATAAGGGAAAATGTGTTCCGCATTTAACTGCAAAAATTCACACTTTTCCAATACCGGTAATTGCATCAATTTATTCCATTCTGGTTTATGTGTTTCTAAGAATGGCGTTTCATCTGGTGTACACAAAAAGTACCCACAAATAATTTTATCCTTAATACTCCAATCTGGCTTATACGCCCGAAATGCTCTAAAGTAGCAGTAACACAAATGCCTAATTTGGCGCCTATCTTTACTTCCGTACTTTTTTTGACCCGAAAAAAACTGTTTAATTTCTACCGCAAACGGTATTTCACCCGTATAGTTTTCCAAAATGCTTTTGGCGGTATTTAAATGCGAATGATGTCTGCTCATTAATCTAATATTCTAGCTAAACTGATTTTTATGCCGTTTAGGTAATGCTTAAGTGAGGTTATATTTTAACAATAACTTTCCCTTTCGCTCTATTATCTTCCATGTATTGATGGGCACTTGCCACTTCATTTAACTGGAATACTTTGTCAATATTTAATTGGATATTTCCATTTTCAACTTCATTAATAAACTCTTGAAGTAATTCTTTCGAGAGATTTTTTGATTCACCCATATAAACCGTTAATCTTCCCAAAGAAGGAATATCGCCCATGGGAGTAAAATCTTTCATTGTCCATTCATTGCCTAAAATTCCGGTCATGCAAACCGTTCCTTTCGGTGCAATACATTTCAAAGAATCTTTTAAGGTTCTTGTGCCAATCAGTTCAAGCACCTTATTCACTCCCTCAGGGTATATTTCTCTAACCTGGTCCTCCACAATGCCACTATCAATAACAACATGGTCTGCCCCATTAGCTAATAAGGCTTGCTTTTTATCTTGATTTCTAGTAGAGGAAATAACAGTTAAACCTTTGGCTTTAGCCAGTTGACAGGATAGCATTCCAATAGAAGACGTTCCTCCTCTAATCAATAATGTTTCACCCGCTTCTATTTCTAATGCCTGATTTAAGGAGCCAGAAACAGTTTGAAACATTTCGGGTATGGCTCCCAGAACATCCCATGAAAGGGTGCTTTGAAAAGGAAATACAATTTCTAATGGAGCCAATGTAAATTCAGCATAACCTCCGTCAAAGAACCTTCCCATTCCACCCATGATAGCTGCCACTTGTTGCCCTTTAGAATACGTATTGGAAGGATCTTCTTCTACAACTCCAACACATTCAATACCTTGTATGCGCGGAAATATTACTCCAGGAGATTCACCACGTCTTGTAAAAAGCTCCGACCTATTCAATCCGAATGCTTTTACTTTAATTAAAACCCATCCTGATTTTATTAAGGGGGTAGCGATATCTTGATATTCAATAACCTCTGGATTTCCGGCTTTGGTTGTGATTGCTGCTTTCATATATTAATTCACTACAATGGTTGGTTTTTGTTTGTGTAAGAGGAAAAACAAAGGTAGCAGCCAAATTTACGTAGATACCAACTATTTTTCTAAAAGTTTCGTAGCCGATTTTGGGTAATCCATACAGCCCATTTTTTTTATGATTTCTTAATTATTGAAAGTCTATTATTCTTTATATTCGTTCATGCCTTTACCTAAAATAACCTTAGTCCCAATTTTGCATCACGAAGAGTGGAAAATTTTAGTTGAATTTGATTATGAAATTAATCTGGTTCAGCAAATCAAAAAACTACCCTCAAAATGGAGTCAAACCCATAAAAGCTGGTACGTTACTTACAATAAGTACAATTACGACTGGATTTTAACTGCATTTGAAGATTTGGCAGAAATTGATTCTTCGAAAATTAATGTGGTTCAGAATTCAAAATCCAGTACGGCAAACGACAGGCACAAAAGGACAAAAACGGTTGATGAAAGCACCATTCAAATACCCGAAAATTACCTGAAAACGTTAATGCATAGAAGGTTTAGCGATTCTACATTTAAAACATACACCTCACTTTTTAAGCGATTTATGGTGTATTATAAGGATGAGGATTTAGATACCATTACGAAGGATCAAATTGTGGACTATTTGCTGCATTTGATAAAAACAAAAAATATAAGCACGAGCACGCAAAATCAAGTAATCAACGCCATAAAATTTTATTACGAGAAGGTTTTAAATAGGGAAACGCAACAGTACTGGATAAATCGCCCTCAACGCGAATTCAAGTTACCCACTGTTTTATCGGAAGAAGAAGTAATGGACATGTTTAAGGTAATTACAAATTTGAAGCACTTAACTATTGTGGCGTTATTGTATTCGGCTGGTTTGCGAAGAGGCGAACTTATAAATATAAAAAAGGGTGATATTGATATGCACCGGAAACAAATAAAGGTGGCAAAGGGTAAAGGAAAAAAAGATAGAATGACGGTCTTATCGGATTACATGGCAGAGTTGCTCAAACAATATGTAAAAGAATACAAACCCACCTATTGGTTATTTGAAAGCCCTAGCAGAGGGCCTTATAGCACATCGAGTGTTGCGGCAATTATTAGAACTGCCTCAAAAAATGCCGGAATTACCAAGCATGTAACGCCACATGTTTTGCGGCACAGTTTCGCTACTCATTTAATGGATCAAGGTATTGAAACCCGATATATTCAAACCCTATTGGGGCACAGCTCCTTAGAAACCACGGCTATGTATACGCACGTAAGTACGCGAAGTATTTCTCAGGTTAAAAGTCCGTTAGATAAATTGCTGGATAAAAAAAAGAAGGATGATGAAGAAAATGAAAAGAATCAATTTTTAGAATAAAAGACTTTCCAAATTATAAAATTCACTACTTTAGTTACGCAAATAATTACCGAAAAATAACTCACCAATGCTCACCAAAACAAAAAGTAATTTATCCGAAAACAAACGCTTACCTTCGGTTTTTAAACTTTTTATTTCTTTCGTTTGCAACGAGTTAAGACAAATTAAATCAAATAATTTCACCCTCAAACCAGAACTTGCTATATGCAATACCTGCACATAGCGCACGTTGGCAACAATTACCAAATGGAGAATTTATCACTTATTCTTTCAACTTTATAACCAAGGAAACAATAATTAATAAAATTACCCAATCAACAATTAAGGATTATGTTTTGGAAAGGAGATGAACCACGTACATTAAAGCAAAAGACCATTCTATTCGTATATTCTTTCATGTTTTTTTTAATTATTGTAATCTTTAAGGAATTAACAGGTCACAGAGGTAAAAGTCTGAATCAATCTAGAATTTACCTGGATGAATTACCCGAGGCACTACCGGAGATGATAACGTTTTCAATTGGATTTGCATTGGTTATGGTTTTGTTTAATGGTATTGGCCGAAAAAAGAAAGTGAAAATTGAAACGGAGAAAGAAATAGAAGAAATGACTAAATTAACCGATGATAACAAAAAAAAGACAAACAGGAATTGAGTCTCGGGAAAAGAATAAACTGTAGCCAACAATCTCTATATTTAATGCTTAAAAATGGGGTTATCAAAGTCTTTCTCTCGTAGTACGGCAAGGTTTAATTTTGGATTTTACCGTCCGACTCAGAAAGTTAAAACAAAAATTAAACGTTACCTTGGTCGTGCACTTCCGAAAGCTGCGCCTTTCGAAAACGCACTAAACATAGCTAGTCGTTAGCAATCATAAAAAAAATGAGAACCTTAATCTTCATATTTTTATTATCCTGTATCAGCCGAAATAGTTTTTCGCAAACTTTTCAACTAGCCGACTGGCTTCTCGTAGAATATAAAATTGATTCGGTTGTCGAAAAATCAATGACTTGGATTGATGACGAGCCTACTACTCCAAAAATCGATTTTATTTTAAATTATGATACAATTGGGAGAATTGAGCAAAAACTTATTACCGACAGACCAGCAGATTACCCAGTATTTAAAAATTCTTTTCA
>JBFFMY010000099.1:0-4827 GCA_041563475.1 Salibacteraceae bacterium
ACGACTCTGGTCTTAAATCCTTTAAATTGTTTTAGAATGTCATCAATTTCTCGTCTTGAGGTCAAACTAATCCAAATTCCAATTTTGTCTGATAGGGTATAAAAATAATAGTCGTCAATACTTAGGTTGGGAATCGCCTGAGATACGATGTCTAGGTCTGATTTGTATTCAGGAATCTTTTTTGTTATTACCCCTTTTCCAGAAAAGGTTATCACATAAGCCGAGTCCACTCCATGTTTTTCAATTACTTCTTCTATATTAACCTGTTTACTTAATGGGATTACTTCTTTAAATTTACCGGATAAACTATAGGAGAAAAAACCAGACCTTATCTCTTTGATGGAATTACCCTCCCCAAAAACAATCTCTAAACTAACTACAGTTTTCGATTTTGATAGTTTATTTATACCCGGAAAATTCATTAGTAAATTACTACTGGTTTAATGAAAATATTCAACTTTGACTTTTCGCTAACCTTAGAACGAGAACCAAAAATCCATTTTAATACAGGTACTCTTGAAATAAACGGCAGTCCCTTTCCACTATTGGATGATTTCTTTTCTTCTAAACCTCCTAATAAGATCATTTCTCCATTTTTCACTCTAATTAAAGACTTAAACTCTCTGGTTACTTTTCCTGGTGGTGCGGTATCGCTAATTCTATCTGTAAAGTCAGATTGAGTTACTGTAATTTCTAAGGTTACATGACCATCTCTAGAAACAATAGGCAGAATGTCAATGGACAAATCTGCGGTGGTATTTTTATAAACCTGTTGTTGCTGGGTTACTGGGTTTTGAGTCCCAATAATGTTATTGTTGACTTCTAGGTAATACTCTGTATTGCCTATCTTCATATTGGCTTGATGACCATTTAAAGTAGATAACATTGGAGTAGAACGAACTTTCAAATTTCCATTTGCCTCCAGCGCTTGAATACTCATATAAAAATCTGGCTTTACCATTCCTAAGTTTACCAACCCATATCCATTAAAAGCAGCTAATAAAGAGTTAATTGTAGTACTGTTTACCGTTAGACCTCCACCATCAGAGCCAACCTGTCCGGATGAGGATTTTGGGGGCTCACCAACTCCGAGCTTCATGTCCACTCCCCCAGAAATAGTATGTGTCTTTTTAAAATCGACTATCATAACTTCAATCCGAATCACCGGTACTATTTGGTCCACAGCAAAAAGAAATCTTTTGATTTCTTCAATATTGGGTCTTGACCCACTCATCACAAAACCGTTTAACTCCTTGAACTCTTTTATCTCGACCCCACTTTTTAGATCCGTTGGAATAAAACCCAAAATACTTTCAATGGTTCTATTTTCTAATTGGACTAGTTCGGTAGTTCTAATGATTTCATCATTTCTTGAACCGACTAAGTAGACTCCGTTTTGCTTTCTAAAGGTAAGGTTTGAACTATTCAATATATAATCCATGAAATCATCAAACTCCGTGTTTTCAATAAAAAGAGAGGCATTACCTTCGGGCTCATCGTACAAAAAATAGGGCACAAAAGACTTCTTGGATACCTCAGCCAATATTTCCTTTATGGGTTTATTAATAGCCGTAACACTTATTTGGCCCTGCTCATTTACATCTACCAATAAATCTTCAGAATCACCCTCATTTTTCCTATTTGAAGGCCTATTTTTAGAAGCTTCTGCCTGAACAATTGCGGGTTGAAGCACATAAAAGTTTGAGCTTTTTCGTTCCACTCTTAAATTATTGGCTAGTGCCAACATGTCTAAGGCGCTCTCGAGTGGCCTATTCTGAATATACACGCTGACCAATTTACCCTTAACTTCAGGAGCTGCGATAACATTAACAAAGGACAGCTTAACAATCTCTTTTAACACATTATCAATGGTATCTTGTTGTAAATCCAACGATAAAAAATGGTTCTTTTCATTGTAATCAATTTTTGGGATTTTTTGCCTTACTACTTCAATAGGGATATCTTCCTGAAATGCATAGAAAGACATAATGGATCCCATAAAGTCTATTCTTAGATTATATTCCTTACACAAAAAAAGAATTACATCGGAAACTTTTGCATCAGAGAAATTATTAATCACTACCCCATCCACATCCCCTCTAACATTTATATTTAATTCATGGTTGGTGGCAATCGATCGAAGAAACTCCTTCACGGATACCCCACTCACTGAAAACTCCACTCGCTCATTTAAACCCGGATAATCCTTCTTCCCAAGATTATCCAACTCTATTTTTAAAGAATCCAGAAAATGGGGCTCTTGGGAAAATACTTTAGTTGAATAACTCAAGCTAATCACAACAAATAGTAACAGTGGATATCGCATCTTTAATTAATTAGTATCGGGTAAATTTCTTCCAAACTCGTTTCGCCATTTAAGTACAACTCCCATGCAGAATCTATTAAACGCTTCACCTTATTTTGATTTAAGTAGTCCTCTATGGCATGGTTATTTAATCTAATTTCTTGGGTTAAAACATCATCCACAGTTATTACCTCATAAATCGCTCTTCTTCCTTTGTAACCGGTATAATAACAACTATCGCATCCAATTGGAACGAAATGCTCTGTTGGATACTCCTGTTCCTTTAAATTAGAAAACCGATCCTTGCTTTTGACCTGTTCTACTTGTTTGCATTTTGGACAAAGTGTTCTAACCAATCGTTGCGCCATAGAAACATTCAAAGTATTCGCTAATAAATAGGCAGGCACCCCCATTTCCACTAATCGAGAAATGGTTGCCCATGCAGAATTTGTATGAATAGTGGACAGCACCAAGTGACCGGTTAAAGCTGCTCTAACAGCCATTTGGGCTGTCTGAGCGTCCCGAATCTCTCCAAGCATGATAATATCAGGATCTTGTCTTAAAAACGTTCTCAGGGCTTTAGAAAAGGTTAGCCCGATGGATTCTTTTAATTGAACTTGATTAATTCCATCTAATGTATATTCTATTGGGTCCTCAATCGTGAGGATGTTTCTCTTTTCTTCGTTCAAAATCTTTAATGTAGCATATAGCGTTGTGGTTTTACCTGACCCTGTTGGACCACTTATTAGTATCAACCCAAAATGCTTTTTAGTGCCTAAAATGTAATCCGATAATTGCCTATCATCAAAACCTAATTTATTGATATCAATATTGGTTGCATCATTGCTTAGTAATCTCAAGACTATTTTTTCTCCATACAATGTTGGCAAAACTGATACCCTAAGTTCCAGTTTTTCCTTCCCCTTGTTTAGCGTCATTCTCCCATCTTGAGGTAATCGTTTTTCAGCAATATCCAAATTTGATTTAATTTTAATTTGGTTTACAAGTGCCGGATATTCGGTTTTATCCAACTTGTATCTTTCTACCAAAACCCCATCAATTCGGATCCTGATCCGCGCCTTCTCGGCATAAATCTCAATATGGATATCTGAACTACCTAAACTTTTAGCTTCCTCTATCAAGGATTCTAAAAAACTACTCGTATTTTTAGAGGAGAACTTTAAAACCTTTCCGTTTAAATCATGCTGCCTGTAAAAGGTGTTCAATGCAACCCCAATCCGACTTTCATCGGTAGGGTGTAGATTGACCTTTTTGCCCAGAATCATTTCTAATTCATCTATTGAAACTGTGTGTTCTTTTCCAATTCCACAATAAAGCTCTAGTTGCCCATCTTTTTTCTTAAAGGGTATGACCTGATAGTGCCACGCCTGTTTTGGCGTAAATAATTGCTGCATCTCAAGAGAGATCGAAATTCCTCCTTTGTCGTTTATCTCAGTATCCATAAATATTGATTTGAATATAGATTACTGATTATACCCACCGCAGATAAGGTCTTTACCCCAATTAAAATAAAGGACATGGCTCCAGCTAAAGGGATTTGGTTGCTTTTGGATAACCCCAACTTTCGGATTACCATAAAACCAATAGAAATGACAACTAAAGTACTTACAACAAATACCAAATAATTTACAAACGAAAAAGAAAACACAAGTACAAGCAGGAATAAAATATCGCCTAATCCCAGTAATTCCGTGCTAATATTTACCCACTTTTTTGATTTAATGGAATACCATAGAGTAAGTACGAAAAGTTGAGAAATAAATAACCCAAAACTCATCAAGTAATCTTGTAGTAAGATTTCCATGGGTAATTGAAAGTATCCATCTATAACAAACAATATCGCTAGCATGGGCAACCAACCCCAGCTAATAGCGAAAAATTTGAAATCCTGAATCCCAATACCCAGTAGGCAGATCACAATAAAAATTGATGTTATAGATTCTTGCCAATTCATTAATCCTTAACCTTTTCTGTCATGTTCTTCTCATGATCAATTTGCCATACATTGTATATTCCATCATTATCAAAGTCTACCACTGCAGTTGCAGTCGCTACAAAAGCACTTGGTGAAAAATCAGAAAACTCAATTCGATAATTGGCATTGCCTCCGTCAGTTGTGAGTTTTTCTTGTATAAACCCAATTTCATCAAAGTCATTAGAGTACTTTGACCTTTCATAAAAGTAGGAGAGTTCCATATTGTAAAGGGCATTTAATTGTAGCTGCGCCTCCTTAGCTTTAGCCTTTGAAATAACCGCAGTTTGATTTGGCAAAACCAATAAGACCAAAATCCCAATGATTGCCAATACAATCAAAATTTCAGTTAGGGTCCACGCTTGTATCCTTTTTGAAGGATTTAAACCTGACTTTTTATTATCCGTGTCACAGACATTTTTAATAATTTCTAAAACTTTTTTCATACCCGTTTCTTTACGATTTACTAATCGTTTTAATCCAGGGTAAATATCAATGATTATTAAGTTTTGAGCATTCGTAGTTTATC
>JBFFMY010000100.1:0-4755 GCA_041563475.1 Salibacteraceae bacterium
AATATGTACCACCTGTACTTGGGGTTTCCCAAGGAAGTTATGCTCCTGTGGTATTATTAATTACACCCAAAAAGAAACAAATGTTTACGCTGGGAGGAGATTATGCTTTTAGCAAGAAAACAAAATTACTTTTTGAAGGGGTGGCTACTACAGATGATGTAAATACATTTTCGAATACTGGAAATCAAAACAATACGGGTGCAGGTTTGCTAGTAGGACTAGAGAACATCAAGAAAATAAGTAGCGATACTGCGCGACCATGGTTTATGAAAACAAAAGTTTCGTATGAAAATAGGACAGATAATTTTGCCGAAGTGCAGCGTTATCGTTCGGTTGAATTTGATAGAGATTGGAATATTCGCGATCAAACTTTAACGGGTATGCAGCAATTACCGGCAGCTGAAATAGGGTTTTCAAAAAAGGACTTGGGCCAATTGGGCTATGAGTTTAGATCATTTTTATCGGGTGAATCGTATCAAGGATTCCGTCATCAAATTACCAGTGATTTGGATAATAAAAAGTTCACGGCACGGGTAACCGGAAGCTTATTATCCTCCAAAGGCACCATTGGGAGCACGCAATTTAATCGACACAAGGTATTGCTTCAAAAAAAGTACAAAGGGTTGAACATCGGCTTCCGAGATGATTTTGAGCATAACCTAAAGAAGGTTTCGGGTACCGATACACTGAGCACTTCGAGTTATAGTTTTTGGGAGTGGGAAGCTTTTATTACCAATGGAGATAGTGCAAAAAACAAGTTTAAAATCGGATATATTAATCGGGTGAATGATAATGCAAAGAATAATAACCTCACCCGAGCCACTTTAGGACAAAGCATTGTGGGACAATTATCGTTGATATCGAACCCAAAGGCGCAATTGCAATTGAGTTCTCAATACCGTGTATTGGATGTTAAGGATGAATCTTTGTATAACGGTAAACCCGAACAAACCTTAACCAATAGGATTGATTACAATTTGAATTTGATCAAAGGGGTTGTGAATTTATCCTCGTTTTATGAAATTGGCTCTGGATTAACAGAAGAGCAAGCATTTATTTATGTGGAAGTTCCCGCGGGAACGGGAGTATATGCGTGGATTGATTACAATGGCAATGGCGTTGCCGAACAAGATGAATTTGAAATTGCGCAGTTTCAAGATCAAGCCAATTATGTTCGGGTACTTACTCAAACCAATAATTTTGAAAAGATTTACCGCACTCAGTTTAACCAGTCGGTATTTGTGCGACCCGCTGCCGTGTGGAGTTCAAAAAAGGGAGTTCGAAAAGTGCTAAGTAAATTCTCCAATCAATTTGCCTACCGAATGGATCGAAAAACGAATGATAATTCATTGGAGGAGTGGGTCAACCCGTTTACGGCACAAATTGCCGATAGTAACATCCGATCTTTAAATTCTTCTTTACGAAATACGGTGTATTTAAACCGAGCGAATAAGCTGTGGTCATTGGATTATACCTATCAAGAAACAAGTTCTAAATTACTTCAAACAAACGGGTTGCAAGGAACGCAGGATGTTTTTAATCAAGTGAATTTCAGATACAATATGAGTAAAATTTACCAGATTAACTTAGAAGGTAAAATCGGGGATAAATTTTCTGGGGCAGATTTTTACTCATCAAGAAATTACCAAATCAAGTATTCCAGTTTCAAACCTACTATAACGTACATGCAAGGATCAGGTGTTAAAATGAAATTGTTTTATGAGCAAGTAGAGAAACGAAATCAACAAGATTTAGGAGGGGAATCGAATATTGGAAGAAAATTTGGCGCAGAATTAAATGTACGGAAAGTGGGCAAAGGGAGTTTGATTTTATCTGCGAGTTATTTGATTAATGATTATGTGGGGAGTTTAAATTCACCCATTTCGTACCAAATATTAGAAGGTTTGCAGCCGGGTAAAAATGGCATTTGGGAAGCCTCGTACCAGCGAACTATTGCCAAATATTTACAATTGAATTTACGTTACAACGGCAGGGTAAGTGAAGATTCGAATATTATCCATACTGGAAGTGTGCAGGTAAGGGCATTTTTCTAAAATTAGCCTTTCTGATTTATGGTGATGCTATGCGGATATAACCAGATTGACTAAAAACAAATTTCACCCGCAGGTAATAGTTCTTTTTTTGTTTTTATCAGTTTTTATAATGGAATAACCGAAATAAATTAAGACTAATCCAATTAATTCTGTTACAAAAAGTACATTGACATGCCCCATTCTGGTCATCGTGCCACCAATGCCAGGGAGTAAACCACCTATAGCAATAAAAACATTTCCTTTAAATCTAGCATTTTTATCTTTTAGGTTATAATATCGGTAAGCTGAATAAATCGCGCCTCCAACTAGAAAAATAAAGGCGTATATATTTATAAAGGGAGAGAAATAACGAACCCATTTCCATTGAAATATGGAGCCCGTAAGTTTATAATCAAAATCTGTTGGGATTTGAATTGGAGTTAAAATCACAAAAAAGGAACCAATGAAAATAACAATCACAAAAAGCCAGCTGGATAAATTTGCAAACTTTTTATTCATTAGCAAGTAAACCGATCCTTGCGCCAAAGGATACCCCCCCATTAATGCACCAACAATGTACCAAAATTTCAAATTAATTTCGTTCCAGCCGAAAAGAACATTTATACTTTCTGAGAGTGTTCCTAATCCAAAGGTTATAACACCAATTGTCCACCAAAGCAGATATGGTGTTTTATGTCTTAAATAATGAGCATAAATTTCTCTAGTAAAATAAATAGAGAATATTGTTGTGATAATAGGTATGTACTCAACGATTGGATTCATAATCAATTTGAATTTACAACCGCGAAAACTCAAAGTTAGCCGTGCCCTTTTGCCCTTGTTGGTTGTACCAATCCAAGAAATGAATTTTGTAAAGAACACCCGATTTCGCAGTAAAAATGTAGTTTTTATTCGGGTTAGTGATGTAGTAACCCGCATCAAAATCGTAGGATTTCCAATCCCAACCAATGTTATCAATTATAGAAATTAAAGGATAATTGAGTGCATCATCTAGGGTGATGGCATCAAATTGCTTGTCGGTAATTTGCGCAGAATTTGCGTTGTAGGGGTTCAACAAAACGCCTGTTACGATATACGCTACAACGGGCGACATGTCATAATAAATGTACGTGTATTGGGTAAAACACAGATCCCATTCGGTTTTAGGCGGAGCAATCCACACTTGTTCCCCTCCATTTTTAAAACTAAAATAACTGTACACGTAATTGGAGTCTTTTTCTACCGATGTGGAGGTCCAAGAAGTGCCATTAAATGCCGCGTATCGGAAATAAAAAGTAGTTGGCGTCACGCTATCAAACATTACCTTGGCTAGACCTAAAGATTTACCAAATTCATCCTTTCCTCGATCCAAAATATACAATTCCTTGGTTTGTGTCCAATCGCCAATCCCGGTGCTATCTAAATTCCCTGTATGACTATCCCAATTAAATGTGAGTCCATTGGTATCAGATACCGTAGGAAGAAAAGTATCGGGAGCGGGAGCAACTTGCATTCTGTTGGCTCCATTCAATACAATATGCCATCCATCTGCAGTGCATTCAAAAGCCAAATCAAAGGCTGTTTTTTTGTTGCGTGAAATTTCCGTTCCTGTTTCAATATCATACCAAATCTGTTCGGGATATAAACTTCCCATTTCCACGATTTTGGCGTTTATTTCTCCTGGAGTATGTGCAGGAATAGGAATTTCATCTTTTTGGCAAGCGCCTAAAAACAAAGTAAGTCCAACGATATAAACCAATATATTTTTCATTAACTCAATAATTGATACGTGATTAAACTTAAAATGTAGGCCAACCCTGTCATGTAAAAAAGTTGCGCCATCGGAATTGCCCAACTGTTAGTTTCACGCTTCACAATTGCCAGCGTACTCATACATTGCATAGCCAACACATAAAAAACCAACAAGGAAAACGCAGTAGCCACTGAATACACGGGTTGACCTGTTACTGGATTTTTTTCTTGGCGCATTTTCGCCATTACCGACTCTGCATCGCCATCACTCCCAACACTATAAATAGTTGCCATGGTACTGATGAAAACCTCACGAGCAGCAAAAGAGGTGATTAAGGCAATACCAATTTTCCAATCGAACCCAAGTGGCCGAATAACGGGCTCTATTTCTTTACCTAAAATACCGGCATAGGAGCCTTCAATTTTTTTAGACGCCACAATGTTGTTAATCTCTTTTTCGGATAGATTACCCTGCGCATATTCACTGCGTGTATCATCTTCGATAATTTGAAGTGAGTTACCCGGACCAAAACTCGCCAGTACCCATAAAATCATAGAAATAATGAGGATGATTTTACCTGCGTTCACAATAAAAATGTTCACTTTCTGAAATACGGTAATTCCAATATTTTTCCAGTACGGCATTTTATACGTAGGCAGTTCCATCATTAAAAAAGAACGGTCTTTCGATTTTAAAATGATCTTCAATACCCATGCAGAACCCAAAGCAGCGATAACGCCAAGCGTATATAAACCCATCATAACTAATCCTTGAAGATTGAATATGCCAATAACTTCATTATCCGGAACAGCGAAGGCCACTAACACGGTAAATACTGGGATACGGGCGGAGCAACTAATAAATGGCGTTACAAAAATGGTAATCATGCGCTCCTTCCAGTTTCCAATGGTACGGGTCGACATAATAGCTGGAACGGCACAAGCAGCTCCCGAAATCAAGGAAACGATA
>JBFFMY010000101.1:0-4723 GCA_041563475.1 Salibacteraceae bacterium
AAAGTCTGGTTTGGTTTGGTCCAATCTCCAGATTTTAGACTCGCCTCTACCCCTTCAAAATACATAGATAAAATGCTCGAAATAAATAGAGAATCTGGTCCATGAAGATTCGCTTTTGCTTCGCTAGGTGAATACCAACGGTTATTTGGATCATCCTTTACAGGAAACAAGCGTAACATCGAAACGGTGTATACCATGTAACACACACTTATTCTCTCATCAACAGCCAACACATCTTTATCGTATTTCCCTCTTTCGGATGGCTTTTTGCGATTGGCTTCTTCAACATCACTCTGCAATAGGTACGTAAAACCTTCCCCAAAAAACTGATTAAAAGAGGCAAATTTATCCTCAGAAGAAAGGCCTATTTTTTTACGTAAATCAGGATGGGTTACCTTAATCATTTTCTCATCCGACCAGGTATGTGAATCATACAGCATTCCCATAAATACTTGATCTGGAGTAAGTCCGTTCCAAGAAGATTTTCGAGATACTTTCCTTAAAATTTCTGAGGTCATCGTATTCACCGGTTTCATTCTACCTGCTTGATCTTGCACTTGGAGCATACCAAATTTCTCCGCTTGATCTACCGGGATAACTCCTGCTTCTTGCGCCAATCCAGAAAAACCTAATCCAATGAACAAAACGAGTACGGCTAAAGCCTCTTTTTTAGCCCGTATTTTATTCAGGGTATCCCCTAATTTTGAAAATCTACTGTCTTGGATAAACAACGTGAAAAACATTCCAATACCTAACATAATGTATCCAATATAGGAAATCCACGTACCCCAAAAATCACGATTTACAGAAAGAACTGTTCCTCCTTCATCCTGATCATAAGAAGATTGAAATAATCTATACCCTCTATAATCTAATACGTTATTCATGAAAATTCTGTGTTCTTCATTCACTCCTTTTTCTTCATCAATTAAAGTTACTTCACTTGCATAAGAAGCGGGACTCATAGAACCAGGGTACCTATCCAATTGGAAATCGCGTAACTGCATGAAAAACGGTAAATAAATGAATTTTGAACCGTACGAAAAAGTGTAATTCAAACCGTCCTTCTCAAACGTAACCGGGGGTAAAACTCGGCCACCGCCTCCTTTAATTTGTACATCTTGGTGCGTTCCGTTAATCGCTAAATCTACCACTAAAACGTCTACGCCTTGCGCCATATTTGGACCAGAAACAGTGGTAATATCTTTGCGCACCTTTTCATGTAGCTGTTTAAATACCAAATTAACACCTTGGATGGTGTACAATCTTCTGGATTCAAATGAATGCGCAGTATCTGGTCCTAGAACACCTTCTGCTCTATCGGCCATGCGTAGGTAACTTACTTCATACGGAGAAATAAACGATAAACCACTAGAGTCTCTATAAATCCGAAGTGCCACAGGCTCTTTTCCTTCTCCAAACTCCACATTAATAAAACCAACGTTTGTGGTGGTTCCTTCTTCAACGAAATAGGTTTTACGCCCTTGGCCATCGGTAGATATAATCTCTAGGTAATTACTTCCGTTTTCATCTGGAACAACTGTATCTACTGCGTTTGGGATGTAATCCTTATATTTTACCGCAATATCAGTCCCGTTAAAATCAAAGCTTTTTGCAAAAGATGGGTTGTATAACGTATTTAAAAACACCGCTTGATCAAAACTATACTGAACCTTACGGTCATCTACTTTAAACCCAAAATAGGTTTTATCACTTACTACAGAATTACTCGCTTTTCCTTCTCTAATATGTAAAATCCCTTCTTCACTAATGTAGCGTGTAATACCCCCACCGGCAATCATGAGCATAAAAGACAAATGGAACATGAAAATGGGCCACTTTTTTAGGCGGTACATTTTATATCGGGTGATATTTGCAATAAGGTTAATGAACAAAAAGAACAGCATTAACTCGAACCACTTCGCGTTATAAATCACTGCTTTCGAAGCCGGTGTACCAAAGTCATTTTCGATAAAAGTGGCCACACCTATGGAAACAGCAAATAATAGAATGAGGAAGGCCATAAATTCCATCGAGATGAAAAAGCCCAAAAATTGTTTCAATATACTTTTCATGAATAATGATTATTGATTGATTTACAATTGATTACAACCATACGTAAGCTATTGCTTTAAGAATAGCAAATGTATAATATACGAATTCCACACCCTATTAAATTCGCATTAATTTATTCAATGAAAAAATAAATTAATAATCCAGTAAGTGTGAATTTTATTGGGAATTCACGGTTAAACGTTTTTCTTTGGCAACTTATGAAAACGGTCTCAATTATAGGTACGGGAAATGTGGCAAGTCATTTGGCTACTTCTCTTTTTTCGAAGGGAGTTCACATCCATCGCGTATTTGGGCGTCAAAAAAAATCGGGTGAAGAATTAGCGAAATTGTGTAACAGCCATTTTGTGTCCGATTGGAATGCATTCGATACCGTTGGTGTGGATGTTGTTTTAATTGCGGTGAATGACGACCAAATTGAAAATGTGTCGGCCCATCTGAAAATTGGTCAAGCTATAATTGCGCACACCTCGGGAACTGTTGATATGAATGTTTTGGAAAGACATTCAAAAACAGGAGTTTTCTATCCCCTACAAACCTTTTCCAAAGAAAATGAAATAGATGTTTCGGTGGTTCCGTTTTGTATTGAAGGAAGCACAACCATAGTAGAGACTGAATTAACAGATTTAGCCAAAGCGTTATCCCATGATGTGCGCTTGGTAAATTCTGAAACACGTAAACTTATTCATTTGGCAGCGGTATTTGCATGTAATTTCACGAATCATATGTGGGCTATTTCTAATCAAATATTGGAAGAGACGAATCAAGATTTAACTATTTTGAAACCGTTAATTACTGAAACCATTACCAAAGCATTTAATTCGAGCCCAAAAGAAGCGCAAACCGGACCGGCATCTAGAAATGATCAACGGGTGATGAAAAAACAACTAGAAAGCTTGCAAGGAAATACGTTGTTTCAAAGTATCTATTCGGATGTGAGTGAATCCATAAAAAAAATGAAAAATGAGTAACCATTATTTAAAATTATTACCCAAAATCACCACCATGATCTTTGACGTGGATGGTGTTTTAACCGATGGAATGGTAACCCTTTTACCTACAGGTGAACAATTACGCTCATTAAATTCAAAAGATGGATTTGCCATTCAACTTGCTGTAAAAAAAGGACTCCGAATTTGTGTGATTACAGCAGGCAACTCCGAAAATGTAAAATCACGCTTATCAAAAATGGGGGTTTCCGATATTTATCTGCGTATTCTTAACAAAATCGAAACCTATGAAGATATTAAGGTGATGTACGATTTAACGGATGAAGAAATTATGTTTATGGGTGATGATTTACCCGATTATGAAATAATGATTAAGGTAGGTGTTCCGGCTTGTCCTAATAACGCTGCGCGGGAGATAAAGGATATCTCCAAATACATTTCTGATCAGGATGGTGGGAAAGGGTGCGTGCGCGACATTATCGAAAAAGTACTTCGGTCACAAAATAAATGGGTAAAAAACCCATCTGACTTATCATGGTAGAAACAACAAACAAGGCCAAGATCTCGCATCTTTTTAGACCTTTTAACTTAGGAATGATTGCCCTTACGATGTATTTGTTACGATTCGGCTTACTTCAACCTATGTTGGAATTTACGAGTGATCTCATTTCATTGGAGGTGGTAACTCAAATACCTGAATTACTTTTTGCTGGACTCGTATTGAGTGTTTTGCTCATTGCCGTGGGAGGATATATAATCAACGATTATAAGGATGTAAAAGTGGACAAACTGAATAATACGCCCAATCCAGTAGGTATATTAATCAGTCCTGAAAAGACTTATTTACTGTATCAAATCACAACCGTATTAGGTCTTGCACTTGGGTTTTTTATTGGATACAAATTGGGGAATTACAATCTTGGAATTATACAATTAACGGCAGCCATTTCGCTTTGGTTTTATTCTTATTATTTCAAAACAGAACTCCTTTCCGGGAACCTAATTATAGCCTTTGTAGTGGCACTTGTTCCCCTTACTGTAGGAATTTACGAGGTGACTTTATTGCAAGTGTTCTATTTCCAAAAGGTAAAATCATTGGTTGATTTTAATTTTAATTTCATTGCCTATTGGTTTTTAGCTTACAGTCTTTTTGCCTTTTTAATGACCTTTATTCGAGAACTATTAAAAGATGTAGAAGATCTATCTGGAGATCAGCAAATTGGTGCCCAAACCTTGCCTATTCAGTATGGTGTAAAATCTTCTTTTGGTGTAGCCACTGGCTTGTATATTTTGGTGATCATCGGATTAGTTTATGCGCAAATGCATTTTATTACAGATAATATTTCGCGCGCATTTGTGGCTGTAATCGTACTTCTTATTGCCTTGAATGTATACCAAATTTGGTCGAAAAAAACATTGGTTTTTAAACCGAGCACGTGGAACAAAATTATTTCATTTATTGGTGTAGTGTACTTAGCTGCACTCGGATATATTATTTCTAATCAATTATTTTTTAATGTTTGATCATTTAAATAAATATCAAGTTGTTTTGGCCAGCAACTCCCCGAGGCGTCAAAGTTTATTGCGTGAAATGGGGGTTACATTTACCGTTGTACCTTCTCAAGGGGAGGAAGTTTTCTCTCCAGAATTACCCGTTACCGAAGTTGCAGAATTTTTAGCGAAACAAAAGGCCGATTGGT
>JBFFMY010000102.1:0-4417 GCA_041563475.1 Salibacteraceae bacterium
CTAGAAAAACTTTATGGCAACTGGGTTAGCAGGAAGAAGTAAGAAATTAAAGAGAAAGCCTTTGCAGAGATGTAAGGGCTTTTTTTACGTTGAGTATTGTCACTTCGAGTGGCCGAAGTGAAACGGAGATTTTATCGAGAAGCCTATAACCCGGCTTTTGTTCTCGATACAATTTCTACGAAATCACTCGAACTGACAGCCGCCCATTCCATCAATAAACTACATCCACACCTTCGTTCCTTCGGTACAATTCTGGCAGATATCAATGTTTTTACGCGATTGAATAATCGAGTTCCTAAAATTTCGATACGTCTTATTTTTCCAAATATCCTGAAAAGTATGGGTTTCTAATTTACCCATTTTATACTTGGCATCTTTATCAAAACAACACGGAACGATATCTCCATCCCAAGTAATTACCGCAGAGTGCCACAGGCGCCAACAGTGGTTTCGAAGCTTATTTTTAATTTCAAAAAAACCATCCTTATTTTTCTTGTATCGCGAATATTTTTGATCTGTAGGGAGTAACGGACTCCCATTTTTATAGTCGTAAATCTGAGCCGTTTTCAAGGCCACTTCATCTACTCCCATTTTATCTGCCAATGCATATAAATCATCAATTTGATGTTCGTTGTGTTTCACTACCAAAAATTGAAAAATCACAGTTGGGGTAGTTGAGTTTAACCTCTTTTTAGCCGCAATAATATTTTCAGTGCCTTGCAAAACCTTGTCTAAATGTCCATCTACGCGGTATTGCTCATATACTTCTTGTGTGGTTCCATCCATTGATATAATTAACCGATCCAATCCAGAATGAATAATTTCTTCGGCAACCTTATCATCTATAAAATGGGCATTTGTAGAAGTTGACGTAAATATTTTTCTATCAGATGCGTATTTCACCATCCGTAAAAAGTTTTTATTGATAAAGGGTTCGCCCTGAAAATAAAAGGTGAGATATATTAATTTTTGATGCACTTGATCAATAATTTTCTCAAACAATTCTGGCTTTAAATTACCTGTCGGTCGACTAAACATTTTTAATCCACTTGGGCATTCTGGGCAACCTAAATTACATGCAGTAGTGGGTTCAATACTTAAGCTAATAGGCTCACCCCACTGAATTGGTTTTCGGGTAATTCTCGATACATAATATCCAGCAACCAAACTTATTGCGTTCAACACCCTTTTGAAGGTGAGCTTTTGTAAAAGATGAGAACGATTATGCATGCATTTGATTTGCGACAAATGTAATTTTTAAAACCCTGCATGCCTAAATTATGCTAAATTGGACGGTTCGAAAATTAAGTAATGGAAAAGCATTTTACAGATTCAATTTTCATGGTTCGTCCAAAACAGTTTGGGTCTAATCTGCAGACCTCAGGGACGAACGCATTTCAGAGTAAAATCACCTTTGATACGGCCGAAGTTATCCGTAACAAGGCACTTCAAGAATTTGATGAGATGGTTGAATTGCTTCGAAAGGCAGGTATTAAGGTCCAGGTATTTGAAGATACGGATTCTCCTGAAAAACCCGATGCCGTTTTTCCAAATAACTGGATCTCTACCCATCCAGATGGAACAGCTGTGCTTTATCCGATGTTAGCTCCGAATAGAAGAGAGGAATTCAGACAAGATATTGTGGATTGGTTGAATCCAAAGGAAGTGGTTGATTATCGTGAAAACACAAATTCTTTTACTTTTCTGGAAGGGACAGGAAGTGTAATTTTAGATCAAGAAGCTAAAATAATGTATGTCGGAATTTCACCAAGAACCGATGTGGAATTAGCAAAAGTTTTAGCCCAAAAATTAGGGTTTACCATTTGTAGTTTTCATCCCACCGATCATCACAAAACACCGATTTACCACACCAACGTGATTATGTTTGTAATGAAAGACTTGGTTGCCGTTTGTTTTGATGCCATTAAAAACCATGATGAACGCGAAGAACTTATTCGGGTAATTCATGCTTCAGGAAAGGAAATTATAGAATTAAATTACTATCAGATTTCCCAGTTTAGTGGGAACATGATTCAACTGATGAATCAAAATGGAGAGTATGTTTTAGTAGCTTCTCAATCCGCTTGGAGCGCTTTAGATGAAGATCAAAAGCAATTAATTAATAGTAAAACAAAAGTAGTAACACCAAATATTTCAACCATTGAAATGTATGGTGGCGGTAGTGCACGATGTATGATCGCAGAAAATTTTATTCAAAATGAACTCTAATGATGATTAAAGAAAAAGTACCATATATGAGAATTTATGTCAATTTGGTTTTTGCCTTGTTTTTAGGAATATTAGGTTTAAACGTTCAAGGACAAGAAAAAAGGAGTCTTTCCCCAGCAGATATGCCGGGTTGGAAAAACCTATCCAGTGCTAAAATTTCAAATAACGGTGTATGGATTTCTTATGAGGTAAATCCAAATGTAGGGGATGGGATGCTATTTGTAAAAAACCCAGATGAGAGTTTTGAGAAAAGTTTCGAAAGAGGATATCAGGCCAAATTCTCACCGCAAAATAATTATGTGGTTTTTATGATTAAACCGCAATTGGATTCCCTTCGTAAGATGAAAATTGACGAAGTGGCTAAGTCTAAATTGCCGCCCGATACTTTGGCTATTTACGTTTTCGAATCGGATACATTAATGAAGTTTCCGGATGTTAAATCTTTTAAGTTGTCAGAAACTGGAAGTGATTGGGTTTCTTTCCAGTACAAAAAACCACAAAAGGAAGAGAAGAAAACACCAAGTAAAAAAACGAAGAAAAAGAAAAAATCAAAGAAGGACGAGGATCCCGTTAAAAGTGGTAAAAAGCCAATAAAAAGAACAACGAGCGATTTGGTGATATTTAATCCTACAACTGGGGAAAAACAGCAAATCAGAGACGTGTTAGAATATGCTATTTCCAAGTATGGAAATAGCATTGGGTATGTGAAATCTTTTGGAGATACCATTGATAGTGTTGGAGTGTACTGGTTTGATAATTTAAAAAACACGACAGATACTTCTTTTTTTGGTTTAGGAAATGCCTCTAAACCCACATTCAATGAAAAAGGAGATGAATATGTTTGGGTTTTATCAGCAGATACAGGTAAGGCAAAAGCTTATGCAATGTATTCAACACGTGGGAATCATGGAACTAGAATTATAGTGGATACCAATGATCGCTTTTTGCCAGATGGCCATACTGTGAGTGAGAATGGAAATATTTACTTTTCTAGGAATGGAGAAAAAATATTTTTTGGCACGGCCAAAAGGCCAGAAGAACCTAAAAAGGATAGTATTCCTACCGATGAAAAGGCCACTTTAGATGTGTGGAGTTGGCAAGATTTAAAATTGCAACCCATGCAATTGCTGCGCAAAAAACGCGATGAAAAGAAAACCTATTTGGCGGTTTTTCATATTCCATCCCAAAGAGTTGTTCCTTTACAAAATGATTCAACGGAATATATCTCCCCCTTAATGCATGGAGATAATAATTACGGTTTGTTGATTGAATCTAAAAATAATGAGCTTTCCAACAGTTGGGATTACCCTCTTAAACGAGATTATTATAGGCTAGATTGTAGCACAGGTGAAAAGACATTAATTGCCAAGAACATTGGGTATAATACGAGCATTTCCCCATCTGGTAAATATTTCGTGTATTATGACGGAGAGGAAAGCGTGTGGTATTGCGTGAATATTGATAAAGAAACCAATATCGCAATCTCCAATTTTTTAACCTCTAACAATCAAATTTTAGCCAATTTGGAATCGGAAATACCCGCTAAACCGTATGCGTACGGAATTTCTGGATGGAGCGAAAATGAGGAGTGGGTCTTGGTTAACACCAAATATGATATTTGGAAAGTAGATCCTACTGGGCAAAAACCTTCCGTTTCTTTAACGAATGGATATGCGGATGAAAACCACATTGATATTGATTTTAAGAATTTTGATTACGATCATGATTATATAAAATTAGACTCCATAATGTTGCTTATGGGGCGAAATGTGGATGATAATTCAGCAGGGTTTTTTGCGCGATTTGTGAATGCCGAACGTGTCACTAAATTGGTTTGGGATAAACACTCGATTGGTGGAATTTATAAAGCAAAAGAAGTGAACAGATTTATGTTCAGACCAATGAGTTATTCGATGTATCCAGATTTAATTTATTCGTCAAAGTCAAGATTAAATCCTGTAGAAGACCAATTTGAACAACTTGTTCAAATTTCAAATGTGCAAGAGCAACGTAATGCATTTTATTGGGGCTCGGTAGAAAAATATTTTTGGAAGGATGAAAACGGAGTAGACCAAAAGGGGCTACTCTATTTCCCAGATAGTTTTGATAGTACCAAGCAATATCCAGTAATGGTGTATTTCTATGAAAAGAATTTCGATACAGAGTACAGGATGAAGCCTTTCAGACC
>JBFFMY010000103.1:0-3919 GCA_041563475.1 Salibacteraceae bacterium
AAATTACCTGACATTTTGCCCCGGAGATTTTATAAATGTAATCGGATAAATCCTTAATAGCATTTAAAGTTTCGGTTGATGGGTTTGGAGAAATGATAATGGGAGCCACACTAATTCCATTTTCAACTAGTATAAGCGTATCAGGTTCAGTTGAATTCGGCTTATGTGATTTACAAGAAAAAAAAATAAAGGCTAAAACGTAAACCATCGATAACTTTCTTATACAACAAATATTAAAATCCTTTAAGTTTAAAATTAGCTTCATATTTTTATAAGATAATCATCAAAAATAAGATTGAAAAGTTAAAAAAGATATCTTCATTCAATAATAACCTTTTCGACCGTAAATTGTAAATTCGCATTATTATGAGAAAACTAATAATCATCGGTTCTGGAGGACATGCAGCTGAATTGTATGAATACATTTTGTTTCAAAACCAAATATCAACAAGAGAACAAATAGAAGTGATTGGTTTTATTGATGATGACCCGAAAATGTATGGCCATTATGGTTTTGAGGAGCCTTTTTTAGGGACAATAAAAGAGCATGTTGTTAATCCTGAAATTGAATACCTGATGGGTATAGCCAACCTAAAGTATCGGAAAGAAATTATTGAATCATTTGAAAAGCAAAATGCAAAATTCACTGGATTCATTCACCCAACGGCATTAATAGCAAGGTCAGCTGAGATTCATCCAACTGTGGTTATTTCGCATAATGCATCCGTTGGACCAAAAGTTAGGATTTCTGCACATAATATTTTGAATTCTCGTTGCACTATAGGCCATGACTCTGTTTTGGGAATGTATAATTTTATTAGCCCCCAAGTGGCAATAGCAGGAAATACTACAATTGGTACGGGCAACTTAATTGGAACGAATGCATGTACCATTCCAGGTGTTCATATTGGTAGTCATTCTAAAATTGGAGCAGGAGCTGTGGTGATTAAGAATGTACCTGATCATGTGACGGTTGTGGGAAACATGGCAAAGATTCTTGAACGTAAATAATTATTTAAAATTAATTACTCATGAAAGATAAATTCATTTCAAACCTCCAAGAGGTTTTTGAATCAAATGATTTAACTATTGATTTCCAAGATCAATTTAGAGATTATGATGATTGGGATTCCCTAACCCATTTGTCTTTAATTGCCATGTTGGATGACGAATATGAGGTTCAAATTGAGGCGGATGAGTTTGCGGAAATAAAGACCGTTCAACAATTATTTGATTTGGTAAACTTAAAAGAATAGGTGGATAATCATAATTAAACATACTCCGTGGCACTATTAAATTTTCAAAATATTGGAATCTCTGGATTAGCAGCAGCTGTGCCGAAAAAAGTAATTAATAACTACGCATACACGGAGCATTTTTCAAAGGATTCTGTCAAGGAAGTGGTAGATAAAATTGGCATTTTTGAAAGAAGATTTACCGATGAAAACACTACTGCCTCCGATTTATGTTTTGCAGCAGCAGATAAATTACTGAATGATCTCCATGTAAATAGAGATGAAATTGAGTTGTTAATTTTTGTTTCGCAAACTCCTGATTATAGAATGCCTGCAACTTCCGTAATTTTACAATCAAGACTTGGATTGCCGAAATCAACTTTGGCTTTTGATTTAAGTTTAGGATGCTCGGCTTTTGTGTATGGGCTTTCCGTTGTGTATTCCATAATGCAAAACAGCGGCATAAAAAAGGCTCTTTTACTCGATGGGGAAACCCGGTCCAAAGTGTATTCACCAAAGGATCGGACAACCGCATTTATTTTTGGCGATGGGGGTGTTGCTGCATTAATAGAAAGAGACCCAAAATACGGAAAGAGTTATTTTTCATTGAATTCAGATGGTTCCAGATCGGGTTTAATAAAAATTGATGCTGGTGGGTATCGTCATCCAAGTTCATCCGATACGGTGAAAGAAAAAGTGGTAGATGAACACGGAAATATTAGAAGTGATGAGCAAGCCTACATGAAAGGGGCAGATGTTTTCAATTTTGTATTACGGGAAATTCCTAAGGACATTAAGAAAGTGGTAAATTATTCTGAATTGGAAATTCAGGATTTAAATTTTTATGTATTTCATCAGGCGAATAATTATATTAATTCGTACTTGGCGAAAAAATTAAAACTGGACCTCAAAAAAACACCTTCCACTATTCATAAATTTGGGAATACTTCCTCCGTATCCATTCCGTTAACTATTGTGAGCGAATTAAAGGATGAAATTAAAACTAGAAAAACAGTTTTATTAGCTGGGTTTGGAGTTGGATTGTCTTGGGCCTCAGCAGTTATAGATTTGAATGAAGTTTATGTGCCCGAAATTGTTGAGGTATAAAAATAGATTTATAGTCTGAATTTCTTAACAACTGAATTGGGAAATTCTAATTTTTGTGGATATTTAAACCTAACTATTTCCCTACCTTTGCCTTAGCCTAAATCTGCAGACATGGAATCAAAAAAAATATGGTTGTCTTCTCCACATATGAGTGGTAGCGAACTAAAGAATGTACAAGATGCATTTGCGAATAATTGGGTCGCTCCTGCGGGTCCGGCTATTCACCAATTTGAAAAGGATTTAGCCAGTTATTTTCACGTAAACTCTGCGGCAGCTTTAGCTTCTGGAACAAGTGCATTGCATTTGGCACTGATTAACGTTGGTGTTAAAAGAGGAGATGAGGTGATTTGTCAGTCGATGACTTTTGCTGCTTCTGCAAATCCAATCACCTATTTGGGCGCAAAACCAATTTTTATTGATTCGGAAAGAAACACGTGGAATATTGACCCGGAAGTGGTACGTGACGTTGTAGTTTCAAAAATAGCCAAAGGGAAGAAGCCAAAGGCTATAATAGTGGTGCATTTATATGGGATGCCTGCAAAAATGACCGAGTTGGAAAATATTTCCATGGAATTTGATATTCCGATTATTGAAGATGCTGCAGAAGCTGCTGGGTCAACATACTTAGGTAAAAAATGTGGTTCTTTTGGTTGGATGGGAATTATGAGTTTTAATGGGAATAAAATAATCACAACGAGTGGTGGTGGTGCTTTATTAAGTAACGATTGGCATTCCATTTCTCATGCTAAATTTTTAGCTACGCAAGCGAAAGATAATGCGCCTCACTACCAACATTCTCATATCGGATATAATTATAGAATTTCAAATATTTGTGCGGCTATTGGGGTAGGTCAACTATCTGTATTGGACAAAAGAGTGGAGCAAAGAAGAGCAAATTTCGATTTTTATTATGAAAGTTTAAATGACCTTAAAGGATTGTCTTTTTTGAAAGAACCAGATGGTCATTTTTCAAATAGATGGTTAACAACCATAGTAATTGATCCTAGTTTGTCAAGTGGAGTAACTAGAGAGCGCGTAAGACTATCTCTAGATGCGGATAACATTGAATCGAGACCTTTATGGAAACCATTGCATATGCAACCGGTTTTTAAATATGCGGAATATTTCGGGTCAAATGTGGCGGAAGATTTATTTCAACATGGATTGTGTCTCCCATCCGGGTCTAATTTGAGCCAGTCGGATTTGAGCAGGATAGTTAAGATTATTAGAGAGGTATTTGAGGGTGCAGGAGGTGTAGAAAAGGGTATTAAGATGAGCCGGATAGCTTAGTAGTTGATCGGTGATACGGTGAAACGGTAATGCAGTGAAACGTTGAAACAGGGAAACTGTGATATGTGGAATGCGGCTATATAGGGATAGAGAGAAAAGTTTTAATTGTTCGTTAATCAGTTGTTGGAAACCAATATAGTTTTTTACAGAATTGCTGATTCTGTGTATCCCTGAAAAACCATGGTTTATATAAAATCAAAAGAGCTTCAAGATCTATTTAAAGAAAGGAACTATACGCTGGCCCTAGCAGAAAGTTGTACCGGAGGGAATATTGCCCATCAATTAAC
>JBFFMY010000104.1:0-3817 GCA_041563475.1 Salibacteraceae bacterium
CCTGCAAGGGTTACATTTTGACCTACATTACTGATATTTAATTCTCCACAAGTGTGCGTACGATACATTTTTCTTCCTGTTTTAAAGCGCGCAAAATTAAGCGAATTACACAGGAATAGGGTACGGTTTAACGGTTTTTATATAAGTAAGCGGATCTGTAGTTCCAAAAAGGGTAGATATTGGAAACGAGCGACTAATTCACGGTTGTAAAAGGCTCAAACTCCATCCCCATGATATTGGTAAAATGAAGTAACAATTTGTCTTTAACCTCTTGCATATCAATTTCTTTACCCAGTTCACGTTGAATTGAAGTGACGTCCTTATTTACAATCCCGCATGGAATAATATTCCCGAAATAGTCTAAATCGGTATTCACGTTCAAAGCAAAACCATGCATTGAAATCCAACGTGAAGTTTTTACCCCAATAGCGCAAATTTTACGTTCCTGTGGCGTTCCAGGATCTACCCAAACACCCGTAAATTTATCATAGCGTTCCCCTTTAATTCCATAATCAGCACACACACGTATTACTGCTTCCTCAATGTTTCTTAAGTACACATGAATATCAGGAGAGAACTGATCTAAATCTAAAATGGGGTAACCCACCAACTGCCCAGGACCGTGATAGGTAATGTCTCCGCCCCGATTAATTTTATAAAAAGTAGCTTCTTTTTGTTCGAGACCTTTTTCATCTAACAACAAATTATCTAACGAACCACTTTTGCCTAGGGTGTACACATGTGGGTGTTCCACATACAGAAAGTAATTATCGGGAGGTATTGCGCTTTCATCCTCCCTATTCTCGAGTTTTTTGGCCACACTTTTATCAAACAAAACCGCTTGGTAATCCCACGCTTCTTGATAATCAACAGTACCTAGATCTTTGAAATATACTTTTGGCATGGACTTTTAATTGCCTCTAGAAAGAGATTATTTGGCTAATTCCGATTTCAAGAAATCAATCACTTTTACCTCCACAACATCTACGTTGTTCAGTTCACTTAAGTGCATTGAAATCCAATCCTCTAGGTGAATATGGTATAACGTACGTGAAATTTTAGAATCTCCTTTCGCCCAAATCTCGTACACTTTATCGGTATGATTAGAAATTATGGTTTTGGTGATTTCAATCCGCTGTTGATTCTTTGCGCTATCGTCAGAATTACGAAGAAAAACCACGGCCATATCTTTATTACCGCCTGCCCATCCAACTAATTCGTTGTGGTTCATTTCCGGAATAATATGATGTAAACAAAGCATTTTAGAGTTTTCATTTATCTGTTGACGAAACCGTGTAGCCACACCTTCATACCCTGAAACCGCATAAATAATTGGAAAAGTGCCGAACAATTTATCCGCAATATTTTTTGACTCTTTTACGATGTTATTTTCTTCCGCATCAATTAATCGTATAGCTGAATTAACTTCCTTTTCGATATCAAAATGAGATATTCCGTAATGATTCAATAAGTACATTAACGACACCAATGAATAGGATAACATAGATCTAGGAGGGTTTCCACCTTCCAGTACAATTTGGTTCAAATTATGATCTTGCGCTATTTGACCTGCTCTTCCTCCAGAAGTGATAAACGCCACTTCGGCACCTGCTTTAACTGCTTTTTCAATTACAGAAATTGTTTCTTCGGTGTTCCCAGAATAGGTAGAACCAATAACCAAAGTATGTTCGTTCACCCAGGAAGGTAAATCGTATGATTTATTTACTTGAATAGGAATATTTACATCTTCCGCTAATTCTGAAATAATCGTTCCGCCAATACCGGAGCCGCCCATTCCAGTAATTAAAACTGATTTTATGGTCTTATCACGTTTTTGCAAATCGGTATTTGCACCAATTTCTAGGGCTTCACCTAATTGTTTCGTGAAATTTTGAATTAACTTTTTCATCTATTCTTTTTTGGGGTGCCAAAAGTAGTGTAATCATTTTGAATTTTTGAATAAAAAACTCGGACAGCAAATTACCCGTTAAAACAAAAGTTAGGGACGCATAAATACGGCATCAATTCTATTCCAATTCGTATAAACGTAACCGGTTTCTAACTTGGTTAAGTTCTGACTTTAATTCCTCCATTTGACTCAATAAATTAAAAACCGCATCTATTCCTTCTAAGTTAATATGCAATTCTTGATGCATCCGAATCATTTTCTCTACATCCTCAATTTTTTCTTGAGGCACAAAAAGATTTTGTTCTTCCTGTATTATTTCTATTAAACCAAACTCATGTAGTTCATTAAAAAAAGACACTTCAACTTGATAACTTTCACAAAGTTGATTTACATGTATTAAATCTTTCGTTGTCATATCTATCTCAGTTTTGCCAGTTGTTCAAATAGTGATTTTTCTTGCTCTGTAAGGTGTGTGGGGTTCACAATATTGTAGGTAACGATTAAATCTCCAAAATGTCCTTCCTTTTTGTATACGGGAAATCCTTTCCCCTTTAATTTCACTTTCGTTCCGTTTTGGGTCTCTGGTTTGACCTTCAGTTTCACCTTTCCCTCCATGGTATTGACCACCAATTCTCCGCCTAAAAGTGCGGTATATAAATCAAGATCAACCGTAACAAATAAGTTATCGCCATCCCGCCTAAACATGCTATGGGTAGGGATGGTAAATTCAATAAATAAATCTCCTTTCGGACCTCCATTTACTCCTTGTCCTCCGTGCCCTGCGATTTTAATAATTTGACCATTTTTCACTCCGGCCGGAATAGTTAGCCGAATATTTTTACCATTTACGGTTAATGTTCGCTTATGGGTTTTGTAAACGTCCTCCAAGTTTAAATTCAATTCGGCATTATAATCTTGCCCTTTAAACTTAGTTGATCTACCACGGTTTTCACCCGCATTACCGAACATGGAACTAAAAAAATCAGAGTAATCACCGGCATCAAAACCTCCAAAACCACCTTGCTGTGAAGATCTGTGCTGATACTGGCTTTGTTGCTGCTTTGCATTTTCAAACTGATCCGCGTGCTTCCAGTCCTTTCCGTATTGATCGTACTTTTTTCTGTTTTCGGGATTACTTAGAACTTCATTCGCTTCATTTATCAATTTAAATTGACGTTCCGCCTCCTTGCTATTTGGGTTTAAATCTGGATGATACTTTCGGGCAAGTCTTCTATAGGCCCTTTTAATCTCATTTTCCGTAGCATTTTTAGTGATTCCGAGTGTTTTATAATAATCTATAAATGCCATGATTTTTCTTTTTTTTAAATCACTTACTAAATTACAAAATCGAAATTCAATATCTGCTAAAAATTAGAATAGTACGTATGAAATATTACTCCCATTTCTTCTCCTTTTTTCCGTTTTGTAAACTTCGTTAAATCAATCATAAATAGTGATTCTTACACAAAATTTCTTGAAGATATTTCTAAAATTTTGAGTATATTTGCAGCCAAATTAAGAAAGGAAGGAAAGAGGGGTCGAAAACCCCTCTTTTTATTACGCTAAATTTTTAAAGGAATTCAACCTTCCTGCTATTTTGTAAATTACTGATTTTTAGATAACTAAAAATGATACAAGAATCAACAGTGCGGGCATTAATTGATGAAACTATTGAGGGAACAGACATTTTCTTGGTAGATTTAAAAATTAGTGCGGGTAATAAAATAAGCGTTTTAGTGGATGCAATTGGCGGTTTACCAATCACTGATTGCATCAAAGTGAGTAGAGGGATTGAGCATAATTTAGATCGTGAATCAGAAGATTTCGCGTTAGATGTTTCTTCTCCAGGGTTGGACAAACCATTAAAAGTTTTTCGTCAGTACGAAAAAAACATTGAAAGAAGCGTGA
>JBFFMY010000105.1:0-3630 GCA_041563475.1 Salibacteraceae bacterium
AAGTTTATCAAGAATTGCAAACATTTCAGAGTACGCTTGACTTCCAGATTCTAATATACCTAATTCGGTTATTTTATTTTTTACAATCTCATTAAATCGGGTTCCATCTCCTTGTATATTGGCTTTGATTAGCATTTCTTCTCGAACGGCTGCATCAATTAATGGAATTTTATTCAATAATACTTTTCGAGTAGCTTCATCACTCACATAATTACGGACGGTTGTACGTAAAATAGTACTTATATCTTGAGCCGTATTTGGAAGTGCAGTATCTGGACAAGCCACAACACATTCCATACATTGCGTACAATTTTCTTCAATAAATACTGGAACCTCACGCCTAGCGGTATATTTACTCGCCTGTGAGCCTGTGCCTGAGGCAGTCATACCTACCGAAGCCAAAGGTGACGAAGGTTGATCATATCCTAAACCCGCTTTAAACTCTGCATTAAAATTATCAATACTAAATAAAGGAGCTTTATACGCATCACTGGCTGGAGTTGAAAATAATTCAACTTCACAAGGTGTAATAACTGTTCCTAAAAAACTAGATTTATCTGGCGCATTCACATCCCCGTGTTCTACTTCAAATAATCGCTCAAATCCTTGAGTCATTACTTTCATATTAGAATCCACCACAGCATCACCAAAACGGCCAAACTTTGATACATATTGAGCGCGTACTGTTTTTCGGAAATCATCTTCTGGAATATTCCAATCTTGAAGGAATGGAGAAACTCTAAAAAATGCGCCAAGGAATGAATTTCCTTGCATTCTTGTTTGTAGTTCTTCTCTATTTGTAGCCTCCTTCGCAATTTCAAAGCCGTTAAGAACATATACTCTTAACTTTTTATCAATTATTTCTTGTCTATATTTCTTTGGTATTTTTTGCCAAGCTCCGGCAGATTCATGTTCGTTAGATTCCCATACAAAAGCTCCTCCAGGACGCAAACCTTCAATTGGATTGGTATGTAAGAATGCTTTTGGGTCGCAACAAAGAACCGTATCAACGTGGCGTAAATCACAATTTACTTTGATTCGTTCGGGTGCCGCTACCATAAAATAATTTGTAGGAGCTCCTTTTTTCTCCGAACCATATTTTGGATTTGCACTGATATGAACCACTTCTTTTTTAGAACCATCATCATCTACAAGTCCATCACGATCTGCGATGTAGCTAGAAAACTCACCTAAAATCATACCCAAATTTTTACCCGTGGTAATCATACCCCATCCGCCTACAGAATGAAAACGTACTGCGATAGAATGATCAGGTAATCCCGAAGGAGTTTCTTCAGAAATAACCGCATATGGATGGTCAATTCCTAAATAAAAATGCGACTCCCCATTGGCAGCCATTTCTCCGTCTTGACGAGAAATTTTACCCATGGCATAATCATACGCTCCAATAATATGCTCTGGACGGAAATCACGAGATCCTAATCCGTACACTCCGGATAGAATTCGAGGTTTTTCAGTATTTGGTTCAATGGATGGTAAATGGCGATGTGCTTTCACATAGAAGTTTTCTTCTGCTTTGCTCATTGCCACTTTAATATCTCTAGTTAAAGGGTTATCACCTGCCAATTGCTCATCGGTACGTTCTAATACAATAACCGTTTTTCTTCCTCTAAGCGCCTCAATTATTGCTTTTTCTGGAAATGGACGAATCACATTTACATGAACTACACCAATCTTCACGCCTCTTTCTTTTTTCAATACATCAACAACAGCTTCAATATTTTCAGCTGCACTACCAAGGGCAACAAAAACAGTATCTGCATCTTCCATATTATAGGTAGAAATCAACCCATAATTACGGCCTGTTAGTTTCCCGAACTCTGCATACGCTTCTTCGAAGAAACCTAAAATATCTTCCGAGAAATTGTTTCTTCGTGCTGCAATCCCATTCATATAATGTTCCTGATTTTGAACAGGGCCTAAAAGAATAGGGTTTTCTAAATCAATTGTTTTTGGCACTCTTCTACGTGTAGGGCCAAACAAGATTTTTTGGGCTTCTGTAGGACAATCAATAATGTCGTTCGGAGCACCTAAATATTGACGAACCAATTCTGCCTCTGGCATTAAAAAGGTACGTTCTAAATGGGTAGTTAAAAATCCATCTTGAGCGTTTAGGCCAGGATTTAAGGCAAGTTCGTTTACCTTACGTAAAATCAAAGCCTGGTCAGCCGCTTGTTGGGCATCTTTTGAAAATAGCACACTCCAACCTGTATCTAAAGTAGCATACACATCATCATGACCGCAATGTACATTTAACGCGTGTTTGGTTAATGCTCTTGCCCCCACTTGAAGCACCATTGTACTCAGTTTACCGGGTGCATGATAATATTGTTCTAAGCCATACACAACCCCTTGACCTGAAGTGAAATTGACTGTTCTTTTACCCGTAACGGACATCGCGATTGCCCCACCTTGAGAAGCATGCTCACCTTCTGTTTCTATCGCCATTAGTGATTCACCAAATGCATTCAATTTACCCTTGGCCCAAATGTTTTGGAAATTTTCACCCATCTCAGTAGAAGGTGTTATCGGATAAAACACACCCGCTTCGGCAATTAACGCTTCAACAGCAGAAACCAATAAATTACCATTGGTTGTTAATCTTTTTCCCGGAAATTTGATTTGATTTTTCTTAATATCACTCATATCAACACATCTTAAAGTTCTAATTTATAAGCCATAACTATCCTATGGGCGAGTAAAATTAAGTGTGATTATCTTTTTAAAAGATGATAGAAGTTTATAGGGTAATAGAATTTTTATCAGTTTTAGGGGGATGAAAAAATCAATCTAATTATTCATTTTAAGTTTCCTTGTCAAATTTCCGAATTCGTAAACTGAAGGTCAAAAAGGTTTTTGTACACCCCTTCCACTTGAAGAAGTTCATCATGATTACCCGACTCTACAATTTCACCTTTATCCATAACTAATATAGTATCTGCTTTTTGGATGGTCGCCAATCTGTGGGCAATTATCAATGATGTTCGCCCTTCCGTTAATACATCTATGGCATTTTGAATTAACCTTTCAGTTTCCGTATCTACGGAAGAAGTTGCTTCATCTAAGATTAATATGGAAGGATTATACACATATGCACGGATAAATGCGATTAATTGCCGTTGACCGGAAGACAACATTCCTCCCCTTTCTTGAACATTAAAATCATAGCCACCTGGAAGTTTGGAAATAAAGTAATGTGCACCAACTTTCTTGGAAGCATCTATTATTTGTTCTTTAGAAATATCTGGATTTCTAAGGGAGATATTATTTAATATACTATCGGAAAAAAGAAAAACATCTTGCAAAACAATCCCCACATTTTTTCTCAGATCATTTAAATCAAAATCTCTAATATTAATCCCATCAATTCGAATCTCCCCTTTTTGGTATTCGTAGAATCTTCCTAAAATATTGATAACTGAACTTTTTCCTGCTCCCGTTGCCCCAACAAAAGCAATTGTCTGACCAGAAAGAGCCTTAAAACTTATTCCACGCAAAACCCAATTTTCATCGTTATATGCAAACCATACATTTTTGAATTCTATATCTCCATGCACCTTATCTGCTAATTTATTTCCTTTATCGGAAATGCTAAAATCAGATTCCAGT
>JBFFMY010000106.1:0-3433 GCA_041563475.1 Salibacteraceae bacterium
TAGCATAATGTTGGAAATTCCAATTACGCCTGCTAATAGGGTCAAAATCCCAACAAACCACGAAAGAGCCTTAATTCCATTAAAAATCATATTAAATTTCCTTACTTCTTCCTCTAAGTTCCAACCTCCAATTGCTCGTGGGTCATCTGGGTGAATATCATGCCTTGCTTTTAATATTTTTTTGGCCTCTTCCTGCACCTCACTTACTGGCACTCCTTTTTTACTCGTTATTACAAACCAATGAACCGTATTACCTTGATTAAAAGCTTTTTGAAAGGTAGTGAAAGGCATATAAATGGCCCTATCTTCATCTTCCGCATCTTCGGGTTGCAAACCAGATTTAAAGGTTCCTACCACTTGAAAATAAACCCCACTTACTTTGATGTATTTCCCTATGGGGTTTTCATCTCTAAACAATACATCTTGAGTTATTTTACCAATAACACAAACCTTTCTATTTTCAAGCATATCCCGATCATTTATAAAACGACCTTGACGCATTTGCAACAGTTTAATATGTAGAACAGAAGGTGCGAATCCGTTTATTTCAAATGCTCCGGTTCTAGATTTATAGGTCACGTTGTTTGCGCCTCTCCATCCTCCAAGTTGTAAACCAGGTGATATTAAATCTAATTTTGGTATGTCTCGAAGTGCTTCGGTATCGTCATTATTCAATTGAATATACCTTCCTTTTTTAAACCCTTTATAGGGAATAGAAGTAGATTGAGACCACATAAAGACGCTATTCGCCACACGACCTTTAAAATCTCTTGAAACACCATTTTGCAAGCCTGAACCTGCACCTAACATTACAATCAACATAATGATTCCCCAAATCACCCCAAAAGCGGTTAAGGCACTACGCAATTTATTTTTGCTAAGCGTTTGGTAAATTTCAGACCATCTATCAATATCAAACATTACTTATTCGTCTCTTAATGCGATTATGGGTTTAACTCTAGCGGCTTGAATGGCGGGAATAAAACCTGCAATACTTCCTGCAACTACTAACAACGCGGTTGCGGTCAAAGCAACAGATAAATCTACCCCAGGGTTCATAAATGTACCTGGATCTGACGCAATTGTGGAAATATATTCTAGCGAAAAAACGCCCAAAACTAAGCCAGAATATCCTGCAACAGTAGTTATTACAACCGCTTCTAATAAAATCATTGACAAAATGGAATATGGAGTTGCGCCAAGTGCTTTTCGTATTCCGATTTCTTTGGTCCGTTCCTTTACGGTAATCATCATAATATTGCTAATCCCAACCACCCCAGCAATGATGGTCATAACACCTATAATCCAAACAAATGCATTTATTCCGTCAAAAATACCTGTATACATTTTGTACTCCTGAGCATTGTTTTGAATTTGCATAGCTCGGGTATCTTCGGGGTCAAACACCAACTTTTCAGACAACATTTCTTTGGTTTCATTTAGCATTTGATCCACTCTATTTTCAGATGCGTTACCCGTAGTAAATGTTATTCTATTAATCTTACCTTTTCCATTAAAAACTTGCTGAGCGGTTGAAATAGGTACATAAATCATTTTATTTTCCCATCGGTTACTGTTGTTATTGTACAGCCCAATTACTTTAAAAGGAACCTTCCACATAGAGAAATATTTACCCATAGGATCTTCATCACCAAACAGTTCTTGAGCAGCATCGAAACCTAAAATTGCCACTTTATTTTTATCTTTTACGTCCAAATCATTGAAATACCTGCCATCCGTTAAAATTGTATTCACAATAAATTTGTTGTCTGGATGAACACCTCTATAGGGTAGGTTTGCGGTTCTGTTTTTATAATCCATTTGTACACTCCAACTTTCCATACGGGCTGAAATATGGTCAATATCACTAAATGAATTTTTTACTAAATCGTAATCCTCATTGGTCATTTGAATTCTTCGGTTAGGTTGCATTCCTTTGTATGGCATGGACGTATTACCCGTTCTAACCCATACACTATTTACCGCATTTCCTTTAAATTCTATTTCAAACCCGTTACGTAATCCTGTACCGGCCCCTAGCAAAATTATCAACATGAAAATACCCCAAGAAACAGAAAACGCAGTTAAGAAAGTGCGCAATTTATTGGCCTTAACAACATCAAATATTTCTTGCCATTTATCTAAATCAAACATTTTCTTTTACGGTAATAACCTCTCCATCCCTTAAAACAATTCTCCGATCTGTAGCATCTGCAATGTCATTTTCATGCGTTACAATAATTACGGTTATCCCCTCCTTATTTATTTCACGCAACAATTTCATTACATCCGCAGAGGTTTTGCTATCCAATGCCCCGGTAGGCTCATCGGCTAAAATAATTTTCGGTTTAGAAATAAGCGCACGAGCAATTGCTACACGCTGTTTTTGCCCCCCACTCATTTCGCTAGGCATGTGTTCAGCCCATTCTTTTAACCCTACTCTTTCTAAATATTCTAAAGCGATTTTATTTCGTGTTCTGCGTCCAACACCTTGGTAATACAAAGGCAAGGCCACATTTTCCATGGCGTTTTTAAAGGTGACAAGGTTAAAAGATTGAAAAATAAAACCAATCATTTTATTTCGGTGTTTGGCGGCTTTAGTTTCGTTCATTTCACGAATTAATGCCCCATCAAGTAAATATTCTCCGCTATCGTATGAGTCAAGTATTCCTAAAATGTTTAACAAAGTGGATTTTCCCGAACCAGAAGATCCCATAATAGAAACCATTTCACCATTCTTAATTTGAAGATTTACGTTTTTTAATACCCGTAGACTGTGTTGTCCTACTTTGTAGGATTTATTTATTGCTTTTAATTCTATCACCTTGCAATTTTACGCCAACTTTTGGCTCTTTAAAATAAAAGTTAACTAACGGTAAATTGTTGTGATGATTGGTTTTAGGACAATTAAATCTTAAATTCATCAGAAGATTCTTCTTCCGGAAATCCTTCTAACGAGAAAATATCGTTCTGTATTTTCAACCAAACCAAAATTATTGGAACTACTTTTATTACATATGGAATAAAATAGTTCTCACGAATAAAAGCAGGATATAAATCAGATTGAGCAAGTTGGGTAAACAAAAGCACCATAACTAATAACACTTTATTGGGTATTGTGAACTTCTGAGAAAATAACCAAATTGCTGCGCCAGCAATTGCAATAATAAATGTAGGTGACTCTGCTTTATGATTAAAAAGGACTACCCAAACAAGTATTGAGGCTAGAATTAATTGTCTAAAAATATGGTTTTTGTATTGAACAGTGCGTTGAAAAGGTGCTAACAAAATTGCTGCCCCAACTCCCAAAACATATAGGTTATTCGGAACAAAGTTAAACCAGTATTTCAACCACCCCAACACAGATAAACTGAATTCTACAGGTTGATCCGTTTTCAGTAATTCAAACCAGTTGTAATACTGTTGAATCAAA
>JBFFMY010000107.1:0-3230 GCA_041563475.1 Salibacteraceae bacterium
TGGAGCCCTCTGCCAAATCATTCCAGACCAAAACCATTGCAATACATCTAGCCAATCCAATTAGGATTACGCCCACCATATACTCTGGATAATCTTGTAAAAAAATAAGCGCCAAAACAAACATTAAAATCGGACCGATAATCCAGTTTAAAAGTAGCGAAACAGAAAGCAATTTCACATCCATAAACACCTTAGGTAGTAGCTTATAATCTACTTTAGCTAATGGAGGATACATCATTAAAATTAACCCGATTGCTATAGGAATATTCGTTGTTCCCGAACTTAAAGAGTCTATTTGGCCCGGAATATTTGGAACAAAATAACCCAATCCAACCCCAATAATCATGGCGAGGAAAATCCAAAGGGTTAAATACGAATCTAGAAAACTTAATTTTTTTGGTGCCATTTTATTCAATTTTTGAAAAAACATAAAACAATTCGGAGGCTATTTGCATAGAACGCTCATCGTACTTTGATTGTTCGAATTTGGTATCATCAAATTCTTTAGGGTCTCGATAATTTACTGAGATTCTTTGCTCCGTACCTAGAATATATGGGCAATTTTCATCGGCATGATCACAGGTCATAACCGCGGCAAATTTGTTGAATTTGTTGATCTCATCATCAAAAAGTTTTGAAAACATGACTAGCGGCATTTCTGTTTCTGACCATGAAACCTCAACATTCGGGTTTTTACCAGCACCTTCCATAATATTAAATCCGAATCTTTTTAGTGACTGTATTGCACGCTCATTAAAAGCCGTCACCTCAACTCCACCCGATAAACTAACGATTGAAAAACAATAATGAGCTGCAGCTACCTTCGCCCAAATTTGAGCGAATTGACTCCTCCGAGAGTTATGAGTACAAATAAAATTAAGCACTATTTCTTCGTTCGCATCTCGCTTGGCCTGAATATATTGAATCAAAGGCTCTAAAACCAACTGACGAGATTCCGTAACCTCAATTTTTAAAACTTCAGAAATTGTTGATTTCAAATTCATTCTTTTACACCTAAATTCTTAACAACATCCATTACCAGGAACACAGGCCGTCACAGGTTGTTTCTCCAAATAAGCCAAAGAAACCTTTTCCTTTTGTTCTGGAACTCCGCACTTATCTTTAGCTAAGCAATCGGTCATGGTATTTGTGAGAAGGAATTTTTTACCGTCAAACTCTAATCCGAATTTGCCTATGGTAAATTCTTGATACTCTACTTCCACTTCCAAATCTTCAATTTCTAAAACAGTTTCAGAAAGTTCTATTATATCGACCATTTTTTGCGGCTTCAATTCATGCGCGATATCGGTTTCATCTTCCCACAGTTGAAAATTAACTTTGCTTTCTGTGCGAATCACTCCACCACAATCAATGAAATACTTTGTTACTACCCCTACTTCAGTTACATGAAAATGCTTTGGTACAAAGCTTTCATCTGGTAACTGAAAAGTGATTAGATCTACATTCTTTAATGCCTTCTTTACTTCTGATAATTTCATACTTCTATTTTTAAATTAACAACAAGAAATTGGACCTTTGTATTGGTCGAACAAATTGTTGAATAATGTTTTTATTTCTTCCCATTTTACTGGATTAATACAATAACTCACTGAAACGCCTTCTATCGTACCTTGAATTAGGCCGATGCCCTTTAGTTCTTTTAGATGTTGGCTTATAGTAGCTTGAGCTAAACCTAACTCATTCACTAAATCGCCATTAATACACGCATTTGATTTCAATAAATAATCAATAATAGCTAAACGTGCTGGGTGTGCCAATGCTTTTGCGATTTGAGACACCTCATTTTGGGCATCTGTAAATAAATCTGATTTTGTAATTCCCATACCATTTAATTGTTACATTGCAATATTACGATATAATTATTTTAAATTGGCAATTATGATTTAGTTTTATCAAATAAAAATAAAGTAATGAAAAAATATATTGCTCTTTTACGGGGTATTAATGTGAGCGGCCAGAAAAAGATAAAAATGGCTGATTTACGGATTCATTTGGAAACAGCAGGATTTTTAAATGTTCAAACCTACATTCAAAGTGGCAATATCGTTTTATCGAGTACGGAAAACAATCCTACGCTGATTGCAAAAAAAATTGAATCTGTAATTGACAAAGAATTTGGATTTAAAGTGCCTACCTTGGTTATTACGCCAGAATATTTAAATAAGGTAATAAATGAAAGTCCATACTTAAAGGACAAAAACAGAGAAAAAAGTAAAATGTACTTTGCTTTCCTATACTCCAATCCTACAACAGAAAATATCGATAAATTAAGTCAACACACATTTGAAGGTGAGGAAATTATTATACAAGACACTATGACTTATCTTTATTACGAAGTGGGCGCAGGAAGAGCAAAGTTGAGTAACAACTTTATAGAAAGTAAACTTAAACTAACTTCTAGCGCACGGAACTATAACACCGTTGTTAAACTTATTGAAATGACCAATTAACGATGTGCTTTCACAGTCAACAAACAAAATCTCCTGAGGAGATTGCCAAACGATTTCATATAGAAATAAGCAAAATACCCCATGGAGTTTCTGGGATATTTAATGGTTTTGATTTTCCGAAAACTCCAGTTATTTCAAATGAAGACGTTTCAAAAGTGGAATTATTTCAATGGGGGTTAATTCCAGCTTGGGCACAAAATGATGAAATTAAAAAGTATACGCTCAATGCCAAAATTGAAACATTGAGTGAAAAACCTTCCTTTAAAAATTCGATGAATAACCGTTGTTTAATTCTATCTGATGGCTTTTTTGAATGGCAATGGAGGGATTCAAAAGGGAAGAACAAACAAAAATATTTCATATCCGTACCAGATAAGGAGCTTTTTACTTTTGCAGGTATTTGGTCCGAATGGATAAATCTGGTAAACGATCAAAAAGTAAAATCATATTCCATACTCACCACACAGGCCAACGAATTAATGAGTGAAATTCACAATACAAAGAAGCGAATGCCCGTGATTCTTCCACAGAAGTTGGAAAGTGACTGGTTAAATGAAATGCCCATTGCTGATTTTCGAGATTTAAACGTTGAATTAATTGCCGAAAAAATAGGCGGTCAACCCAGCCTTTTTGACTAGTTCATCTACCTTCGCGTTCTAATAAATTTAAGGTTCATGGACATTTCTTTAACAGACTGGATAGGATATATAGCATCTGCAATTGTATTGTGGTCGTTTTTTTTTTTAAAAATTAAAAAAA
>JBFFMY010000108.1:0-3217 GCA_041563475.1 Salibacteraceae bacterium
CATACCTGCTCCGATAGTATTGGCAGCAATATCACCCCATGAAAACCCCCATCCATCGGAGAAACCATCAAATATTTCAACCGTAGTTTGAAATATCATCGCAAAGCCAACTCCATAAAGCGTAGATTTAGTATTATTTAATCCTGTTGACCACAATGCCTCTCGTCCATAACGAGACAAATAATACCCAGTTAAAGAATGGCCCAATTTGTCCATTCCTTCCCATTGGCCATTATCATCAAAAGTGTGAAACTTGCCTGTAGAATATGGCGCATACCATGTAGAATATAAGCCTGTCATAGTTATCGCATAAAACCCTCCAGCACTTATACCAACTACTTTTAACCTTTTACTACTTACAGAGTCAGGTCGCCAGTCCTCTGGATAAAATTGCGTATTCTGACCAAAAATTTGACCAGACCAAATAAACATCAACAATATAAAAAACAACCTTTTCAAGCGGCTAAGTTACTTTTAATCCAGAATTTTAAAAAGGTACCTTCCATTTTCTAAAGGGAAACTGACTTAGTGATTATGTCCACTACCTTCTCCTTTATTCATTTCAGCCAGAATGTAATAGGCTCCATGAATAACAACTTTAGGATGCGTAGGTACGGGTTGTGCAGTAACAACTTCTACAAAGCCCATATCACTGGCACCAGTATTAATTTCTATTTTATTAAATGAAACGTAATCCTCGTTTGATTTTGATTCATTAACAACGAAAATATAACTCAGTCCACCTTCTTCAATAATAGCAGATTCTGGAACAGATTGCGTTTCGTTACTATCAATTATTATCCGTGCATCCACATACATTCCAGGGAGAAGCCCAGTAGGCTTACTGGTGATTTCAGCGTGAACTTTCACCGCCTTAATTTCACTTTGAAAAGCCCTTCCTACAGCAAATACTTTTCCGTAAAACACATTCTCGGGATGGGTTGAAATTGAAAAAACAACTTTTTGATCAATCTTTACCTTATCGATATCCTTTTCATACACCAGTAGGTCCATATGAATATGATCATTATCTACAATTTCAAACATTTCCTGTTTTTGCTCTACAAATTTCCCCATGTTAACTTCAATTAACCTAACATACCCCTCAATTGGAGAAATCACATTAAAAGAACTAGAAACAACACCCTTTTCAACTTCTGAAATTGAATAATTAAGTAATTGGAGTTTAGCCTTTAACCCCTGTTGTTTAGCTAGTGCCATTTGGTATTCTGCCTTGGCTTTTTGAAATTCTTTGACCGAGTTAATACTGTCCTTATACAGCTCCTTTTTCCGTAAATAATCATTTTTAATAAACTCAAATTCGCTAGTATGCCGAATGTATTCTTCTTGCAGTTCAATTACTTCAGGATTTTCAAGGATGGCCAAAACCTGACCTTTTTTAACTTGGGATCCTTCCATAACCATTATTTCTTTAACTCTACCCGAAAGAATCGTACTTACACTCGCCTTGTTTTGTGGGGGCAACTCCAACTGTCCGTTTGATTTAATAGTTGTTGTCACATTCATATTCATAAATGAGCCCATGGAAATTTTCATAATTTCAATTTGACCCGTAGTTAACCGAACAGTATAGTCATTTGATGAATCTTCTAATTCATGGGTATGATCTTCACTTATGGTTTTATTTTGTGAATCTGGTTCTGCAGTTGAACATCCAAAAGAGATTATTGGAAGTAAAAACAGAAATGCTTTATATAATGCTTTTTTCATTTTCATTTTTTATGTAATACGTTTGATTCTTAACCAATTAATTATAAACTCCCATAAGAAAGTTATAGCGGATAACGGCTAAATTATATTGATACAAACTATTTAAATAGTGTTCTTTTAAATTATAAGCCTCTTTCACTGTTGCGATAAATTCAATATAGCCAATATCTCCGGAGGTGAATTGAATCGCTGAACTTCGTAAAATTCTATCCGACAATTCCGTGCCCATTCCCTCATAAAAGCTACGAGATATTTGATGCTTTTTTATTTCTTGGATGGCTATATTTATTTCATTCTTCAACTCATTACTGTAATCAAAAAATTGTTGTTCAGCGATATCCGTGTTAATTCTAGCAGCTTGAGAATTTCCTTTTTGAGTCCAAAAAAATATGGGGATATTCATTCCTAAATAAACGCCATCCAAACCTTTTAATCCTTCGATTTGCTGATTGAAATACCCAAGAGAAATTTCTGGTGCAAATTCATTTTTCAAGACTTTTTGCGCCTGACTTGAGACTTGGATGGATTGTTCAAAATATTGTAAACCAGCATTAACTAATGTTGCAGAATCAGACACTTGAATTTGTTCTTTCCAAACAACGGGCGTATACGGATCAATTGGGTAATCAATAGCCATTAACTTTTGAAGATTAGATTTTGAGCTTTGAATTTCAATGACTCCTTGATCAGCCGCAATTCTTATTTGATTACCTTTTGATTCAATGGTTAAATACTCTAAAATTTTTATGTCACCTACTTTATATTGCTTGTTAGACAGCTCAACTAATTTAGAATAATTAGTATCTAATTCTTGATACATTTCTAGCCTACTCAAAAGGTAATTCAACCGCGCATATTCCGATCTTAATTGAAATACCAACTCACTTTTCGAGATCTTTTCGTTTATTTTCTGAAGCTTAGTTTGCTCTTGATTTAATTTCGAACTACTCGTATACGAAGAAGGAAATTTAAATGTTTGATTAATGTTCCAATAATAATCTTGATAATCGCCATTTATTTGACCATAATTATACCCAACATTTGTTTTACCAAAATCAATGGTTGATTTTTTCAAAACCTCACTTTTTTCCGTTCTCAAAGAGGCTTCTTTTATTTGCGGGTTGTTCGTTAAAGCAATTCCAATAAGTTCCTCAATATTTAATGTTTGCGTTTGACCCAAAATAGGGAGGATAAAAAGCACTATTAACATCGAAATATTTGGATTTTTTTTACGCCTTTTTAGCACCGGAAATTTTAGTTTTTCAAACATCCCAAAAAGTATCGGTAAAATAATAAGTGTAAGTAATGTTGAAGTGACCAAACCTCCTATAACCACCGTAGCCAAAGGTCGTTGAACTTCTGCGCCAGCACCCGTTGAAATAGCCATGGGCACAAATCCTAATGCTGCAGCAAGCGCTGTCAGAACGACTGGTCGTATACGCTGTTTAGTTCCCATTATAATTATTTCTTTCATTGTGTTTACTCC
>JBFFMY010000109.1:0-2557 GCA_041563475.1 Salibacteraceae bacterium
GAAAGAGCCTTAAAACTTATTCCACGCAAAACCCAATTTTCATCGTTATATGCAAACCATACATTTTTGAATTCTATATCTCCATGCACCTTATCTGCTAATTTATTTCCTTTATCGGAAATGCTAAAATCAGATTCCAGTAGATTAAATACCCGTTCGCTTGCCACCATTCCCATTTGCAGCGTGTTAAACTTATCTGCTAATTGTCTAATGGGGCGATAAAGCATCCCTATATACATTATAAATGCGATTAATGTACCCAAAGTGCTATGGCCTTGAATCACATCCTTTGCACCCCACCACACTAAAAGAGCCAAAGAAATGGCGCTTAATACTTCCACAATTGGAAAAAAAATAGAATTTGCCCAAACGGTTCTGATGTGTGCTTGCGCGTGCAAATTATTAATCTGACTAAATAATAGTTGTTCTTTCCTTTCCCGATTAAAAACCTGAACGATATTCATTCCTGTAATATGTTCTTGAACGAAAGTATTCAAATTGGAAATTGCCGTTCTCACATCTTGAAAAGCTCTTTTGATATAATTTTTAAACCAATATGTTGCAATGAATAATATCGGCATTGGGGTTAAAACAAATAGGGTTAACCTCCAATCTTCATAGAGCATAAAACCAACAATCACGACTAATTTTAGCACATCCCCTATGATAACCAAAATGCCCTGAGAAAATATATCTGCTATGGTTTCAATATCGGAAACTACTCTCGTTACCAAGGTACCAATAGGAGTTTTATCGAAATATCGTAATCCAAAATTGTTAATCCGTTTGTATAGGTTAACGCGTATATCTTTAATAACCGATTGACCAATCCAATTTGCAGAATACGTTTGATAAAATTGAAGTATGGCCTCTAGAATTAACAACCCAACGAGCAAAATTGTGATGTTCAAAAGCATGGCTTCATCGGGTTCTAAAATGTAATTATCAACCGCAAATTGAATTAAGAACGGTCGAACCGGAGCTAAGACACCTAAAATTAAAACGAGTGTACCAGTAAGTATAAACCTCCCTTTATAGGGTTTAACATATTCTAAAACTCTTTTTAAAAGTTTTAGATCAAATACTTTCCCTGAAACGGTTTTAGACATTAACTTATACTAATTGATTGGTGATTTTACCCAAAAGACAAAGTTGGGCAAATATTTTTAACGGAGTGGGATAAAGTTAAAAAAGGGAGATTATTTCTAATGGATTTATACTTGGGTAAAGTAAGGGCATCTATGGAGAACCTGTTATGGATGTAGGATTTTTGATTTAGGATTTGGGATTGATGATTTATGATGGAGGATTTTAGATATATGATTTTGGATTTGATTTTCTTCTTTTCTTTTTTAGAGTTAAAAAGAAACAAAAAAAGCATGTCTGATAAATTTATCTATCAATGTCACAAGCTTTAATTAGAAAACATTTGACTTTAATGCAGCTTCATTTTTTGCTACTCCCTTTGGTCATGAGCTCCCGAAGGTCGGTTGATAAAAAACGAAGCAACCGACTGAAAGGAGTTCACGAACATGCTTGAAAATAAAATGGAGTGAGTAATAAATCGAGGTCACGATTGACAATGTTGAATTCTTTCCAAAACCTACACTATCTCACCCAAACTCGCAAACGCCTTTAACCAATTTTCTACAATATGTAATTCGCTGAATGAATTTGAATTTATTCTCTTTTCTTTTTTAACGTAAAAAAGAAACAAAAAAGCATGTCTGATAAATGAAGCGTTAAAAACTACCATTTCTTCACCCTACGACAATCATACCGATAGCTATCGGTACCGACTTTTAATCCGATTCAATCTTCATCGCCTTAACGTTCGTCAAACATACTTATCGTAAAACGTGTGAAGAAATCTTGTTTTTATACTTGCTTCCTTTATAGGACGAATGTTTTGCTTACGCGAAATTGGTTTTTGGAATTCTACCATTTTCAATCCATACCAACTTCTTTACTTTTTTAGTGAAGCATAAAAAAAGGGCCAACTTTTTCAAGTTGACCCTTTGATTTTGTGAGATTGTCTAAGACTATCTTGTTACGATAATTCTATTTGTTTGTACGAACTCTCCAGCTTCAATTCTGTAGAAATATACACCTGATGCTACTGGCGATCCGGTATTATTATTTCCATCCCATCGAACTTGGTTTGTTCCTGTTTCAAACTCACCATCAGCTAACTCTCTAATTATTTTACCTGATAGATCATAGATTACTAACTTAACCGTAGTTGACTCTTCCAATTCAAACGTGAAGTTTGTGAAGTCACTGAATGGGTTTGGATATACGCCCATTTTCACAGTAACACTTGTAACTTCATCTAGAGAACCATCATCAACCTTAGCAGCTGCTGAAGGAGCTACAAACTCAACTATTGGATTGGTTGCTACATTTTGATACTTAGCATAAACATCACCATTGTAATTAACTCTGAAAGAATAACCAACGCTTAACAACTCCATGTTGGATGGTGTAGTTCCAGAACCAAATACACTGTATGAACCAGGTCCAGATCTATAAAACGCTGCACCATTCAAATCATATC
>JBFFMY010000110.1:0-2120 GCA_041563475.1 Salibacteraceae bacterium
ACTAATTCCTTAAGGATTTTTGGGTCAAATAAGGGTAAGGGAGTAGCCATTATAATTTAACTTCAATCGTTTGTCCTAAAGCTTCCACTCGATCACCCGCACGCATTTTTTTACGTTTGGCGGTTTCTACAGACCCATTCACCTTCACTTCACCATCGGTTATAAACATATTCGCTTGCCCACCAGATTCGGCTACATTCATCATTTTTAGCAGCGCATTGAGCGGAATAAATTCGTTACCCTTTAATTTAAACACCATAGAAATTCATTTGATGCAAAGGTAGTTTTAATTGATTTCAATGCTGAATTTGGCATTGTATTTCTCACCGGGAAGTAAGGTTATAATTCCTTCCTTTTCCTTTAAAATTCCCGTGCTATTTTCATGATCAGTGACTCCTAGCCAAGGTTCAATGCACACAAAGGGTGCTTTGTGTTTTGCCCACACTCCTAGATTTTTAAAATCTGAATACTCGACAGTTACCGAATGATTGTGATTTTCACTTTTTAGTGTGACTTTTTTACTGGAAATATCTTTAAAGATCAACGCATCATTGGCAAACAAATCTTGAGTTAGGTTTATTCTATTCTGATTAGAGATAACTTCGAATGTTTCATTTGTGAGTAATCCATTATTTGAGAATACAATGGTGGATAAGGTTTGTTCTTGATCGAACTCCAAAAAATAATCTTTGTATTTTTCATTGGGAAATAACGGACAATTAAATGCGGGATGACCACCCAGGGAGAAAAGCATCTCGGTCTTTCCGAGGTTGGTTACGTCATGCTCCACTTTCAAAACATTCTCGCGTAAGGAAAAGGTAATCTCAAATAGAAAATCGAATGGATAATCCTTTTTTAATTCCGCATTAGACGAATAGGAAAAGGTAATCTCATTTTCAGATTTATTCTGTACGGCTAAGTTTTCATTGTATCGAATAAACCCATGTTTAGGAACTGCGTATTCTACTCCCTTGTATGAATAAACGCCTCCCTTCAACGCGCCAATTATGGGAAATAATACAGGAGCCGTACTCGCCCAAAGCTCCGGATTTCCTTGCCAGATATATTCTAGATTTGAGGACTTAGATTTAAAGCTACAAAGCTCTGCCCCAATTCCATTAATTTGAACAGAAAATTGATTATTTTCTAAATTATACACCATTTAAGTAATACTTTTTCTTCAACCAAAAAGCCACCCGTACCAATAAAATCAGCGCAGGAACCTCTACCAGAGGGCCAACTACTCCCGCAAATGCCTCACCGGAATTCAATCCAAATACCGCAATGGCTACCGCAATAGCGAGTTCAAAATTATTTCCTGTAGCGGTGAACGAAATAGAAGCATTTTTTGCATAATCGGCACCCATCATGCGGCTCACAAAAAAGCCTACCAAAAACATGATCAAAAAGTAAATTAATAATGGAATCGCAATTCGAATTACATCAAATGGAATCTCCACAATTAGTTCTCCTTTCAAGGAAAACATTAATACGATTGTAAATAATAGGGCAATTAATGTGAGCGGTGAAATAGTAGGAATAAATTTCGTTTTGTACCATTCCTCTCCCTTTAGAGGAACTAAAATTAATCGAGTTAAAAGTCCAAGTAAAAAGGGTATCCCCAAATAAATGGCCACACTCTCCGCAATGGTGGCAATTGAAATATCTACAATAGCCCCATCAAAACCAAAATACGGAGGCAACACCGTAATGAAAATCCACGCATAAAAACTGTAGGCAAATACTTGGAAAATACTATTCAGCGCAACCAAAGCAGCCCCATATTCACTGGAGCCCTCTGCCAAATCATTCCAGACCAAAACCATTGCAATACATCTAGCCAATCCAATTAGGATTACGCCCACCATATACTCTGGATAATCTTGTAAAAAAACAAGAGCCAAAACAAACATTAAAATCGGACCGATAATCCAATTTAAAAGCAGCGAAACAGAAAGCAATTTCACATCCATGAACACCTTAGGTAGTAGCGTATAATCTACTTTAGCTAATGGAGGATACATCATTAAAATTAACCCGATTGCTATAGGAATATTCGTTGTTCCCGAACTTAAAGAGTCTATTTGGCCCGGAATATTTGGAACAAAATAACCCAATCC
>JBFFMY010000111.1:0-1902 GCA_041563475.1 Salibacteraceae bacterium
AAAATGCAATTCATCCAAAATTTATTCAAGGCTCCAACAATTTACACATTCGAAATGGGGTGGGAATTCTTCCTAACGGAAACATCATTTTTGCCATTTCTACTACCAAAATAAACTTTTATAATTTTGCCTCTTTCTTTAAAAACAAGGAGGGGGGGGTACAAAAACGCATTGTATTTAGACAGGTTTGTTTCTCGAATGTACCTACCCTCAAAAAAATGGACGTAAATGGGCGGCAATTTTGGAGTGATTATTGGGCAAACGCTACCACCAAAATGAAAAGTTTTGAAATAAAAAATGCGGCTAATAATTATTAGCCGCATTTTTTATTTCAATTATCTTATCGATGTGCTTTTGGATCTGGATTTCCATCCGGATCACCGCTAACCGTTCCATTTGAAGTAACACTACCTAAAATTAAGATTCCAGCTACATGAGGAGCAGCCATTGAGGTACCCGAAAGGGAAGCATAACCACCACTTTTATAGGTAGATTGAACACTCACTCCCGGGGCACAAAAATCAATAGGAGGGTTTCCATAATTTGAAAAAGACGCCCAATTTCCTGAACTATTCATGGCTGAAATAGTATAAACATTAGTGCCATTTGCTCTTGCAGGAGAACTATTAGTAGCACTAGTACTACTATTTCCTGCTGCTAACACAAATTTTATCCCATTCGAAGCAGCTGCAATAACCGCATTATCTAATGTAGTAGAAATTCCGCCACCAAGGCTCATATTCGCTACATCTCCTGAACTAGCGGTTGCAGCAACATAATTTACCCCAGCAATTACTCCAGACATTGAACCTGACCCTCTACGATCTAAAACGCGGACCGCAACAACGGGTACACCCGCTGCAACTCCAACAACCCCGATTGTATTATTCAACGCTCCTATGGTACCCGCAACATGCGATCCATGACCATTTTGGTCGTTTGGATTATTTGCTTGAGAACCACTTAAAAATGATTGACTATTAACCACATCTACATTTAAATCTGGGTGAGTTAAATCAATACCGCTATCAATAATCCACGCCTTCTTTCCAGATGTTGCTCCATTTCCAAATCCACCCACAGCTGTTACTCCCCATGGGGTTACTTGCGGGTCTGGGCCTCCACTGGAGCCACCACCACCTTTATCCGGTCTTTTCAACGCCACGACCTGATCTTCTTCAATATAGGCAACTCTTTCATCCCTTTTTAACTCCTTTAATTCGTCTAAAGATAATTGAACTACGAATCCTTTAGTTGCATGCCCAAACGAATGCACAATGGTTTTTTCACCAACTCTATTTTCCCTTAACATTTCTTTCGCAAAATCGTCTAGGAGAATACTGCTTTCAGAATAACTCATTGATTTTTTAAATTCTGGTAATGAATTCTCTTTCAAAACTACGATGTATTGTCCTGGAATAATAATCCCTTCCTCATACGAAATTACCTCCGAATTACCCTCCATATCGGCCTCATACTGGTCAGAATTAATATCTTCTTTTTGACACGAAGTCAAAGTCAAACCGCACAATAAAATTGCACCCGCATAAATTATATTTTTTGTCATTTGATTTTATATTGATTGGGCTAAAAATAAATTATTATTCTCATTTTAATATGATTGCTTCAATTTTTATTAAAAAAATCAGTAAACTAGATATTGAAAAAGTAAAGATTTCTTCCCTTTAAAAATACTTATCGACTTCTTTCTTCAATTTTTTGCGCCCTAATTAAGATTTAAAACAAAAAGAAAAATTGGCGAAATTTCTTTGAGCCCAAATTAAATAACATACTAACTTACAAATACCTTTAGGTTGTTTCGTAAATCTTAAAATATTGATTTTCAATTAATTAATTCAAAAAAAAATTATACCTTGTAAGTCCAATTATGTTAATAAACCA
>JBFFMY010000112.1:0-1900 GCA_041563475.1 Salibacteraceae bacterium
CATTCATCGTAACCTTTTCAATCATATCCATCAACTCTACCATTCCTTCTACTTTAGATTCATTTACCTTTTTAAAGTGCAAACGGAATCGCGCTTCGGTGAAGGCCCAATGAGCTGCAGTAAACGTATATTTCTTTTTAGTTACTGGAGCCATTTTTGTAGCCCAATCGTTCATGTAATTTTGATTCGATTTAATATCTAAGGTATCAAAGTATGTTTCGCCATTCATTGGATTCATTACAAATTCAGGCATACCTCTAGAATCTCTAATTCTCAAAGCTTGAACCGCAGCTGCGTAATCGGCAACTCCATGTTCCGGCATACATGCCGTATATGATTGGAAAAATGCAGTTCCTCTATAAAACAACCCATCTAAAATGGCTTTAAATAAAGTGGCTGAATTTGCCATAGAAACTTGCGCTACAAAGGCTGATCCATGACCCGACATAAAGGATTCTGCTACAGATTTACGTTCGGTTTGTTTCCCTTGCGTGGCATCACCAAATTGGTTCATATCAAAACCTCCTAACATAGATGATGACTCAGAATTTTGTCCTCCAGTATTAGAATACACCTGCGTATCTAACAACATAATTTTAATATTTGGACGATTCTGCATAATTACCTTAGAAACATTTTGATACCCAATATCCCCCATGGCTCCATCCCCACCGATAGCCCACACTTTTGGAAGTTCAATAGTTTCTAAATCAGTCATATTCATATCACTAAAATGCGTGTACATGAAATAATCACTTTCCGTAAATTCTTTATCAAATCCAGTAATAAGCATATCCGCAAATCGCTCTGGAATAACCGATCTACGCGAATGGTCATAAATAAAACTTTCACCCACTAACCATCCAATTGTTGCTCCATCTTGAAACAATGAATTCATCCATGGATAAGGATGTGGATTATTTGGAGGGGTTGAACTATATACTGTGTTGCAACCTGTTGATGCAGTCATTGCCATTGCTGCCATTCCGTTTGGCATTAATCCTTCAATAGCACGAAGCTCTTTTAAATTATATGCTTCTTGACGTAATACAGCCACAAGTCCATTAATCATGTCTTCATCAGACCCTTTAAATTCTCTACTAATTCTAGCATCCGTTTCTTTGGCTGTTTCTGCACCAATATCCATAATCATATGCAAGAATGTACGTCTGAAAATAGAATAACTCGCTTGATCCTTCGCCTTTAATTCATTCAAAATAGAAAGACCGTGTTTTGCAAGAGTATCTGCTTTCTTTTTAAATCTATCTGCTTTTCTATGCATTAAAGGACGCATCATTGCTTCCGTTAATGAAGATACGGAATGAAGAACCGTTTTTTCACCACAACCTGCACATGCACCATCACCAGATTGCAATGCTTCATATTTTGAACGTTGCATCATGTGATTTTTCAACGCAGCATTTTTGGATTCACCTGGGTTTTCTGGATCGTATAATCCAAGGTATTTTGTTCGTGTATCTCCCAATAAATTCATGAAGTTTATTGCAGAATGGTAATCGGTATGTATTTCTTCCGTTTCACTTACCATTTCCAAAGCTCCTTTTGTTCCACATACGGTAACACAAGCCCCACATCCTTTACATAAATCACTTACAAAAATGGAGAAAACGCCTCCTTCACCTGGTTCTTTTTTATCCTTACCCCCAAAAACAGCTTTCGCTTTGTGGTAGGCTATTGGAAGTTTATCAAGAATAGCAAACATTTCAGTGTACGCTTGACTTCCAGGTTCTAATATACCTAATTCGGTAATTTTATTTTTTACAATCTCATTAAATCGGGTTCCATCTCCTTTTATATTGGCTTTGATTAGCATTTCTTCTCGAACGGCTGCATCAATTAATGGAATTTTATTCAATAATACTTTTCGAGTAGCTTCATC